>CAZWZF010000025.1:0-61246 GCA_964638715.1 uncultured bacterium | reverse complement strand
GACTGAAGGTGATACCACAACTAGCCTTATTTCCTGGACATCAAGTGAAATAACTGTAACCAATACTGCTATGGAACGTCCGCAAGCAATGGCAGATAGTGTGAAATGGTTAGTTGAACAAAAAATATTAGGTGATGCCAAAGATGTGTATGAAATATGGAAACCAGAAATTGAACAAAAAATATATAATTCTTCAGACAAATTTGTCACTGAAATAATTCCTCGTAATGATGCATATTATTTAAGACTTAACTTTGCGCAGATAGTACGTGAATTGGTAGGGATAATTTTTGGGAAAGTTACCCCGCGTATAGCAGTAATGACAAAAGAGACTATTATTCGTCGAGTAGTTCCGGATCCTGCGGTACAGACAGTCGTTGCAGCAGCATTACTTAATTATCGGTTTCAGTTAGTTGACCCAGATCAGGCACAAGTAGCGTTACTACGCGAATCATTATTACAAGCAGATACTGGTGATATGAGAGCTGATAACTTAGTTAGAAAAGCTGCTGGAGAACTCCAAGCTGATATTTTTGCATTAGGAGATTCTTTTGCGGAACAACGAGTAAACAATGATGGCTTTGATGCCCGTGTAGAATATAGATTAACAGAAGGTGCGACAGCACGGTTAATTGCCTCTATAGATTCTACATTGAGTTTGACCAAAACAGATGAACCGAAATTAGATCCAACAGGCAATGTAATGGCAAAAAAATCATTACAGCTTTGCGCAGAAAAGACGATTGTTCGCATGGTTAGCGAAATGTTAAAAGCCTATGGAACGCCGGTATTCCGAATTCGTATATGGAAAATCAACGAATATGAGAAATTTGATTTAATTCAAGCTAATTTAAAAGCAGCATTGCCAGGCAGCGTAATAAGCAATCCAACGATGGATCTTCGAAGTACTCATTCTGCAACATTCAGTATTCGTACGAAACGCGATGCTAATACTGTTGCTGCAGTATTACAGAAATTAAATGGCATATCATTAAATATTACAAGTATTGATTGCCGCAGTATTACCTGCGACTTAAAATAACTAACAGGAGAATTTAAAATGAAAAACCTATCTTTAAAGCGATTATTATTCGCTTGTGCCCTTGCAGTATTCTGCATATTTTCATCTTTTGCTGGTTCTTATGACGAACAAATCGTGAATCGGAAAAATGAAGGCATGTGGGGTGATACATATTTCTATGTATATGTTATTTCCAACATTTCAAAAGAAGATGTGATGCCGCCGATATGTCGTGAGGCATTATTAAGGGTGGATGGTAAATATCCCCATTGTAATTATATTGCTTTAAACTCATTAGGCACTTATGGAAAAAAACAGAAAGATTTTTTACCTTATGATGCAACAAGGCGAACAGAGACAATTTTAGTAATTGACAGGTCAAAATTAACAGATGATGAAAAATTGAAGTTAAATCTTTTGATTGGTTCATTATATCCACTGACACCTACTATTCCAAAAGATAGAGCAACCGTAAGTATTTGGGTTCAGAATGCGGGAGAATATGGTAAAGAAAATCAAGTTATAATTGATATACCTGAGTTAAGCTGGTTAAGGGAAGCGGCAAATGATTTATGGAATATGCCTTATGGATTAATGAAAGATAGATCAAAAGATACCTATAAAAAAATGATGCCAGTAAATAGATTAGGATTATTAACTAATCAAACTAATGTGACTGTGAATTTAGAAAAATTTTATAAATATACTGCTATTACAGAATATTCATTGGATGATTTTGATAAATTCCGCGATGAAAAAGGATTAACACATAAGTTTATATGTATTGATTGGAATGGTGATACAGAGTTTGGCGCAACAGAAGCAGGACAAGTGCTACCTCCAACATTAAAGACAAATTGTAGTCAGTTAACTCCAGATAGAATGGGGATAACTGGTTGGCAGCGTTTTTGCCGGCAAGCTATCGCTCAGCGCGAAAAGGTAGATGGGGTTGAAGTCTGGACTATTTGTGCCCCAACAAAAAAATATTTTGATGCATTGATGAATCAAGTTATTAGAAACAGTTATGCTGGTGGTCCATATACAATTGATCTCTGTGATTTAACATATATGAAAACCATTGCAATTGGAACTATTATAGATACCCCTGATGTTGATAGGAAACGCATTGTTCTTCAGCAAAGACTGGAAGAAGTCGCTGCCCCGATATTAAATATAAAAGTTCAGTCTATGGTTAGTACGCAAAATTGGGGAAATCTATTAGATATTTCATTAGGAAAAGATGCGGAAAATGATGATCCTTTCCGTCGTCCTGAAGATAAGAAGAACGTTAATCAGGCAAGTAATGCTGATGGCGTGTTATTATTATGGGCTAAAACATTGCAGCCAGAAGTTAGATATGATTTTCCTCGTACTCGTCTTACGGCTCCATTTCCAGCATTTACTATTGCTGAACCTAAAGCACCATCAGAACCAGATCCCAATAATAAACCTTTATTCGGTCCACATACATATCCCGGTAATAATTCAGAAGAAAGACGTGCTTCAGAAAAATTTCAGAATGATTATACTCACTGGAAATACGAAGATATGCCACAATATGAAAAGAATTTGAGGGAATGGAAATCGAAAAAAGTTCAATGGGAAAATGAAAGAGATTCATATACAGTAAATTATGAATATTCTGTTCAAACTATGCCAGCAGTAAGCTTAACAGGATTTTTGCGGGTGTTAGATATGGCTGGTAATCAAAATATAATTTGGAGTAGAGAAGTCGCATTGAAAAAGCAAGGTGATTCACGAGTAATACGCCGTATACCTGTTACTGTAAGAGGTGATAGAACAGACCCAAGCCAACCTGAAGAAATGAGAAATTACACCAATGTAAATAGCTGGTCGGAATGTACTAAATTAGCAGGTGTAGATACGGTCTATTCCGTCGGTCAAGATGTATTAGTATCAGGAATGCGTGAAGGAATTATGAAGATTGCTGATTCTGCATTATGGGCAAATGATCTTAAACCCTGGAACAGAGCTAAAACAATGACAACTACTCGTAAATAATAATTTTACGTGTTTAACGCAGTAAGAAATAATAATAATTTAAATATAATTATAATATTTGATTACTATTAATGAATGTACAATTTTAGATGCACATTAAGGGGAATTGTAATTAATTCTATAAAGGAGAATTAAATGGTTCGAAAACTAATGGTCTTTTTCTGCATGCTAATTACAGTAATGTCTGTATTAGCATCAACTCCGCCAGTGTTGCCAACATCTACTGGTATTGTTACAGGTGCTGTCTATGATGCCCAAACAAGTTTGCCACTCAAAGGGGTATGCATATTTTTACTTGACCAGAATAAATGGCTTTCTGAAACTACAGATGACAAAGGGAAATATACATTTGATGCTCATGTCGGTCGTGTTGATTCTGAAGCGGCAACATTCGGTGAAGTTTTAAACTCAAGTCCGTTAGAGCTATTATTTGGTAAAGGCTCTAAAAAAACAAAATGGGTGAATGTAACAAATTTTCCAATTAAAGTAGAATGTAAAGGATATTCATCTTATCAGGGTATAGCAGCTTTTGAAAAAATTGATGCTACTAATAAAATGGTAGTATCATTGTCACCATTATTGTTATCATCAACAGAATCACAGGTAGCATCAACACTTGCACCTGGATGGGGAATTTTAAAAGTATTGGATGTTTCAGCTAATCCACCTGTTGTACTTTCATCTGAGTCAACTACAATAACAGTTCGTGTTCAAGGTCCGATTTCATCTCGTCCTTCGGGCATGGAAATAGAATTTTTTGCCATTTCAACCCCTAATGTTAAGTTTTCAATACGAAATATGACAAAGCCTACAATGGGTGAAAACGGAATTTTAATATTTCAAACTTCTGTAAAAGCACCTAAAGTCAAATCAGCAACACGCCTAATACTAACAGCAACGATTACAGACAATATTCTTCCGGTAATATTTGGTGAAGGATCGAAGCAAGGCATGATGCAGATTATTGATAATAATGAAGAACTGAATGATGCCCAAAAAGAAATTGACACTTTTGCAAAAGATAATAATTCAAAAGCTATTGAAAAATATAATGATAAATTATCAGAAATAACTTTGCCTAATGTAAAAGAGCAGGATGTTTCTATGACAGATATTGATCTTGATAGTTCTATCGCTACTGCTAAAATGAGTTTGGGTAAAAATTGTAAAGATTTTCTACCATGGCATACATACGGACAACTACTTTACAAGAAAGCAGTCGTTCAGATGGACTCATCAAATATAGATGAAGCCAAGAAAACATTAAAGGAATGCCAAGAATCATTATTACAAGGTATACAGTATCAAAAAGGTTCTGTATCATCTATTTCCAAACCTACTCCAACTCTTATCAATTTACCATCAGCTGGTATATCAACAACCCAGACAATAGGCGGATCGGTTGATGCTATTTCAGGTTTTGCAAGCAATGAAGCACAATGTGATTTTATTTTAGCTACAAAAACCACATCACTGATGGATAATAGAAGCGATTCATTAATTCATCTTCAACTTGCCACAGCATTTCTTGGGGTTGATAATCTTGAATTAGCAAAATGGCATTTAGTGCGATATCGAACTGTAAATCAAAATTGTGTAGAAGGAAAATATTTATTGGCACTTATTGACTTGCGTCAAGGAAATATTAAAGAAGCAACTAAATTATTAGAAGAGATAACAACTTCAAATCCACTTCACCCTAAAGCTGGTATTCTTTTGGCTAAAATTTTACATGATACTGGTAATAATAAAGCAGCAGAATATTTACTTGATACACATATAAAATATTACGGATTAAATTAGTTTTAAATGATATATTTAAAGAAGTTCTATATAATTTCAATATAGAACTTCTCAGGAAAAATTTATAATTCCTGGGAAGACATCGAATCATAGGAGGAAAACTATGAAACAAATTTTCATTAAGCATTTGATGCTTACGGTATTTGTTATTGCAGCTATTACCACGTGTGTTACTTCTGTATATGCACAGGAGGAAAAGCCACCTATCGAAGGATATATTGGCGTAGGAATGCCATCTGGAGATGATGTATCTAATCAGTATGGTGGTTTGTGGCTCAACTTAGGAGCCAAATATACTGTTTCAGAAAGTGACAAGTTGACACAAAAAGTATTTCTTGATGTATCTGCTGGAGCTAAAGATACTGATTTTACAACATCAAATTTTCTTCCAGCTACAGTTACAGCTCGTGCCCGTGTAATTTCATTAGGATATGAAGCAACAATGGTTCCAAATGAGGATTCACCGTTTTATGCAGGTGTAGGTGCCGCTTTAGGGTTTGTATCAAATGAATCAGATTATGATGCTGGTAGTGGATATCAATGGCGAGTTAACGGTGTTTTAACCGGAAAACAACATTTTATTTTTGATAATAATCAGATGAAATTTATTCCCCATTTGTTAGTGGGATATCAGATAAATGATAAATCAGGTATTGAGGCTAAATATCGCTTTATAAATGCTAAATTGCCAGCAAATAATGTTAATGAGTTTTCATCATATCCATCAGCGAACCCATCAACCTTAAGTGGAATGCTTACTATTGTTTATACAAGAAAATTAAATTAAAATCGATAAATTTGAAATATTAATAATATAGTTGCCTCATTCATATTGTATGAGACAACTATAAATAATGATATTTAAAAGTAGTATTGGATTTTTCGATGTTAAGATTTTGTATCAAAGTAAGATAGAAGTTGATTGATAATAATCTAAAAATCACCTCATTTATAAAGTAAAGGTATAAGGTTACACCATGTCACATCTAATTTTGAAAAATATTAAGCGTGTTCTGTTAATGGGATTGGCTATTATATCTGGTGCTGGTGTGTCTGGATGTATGTATGGTCCAGCTATGTATGGCGCGCCGGAACGCCTTGCAATTAACGGGAGAGTTACCAAAAGTGATGGCACACCTATTTCTGGTATTCATATTACTGTAAAGCGCCAAAGTTCGGATATTCCTTGGTCTGATGTTATTTCAGCTACCAACGGTTATTATGATTTTAATAAATATCCATATCCTGACGGTGAGAAAGTTACTATTTCCGCGACTGACGAGGACGGTCCTTTGAATGGCGGGGATTTTGCTACTAAAAGTCAGGTTATTGATGTTCCTTCTATCAATCATGACGGAAGCAAATCATTTGATATCGACTTTAAATTGGATCCGAAGCCATGAGTTTTATTCGTAATTCACGCAATGCTATACAACAATGGGCATGGAGACGCGCAATCAGTCTGAAGGCAAGCGTGCATGATTTGGATTATTTCTTTTGGGAATCAACCCTTAAATGCAATCTTACTTGCAGGCATTGCGGGTCGGACTGCACCCGCGACTCGCAAATGCCGGAGTTGTCCGCTGATAAGGTGATGAGTGTATTTCATGATATCGCCAATAATTATGACGCGAAGCGCATTATGGTGGCAGTCACAGGCGGCGAACCGTTAATGCGGGGTGACCTGTTTGAAATATTGGCGGAAGTTTCTACTTTGGGATTTCCCTGTGGAATGGTGACAAATGGGTTGATGGTTACAGAGAAGGTGGTAGAAAACTGTATGCAAACTGGTATGCGTACGGTGTCTGTGAGTCTGGATGGCCTTGAGTATAGCAATAACTGGCTGCGCAATCACCCGGATGCCTATACCCGCGCCATTAACGCCATTCGCTTGCTGCTGTCAGTTCGCCAGTTTGATATGGTAGAAGTGATAACCTGTGTCCACCCCGGAAATATTAATGAATTGCCGCGTATGTATAACCTTTTACGCGAGATGGGGGTACAGGGGTGGCGCATCTTTTCCATTTTCTCCAAGGGTCGTGCTGTTCAGCAAGACGGTTTGGTTACATCAAGCGAGTTGTTGAAACGGACATTGCAATTTATAAAGGAGAAACGCGCTGCTAACCCCGCCTGGCCTCTGATATATTGCGAGGAAGGATTCCTCGGATGCGAATGGGAACGCGAAGTGCGCCAGTCGCCATATTATTGTGGTGCCGGCATAAATATCGCCAGCCTGCTTTGCGATGGTTCCTATTCCGCCTGTCCATCGTTATCACGGCAATGGATACAGGGCCACGTCGACGAACTCACCTTCCATGAGGCATGGGAAACCCGTTACCAGCAAATGCGCAACCGCAAATGGATGAAAAATGATTTCTGCGCGGATTGCCGCCAATGGGGAAATTGCCAGGCATCCAGCCTGCACCTATGGGATTGGGAACAACACCAACCCCAAGTATGCCATTATCGGATGGTGAATGAGTGAGAAAAAAATATAAAAGTATCATATATGGGAACTTTTTATATAATTTTAGACACTAATAAATGGATGTATAAAAACTGACATAAATCAATATTTATGTTATAAACTATTGACATAAATATTGAAAATAGTTTTAATAAGTTGTTAGATATATAAAGGGAAAGTCTCAAATTTTTCTGGGACATATTTATTCCTTTTTTAGTTAAATGGAGGGTAATAATGAAATATTTTTTAATAGTGTTGATATTGGCTTTAAGCTCGCTTTTGGCGTTTACTCAAGATGTAAAACAACTTAAAAATGGTGAATATGCAGTTACACGTGAGCTTTTAAAAAAAACAGCAGGTGATGATGATTTTGCTTTTCTTCATGATAAAATTACTATTGCAAATGATGATTATGAAGAATATATAACAAGTGAAAATGATGCTTATTCAGTAACTTACAATATTCAGGGATGGGACAAGTTTATTGGTGATTTGGGTGTAAAGTTGGATAATGATTGTTATTCTTTAATATTAAAAGTTAGTGTAGATGGTAAAAAGTATTTGGAAAAAAAGGTTGTAGGTGGAGAGAAAGTTCAACATTTTGAAATTTTATTAACAGGTAAAAAAACAATTACATTTAATTGGAATCCTGCTTCTTATTTCGTATTAGTAAATGCGAAGTTAGTAAAAGGAAATCCTCAAATATCATGTCTATTTTGTGATAAAAAGTTTAATTCGGTAACAGAACGCGATCAGCATGTAAAAACATCACATCAGAAACTGCAACAACCGGATGGAAAAATGGAACCTGTTACAGGTGATTGGCCTTATGCCGTTGATCCCAAAGATTTAGAAACCTTAGCTTTAGCCTTTCGTAGAAGAATTGACGCCAAACCTGAACTTAAAGCAAAAATTGATAAAGCTACAGTGGCATTGATGACATTTAATCTTATAGATATTCCAAAACCTTCAGTCGCAGAAAAGGTAGCGGAGAATCTTTCGACGTCGCTTATTAATAACGATTTCCCGTTGGTTGAGCGTGGTCAACTCGATAAAGCATTTAAAGAACTCCGGTTGCAGGCTACTGGTGTAATAGACCCGTCCACAGCAAAAAAACTGGGTGAAATAACCGGGTGTAATGTCATTCTGGTTGGCAGCATTTCAGATGAAGGACAGTTTGTTGTTATCAATGCTCGTTTTCTTGATACTTCTACCGGCAAAGCACTGGCAGCGGAGCGGGTAGAAATGCGGAAGATGGAGATAAAAAAGTAATATAATAACAAGATATTCACCGCGAAGGAACTCAAGGAACGCAAAAGAAGAAATTAATAAAAATTCTTTTGTGCTCTTTGCTTTGTGGTTAAATAAATTGGGTTGTGGGAGAATCCCACATTAGAGATTCTCAATTAAAGGAAAAAATATGAACATAAAACGAATTATCCTGCAATTGGCAATTATCGCCATGATGCTGTTAGCTGTTGCGTCGGTCAATGCGCAGGACCCGATGAAAGAGGCTGCTACTGATATTGTTAAGCAGTTCCTTGCCGACCAGGATGTGATAAATCTGAAGGGGCAGATGCTGGTTATTGCCGAGTTTGAAAATATCAACCTTAAAGGCGATGCTGTACCGCGCATATTCCAGGAAAAGCTGATTACCGCTTGTATCAAGGCAAAACATTTCAAGGTTGTCGAACGCTCGCAACTGCAAAAGGCAATGCAGGAAATGAAGATTGACGCGACTGGCCTTACCGACCCTGACACCCGCAAGAAACTCGGGAAACTATTGGGTGCTGGATACATTATGTTGGGCAGTATATCAGAGGCTCACGAAGCAGTATCTTTCGACGTTCGCCTGGTATCTATTGAAAGCGGTGAAAACATCATGGCGGCGGACTATACCACCCAACAGACAACTACACCACCTGCAACCACCACACCGGGAACACCAACGAAGAACCCGGCCATTGATACGACGCAAAATACTACGCCCGATGGCAAAGGTACTATACTTGGCAAGGTAGAAAATGGCGGCATACTCGGTGGCGGCGCATTCAAACAAGTATGGCGTGAGCCGATTAATGGCGGTAATATATTAAGCTTCACTGTTGGTAACCTTCGTGGTGATGGTGTTCCCCGGTTGGCGACGGTAGAAAATAGTAATGACGGGACCAATGTTAAAGTATATTCATGGAAAAAGAATGTATTCAACTCGCTTTGGACAAGTGATAGTGTAGACTTAAACTATATAAATTATAGTGGGGTAAGTTGGAAAGCGAACCTTCGCTTAATACCTACAAACGGATCACCGTTTATCTCTTGTACAACTTGTATAAGTCGTACTATGAGTGGAATTATTTTTCGTTCTATGTTATGGCAATGGAATGGAACAAGTTATGCATTATATAGGAAATTAGCTCCAGAAATTAGAGATAATATCCATGATAATAGTTATCAGACGGTAGGCATTGATAATAATAATCATCCAATAATTTCTACAGGAGTTCCAATTATAGATGATAATGATACAGGTAATATTAAGTATGATTTTAAAGAATTTGGAAATATGCGTAGGATATATGGTACGAGTGATACTTTAACTGCGGGAGATTTTGATGGTGATTCAAAAATAGAAACAGCCATTCTTCGTTATCATGAAAATGGTGATAGGAAACCTGCTTCAATAGAAATTTATGGAGAAACCGGGGAACGCAAAGCTATCACTAATGAGAAATATAGTGAATGCCTTACTAATTGGAAACCTGCCGGTGTTAAATGTACTTACCTGATTACTTGCCATAATGAAACTATCGTAGATGATAATAAAAAATCTACTGCCAATGGTGGATATGCGATGGTAATTCAATGGGATGGAGAGGCATATTCTGAAGTATGGAAAAGCGATCGCCAGGGTGACGAAATTATTGATATGTCTGTAGGCGATCCGAAGAATGAAGGAAAAGAAGGATTGCTAATCCTTTCAAAAGATAAGAAAGGTTGTTATCTGACTAAGATAGTTGCGGATTAAGATAGTGTTGGAGAAGTAAAACAATCTAATATAAACATTGTTAATGATATCTACTATAGGAAGCATGAAATACTTATTCCCTGTGTCAGATGTAACTGGCGCAGGGAATAGAGTTATATGTTATATAGTTTATAGTAGTGTGAGTGTCACTAAACCCATAATTTTTGAATGGAAATTTTTGATTTAGGCAGAAATAAAAGTATCAAATAAATAGTACCAATATACCAACATATGACCGACAGATATGTGTGGGTTTAATCCTTGAAGCTTTTCATTTTTTCATAATGTTAATGATAATACCAATCACTATAATAGAAGCCAATAATGACACTCCTCCAATAATCATAGCAACAATTCCACCATAATATGCAACACTGGCTGTATGATAGGCACTTGCAACATCGCTATTCCCTACAGCAGCATCCAATGTTAATGCAAACTGACCTATTCCCGTGCGATATGCTTCCATTCGAGAGGATGCCCAAATGAAGCTGCCACCTCCAGCAATCATCACCAATAACGAGATCATCCCTACTTTCATCGCATTGGTCATGCTCTTGGCAACAGGCTGTTGCATATATAATATTGGGAAGAGCGGTTTCCCACAAATACCACAAATTGCAGCATTTGGATTATCAATGGTTGCAGGTGAATACGTATTTTTCCTACCACACTCAGGACAAGAAATAATACCACGAAAATGCTCTGGGAAGAGGGGTGATGTACATTTTGAACATATGACTGATTCCATTGGAAATTGATTTGCATTAGTAATTCTTAATCCACATCGAGGACATTTGACTATTGACGTCTCTTTACGAATGGCTGGAGAAACAACCGTTTGTACTTCACTTGACGTTGTATCTAATGATACTCTTTTTCCGCCGCAACCTCCGCAAAATTGATTTGTGTCCTGGTTTAATTGTTTGCATTTTTTACATAGCCACATAATTAAATCTCCGCAGATACACAATAAATGGTGTTGTGTATCATAAATATATCCATCCATTTTACTGTCAGCATAAATTCTATAGCATACAATAACGTCGATGAATTACCTATTTAGGTAACTTATGTTAGAATACATAAAATTGGTAGTTAAAGCAACCTGTCATAATGTTATGATAAAGCCATTTTTACTATATACTGATAGAGTTAATATTTAACTCTATTCTATAAACTATTAACAATTATTGAAAGGTGAAAATGTTATTTATATCGAATATATTTAGAAAGTTTTACTGTGGAGATAAATAGATGCGTATTTTAATTTTAATTATGGTTATAAGTTTAATATTAGGAAATTCATTCGCTGAAGAGTTTCACAAATTATCAAATCAAGAAGAAAAGTTTGTTACGGCAATTCAGACAAATGATTACCCGAAAATACAAGAAATGATAAAAACATCACCTCAATTAGTTAACATGAAGTATGTAGATAATTTTCCAATAGTTTTTTATATTGTACAAATAGGCAACCTTAAGTTATTAACCTTATTTGCAGAACATGGAGCTGATTTAAAAGTTAAATGTGATAACGATTTAAAATCTTATTATTCAGGATCAACTTTGTTATTGATGGCTACTAAGGAAGAAAAATTAGATATTATAAAGTATTTAGTAGAAAAAGGTCTTCCAGTAAATGATGCATCAACATATGGAATTACTCCATTACATGCAGCGTGCGGTTTCGGAAGTAATCGCAATAGAGGAAACAAAATAATTGTTGAATATTTATTAAACCATGGTGCTAATGCCAATGCTAAAATGAAACTATTGCCAGGAATAATGGATCTTTCGAGTAGTACTAGTTTAATTTCTGCATGCAATGCTAAGCATATCAATATGGATGAATTTGGTACGCCATTAATGATTGCTATCGACCGTCCAGAAATTCAGACTTTATTAATAACTCATGGAGCTAAACCTTTATCGGCAGATATGACAGAGTTATATAATATATTACTTAAAAAAGATCGAGTTAAAACTTGCATCTCAAATTTAAGACAAATTACTGCATCAATTCAAATGTATGCACAAGACCATGAAGAAACCTTACCTGTTTCAACGACTGTTTGGAGTAAAATTAATGTTGACCCCACAGTATTATTGTGTCCAGAGAGCAAAAATAAAATAGGATACGGTTATAATATAAACTTATCCGGTAAAAATTTGGGAACTGTCGTAAATCCTACTATTATCGTTATCGCTGCTGATAGTGAAAAAACGCTAATTAGTTCGATGGACGACATAGACACGATACGACATGGTAAAGGATTTTGTGCAGCATTTTGCGATGGACATGTAGGTTTTTTTAATATTGATGATAAAATAAGATTTAAGTAAATTAATTTATAAAGAAAAAATCGTGATCATTAAACAATAAGAACATATCAAAAGAAATCTGATGGGATATTTTTTGGGGTAAAACTTTCTACAATTTTCATGTCTAAAATATCTATATTATTGGTATAATTTGCCGAAACTCTTTTCTGTGTTTGTAATGAAAGATTAGTCAGACAGCAATGAATACAAGAAAAACAGAATGATGTAATAAATGATGATTAACTTATTGTGTTAAAGATACAAAAAACATACAGGTGCAACATGTTGCACCTCTACACAAAAAATTATTCGACAACAAACTTCACGAAATAGGTGTTGTTATTATCTTCTACCAGGGCTACTAACCCGACTGTTCCTTCATTTTTAGCATCGCAGACTTGTAAATCGACTACTTTATCTCCTACACGTCCGCTTTTCCATATTTCCACATATTTGCCTTCTTTTTCATCCATCTGCAACAGGTAGATATATGCGTCTTTTTCCGGTTTTCCAGTATCATCAATACCGCAGCTTGATACCGCGATGAAAGGATTTGATTTTTCATTTGGCTTCCATAATATCACCGCGGTACCATAATTCTTTTCTGATACGAATTCATCCTGACCACTGGTGGATATTACCTTTAACGGACCTGGCAATACTTTTTTCTTTTCTTTGTCTTTTTCATCAATTTTAAATGTTGTTACTACCGCTTCTGGCTGCCCATCGTCATCACTATCTCCAAAGGTATAGCTGTAGAAATTTGATTCATGTGTAATATTACTAAAATATTCTTTGTCTTTACTTTTTACTTTTGCTTTCCTATAGTTAGAATCATAACTTAGTGATGCTGATGTATCCCAATGTTGAGAAGGACAATAGAGGTCAGATTCAGTTTCAAGAGTATCCATTTCTTCAGAATCTTTGTCAAATGTGATTGAAATATAATAAGGATAACTATACCCACCTGTTTGATTTATATTACTACGAAACGGACCGTAAGATAACATGTTTGTTTTATCTTTATCATCTTTTTTCATAATTCCGAATGATAAACGTGGGAAGTTAATAAGAGAATTTTTCATATTATAAAAGTAACCAGAATATAAACTTAATGGTTTTTTTGTTGAAGTTTTGAATTTGTTTGTATTCCATTGTAGTAAACTGATATCATGTATAACTCTCGATTGATCATCAACCGAATTAAACGATGATATTGCTATAGAGTTTTTACCATCTCCTGTAAAATCCGCCGCGGTAAAACTTACGGTGTTTTTTAGGCCAATGCGTTCTTTCCATTCCTGTTTATAATGGGTTCCGGCGGTTAATCCGCCATTCTCCAGCGGGGCAAGGTAGGTGCCCTTCCCATTATTCTCTGGGTTAACATTTTGAGTGGTGTTTATTACCGGGTTGTTTGGTGTTGCGGGTGCTGCCGGGTCGATATTTGCCGTTGGTGTCGCGTTAAGATTTGTTATTGTCTGGCGGGTGGCGGCTTTGCTCTGGCCGTTTTCAATTGCCACGATTCTTCCTTCAAAGGTGACTGCGCCATTCGTCTCTGATATTCCACCCAACAATATATATTTAGCACCCAGCAGTTTGCCCAGTTTCTTCTGCATGTCCGGGTCGGTCAGGCCGGAGATATCCATCTTCAGCTCTTTCATAGCTTTGTCCAATTGTGTTCTTTCCACAACATTGAAAAATACTTTATCATTCATGATGAATGAAGTTATCAGCCTTTCCTGAAATATTCTTTTCAAAGCATCGCCTTTGCAATTGATGTTATCAAACTCAGCAATAACCAGGGTTTCACCCGCAATGACTCCGCGTTTCTCCGCCATTGTTACCAATTGCTGAGTCATGGTTTCAGATGTTTGGCTAAGCAAATCTACCAGGGCAAATGCGCCACATGGCAGAAAGCCTAAAATGCTGAAAATCAGCATACTTAAAATTAGTCTCATAATTTCTTCCTTCCTATTTTTGGGGACATGATTAATATGATTAACGGGATTTATAACATTAACATTATTTAATGAGCCGTCTTTATATGATTTTGCAGGTCGGTCTTAAAAAAGAATCTCGCGTTACATATTGGGCATTTTGCTCCGTGTGATGCAATAAAATGAGCATCCAACAATTTCTGGTTTTCATACAACTCGCGTTTAAAATTATTGGGTATTAATATATAAGGCTGCTTTTCACCGCAGATTGGACAGACATAACGATTGTAATCGCCTCTTTTTAATAGATGTGGTATTATAAATCGAATATTGCTGTTATTTGTTTTAATGGTCATCGTTTGCTTTCCTATTAAAGTTGCTCCAAATAAATCAGGAGCTACACCGCCACGAATATTTATGGTATATGCTTGTTCGCCATCTACTAAAATTGTTGCAGTTCCTTTTTCATCCTGATGGTCGTCATCAAAACCGACTACTCCCGCAAATAAATCCCACCCGCGAATATCAAAAGTTCCCCATCCATTACCAAAATTCCAATTGTCGTCATACATCTTACTTGCTACTGATACCAACCGTCCGCGAAAACTGAAAGAACAATCACCAGCTACTTTCTTTAAAAGGTCATTTGATAAAGGCAATTTTGTACCATTAAATTCTTTTTGCGGATGTATATCTTGAAATGTATTATCCTTTTGAGTCTTTTGTATAATTGGTGTTTGTTGGATAATAGGACTGGTTGTAGTGGTATTATTATTATTTGCGTTCTCATTATCAAAAGGTTTTTTACCAGTAAAAACTATTGATTTTACTAATTGAATCATTGTCTCTTCATAATTGCTATATTCATTAGCAGGTGCCGTTAAAGTAATGGATACATTATCCGGTCCATTTCCTGTTGCAAAAACACCTCTTGTTGTTTTAACTATTCCGTTTTCTTCCCACTTGCTGCCAGTGCCATCTTTTGTTATTTTTATATATCCCCATTTTTTATTTCTTCCATATAAGATAGATAAAGTGGCGTTCTTATCAGCAGCCTTAACATATTTTATAAAATCACCTGTCAGATCTATGATACTACATTCATGATCAGCTTCATCACGATGTTGTCCACTAATTATTACATTCGTTCCTTTATCTAATGTATATATATATGCTAAACTTGCGCCTTCATCATTTTCAACATCAATATCTGTAGCAAAATCTTTTACATCTTGTGATGTAAACTTAATGTTAGTCGGAAGTGTAAACGTAAAAAAGAATTCCTTGCAAGTCACAATTTCAGCATAACCCCAAAAAACTGACATGATAAAAATTATAATAATTAAATATTTTTTCATATTCACCTCATGTCGGGGTGCTGTGTTGCCAGCACCCCGGTCACTAAAACTTATCGCTTAATTTCATTCTTCCTGCATTCCACCCTTTCAGCGGCTATTGTTTTTCCGGTCTTGGTTTCCAGAATTCGGGAGTTAATGACTATGAATTGGCCGCGGTCGGAGATAGAGCCGATTATCAAAGCGTTGCAACCGGTTTGCTCACCAATTTTCGCGGCAGTTGTCGGATCGATCAGTCCGCTGTTGGCTATTTTCAATTCTTTCAATACTTTATCCAGTTGTCCGCGCTCAATCGTCTGAAAATCAGATTTCATCAGTGAAGTTGTCAGGTCTTCAGCGACATTATCTGCCACCGAGGTTGATGCGATATCAATCAGGTTGAATGTCATCACGCCGATGTTGGCGCCATCAATGTTTTTCTTCACCTCTGGCTTGGCATCAACCTGCTTGCGCAGTGCCTCTGCCAGTTTATCCAAATCACCAGGCTCAACTATAAAAGTCGCTGGCGTTGCCACTTGTGTCGCACCACCATTACCACCGCCATTATTATTGCCATGCGCGTTTTTAACATGATTATCCAGGTCAATCTGCGATAAAAACCGCGCGTTGCACAGTTTACATACCACACCATGCTTGGCAATCAGGTGCGCGTCCAACATGTCCTGGCTCATAAACTTCTCGCCACAGGTGACACAGGCGAAACGGTTTGGATTGCCTTTGATGAAATAAGGTTCGATAAAACGAATTTCTTTATTATTATTTCGAATAGTCATTGTTTGTTTGTTTGTTAATGGTATCATAACAGATACTGGCGCAACGCCGCCACTAATATTTTTCGATACAACTTGATCACCATCTACAAGAAATATTACTGTTGATTTTTCATTCGGATGGTCATCGTCAAAACCTAACATGACAGTAAAACCATCCCAACCTCGGATATCATAAGTTCTCCAACTACCAGGAGTATAAGGGTGTAAGCTCCAATTAGTTCCATACATTTTACTTGCAACCGAAATAGATGGGAGGATTTCAAAAAAACCTAAATCACCTGCTACACTAATTAACATATCTCTTGTTACTGGTATCTGTCCATTCTTAACATCATTTGGTCCAGCCTGGGCAAAGACAGCGGTAATACTACAAACCGCAAGCAATACAAATAGCAATATTTTCATTGCTAACCTCCTAAAATTTAATGTTTGGATTTCGTTGTCATTTTAGCTTTATCACCCTACATCATTATTTTATGGATAATTAATAGAGCAAATAGATAAATGAATACAAAAGAATATTATCATAACTGATAATATTATCGCAATAGTTAATTTTATCATTTTCACAATTTCTACAGGTAATAAATGATGAATTACCCATTAGTCGTCAAAAACAGCAAAAAAGTTCCAAAATTTATGAAAATAGTGAAAAAAATAATTATTTCTAAAAAATATTTCAAAACAGGGAACTTTTTCGATGGTTATTACGACTATGATGTTATAGTATAAAAATTGTTTTTATACTATTGATTTTTTTGAAATCATATTATAAAGGATGGTCAAAGAAAATGAAACATTCCCTTATTAACTATCCAGCTATACGCTGGATGACAGTCACCTTCATTACAATCGTAGTGATTTTAGGTTTGACAGGTTGCCCACCACCTGGACCTGACAAAATTGAACGGACACTCACTTCGTCGCAGGCAAATCGTATTAATAATGCAAGTACAACCATCTCTCAGGTTATAGCAACAAATCAAGAGAATGGGTCAGCTTCGCCATTGAATGATGCGAGAGTAGCTGCCAGTCAGCAAGCCGGCGTTTCCAATGCAGTAATTGAAAATAATGCGTTATTTGTACAATATACCGATGGCGGATCAGAAATATGGATGCATGATGCTCCAGCTGATACGCCGCCTGTTGATATAACAGATGTTCAAGCCTATGCAAGACGAGTAATCAGCCAGCTTAATGTAAAACGAGGTGCTATCGGAACTCATAATGCGGTGATTATTAATTCGTTTGCATCTGATCCAGATCGTGCAGAACGATTAAGATATTTTGACAGTATGGATACTATGCTGCAAGCTGCTGGTTTTAATGTAACAAGGTATACAGAAGATACTTGCACACCGGAGATAATGAAAAGTTTACAAAATAATAGTTTAATTTTACTAAGCGGTCATGGGTCATCAGTGGACAATGAACAGGAAAAATATTCTACTATGGCAGGTCGATGGAAGTTTCTTTATTATTTTACAGCAGATTATTATTCAAATCGAATTATACACATGCATGATGTTGATAATCGAGGGGATTTCTTTGCAGTAACTGCTGACTTTTGGAAAAAAGCGTATTCAAATAATCATTTTAATCATGGTTTATTTATGAATCTATGTTGTTATGGGTCAGCATTTCCATCATATCGGCAGGCGCTATATGATGTTGGAATTGATGAGTATACTGGATGGAGTTCCGCACAAGGTATTGCGGTATTCACTGCATTCCGTCAGATTGCCTACATGGTTGGTGGAGAAACTTTACAAAAAGCAGTTGATTCAACACCGGATTCATCTTTACATCAGTATTTTTCAGACTATGGTATGGCAGATTTTTGGTATGGTCCTGATAATAAACGTGATATTACTCTTGGAATTAATACTTCGACAAATCATCAGCCAGTTGTAAATATAACAAGTCCATCTAATGACAGTACAATTGATACTGTTGGATGCTTGGTGAATGGAACAATTACGAATTGGAGTTCATCATATCGTGCAGCTATTAATGCTGATGGGAAATCCAGTGCATTGACTGTAAGTTCTAATGGCAGTTTCTCCCAAATGGTAGGTTTGTCGCAAGGAGTTAATACTATTCAAGTTACGGTGTTTACACCAACAGCTTCATCAGACACTGTCAGTGTTACAGCGAATATTCCCAGTCAGCTTCTTATGTCTGAATTAACATGGAAAACAAATGATAATGACCTTGACCTACACCTAACTCCAGATTGGGCAACATCGTTTTCATATAATGATTGTTATTATATGAATAAAAACCCATCATGGGGTGCATCATTAGACTTCGATGATGTAGATGGTAATGGACCGGAACATATATCAGCAGATTCCTTGCCATCAGGTCGTTATAAACTATGGGTTGATTACTATGCAACTCATGGTGTATCGGTACCGGTAGGCGTTTCAGTGAGTATTTCAACACTTGGACAAAATTCACAATTTTTCCGATTGCCAGAAAGCAAATCATTCATTTATTCTCATCAAACCTGGGATGTTTGTTATGTCGACTTTCCATCTGGTGCTATCACATCTATAGAACGGATGGGATCTCGAAGTGTTAATGATAGAATGATACGTCCAGCGAAAAAGTAAATTTAAGTAGACTATGCTCAAGTTGATAATATAATGATGATAAAGACCTACGTGAAAGTTAGGGTAGGTCTTTATCTAAATAGTTATCTTTCAACTGTGGATGAAGTAGGAACTTTTCGTTAAATTTGTATATTTCTTTGATAAAGCTTTTTAAACAGGGAACTTTTTCAAAGGTTATTACGACTATAAATTATTGATGATTTTGTAATAAAAAAACATTTTGCAATAATTGCTTATAAGACAATAAATTAACTATTTTATAAATTATTTATAATTTTGTATTGACAAGTCGAAATGATTTTTGTAAAGTATCATCATTGCGAAAAGAACAACATTTATTTTGTTTTTGATAGAAGATTGATGCAGATTTCTTATTTAATCAGGGAGTGACCAGAAAAATTAATTCTGGTACATATACTTATTCTTAAAGGAGAATAAAATGCAAGTACTAAGTCTCATCTGGGGTATCCTCGCGGTTATTGGCTGGCTCACAGCTTCTATGCCTTGTTTAGGTTCATTGAATTGGATTTCAATTCCTTTTGCTACGATTGGGTTAATCATCAGCATCGTTACTTATGTTAACGAGAAGGTAATGCCTAAAGGTATGGCATTGGCTGGCATTATAATGTGCGGCATTGCCATGATTTTTTCAGTATTCAGATTAATTGCTGGTGGTGGCGTTGTTTAGTTTAATTCTGTTCTAAGATTATTTATTATCAAATTTTTAATGAGCTAAATTATTCGAAGTTCATTCAAAGTTTGATAATAAAGGCTATTTGCAAGGAGATATAGATGATTTGTCCTAATTGCGGGGGCACTATTCCTGACGGTAATCAACGGTGTATAAAGTGTGGGCAAGTAATTCAACAGCAAGTTCCACAACAGCCACAACAAGGTTATCAACAGCAACAGCAGCTGCAACAGCATAATGTGCCAAGGTGTACTAATTGCGGTTATATTGGAGTTTTTAATAAGCCGCCTCTTATTTATACTCGCGACCTGGTTATTTCAATAGTCCTTTTTGTGGCTTTTGGTGCAGGTATAATATGGTTTATTATCAGTGTGTTGCAAAAGAAACCGATGACATGTCCAAGATGCAAGGCTGCAGGCACAGATATTTACCATTATTAGCTTTTATAATAAATATGAAATTAGATATTTAATAAATTTTGTTATATTAGTGGTGTTGATATATTAATTATGAATTCTTAAGAATAAACTTCTTTCTATACTATCGTTAAAATGATACAATGAGAAAGTAATTTATTTTAATTTCCTCTTTACACTTGACTAATAAGAGTTTAGAGGTAAGTTCTGAAGGAGATATTTCTATGAATTGTCCGAATTGTGGGGGATCAGTTCCAGCGGGTAATCAGCGGTGTGTGAAATGCGGCAGCTTTATTGAGCAGCAGCAGGCTCCACCACAACAACCTCAACCACCTCAACCACCACGAGGGGGATATCCAGAAGGGGGATATCCGATAGCTGGTTCACAAAAATCGAAGTTGACAGCGGGTTTATTAGGGATTTTTCTTGGTGGTATAGGTATTCATCGCTTTTATTTGGGTTATACAGGTATTGGGATTGTAATGATTGTTGTTTCACTGTGTACTTGGGGTATTGCTGGTTCGATTTGGGGTTTAATCGAAGGTATTATGATCATTACCGGAAATGGTATTACAACTGATTCGAAGGGGTATCCTCTGGCGGATTAATTGATATTTTTTTTAAGGGTATTTTGATATAGATATCAACAATTGTGTTGAAAAATACCATAATACCCTGAACCACCACATAAAGTTACTGTATCAGACAGTTTTTGTATGAATAATAATAAATGGATATTTTAATAAGGAGGCATTGATATGCCTATTCGTTTTTCTTGTCCATATTGCAACAAGGTATTGAAAATAGATAATTCAAAAGCAGGACATCAAGGTAAATGTCCTGCATGTAGTAGTACTATTACCGCGCCAATGGTTAGTGAAGATGAATCTACTATCGCTCCACCTGCTCCTATCTCAACAGAAAAACCAAAATTTTGTATAGGATGCGGTACTCCTGTGTTGCCAGATGGACGCGTTTGCGCCATGTGCGGCATAGTTGTAGCTGGCAGGCAACCGATACTACCGGATTTACCAGGCATACGTCATGAAGCAAATGCAGATTCTTCTGTTGTATCGGGTGTCTCAGCGGGTCGTTACGAACCAGCAGGACCATGTATTGAAAATGCAGTAATACCAATTTATACACATAACGACTTTAATATATGGCAAGCATTCCTCATGTTTTTAACTAATCCAGTTGATGGTATTCAAACTGCCTTTGAAAGTTTAGGAACTAAAGCAAAAACAGCAGGTTTGATTTTCGGTGTAACTTTTGCGCTGTTCCTCATGTTGGGATATACACTTCTTATTCGTGCGTTACTTGCCGATATTTTCATAAAATTGTTAACTTCTGATAAAATGGTATTTGGAATTTTCCTTTCAGGTGTAATAATTATAATCGGTTTATTGTTGTCTATAATGATTATACGAGCAATTTTTAAAGGTGAAGGATCATTTGATGGCGATTTGTTCTTTGCTGGTATTGTGCTTTTACCTACAACCTTACTTGTATTTTTGTTAAGTATTTTTTCTGCTATTAGTCCAATCTTCTTTATTTTATTTGCAATCCCAATTACTCCGTTTTTATGTAGTTATTTCTTTTTAGGTATATATGGTGGTTTAACTCGTATTTTAAAGATTCCAAATGAGAAAATTGTGTATGCATTTCCTGTAATGTTTATTGTATGGGCATTTATTTCCGGTTTTGCTTTGTTGCCACTATCGTTAATTATTGGCGTTTCTGGTTTGTCTGAGTTGTTCGGTGGTGGACATCAAATGCCACACTATCCAACGTATAATCAGTAGTGAAATTTAATAATTTATTATATATTACAGAAAGGGGTATTAAAATGGGACAGGAACGGACTTCAAACAGTGTAATACTATGGTTATCAGTGATTTTTTTTCTGGTAACTTTCGTCACCGGTACGATTTTTTTCATCTTGACGAATGAACCCAGTCGTGGCCAGTTGTTTTACATGGCTATGACGATGGTGATTACAGCAGAGTTGGTGTTGTTTGCGCATATTGCACATACGCAACTTGAGAATCGTAATCATTATAAAGCGACTTATGTCACCCGTCTGCAGATTAACAGGTTAATTTTTTTGTGGCTGGTCGCTACTGTCGTTACAGCTTTTTTAGTGTTGAGTACCGGGATTATTGGACCAGCTTCATCAGGTTTTATTTTCATATCTTATTCAGTATTAACATTGCTTTTCTTCATTTTTACATATATGGTTTACAGTCATGACCTTGATGTGTCATCTGTTAATAGAGAGATTGTAAGAAAACAAGAAAGATTGCAAGTGAATATTGAACCATTAGAAGAAATTATGCATATAGTAAAACAGCTTGGAAATTTATTTGCGAACCAGGCTTTTCTTGCTGATAAAATACAGAAAAAACTCGAAATTATCCGAAATACACTTTCCTCTCCAATGATATCTGAACGAAATCTCGCCAATCAGGATGAATATAATTGGGTGCAAACAGTAAAAGAAGAAATAGAACAATTGCACCAATATGGTAATTTAAATAATCAAATAACAAGCGAAGAATCAAAAGAGAAGCTTGAGCAAATTGCTGTACAAAGCGAAAAGATATTAGCACTTTTGCAGCAGCAATCAAAAATAGCTTATTCATTAAGGGGAGAATAAAATGGCGATATTATCTGTATTAGAGTTTCAAGATCATACTGGCGAAATAATGGTATCGCGAATTCCACAAGATGGAACCGCAGAAATTATAATGGGTTCGCAATTAATAGTGCAAGATGGACAATTAGCAATTTTTTATCGTGATGGTCGACCGACAGATGGTTTTAAAGCAGGACGATATACTTTAAGCACACAAAACTTGCCAATAATCACAAAATTATTAAATTTCCCCATGTATGGCAATAAATCGCCATTCAGGGCCTATATCTACTTCATACAACTAAAGATTTTTACTAACCTTGGGTGGGGTACTCAGACTCCGATTATATTTCGTGACAGCGAGTTGAAAGCAGTGAGTTTGCGTGCCCATGGCAGTTTCTCTATCCGAATTGGCAACCCAAATATTTTTCTTAACACAATAGTCGGCTCACAAGGCTTAGAGACAACTTTTGCGATTGAGGAATATATTCGTCGAATAATAGTGTCGCGTTTTGCGAATTTCCTGCCAACTGTGTTAACGTCAGTATATGATATCGCGCAACGATATCGAGATATTGAAATAGGACTAAAGCAAGCGGTGCATGACGACTTGGCACAATATGGACTTGATTTGGTGGATATGTTAGTAGAAGCAATAACAGTTCCGCCTGAAGTACAGGATATGATTAACAGGGCTGCCGGCTCACGTGCTTTATCAGCGAATGAGATGGGGGTTTATAAAGAGTTGGCAATATCAGATGCGATTAGAGACGGTTCCAAAGAACCAAACAGCGCATTCAGTGAAATGATTGGGATAGGAGCTGGTATTGGTATCGGCCAGCAGATAGGGGCAAGCATGGGAAATCAGCAAGCTGCGACTCCACCACCATTGTCTCAAGTGCCACCCCCAATAATGACATCTCCTGCTATATGGTATGTTGCAATCAACAATCAACAATCAGGACCATACACCCTGGAATCTGTTATTTCATATATAAAGTCTGGACAGGTTGTCGGTTCAACATTGATGTGGCGTCAGGGGTTGCCTGCCTGGAGCGCGGTGGGGCAAATAGCAGAATTATCTCCATATTTGACATCATTAATGCCTCCTCCATTACCTACTCTTTAATTAATAAATAAATTCCCGCCATTTTCAAACGGCGGGATATATTTTCAATATATTCCCAATGGTAGAAAGGCTGTTCTGCTATGATGGTTAGCAACATTCAGAAAAATTCTTTGGTGAAATGGTGTAATTTGTTTGCCTGTGATAGAAAGCAATTAAATTTGGCTTTGTATATTTCATGGTTAATATTAAGTTGTATAATTTTTTTAATATTGATCATGCCTTTCATTCTGCCGACTGCTGCCATTCTCAAAATAACACCAAAATGTGAATGGAAAATAAAATATAATAAACCGTGTCCAGCATGTGGGATGACAACAAGTTTTCTTTATATTTCGGAAGGTAAATTTAATCAGGCTATTGTATCAAATCATAACAGCATCACCTTATATATATTATTTCTATTGAATGAATTGATATTCTTAATAATATCAATTCTTATAGTTAAAAAATATAAGAAGAATTTGTCTTATGTGTCACTAAAATAATTGCTTTAAGATTTTAATATGTAATATTTGTAAGTTTTTTCTTGAAATACCAAATAACAGGGAACTTTCTGGCTGTTGATTACGACTTATAGGTAAGAGCTATAAAGTTATAGTTGAAATTGAATTGTCATGGTTTGTTGAGTAAGGCAATTGAATGACGAATATTAATTTTTGTTCCGTGGAGGTAGAGATATGAAGAATCTATTTTTAGGATTATTACTTTGCATCATAGTTATTTTGATGAGTGGTTGCAGCAGTGATAATGGTCCTGTCACATTAGCAAATATGTGGAACAACTACCCGCCAAAGATAAAGGCTGTTAATGTCAATCTGGCGGCAAGCCTTGTGACGGTAGATTTTGAGCCGTATCCTGCAGATGTTAAAGTTGAAGGCTGGTTTGTAATACCTGGGGATAACTCAAGCAAGAGAAATATCAATTTCTCCAATGATATTCTGCATGGAACAGATACCATGCATGGCAGAGGAAATTTTGTGATGGCCAGTTACGATTGGCCTTGGGGTTGGTCAGGCTCAGCATTAACGCCAGGAATAACATACTTCTTCATGCTTACCGTCGCAGCCGATGATGGCAGGCAACTGGTAAAAGTTTATCAGTTTAAAGATGGCGTGTTGACTCAGATATCGTAATTCCATTAAACGTAATAGGTAAAAAAAAGGAAGAAAAAATGTTAACTAAATTAAAATCACTCATCATTGTGTTATTGAGTATTTGTTGTATGTCCTTGGCTCTTTGCCAGGGTGATGTTGGACTTAAGAATGGTGAACGACCATTTTCAGGTGTAATTGCAAAAAGAATTAGTGGAAATATGAATTGTAAGGATGCTTATAATACAGATGCATTTACTATTGCTGGGCGTTTATATACTGGTCAACTGAATGTAGAAAAAGGATATGAGAAATGGGTATCTTTTGATATCCGAGGTTGGGATCGTTTTGTCACACAGTTGGGAATAATGGATGATGACGCTAATGAAAGTGCATCATTAACAGTTGAAATTGATGGAAATACAATTATGAAAAAAGATTTTCGATATGGTGATAAGGCTGTTCCAGTAGAAATACCGCTTATTGGTTGCAGTGTTTTAACTTTTCGCTATAAAGGTTATCCTTGTTTTGCGGAAGCAAAACTAATAAAAGGTGATCCAACTCCTCTATTCGCCTGCCAACAGTGTGGACAGCAGTTTACTGCACAAAAAATGTTAAGCGACCATATTAATGATGCGCATACAAAGAAAGATCAATATCCATGGCAGAATTGTGGGCAACTATTTACTACTCCTAAATTATTAAGTGACCATATCACTGCTGTTCATGGAAATATTCCACCGGCAGCTACATTTATTGTTGATCCCAGCGATCTGGAGAAACTGGCGGTTAATCTTCGCAAGCGTGTTGATGCAAAGCCGGAAGTGCAGGAGAAACTGGTTAAAGGATTTGTCGCGGTGATGTCGTTTGACTTGATAGAAATTAATGCGCTATCTATCGGGAAAAATGTTGTGGAAGATTTATCAACTTCGCTTATCAACAATGATTTTAATCTGGTAGAACGCGGGCAGTTGGACAAGGCACTGAAAGAATTAAAAATTCAGGATTCGGCATTAATTGACCAAACAACCGCATTGAAATTAGGGGAAATAACCGGCTGTAATTATATTATTGTTGGCAGCGTTTCCGACCGCGGACAATTTATAGTTATTAACGCACGATTGCTGGAAACTGCTACCGGGAAATCTGTAGCTGCTGAACGTGTGGAATGTCGAAAAATTGATATTAAGAAGTAGTCATTTATAGGAGAATAATTCAATGGTAAGCACAGAGAATAAACTTAATCGAAAAGCCGTTGGGAATTCGATAGTTTGGGCTGTTTTTGTATTAGGTACATTGTTTTTTCTTTATTCACCGGGTGGATACCTTGAACAACAGAAGGCGATTGAGTCTGTTAGTAAGAAAACGTTTACTTTATCATTGTCAAAAGGATCGGAAAGCTTTTCTCTTGAACACCTAATTCAAAATTATGATTTTGAAAGCCAAACAATGACTTATGGTGGATTTGCCAGAAGTGCAAATGAATATACACCACTTCCATGGACTACCCAGTATATTGGCGGAAAGTTTGTAGTAGGATGCCAATATAATGGGCATATGTTTAGTTTCGAGACGGATACTATGGATGTCACTCCAATCAGCGCGGACGCAAAAATGATTTTTGGTTTGCAGAATACAAGATTTATTGAACCAACCGCACAAAAGAGGCTACAATGATAGATGTATTAATATTGAAACTGACTCAAAACTAAATTATGAAAGAATTGAATATAGAAATATCTCAACCTGAAATATTCAGTTTGGGATATTTTTGTCTGTATACCTTTTAAAAAATTACTATCATCAATATCCAGTTTATAGAATAGTTGATATGTATAAATAAGAGTTCCAAAGTTTTATACTTTGGAACTCTTATTTATTTGGTTTTTTACTGTTTTACCAAAACCGCATTATCCCCACATCTCAATTATATATTATATATATGAAGCCGGTATATTAAAAGTATGCCGGCTATTATTGTTAAAGGAGGTGAATGATATGACTTTGTCTATTTCACCGGTTACTTTTCGGGTTCGGGATGCTTCCGGGTATTTGGGGATTAGTGAGTACCTTTTGCGGAAGTTGGTGCAGGAACGAAGGATTGCGCATATTCGCGCGGGGAAGTTGATTTTGTTTCGGCAGGATGCGTTGGATGCTTTTTTGACTACTTCAGAGCAAGGGACGCTGGATTTGGAAGCGGAGTCGGTACATGGTATTCGACCAGTTCCATTGCGCCATGTTTGACCTGATTATAGGAGGTAAACATGGTAGGTTCTATTGAAGAACGTGGTCCTAACACCTGGCGACTGGTTGTTGCTGCTGGGACGAATAAGCGCGGTAAGCGGGTTAAAATTACCCGCACTGTCCACGGAACCAGGCGTGAAGCTGAGAAGATGCTGGCAAAATTACAGGTGAAAGTGGATGAGGGGAGCATTGCAGAATCCCCCCATATGACAGTTGCGGATTGGTATGCGATATGGTTTAAGGAATATGTTGAAGCGAAACTGGCAGGGAGAACACGAGTATTGTATGAATACATTTTTCGTGTACGAGTTCTACCAGCACTCGGTCGCATTCAGATTGACAAACTTACACCACGCCATATTCAGGTATTTGTACAAAACCTGGGTGAAACCGGAGTTAGGAAAGACAATCGCAAGGAATTGTTATCGCCGACATCAATAACCCGGCATTTGCGCATATTGGCTTCATGTCTTCAAGAGGCAGTTTACCGTCAGTTAATTCCTATGAACCCGGCACGAAATGTCAGAGCGCCAACCCGCATAATTCATTCTCAACAATTCTACAATGAAGCACAGATTCAACTATTGTTGCAGTCGTTGCAGAATGAAAGTCCTCGCTTGCGTGCATTATTGCTGTTGGCGATAACTACAGGCATTCGTCGTGGTGAACTTGTTGCTATAGAATGGTCGCATATTGATATGAAGACACGTACAATGCAAATATGCCAGGCTGCTGAATTAATAACCGGACAACCACAACACTTGAAAACAACTAAAACCCAAGGCTCATTACGCACAGTAATAGTTCCTTCTATTGTAATTGACGCACTGCAAGCTTTACAAAACGAGCAAGAGCAGATGAAAAGCAAAATGGGCAGTCTCTGGCATGATACACCATTCATATTCACAGAGCCAAATGGTAGGTGGATGCGGGCAGATGAAATTTCTAAACAATTCCGCAAGTTTTTGAAACGACATCATCTTCCTGTAATACCTTTCCACGGGTTGCGACATACTGCTGCTACTCTACTTATTGCTCAAGGTGTGCCTATACGGACCGTTGCCAATGTTTTAGGACATACTCAGACCAGCACCACGCTAAATATCTATAGTCATGCCCTTGAATCGTCGAACAGACATGCGGCAGATATTATGGATGAATTGCTGGCTCCTGATGAAAGCGAGGAATAACCATCACTTCCTGAAGAGTGGTTAGGTAATTATTACAATATGAAGGAGGTGATGCATATATCAATCCGGCAATGGCTAACAATTATTGCCATTATCGTGGCAACAGTGCTTGAAAGCACAAAAAACGACTCCAAATAAGGCAACGACCTTATATCTTCATGCCTACGAACTTTAATTTAATCAAACAAAAATTTCAATGGTAATGAATGGTGGGCTGCGCATACCATTTTTTTAACGCAGAAGGAGTATTTATGACTATTTCATATTTAAAAGGATGGCATTGTTATGTATATCCCTCGATATAAAGTAGCACTGGTTAAAGAAAAAAGCTGCCACGTTAGTACAAGGGTTATTACTGCTCCGTCAGATGCTTATGCGATTCTCTATGATCAAGTTGGCTCATCAGATCGCGAAGTATTTCTGGCATTGCTTCTTGACACCCGTAGCCGTGTAATCGGCATAAATGAAGTAAGTGTCGGGTCACTTAATAATAGCCTGGTTCACCCGCGAGAGACATTTAAAGCTGCGATTTTGTGTAATGCTGCCACTATGATATTGGCACATTGTCATCCATCTGGTGATGTTGAACCAAGTCATGAAGACCTGGCAGTCACTGAAAGATTAATGCAAGCTGGAGAATTAATGGGGATTCCTATATTGGATCATCTTATCATTAGCGATGCAGATTTTATCAGCCTGAAAGAACGTGGGTTGATGTAGCATGTTATCATGCAAATATTCAATTTTGGAGGTAAAATTATGACTACAATGTCTATGACTCGGTCAGATACCGGGTCTACAATTTCAATTCGGCGTATAACACCTGAAGTAACGCCAATAACACCAGCAAAAAGCTGGAATGGTCAAAATGTGGTAACAGCACATGACCAGTTGCTGGCACTGCGCGACCGTCTACCTACTTTTCATCGCGAACCGTTCATCATCAACGGCATCACAAATCCTAACCAGGACATTATTGTGGAAGATGATACCGATTATCCGATAACAGTGGTATCAAAATCCTACGGCTTGATGCAGCATGACACTATTTTTGACCGGGTAATGGATGGTATATCACAACTCGGTTTTGATTTGCATGGCCTTCATGCAGAAATGTCACTGACACAACACGGAGAACGTCTGAAGATAAGTGTCACTATTCCCGGTTATGACTTTGACCCCGGTGATGGCTGTCCATTAGTGCTGAGGATAAATATGCTTAATTCTGTTGACAAGACAACTTCAGTTGCTGTTGAATTGGAATGGTTGCGGCTTATCTGCGGAAATGGCATGATGTATGGCATCGATACAACCGGCTTCAGAAAAGCGCATTTTCGCGGCATTGACGGCAATGATATCGCTGAATATCTGGCAGTGTCATTGCAGAATGTTCCACAAGATCGCCAACTGATGCAGCAATGGCTTGATCACAGTATCAAACCATCACGAGCATTAACCTGGATTGATAATGATGTAGCTCAAGTTTGGGGAGATCCTACAGCATCCAGGGTTTGGCATATCTTGCGTTATGGTGAAGATGCCCGTCCAGACGTAATTCGTGGCAAAGATGGTGAAGAACCGGTTAAGTACCTTGCTCATGAGCGGCCAGTATCACCATTAGGTGCTGATCCCGGCGCATTTGCACCAGTATGTAATGCTTATCATGTTGCACAGGCATTATCATGGGTAGCGAAAGAGCAAAGCAATCTGGGAACAAGGTTGATGCGAATTAAAGAAATACCAACGTTGATGAATCATTTGTTGGCAAATTAAACTGAAATACCTTTATGCTGTTACTTTTAGTAGCAGCATAAAGGTATTATTTCTTACTGCTTATTTTATTTTGGTTATTTTTTAGCAGCAGGTCTTCCGAGTGATATTTTAAAATCATCGCCAATTATTTTGCTCATTAAACGGGTGAAGGTTTTATAGCTGACGGGATCATCAGGATATGCCGAACAGTATCTGTAATACAATTTCTTTGAATTCATCCAACGTTTGCTTTTCGATTCACGTTGTTGCTTCTTCCACCATATGGTAATGAAATTATAGGCTGACTTTGACTTTTCCGGTGGTTTGTATTCGGTTTTAGTATATGATTCCAGTACCCGGTTAATGTATCGCGCATAATGACGTCCAGATATCGGGTGTCCTTTCATTAACAGGTCTGGATTTATTGATGTTAAAATAATTCGTTGTGTATCTATGTAGTGTTTGACCGTTATCCGAGAAAAATTAATTGCTTCGGCAATAGCGGTTAAAGTCTGATGGTTTATGAAATATAGTTTATAAATTTCACAATAATCTTCCGAAGTAATCCGGCGTGCCTGTGATTGCTGTATATTTTCAGTGTGGTTATCATTCATGATGCATATATTCTACAGGCGTCGTTAAATATTGCCAACCTATAATTATAGATAATTAAATGCCGTTATTTAAATAATGTTTTAAATTTCTTCAGATAGCATATGTCCAGGTAATGCAGGCTCTCTGTATTGTAATAGATATTAGTATGTATATTAATTTTGTCTAATTATTTATAGAAAAACATACTAAATTAAGCTATAAGTATCAAATTTTATAATTATTTGATATTAATTTAATCAATATCGGTAAAAAAATATTATTAAATTTAATAAGTAATTCCGCTAAATGTAAAACTTTTTGATATTTTACGGGTATATATAATAGAGATAGATAAAATTTGTATTGATTATCTATTAGAATAAAATTGGAGGAAAATTAATGTTTAATGGTGATTACAGTATTAATAATTCAAATAATACTGGTAATCTACACGAGAATCTGCTGGAATATGTAGATGAAATTGCTGAGAAGATAGCAAATATTGACTTCGAAATGGCATTGTATGACGCAAAAATTAATAGTGCTTTATCGCAGTTATCGCGTATCTTGTCCTTTACTGAAAATGGTTCGATAAAATGGCGAACAGATGAATTGCCTGAAGTTGTAATATCGTGTTTATCAGATAAAGAAAAGTTTGCTGTTTCAAAAGGCATAAATATTTCTGGAAGATTTGAAGGGTGGAGAACTATAATTGAAGGTGCATATTTGAAAGCATTTAATAAACTTAAAGATGAGATATTTAGTATACATGCAAAACGCATTGAATTATCGAATCGCAGATTGAAGTTTTTTCAACTTTATTCTGCTCCACTGAGTCAGAGATGGAAGTTATATCAGTCGGCAGAGTTGTCATCTGATCCAAACAGTCCTAATTTTTTTTACAAGTCACCCTTTTTTAGTATAATTTGAGAGGAAAATTGCTATAAATTACTACTCAGCAGTCATTTTTGGGGACAGTGGGGTAGCCTGTTTGTTAAATTAAGCAATATTTTTATAACGACTTCTATTTTTTAAAAAGTGCTAAAGTTATAAAAACTTTATATTAAAATACCCATATAGCCTTCTTTTAAACATTAGCAACATCAATTAAAATTTGAATAAAAAATATACTTACTATGTTGATTACCCCAGTCACCACCCCAGTCACCGCGCAAGATACCATCCTCAAGAGTATCAGGAGATAGCCATATTGCCAACATTCGACAGACAATATTGAGATTGGATGGATTTTTGAAGTCGACGCAGGTATATTTATCTAAATATATTGATAGAATGGGCACTGGAACGTGTGATATGATTAGGCGTTGTCATGAAGTAGGTTTACCAGAATTAGAGTTTTAAATAACAGATGGATTTTCATTAACAATTTATCGTAATCCTGTCGATGCAATAATTACATCAGAAGGTAAGTTGGGTGATAAGTTGGGTGATAAGTTGGGTGAAACCCGTGTAACTATTATAAAAACAATACTGAATGATCCTAAAATATCCATAACGAAGCTATCAAAGCTATTAAATATCAGCACAACAGCAGTAGAAAAGAATATTAACTACTTAAAGTCAAATGGATATCTTAAACGTACAGGATCAACAAAAAGTGGATGCTGGGAAGTTTTGTTATAAGTGCTTCGTGGTAGTGAATATAAAAAGAAAAACCGCCAGAGTAAACTCCGGCTGTAGAAAATGGTAGGGTGTATATTTTCTTCCTTCAGGTTAAAGCCGTGCGATTATAGTTGAAACTTCCATCTTGTAACTTTCCCATCCACCTTGGTAGATTTCTTGGACGTTGTCTATTACTTCCGTTAATTCTTTGGTGATGGGGTTGATCTACCCCAGAGTTTCCATAATTTCGTTATGTTGCTGATACAAATCATGCCAATGCCAAATCGGTTCGTAGTGAAATATGGTGGATTTCGTTTTCAAGGACGCATTGGAATCCCATAATCGATGTATGACATTTGTCATACAATGTGGTATATTATTCATAGAGGATAAATCTATGAGCACTACAGCTATAAAAACAGAACGATTATCGTGCCGCATTACACCAGAAGGTAAGCGACTACTTGAACATGTCGCATCCCGTCACGGGATGAATATCAGCGATTATTTCGTCAGACTTGCTATTGATGCAGCCAGTCGCGAATTAATGGATGAACTGGTTATTCGCATTCCAACCGAGGAATGGGAAAATATGTTGGCAAATCTTGATGCTGATTTGACACCGAATACTAAACTATCAAAGGCTATTCGCCATTTCAATGCTGGTACATTCAGTGGAGATACGTATCATGCTCCAGATTGAACGTCTGGATGTATCTCGCCATAATCGTACATTATTTAATTGTTGGGCCGACAGCTTAAACACTTTCTTACGTCAATACGCCCGGCAATTTAATGAACGCAATATAGGCGTTACCTGGGTGGCGGTGGCGGACGATGAGACCACCCGGGTGTTGGGATACTATACTCTTGCTGCAGGTGCTCTTATCCCGGACGAACTTCCTACAGAACGTATCGCACTTCCACAAGTTCCAATTATGCTCCTGGGACGCCTGGCGGTGGACCTTCAGGTGCAAGGTCGCGGCATTGGACAAATGCTTCTTATGCACGCCTTACACCACGCTTTATATTTTTCTGAGCATGTTGGAGTATATGCTGTTGTAGTTGACGCGTTGGATGAAAAAGCGGTGAAGTTTTATCAGCAGTATGGATTTCATCCACTTCCATCTCATCCATTTCGCCTTTACATCAGTATGCGGGAAATAGCCAAACTTCCCTGGGATACCCGATAACAACATGCTCAGAATGTAGATTAGACGACATGAATTATGGAAACCGCCAGAAATACACGCTAATTTTCATTAGATTCAAAATCTTTTCTTTGCAACCTTGTCGGTGTTTTTTCTGTTGCGGTAAGATTTTCATTGACCACCCCAGTTACCACCCCAGTTACCACCCCAGTCACCGCGTAAGATACCGCGCAAGATACCAACAAAGTTATTGCAAATAAATATGTGTTACCTCGAATATGGGATTTTAATATATAACTTCAATACTTCCTAAATAGCAAAAAAATGCTTTAAAATGTATAAAAATATTTAGATTATTACTTATTGGGTATGCAAATGGGTGAATTTAGTTGTATAATGGGTATTATTTCGGGAGAATTACCATTATGAAACGTAATATTGAGAGTGAATTAGCGGCATGGGCTGCTGAAAAAGAAAGAAAACCATTGCTGTTAAGAGGTGCACGTCAGGTTGGCAAGACTTATTCTGTACGGGTACTGGGTAAATCTTTTCGGTATTTTGTAGAAATCAATTTTGAAGAAAGACCGGATGCAAAGTTTTTTTTTAATGATGCATTAAGTGCCGGGCCATTGTGTGAAAAACTATCAGCGTTTATAGGAGTTCCTATTGTAGAGGGTCAAACATTATTGTTTTTTGACGAAGTTCAATCATGTCCCGAAGTATTGGCTGCATTACGATATTTTCATGAGCAGATGCCGAAATTGCATGTTATAGCAGCAGGATCATTATTAGAGTTTGCCTTGCAAGATATCCCATCTTTTGGTGTAGGTCGATTAACTTCACGGTTTATGTATCCATTAACTTTTACTGAATTCTTAAATGCTGTAGGAGAAAAATCATTGGTTGAAATGATAGATATAGCATCATTTGATAAACCGTTGGATTTGCCATTTCACAAAAAATTGATTGAATATTTGCGAACATATATGCTTGTTGGCGGCATGCCAGAGGCAGTAAATACTTATGCTGCAACACATGATCTCCTAAAAGTGATGAATATATTAGATGATTTGATTCTAACTTTTCAGGATGATTTCGCCAAATATCGAAAGCGAATTCCATTGGAACGACTTGCTGAAACCTTTCGGTCTGTAGCAGCTCAGACTGGAGGGAAGTTTGTTTGTGCGGAAGTAGAAAGGGAAATTAAATCAACAGTAATACTTAATGTATTGGACCTTCTTGTTAAAGCAGGTTTGGTGCATCAAGTCTTTAAGACTCCTGCAACGGGTATTCCTTTAGGAACGATGACTGACAGAAGAGTTTTTAAAGCGCTGTTGTTTGATGTAGGTGTTCATCAACGTTTGTTGGGATTGGATATGTCATCACATATGACAGCAGATGAAACTGCTTTAACTAATAATGGTAGTATGGCCGAATTAATAGTCGGACTGCACATGGCTGCATATCAATCATCACATCGTCGCCCTGAACTATTTTATTGGCAACGTGAAGACCGTGGAGCTAATGCTGAAGTAGATTATGTTATTCAACGCGGAAATGATATCGTTCCTGTAGAAGTAAAATCAGGTATACGCGGAACAATGCAAAGTATGAGGATTTTTCTTAAGCAACGAGGATTTCCACGTGGATTACGGGTATCACTGGAAAACTTCGGGCGTTTGAATGATGCTGACATTCTACCGCTTTATGCTGTGCATAAGATTTACAAGGAACGTTAATATTTCCCGTATCTACCTCTTTTTCAATTACATATTATGACTATGAAACCATAATATTAAATGAAAGAGAGGTTAACAATGGCAGGATCAATAGAACAACGTGGTCCCAATTCATGGCGTATAGTTGTATCATCAGGTTTAGATGGCAATGGGAAACGGTTGAAAATCACCCGAACTTGTTACGGAATCCGTGCTGAAGCGGAACTGATGCTAACTGGTATTCTCGCGGAGTTGGCAAGTAAAGAAGATGAATCTTCAAAAATCACTTTGCTTGAATGGTCAGATATTTGGCTGCGAGAACATGTTGATACTAAACTGGCAGCGAATACACGTGTTATGTATCATCAGGTTTTACTGATGCATATTTTACCATCACTCGGTAAAATTCGACTCAATCAAATATCACCAAATCACATTAATGCATTTCTGTCTAAATTGACAGATGGTGATGCACGACAGGATAATCGCGGTGAAAAATTATCATCAGCAACTGTAGATCGCTATTTGCGAATTTTATCTGCTTGTTTAGAAGGTGCAGTCGCTAATCAACTCATTTCCTCAAATCCTGTTCGTAAAGTGAAAGTGCCACAACTAACATCAAATCGACAGGATGATATTTCTTATGAACAAAAAGAGATGATTTTAAATGCTTTGAAATATGAACCATCACGTTTACGTGTAATGGTTCTTCTAACCTTAACCACAGGTTTGCGACGTGGAGAACTTGCGGCATTGGAATGGAAAGATGTTGATTTACAAAATAGTGTTTTGAATGTGTGCCAGACTGTTGAATTAACGGCAGGATCACAGCAATCCATAAAGCCATTAACAAACCATTGCCGTAAGGTGTTATTACCTGAAATAACCAGGACGGCGCTATATGCATGGCAAATAGAACAATTAAACCAGCAAGGAAATACAGAACAAAAAATCAAATTTGTATTCACCCAACCATCCGGAAACTGGATGCGCGCAGATGAAATAACCAAACAATTCAGATTATTTCTAAAACGTAATAACTTGCCGTCAGTATCCTTGAATAGTTTGTGTGAAACAGCGTCAGATATGACAATGCGTGAAATAGGCACACTAAAGGAGCAGAGTTAATTGTGAAAGTTTGATAGGCGGGGAAGAATATTTTCTCGCCTATCAAACCGTAAATAATTGACCTGTTCCTTACAAGTTAGCTGTTTTACTAATTTTTTTATCTCAAAATGACTGGTTTTTGGTGTTTGGGGACGGGGTTGGGGACATTTGTGTGTGTGTTGTATGATAAGGTTTGCTATTAATAAATTTCAATTTGACATAAATCACAGATATATTTATATATGCGTAAAACGCATGAATTGGCGCATAAGTTCGTAAATGTTAGATTGTAAAAGCAGGACTGGTGTCCTTTTTCAAACAGTAAGAATGGAGTGATATGCGCTCCTTCATCAGGACACTAAACTTCTCAATCAATGATTTTTCGTGGTTTTTTAGTTGGATTATTCAATTTCCGATCGTAGATACACAAAATATTGCGTTTCTACGATTAACATCATGTTTCATTTCTGACAATATAGTTTATGGCGTGTGACTTTTATGATTTACATATTTTTTGTATATTAGAATTGTCCGGAAATAACTACCGATATTTTGGTATCTATTTATTAATTAATCAATGCCGGCGGACATGGAATTTCCTGTCCATTGACCCATAAACGTTTGGCCGTGAAATCTGCCAATACTTCTGTGCCGTCTTCGTAAATAGTTTTTTCAATCATTTCACATGGTGATTCCCAATGTGTTATTTGCTGTGTTACCAGATGGCAGAATTTTACGGTGACCAGATCATAGATAGCTTTGATGGCGGCAATGCGTTCATCTGTCAGTACCGGCATTATACCCGGTTCTGCCGACCATTCATCGCGCATAACCCGGCCAAATAGTATGGCGTTCATCGCACATTGCCAGGTGATGCCGGATTGTTCCTGGGTGAGTAAATCATGTACTGCCAGTTGGTATAACGGCACATAACGGTCTGCCAGATGCATTACTGGCCAGTCGGTATTTGATAACGGCCAATGGTGGAATGGGTTGTAATATGGCGCGCAGACGGCATCTGTATGGGTGGCACAATACAGAAAACCTGCTTCAATCTGCACCGCACCAAATATACGGGTCGCCGATACTTGATATCGCAGAATTCCTGCGGCAAAATCTGCGCGTGGTCCGCCGTATGCTGGATGGTAATTCTTATATAGCGGGTTACCCTGAAAATCCAGATACTGCATACCATTGAAACCGAGTTTTTTTAATGCTTCCATGCGTCCGTCAACTCGGGTATCCGGCAGTGCCAAACCCCAATGGGTTCCGTGAACCCCGCCGCCCCAGAACCCGGTTACCTTAGGCGCGTTCCATATATCCTGTATCAGATAGTCAGGTGTATAGTCCGGAGAGTTAAAACAACTCATACCCATATTCAAATGTGTGGTTATATGATATCCAATGTTTTTTGCAGTTTCAATTAGTTCTCTAAAACCTTTTTCGCCTCCCAGTCGATGGTCGATGGGAAAGTCTGTCGGCCAGGCGCCGTCATGTCCGCGAGGATTCCATCCGACGCTTTGCAGATAAACCCGGTCAATTCCGGCGTTTTTCAGTTTTTTCAGATTATCTTCCGCCTGTTTGAATGTCATGACCCGTTTGTAAAACAGATCTGTCGATTTCTTTTCCGTATCATACATCATGATGCCTTGCTGCTGGATGCCGTGGAACATCTTCATGGAATATGCATTTTGCTGATACGCGCATTGTGGTGATTCCTCCGCGCGTTGTTTTAGTGTTTTTTTGCTAAAGTCATCAATGATGTGGAGTCGTATTCGTTTAGCTATGGCAAGGATAAAAGAATCCTGAATATTCATGAATTTATAGCGAAATTCACGATGTTGCCAGTCCACTGGGTCAATCCAGTGCTGGCGAAACATGGCACCCATGGCGACTTTACCATTCCCTTTTCCATCGGTGGATACGGCGAACCACGCATCACATGCTCCCTGGCGCGTAAGACACATAACATTCCCACGGGTGGTATTTATCGCGCATACTGGCAATATCGGCATTAATTCCCAGCGTTCCTGTTCGCCATAAATAAGAAAACGGTCAGCGAGTTTTGGTTTTCCTGCCGGTGAACTAAGTACGCCTGTGCTGATTGGCAACAGCATTTTTTCATCCGCTTTTGCCTGCATTAATTCCGGCAGCACCATGATAGAATGAATACGGTAAAGCGCGTCATTTGCCTCTTCAATCTCTGCCGGAGCTATCAGTATTGATAACTCATCGTCGACCCAATTTATCCATACTCCTATGGTTATGCTGTAAAACGCGTTGCCAAGAACGGCATGAATGCCTTGTTCTTCGCACTCAAGCGACAGAATATTCATTTTTATATTGCGATCTACACGTTCCTGCATGCGGTCAATGACTTCTACATCCAGCAATGGAGAATGCCATTCCGTGTTGCTGCCAGCAGGTTTAACCCATAGACACAGACGTTTGTTCTGAATATCCAATCGAATATTTCCCGCGTTGCTGTTTAGTTGTTGCTTATTTATTTTTATCATGTAATAATCTCCTAAAATGTGACAAGTCTATTTCTCAACCCATTCAAGCGCTATTTTAGTAGTTACTTTTGCGAAGTCGTAGAAAGTTTCTGCAACAAATGGTTGGGTGCGCAACGTCAGTAGTTTCACTTCTCCTGGATTAAGCGGAATTTCAACGATATCGGGTATGCGCTGTTGCGGTGAAATATTACTAAAAAATGGTTGAAGATTCAACTCGATTGCTTCTATTCGGTGATTCCATTTTTGTCCGTATTTTTGCAATAACGGCATATGCAGTTTCAATGTACCGCCTTTACTGTCAATCGGTGCTGATATCGGTACATATATATATTTTCGTCCGCCAAAATTGAAACCGAATCCTGACACCGCGGCGTCCTGCAATACCGGACGTTGCTGTTCATCCACGCCGCCGTCAGCCAGGTTGCTTATCATGCTTGTATGGTAATAGTCTACCGGGTGCTCTGTCTCTGTTAACCTTAGAATTGCCGACTTTGATAAATCTTTCAGCGCTACCGGCGGTTGTTTTAGCATAACCACGATATCTGTTGGTGCTTTTACGCTAATGGGGTATTCATCTGTTGTGCCATCTTTCAGTTTTACAGGAGTTTTTTTACCGTTTACGTATACTGAAATCGGTAGTGCCGTGCTATTCAATACTATCTGTTCCCATCCGGTTACCGGTGATAATTTATCGATGGTGCGCAGTTTCAGGAACGCGGTATAATCGTTGCTGCCACAATCTTCGATGTAGGATTCATAAAAACTCGGGCCGTATCCCTGGGTAGTTGAGAACCACACCGGTGGCCGTTTTACATTCGGGTCAATGACATACCATCTGTCTGGGTGCAACCCGGCGGGGCCGGTACGATTCCATGTATGGGCGGGGTCGTCGCTGTTGTATACTATCCAGTTGGCTATTCCCGCACCGGTTTGCGGAACTGCCTGCACACCCGTTGCCACCCCGTAGATAAACCGTTCTGTCTTGTCAGGCATTATCTGCACAAATCTTGATCCCCATGACATCTTTTCATAACGGAATTCTTCGCCTTCCGCGCCATGGAAATAGCTCAACATATCGCGGTTATATTTTGCCGGGTAATATGGTCGTAATCCGTATTTCAGGAAAGTGATATCACGGGTGCGGTCATGCCATGGAGTATTGCACATAGCAGGCCACCATTTCGCGTCAGCATTATAATCAAACGGTCCGTCAATGGCACCGGCTATTTGTCCGCGCGCTTCCTGCATCCGCCGTTCGCGTAGATCCCATGTGGAATCGCCGCGCAGGCGTACAAATGACCATAAGACTGTATGTGGATAACACAAAGCGGCGGTAACAGGACTTGAATCATATGCGCGCGCCATCCGCATGTTAGGCGCGGTTCCCCAATGATATCCGCTGCCGATGGCGTTTGACACCGCGACAGCGTTTGCTTCTGTTACCATTTCTGTACCATGGAATGTCCCCGGATTTTCTGACGCTACTTTGTAAAAATAGTCAGCCATACCTTCCGGCGCTGTCATGCCGCCAACAGTCAGTCCCCGCCGGTCAAGGGGAGCGTGGTAGCTCTGGTCGTGATATATTCCCTGCGCGTTATAATCCTGACACCACTCTTTAACCCAGTCTAAAAACCAACGCTGCCATCCCGGGTGCCCAAGGTGGTGCTGGTCAATATACGGCACCACCGTATCAGGATCTTTTTGAAAAGCTAACCGGGTATTTGCTTCTTTTGAAAGGGTTCGTGCGGCTTTTTCGCGTTCCGGGTTAACCATTTTGTCCTCTGATGGAAAAGGTCCCCACATTATCATTGGCTGCAGATATGACATTCCGTATGTGCCGGCGGCGCGCCATTTGGCTGTATCTTCTTTAAATCCTTTGTATGGCGTATTGTCCGCGTGGTTACGGTCAAAACTTTGCGCGCGCACAGAAGCCTGAAAAGCTGTAGCACGTCCCTGCCATGGCTCTGTATAGCGCAGGAATGATTTCAGCCATGAATCCTGCGGTCCGGCGAGTGAGGCTATAAAAGATGTCTTATTAGTAAATTCCGGTCGAGGCGCCATTTTTACATTTGCATCGCGCCATTGCCGGTATCGCTCTGCAGCCTGTGCCCAACTGGTTTCAAAAGCCTGTATTCGCCACGGTAATGCAGGTTGCGCGTCGGTAAGCTTCTCGAATGGCGGAATATTCATCATAGACAATGAGAAACTAATGCCCTGTCCATTTTTAAGATACATAAGCTCTTTATAATTTCGTATTTTCTGGTCTTGCGCCCATATAGCCACCGAACCGGTTTTCCATCCGTTAAAAGCGATAAAACCGTATTGCCAGTAATCAGGCCATTTGTTAACCCATAATACTTCGCCGGTATTTTCCCGCGTTATATGAAGGCCATCTGTAATAGGTGCTTCAGCGGTGATAGCGGATGCCAATGGCGCTAATGTAAGATTAGAGCCGTATACTCCGGGCAACGGAGATTTACCGCCTGGCGTTACCAACAAATCTCCTGTCGCCGCGTCAATCTCCAGCGTCATGGTAAAAACCTCATCATCAAAACGGTTTTTACCATCGGTCAGTCCGATATATGTTAATGTAGCTTTTGCTGTGCCTTGCGGTGTTATGGCAAAACGGCTTTTTTTATCGGCGTAATGCTGATTAGGCAGATACAGGTTATTCGGGTGTTCCCACCACGGCCATTTAAATAATTTTTCTGCAGCTTCCCGCGCATTTTCTCCCTGTTGTGTGCCCAAACCACTGGGCAGGTGGGGTATTGTTTGTGCTAAATCTGCGTTTGTATCCAGATATTGCTCATTTGTAATTTTATTGTAAAGACTTATCAACACTCCATCACTGAACTCAATCCGATATCGTACCGTTTCTGCCAATGCACCGCGTGGAGTAGTAGAAATGTGTTGTTGCTGGGCAGATGAGGTAATGATACTACAGAGTATGATTAGACTAATAACAGTAAAACGAAGGTATCTTGTTAAGTATGACATAGAATATCCCCTAACTACAAGTTCACGCTAACTAATTATAAATCTTTAGGTGGTATTGTCAATAGGTGGGGAAGATTAATTTGAAGTTTTTTAGTCTGAACTATTAATTAGAATGATTGGAAATGATTTTAATAGTTACTTTTGCTGTCATCTATTCTTATTATTGCGGTAAAGAAAAATTATTTAATAATTCATCATCATCATTAAAATTACTGGTTCTGGATGCCTGTTCTTTTTGCTGACTTATCACAGCATCATCGACCCGCCGTTTGCCAATGTTTTGCGCAGTTCTGTTGGATTAACCTCGCTTATCGGAACATTTTCATTTAGTGCCAGTACCGCGGCGGTTCCGGCGGCTTCACCGGTTTGGTTGAGGTTAACCATTACCCTGATAGCGCCAAACGCGCCGCGGTCGGCGTGTATCATGCGTCCGGCGAACAGCAGGTTTGGCCGTGCCGGGTTATACAGGCAACGGTAGGGTATCTGGTAAAAAGTTGGGTTTTCGGGGGTTTCTTCACGCCAACGGCCGGTTTGGCATCCATTATTGTGGGCAAACAGAGTGGTGCCGTCCAGATATTTGAATAAAAAACCACCGCCTTCCGACGCGTGCACATCTACCCGGTAACTTCCGTTGGCGATTGCATCAGGGAATCGTACGCCATTCAACACTTCATCTTCTGTCAGGCAATGCGCCGCTTCCAACACCCGTGTTTCGCGGATGCCGATATATGATGCTAATTGCACCAGAGTGATATCGCTTCCTTTTGGTCCGTATTTTCTCAGCATATCCATAATGCCGCGAATTTGCCGGCGGCCTTCTATCTCGGCGTGGGTAAGTTGCGTGGCGTGTGCGGCATTTACGCCGAACACATGCATTTGCGCCACCATTTGCGTGTCCGGTATACCGGGCAAGTGAGAATCCCATCCCGAGTCCGGTAAAAGCCCGAATTCGGTGTGATGCTCGCGATAAATATCAGCGAATTGGATACCATCCTGACGGAAATTACGAACCTTCGCGCATGTGGTGGGTGGTTGTAAATGATCGCGCTCAATATATGGCACACCAGCCTGTATTGCTATATCTCCGTCACCGGTTGCGTCTATGAAAATTTTCGCGCGGATAGCACCGCGCCCATCTTTATTTTCCACTGCCACTGCCTCGATACGGTTGCCATCCATTAATGGCACACATCCATGTGTATGCAGCATCGGCGTTATGCGGTGTTCCAGCACCAGCATATCAAGTTCTATCTTTAACTCTTCAGTATTCAGTCTGAAACCGACATTGCTGCTGGTTTCTGTCATGTCGACGGCATCAATCTTTTTCAGGCGGTCTACTACTTCCTGCGATAACCCGCCGATGATAGTTTTGTTGAATTCGGTGTTAAGAAAAGTATGCCATACCAGCACCAATCCGTTAGTTGCTACCCCGCCAAAGCAGTTTGTGCGTTCAATCAGCACCACTGACGCGCCAAGACGGGCGGCGCGTACCGCGGCGAACACGCCGGTGCAGGAACCGCCGATAACACAAATATCAACATCTGCCCATACTGGCAAATCGTGGGATGGCTCAAATATAGTTGCCATAATCAGACCTTATTAATAGACTTGTCTGTAAATATATACTGGCATCTTTTGGACTCTTTATTCATCATTTAGCGTTATTTATTTTACCTTTATAATCCATTCAAAATGTAAAATAAACGCATTGACTGACAAAAAAAATAATCCTAAAATCTAATGATTTCTTATTTTCGGACAAGTCTAATTTACAATTTGTAATTCCATATAGTCAGTGATTAACTTATAGCTATTCCATACTTATCATGGGAAACCTGTCATTATATTCATGTGATTTCAAATCTGGTATTTTTTGTTTCTGGTATTTTATTCAGAAAATACCAGAAACAGTGGTGATGAAAAGAAATTATTTACAACTATAGAATTATTTCACTTGATGCATTGGCTGGAATATCTATTACTGGCCAATTCAATGCTGCACCATGTCCTAAAATCGACTTCATATCAGTGGAGTTTTCTGCGAAAATACGGACCTTTGCGTTGAATTTTGTTGGATTATGTATATTAAGTACTATTTTTCCATCTTCCGTTTTAGTTAATTTTGCATTAACATGATCAAAAACACAAATAAAACCGGTATCAGGTTGCACATAAATACCAGGTATTTCTACTACCGTCAGCAGCAACGATACTTCTGCCCAGCAGGAGCCAAACAGGGAACCACCAATATTTTCACGGCCTTCCCAATCGCTGAAGTTAACTCTTTCACACATGTAACCAGGTTTCATATATTCTGAGTTACCAACTTGTTTGTCTTCACGTGATAAATATTGCGGTAGGTTATGCGCAGTTTCTTGAATTTGGTCAAGATAAAGTTTATTGTTGGTATACCGAAATAATTTAAACAGTGAGTCACCGGAAAGGGTGCAGATACCCGGTGCGCTGTGTTTATTCTGTACATTTGCCCATACTGAACCTGTGGCACGCATATCTAACCGTCCAAACCAGGAGTCATGTGGGAAAGAGTAGTCATATGACGCGCACCAGGTCATGCATTGTGCTGCCATTGCTTCTGCCCTTACCAGCCATTTTGACTTGCCGGTTACTTCAAACAATATAACAAATGACTCCAGCATGGCAAAAGCGGATTCACTGTCAGGGCATTTAAGGATTTCACCTGGTCCACCTCTGGTAATCCCGGAAATTACATCAGCATTAAGCTGCAGCATCAATGATTCGGCTATCTGAATATATTCATCATTTTTAAAAAATTCTCCCGCTAAAGCTAACGCACCTGGGGCCATTGCCGCTGCGGAAGAACCATCGACGATAATTTCGCCGGTTTCACAATCAAAATATTGACCTAACTGCCCGTATTTTTTGAATACTGCAACAAAGAAATCTGCTAACCGCTTGGCTGCTGCTTGCCAGTGAACCGGCAATTCCCATTCGGTATTTTGTTTTTGCAATATAATAAATTGCTTAATTATGAAATACAGTGCGTCTGCCTGTTTGCGTACCATATACCAGGTATCAGTACCGGGAGTATCAAAACCATCACCATAAACAATGCCTTTATGTGTTACTGCATGAAATAATCCGTTGGGAAGCTGAGTTTGACTGAATATCCATTCAAGATTTTGCATGGCATGACGGTATAGTTCTGGTTGACCGGCGATTATTAATGGCATTGTTACCATCCCGCCACCAACCCAGCCTATTTGCCAATCATGAAACTTGCTGTGGTTTGCGGCATCCCGTGTACCAACATGGTAATAACCTTCTGTATTCCAATTATCACGCTCATATTTATCTACCAGAATATTCCAAGCAGCGGAAAAAGGAATCTCATTCTTTAATGTAATTGGACCTGTAACACATTTTCTAACCATGGCAAATCGGTTATATAAATCCTGCACTGATGAGGCTGGGAATATTTCAATTCGGAAACGTATAGTAACCGATTGTCCGGTGTAAAAATTATCACCGCAGTCCCATGATGGTGTGGCTGTATCCATCATGGTATATAGTGTGTCACGGCGTACCCCCGGAGCCTCAATCCGTAGAATTGCCTGATTACGGTCAGAACTTTCTTCAATAGCAATGCCATGATTGCCGCGGTCGCTGCCTTGTTCGGTGAGTAATATCGCGGCATAACCATTTTGAGGGTCATAATATGTTATACAGGGGGTAGTTAAATCTCCAGTCAAAATTTGGATTCGCGATAGTTCTTCATTGTTAAAGTTTAAACGCGGTACATCAGTCAATAAATCCGGTGATCCGAGTCCACAATCACCCTGTTCATGCACCATGGGTGGATATTTATAATAGCGGCATGGATAACGATTTCCATTATATGCGGCTGCTGGCAACATTACAAAATTGTCACGCGACCACGCTGTTGGAAGCCATTCAACCGCCGCAGATACACCGGATGCACAGCCTTCTTTTACTGTGAATGTGGCTGTGCCGTCAATGATATTGGGATTGTTACTGACGTTCGCAAAGAGAAATATAATATCCCAAGTCGCATCAGCAAAATTAATTATTTGAGATAAATCTTCTTCTGTTGAGATATCTGATGTAATATATTTATACTCAGAACTGCCATCGAATGCAGACAATCTAATTCGCATATTTAATTTTTTTTGGAATTTTGTAAAGTTAAACATGATTTCTCCTTATGTCACGATTTTTGCAAATACAAAAGGAATTAATTTTTTAGGTATAGTTAACATGATTTTCGCATCGAAATATCCTTCAATCCAGTGAATCATGATAAAAATATTAGATTTTTTCTATCTTTATTTCCTGGTGCATATTGATTTCTTCTCCAGATTGCAACAGTGTTGATGCAGTTCGCAGGTCAAGTGCCAGACATCCGGTGCGTTCGATTTTCCCAATAATAGCACGTGTGACGCTACTGTTAAATGAGTGGGTAATTATAAAATTATCCACATTTACCTGCCATTTTTCTGTTGGGAAATGACAACCTTCAAGCACTTTTGCCACCCCTAACCCATCGTCGATATCTGACCATTTGTATACAATATTTTCTACGGTTACATCTCCATTTTTTGCCAACAGATGCAATCCAGCCCCCCATGTTGCAGAGATGGCAATATCATTTTTATTTTTCAACAGACTATCGATAATCAGTAAATTATCTTGTAATCGATATTCTCGCGACATTAATATACCGTTTGAAGTGGTGGTGTAAACTGTAATACTATCTTTTTCGCATCGGTATTCATATCTTTCCACGCCACCGTTATAACTGTATGCGCCGGTTTGCACCATTTCCGCGTAACCTTCTGACATGGGGTAGGGCATCCAGATATTTTCCGGGTCAGGTTGCGCAAGCCATTGCCGGTTAGAATTGTGCCATTCCAGCAATCTTCCACCCAGATTTGGTATAATGGCGATTCTGTTTTTATCGTTTTTCAACCATACAACCGGATGTTCTTCAAAGCGGTTTCGCAATTTATCTTCTGTGGTATCAATGGATTCGCTTTCTCTTATTTGCAGAGATCCGGCATTTCGGAAGTCATTAATTAAAGCTATCAGTTCCTGTCGGTCTGTTGCTGCGGATTCGCACCGGTAAAGGTTGCCATCAAGTTTGAATTGAGTACTTTTGCGCATTAACCGCGCATAGGTCAGGCCGTTACGAAGCATGTGAATACGTTGATACTGAATGTCATCAACTTTTTTCTCGCCTTCTGCCAGTACCGCATCGGACCTTTCAAGAATATCTCCATCAAATAGAGCAGATGATGCCGGGTCATACAGGCTGGGATGCAGATTACGGTCGATACGCACCTGTTCGTGGAATATATCAAGATATTTGCGGACACCTGTGGCAGCATCGCCGTAATACGCGGTGAGAAATTCATCAATTAGTGGCCACACCGGTTGTTTTGGGTTCCATAATAATTTGCTGATGATGAATGCGCGCAGTGCCATGGACTCGGCACAACCGCCGTCCTCACCCATTCCCTGCATGAATACTCCGTAAATTCCGCGGCGGTAATAAAGGTTTATATTGTCATGGATTTCATCAAAGTTTGGCATGGGTAATGGATAGTTAGCGAAATCGGTACAGTAATGCCATATATACATCTGCTTTGTCACCCGTCCCCAGTCGTCCAAAGCGCGAAGGAACCGTGCGCTTTCCGGGTGGTCACAAGTACCATATTCATGCGCTTGGCAACAATTGATAGAACAAAGACGGACACGCACATTGGGATGCGGAACAACATATCGTGGTGCGTCAAGGGTATACCAGTATGCCAGAGTATCAATCAATTTATTCGGGAACTCACGCGATGTCGCTTCCGCAACGGCATTTACAAAATGGATTAATGGGCCTGATTGCGTACCTTCTTTTTTTACTAAGGCAGCGCAGCTTGAACACATGCATGGATTTTCCCAGTCGTTTTGAGAAATTGAATATATGAAATCACGTGGGTTTTCACGCATTAATTTCAGCACACGTTCTGTTACTATTTTCAACACATCCGGGTTAGTAAGGCATATTTGTCCCATTTCGTGTTGGCGCACCCCGTTAACTTCGCTGTAATATTCCGGATGCTCCGCGAAGAACTCTTTTGGCGGTATCAGGGTATAAAATGTATGTACAAACAGGCCGTAATTTACATGTCCTCCCATATATTCCGGCACTGGGGTATACCAACCATTCATACGGTTGCGCGCCCACCATACCGGGTCACTGCCTTCCCATATAAACATATCGCGAAACTCAAATGCCGGGCCTGATGTTTTACGCATAGAAGGTATTTCACAATTATCTATTTTAGGGATTTTTGATATTTCCGGTGTATACCATCGGCAACCAAGTGTCTCCAGCAGTTCATATACACCATACAATAATCCGCGGGCAGAGCCGCCAATGATGAAAATGGCATTTTGATGACTTTCAATATGAAACATTTCCGGTGATAATTGAGGAATATTAATGCCGGCTTTAATGGCGGCATCACAGTCGTTAAGGTAAATTGTCGTTTTTGCGCCAACACTGTATGACCTATTGGATTGCCTGGTATAAGGCCCGACACCGGCAATTTTATACAAATGCCGTCGCAATTCTTCTGCGGCATATTCCTCTGTCGCAGATGGGTTGCACGGCAACACAAGGCGAAAAACCGGTATTTTATTTGCAATTAAGATATGATTTGTGGTAGGTACGTTGTGCATTGTCATAATGTTCCCCCGTAATTAATTATTATTTTCAACCGGACTATTCTATAGCTGATACCCTTAACAACTGCGCGCCATGTGCTGGCACAGCAATAGATAATTTATTAGTATAAGTTCCCATATCTTTTCGTTCCCACAGGTTTCTCACCTTGAAATTCCGTGGCATGTTTATCTCTTTACTGCTAAATTCAATAATATCCTCTGTGTCTGCCAGATTAAACAGGCCGACAACTTTTGTGCTGTCTGCCATTTCACGCGCCTGGATACGAATATTAGTAAGACGATTGCCAAAATCAGTCAGTCGGCGTTCTTCACGAATTCGGACGGATGCTTTTCCAAGACTATCCTGATTTACCGCGATAACTTCTTCATTTCCGAAAAGACGTAATTCGAAATCATTGATGGATTCCAAATCACAACTTAAAATTAGCGGTGATGGATATAATGCCCATAATGTCATGTGGGTAATCTGTTCTTCATGTGTAAGGCCGTTGGCTTTTGTAGTTGTCATAGTATCAAATTGCGGGCCAAGAGCAGTCATATCAAGATCATTCCATTTACCCGGTCTTACATGTTGCCGCCATTCTTCGCACCCCATCTGGTCATCAGCGAAAAATCCATTCATTAACACACTGCTCCAGACATCGTTCGTATCCGGTATTGATCTCCACATTTCTGTCCATTTTATATATGAGTCCGCCCATTTAATTTTTGCGTCAGTACAAACGCTCAGAATAATATCCCGTGATGATGCTTTTAATGGACGTGCCATTCTTTCAAGTGACTGTGGATCAGTAGGAGTCCAATCATATTTGAGAAAATCAACTTCCCATTCAATGAATTGCGCTACGTCGTTCGGTTCATATTTATTTATGCCAACAAATTTTCCTGAGATTGTTGGGTGATGGTTGGGGTAATCAGTGTCATGTGCACCGGCAGAACAGCCTATCAATGCACCACCACCCCAATCAGCAAATGCTTCTTCTGCGCTGCATCCCCATGGTTCTACCCATGGCGAAGAATAAATGCCGAACTTTAGCCCAAGACCGTGTATATATTCAGAAAGTCCTTTCATATCTGGAAATTTTGAATTTGGCTGAATGGCATTAAATATTCCGCCGCGTTCTCCCTGCCAGCAGGAATCAATATTTATGTAGGTATAACCACGGGCGGCTAATCCGTTGTTAACCATAGAAAAAGCCGCTTTACGAACTTTATCGTCATCTACCCATCGCCGCCATGCATTCCAACTATTCCAACCCATTGGCGGTGTCAATGCTAAACCTTTTCCTATAACGATATCAAACTCTTTTTCAGCTTTGCCATGTCGGTTTTCTACTCGCAGCAACACATGGTATTCGTTTTCCCGCGCCACTATTCCGGCTATTTTTCCTGTTTGATTGTCAATGCTAAGACCGTCTGGCAGGCCTTCCACACTAAAAAAAAGTGGTCGCTCACCTGTAACAGGCACAGTATATAAAAAAGGCTTCATGGCTGACGCTCCTGTTATATTAGGACCGTGAATTGCCGGTACTCCGGCATTCCACTGGTCAACAGCAGCAAGACGGTTATGTATGCTCATACTTTTCTGTTCCTTTAGTGATATAGTTGGCAAATCTACTACATTTACTAAAAATAGATCACTAAAAAACTGCCATATTTATAAAACTAATATTGACAGATAGTGTCTGCATGTAGTAATATATAGCTAAAAGTTAGCGTGAACGTGACCTGTTTTAATCATTGTAGCAGGTGGTGGCAGAGATAAGCAATAGCAATAAGGTGAGAATTGCGGAAAATCCTATTAGTAACAGGTTAGTGGCCAGTATTGGTTTTCAGGCAGATTGTTTTATTTATGATGAACTTAACAGCCAATGCGGTGTTAATAATGATGATTATGCATGGTTGGAACCCCGGATAAAAGCAATGCGTCCGGGAATTGCGCAGATTTTTTACGCCTTACAGTATAATCAATTCAATGACTTTCTCTAATATATCTGGAATGGTTAGGCAAAGCTGTACAATGTCATTATTTAATAAAATATTGTAATGAAAAATGTATGTATAATAAATAAAATTTGCCAACTAATTATGATATGGTGGTAGCAGTATATCATTTAACTATAAGACTGATATCATTCATTGGCAATGAACTGTTGAATAATTATCCATATTTTTGAAGAAATATCCATGTTTAATTCATTCGTTTTCACATAAAATTGAATACTGGTATATTTACATTCAATCCTGATGTTAATATCATTTGGCATATGCTGTAAATAAATACGATAATATACATATTATCATGACATCGGCAAATTTTGGCGCGTATGTGGTTTTAGCGTCAAGCATGTTGATAACGCCAATAATCAATAAGGAAAAAATATATGACACAAGAATTAACGAACTCCGGGACAATCACTTTATTTGCCGGGAACTCTACAATTGAAATTGATAGTCAGGGACGACTTGCTTTTTGTCTGTCTGGTCAGCGACAGTGGGAAGCGAAATCTCTATGTATATTGCATTATTATGACCGCCAGCATCCGCGTGCTCAGCAGGTGCTTGTACCATGGGATGACTCGCAGGCTTTTGGCACCATGGGAACATTGTCGCTGAGTACCCGCAGTAAGCTTGATATTCAAAAAATTAATGATTGCACCGCGGCAATAGTCATTACCTGCGACACTATTCACATGAAAATCACCCTATCTATTGAAATGGATGCCAGTGGGGAAGGATTTGACATCGCGGTGACCACTGATGGTGTAAATGAGAATCATTCTCGGCTTTACCGCCTTTTAGGGTTGGAAATCCTACCTGAGTTCGGCGCTGCGCGTACCGGTGAACAGGGTTACCTGACACTGCCCAACTGGCATGGCTGCCAGACATTTTTTGATAAAGCCTACCCGCGTGAGGTGTGGCAGACAATCTACAGTTCTAATGATCAATGGGAAAATGTCTGTAACGCGCCGGTATTCGGTATTACCCGCACTCAGGGTACGCTATGTGGATTGGTGACTGAGGGTGATGAAGACGCGCAGCTTGTTTGCCGACGGCACTGGGAGGCTGCCCAGGCTAACAGTGTGCATCCTTACTTTGTTTGGCGTTGGGCGCAGGAAGATGATGTCATTGCGGGTCCACGGCGTATGCGCTATCGCTTTGCGCATCCGAACTGTCCGCAGGGAGAGGGCTATGCTTTTGTGGGAGTGCAGTACCGCACGTTTTTGCGCTCTGAGCGCGGAGTGCAGAACTGGATCGGGAAGGGAAAAACGCGACCGGAGGCTATAGATTACGCAGGACGGTTTTTTCTAAAAATTTTTATGGCTTACAAAGATCCGCACCCAGAAGGCAAGGGTGATTATCATTGCACCTGTACCTGTGATGAGGCGCGTGAGATTATCAGGCAATGCTTGGAACGTGGTATGAAGAAGTTGACAGTCATCCTCGTTGGCTGGGGTCAGGACGGGCATGATGGCAAACCACCTACCTACCTTCCCGTGGACGAACGAGTTGGTGGTGAAAACAGGATGAAGGAATTGATTGCCTGGTGTAAAGAATACGATGTTATGCTGGGTGTACACACCAGTCATAACGCCGCTTATCCTTGCAGTGATGAATTCAGCGTGGATGACCTGGTACGTCACCGAAGCGGTGAATATTGGGAGAGCATAGTATGGAGTGGTGGTCAGGCGCATCGGGTCTGCCCTACGATTTCTCTGAATAAACATGTGAAGCGCGATTTGCCGGCGCTGGCGCGACTTGGTTTTTATGGTCATCACCACTATGACGCCGTCGGCGGATTTGTCTGCTGCTACTCATCTGAACATCCGGTGCGACTCCGGTCCCAATATATGGAACTGATTCGTCAAGAATGCAGGGTTGCACAGGATACGATGGGAAGCCTATCGACTGAAATGCCCTATGGCCAGTATTTCAGTGTCATGGATGGTTTCTTCCACTCGTTTAGCAATCCCAGTGGTTATCTGCGTAATTGCGGTATTGGTCGTTACTTTCTGGATAGAAGTGTGCCGATGATAGGTATCGCGTTGCATGGCAGTCATAATTGCGGTGAGTCCATTGGTACCGCTGATGACAATCGATTAATGAGGATGCTTGATCTTGGATTAACACCGCAATTTGAAGTGTGTATGAGACCAAGTCCTGCTTTTGGTATACCAGCTTATCAGACAAATGCAGAATTTTTACAGAAAGCATATTCTTTTGCTTTTGGGCAGGATGGTTATATGACAAAATTGACAAAGTATGACATAGATGGACGTTGGGAACCGGCACAGGATGTTAGTAAAACATTGTATAGCAATGGAACTGCTGTGGTTGTAAACTTTAGTAATAAAGATTTTGATGGCATTCCGGCAGGCGAATATAGAGTTTTCGATGGCAACCACAGATAATAATGATAATAGATGGAGAAATAAAAATGCTGACAAGTGAAATGATTAAGAAAGCCGGTCTTTCTATGGGAGCTGATTTAGTAGGAATTGGTTCTATGGATCGGTTTGAAGGTGCTCCACCGGAACGCGACCCGAGATTTATATTTCCAGAAGCGAAATCAATAATTGGTCTGGGTTTTCGCATTCATCGTGGAGTGATGCGTGGGCCTGAGGAAGGTACCGATTTTGGCATGTATGGCGCAATGGGATATGCCAATACCAATAATGTTCAAATCCCAATGACTTTACGTAATGTGGGTTCATTCATAGAAGATAATGGGTATGACGCGGTGCTATATGGACAGGGAGAAAGACAGACATGGGGACCGACAGGACAACCTGTGAGACCTGGTTATCCAAAACCTGATGTCCTTATCAATGTCCGTGTTGCCGGGGTAATTTGCGGTATGGGAGAAATTGGCTGGAGTAAGATATTCCTATCTCCAAAACTTGGGCCGCGTCAACGGCTTGCTTTCATACTTACTGATGCTGATTTAGAACCGGACCCGATATTTGAAGACGGGTTATGTGACGGATGCATGCGATGTGCCCGTGAATGTCCCGCAAACGCAATCCCAATGGATAAAAATGATAAAGAAGAAGTAATCGTTGCCGGAAGAAAAATAAGCTGGGGAAAATTAAAAGAAACCCGTTGCATGATAGGTTTTCAGGCGGCATGTCCAAATAAAAACCCATTTCTTGATAAAGAAATGGATGCGCAAAATCCTAATACCCGCCGGTTAATAGAACAGGCAATGGAAGCGGGAGATTCACCCGAGGATGATGCTTTTCGTCGTTGGGTAACATGGCAGATAGAGCAGACATTCAGGCCCAGTTCGGAAGGAAATAGGCTGTATCACTATACTACCGCTGTTTGCGGCGCGGCATGCATACGTACCTGTATGGTACATATGGAAGAAAAAGGGAAATTGACGGACAAGTTTAAAACACCATTCAGAATTCGTAAACCATGGATAATAGAATAAAATAAGATAAGTTTATCGGTGACTCGTACAAATCTGATGTATCACTAATATTACCTACCCATGTTAATTCTGCTAATTCGGTAAATTGATGTAATAAAAAATAATGAAAGTTAAACTATTGTTTAGTTAACCTATTGACAAATTAAGTAATTAAGTTGTATTCTTTAGTTAGCGTGAACTATATTGCGTTGTAATTATTATAAATCGGGGTACTTTTATGTACAATATATCTAAAATTAAAATAGCTGGAAAACCTTTGTCTGACCGTCTATTTTGTGGAATAGGTGTTGAGGCAGACTGTTGTATTTATGATGAACTCAATCGTAATTGCGGAGTTAATGATGATGATTATGCGCGGTTGGAACGCCGAATGAAAGCGATGCGGCCAGGTATTGCACGCATATTTTTAAGTCTGAATGATTTTAACCCGTCTGGCGATGAATGTACTTACGATTGGGATTCCGAAAATATGAGGATGCAGATAAGAAATCTGCGGGTTTTACGCGATGCCGGAGCAATGGTGAATGTATGTATGAGTCCATGGACCAATAAAGAAATGATGGAACCGGGGAAGGAAAAACTGGCTGTCGATTTGATTGACTACCTGGTGAATCGGATTGGTTTTGACAATATTCATTGGTTATCGCTTTTTAATGAACCAGATGGAATGTTCGCACCGGATACTGACTTTGAACGAAGTATGGTCAGTGATGGAAAGATAACCGCGCTACCTTGGACGGAATATGTTGATAAGCACCTGAAAGTTATTGAATTACTGAAAAATTGTAATTTGGATAAACAAGTGAAACTGGTGGTTGTTGATTCTGTATGGCCGTATCAGCGACGAGTGGAACGGTTGACGTTGGCTGCCGCTGATTTTAAGGGTTGTGATGTTGGATATAGTTTTCACCATTATGTGCCGGAAGATACCGACTTTTTTAATCATCCAGAATCGGCAAAATGGAAGCCACCAGTGCTGAATGAAGAGATTGCCGGATATCGCGATATAGTTGGGCCTGACGCGGAGTTGATTTGTTGGGAAACTAATAATGTGGGTTATGGAATGTCGGCAGTATCACCGGGAAGCACAAGGTTGGGCGAAGATGTGCATGGTACCATGGAAAACGCTGTGTCAATAGCACGTAAAGTTTTAATAATGCTGGCTAATGGTGTTGATGGGGTGTGCCAATGGTGTGTCGGTGATATGTTTTATGGTGGGAATCTTAAACTGGGACTGATGAATTTTGGACTATGGCGGTATAAATGGGAAAATTGGATGCCGCGTCCGGTTTATTTTTATTACTCAGCACTTATGCAGACATTCAGACCGGGTTCTTTATTATATCCGCTTACAGGATTACCGGAAAATATCTTTGGTATGGCGGTAAATAACAAAGATGAGTGGAAGATAGTATTACTTAACGCGAATGATGCTACAGCAAATATATCATTGGAAGTTAATAAAGCGATATCTGCTTTACGGGTTAGCAGTAATACCATACCTTCGCGGGCGGATTGCGCCATGCGCGAAAATCCCAATGACGATATGCCGATTTCCAATTGGGATGAAAAAGTTAATGCGGAAAATATCGCATTATCTGCAGGTGAGTTAATTATTTTGAAGTTTGATTAAAATTTTCATATTTTAATTAGAAAATGGGAATACATTCAGAGAATTATTTAATAATAATTGCTTAATAAGCAACTGTTATATTTTATGTTTTCATATATCAAATTTAAAGGTATAAAAGATGAGGCTATTTACATGCTTATTGGCACTGGTGTTGCTGTTTCTGCCAATGATAATATCTGCCGCGGATGATGGCGTTTCTTTTCTCCGCGACGGTGATGTGTGGGTATTTCACGGTGACAGTATAACCCATGCCGATACTTACCGGCGTGCATGTGAACGTGTTTTCCGGCATTACCATCCCGATGCAAAAGTTGATTTTGTTCAGGCAGGTGTGTGGGGTAGCACATCATCTGACTTGGCAAAACGGCTTAAAGACGAAGGGCGAAAACCGACAATAGTATCAATGATGTTGGGAATGAATAATGCCATAAATGGTCAATGGGTTAAGGGAGAACCACGGGAAAAGCCATTAATGGCATACCGTCAAGATATAACAAAGTTTGTACAAAAATATCGTGCTGATGGTGCCGTCGTTATCTTAATGAGTCCTACCCTGGCAGATGAAACATGTCGCAGAACATTTTTCAGAATAGATGGTGCCAATGATTTTTTGCGTGATTGTCAGAAAATAGTGAAGGAAATAGCAGCAACAGAAGGCGCTTTGTATATACCGGTTCAGGAAGAGTTTGAACAATTTCAGGAAACGTTGGATCGTCAGCAAAAACTAAGACCTGATGGTGTGCATCCATCCAGTTTAGGTGAATACCGAATAGCCCGTTCGCTTTGGGAAAGAATGAACTTCTCTGGACGACTGGATGGTAAAGAACGAAAACTGTCAGAACCTGTACCCAGGTTATCGGTAAACCTGCACATTGACGACATGACAATAACCACTGAACCTGCAATGCCTGATATACAGATAAATTGGAGTATTGGGGGTAAACATGGTACAGCGCCTCAATTGAAGTTCCCTGTTGATCTTAAAGCAGGTGATGCAACTGATGCGGTAGTTGATGTGAGTGCCGGTGGAAAATCTGCCATGTTTATTATTGATTTTTGTGCTGTTCCTGTATTGCATTTTACAGATAATGTTATAAATGGTACTTTGCCAAATGCGGCTAAATGGAAACTTCGCAGAAATGGCAGTGAATTGTTATTAGACGCAGAAGTACCGGATTCCCTGATAGATTCATCTTCTGAATGGGCATTTGGCCGGGATGGATTAAATCTATTTTTTGACCTGCGACCTGCTAACAGGTTTGCTAATATAAATTTTGATGCTGACGTTCATCAGACTATGGTGAATATTTATGAAAAACCATTTTTTGCGGCTAACTTGCGACCCTGGATGGGGGATGGCATGGAACGCGCTGCGACATGTGCGGGTGAAAAAACGGCAAATGGTTACAATGTTCATATGAGCATCAACGGGCGATTGAATCTGCATGAACCATTTGCACTCGATAAACGTGACGCGATTGGGATTTCTATCGCGGTAAATGATGTTGGCGGTGGAAAAAGCAATACTTATGAAATGTTGCCAGCGCAACGTCCCCGTGACCAGTATGCAAATAGTATGACGATTATTGATTTAAAGGATAAAATTAAGGCTGATATGGTGATAAATACTAATGTCTATCCGATAATTAAATAATCAGGATTTAGAAAAATACAAATTACAAGAGTTTAGTTTTTTGTATTTATCGTAGGGATAATCATTTGTGATAGCCAGGTTTTTATTGGATTCAAGTAATAATACTGAAATTATAAAATGGGGGATAAAGATAATGGTTAATCGAATTAATGCGCGTATCAGCATATTGCTGATTAGCATGCTTTGTGTGGTGATGGCAATGGCAGGGGTTAAAGATGGTTATTCCACTCCGCTTGTCACTGTTCCATACGCGTGGAATATGCCGGTGATTGATGGCAAAATAAGCGATGCAGAATGGCAGGGAGCAGCAAGTATAAATGCGTTGCAAACCACCCAACACATGGTGAGTCCACGTCAGACCAGATTCTGGATGTTGTGGAATGAAGACAATCTGTTTGTTGCCATGCGTTCACCATTGCGTCCGGGTGAAAGAATCATCCAGGCATTACGCGACCCTTCAAAAGATATAAACGTCGTGTTTGACGACAGCTATGAAGTAGTCATTAATGTAAACTCCAAAAGTCCGGATGGCCAACCGGTATTTTTTCAATATCTCAGCAATTTTGCCAATGCCAGATATGACGTAATGCATGAACCGGCAGTCGGCAACTCACGAATTGGGTGGTCCGCGGGATGGACAGTTAAAAATTCCCTGACAGCTGATGGTGGCGCATGGGAGATGGAGATGATGATTCCCCGGTCAACATTATTTGTGCCGACACCATTTGCGGATGGTTTTAAATATGCCTGTCTGGTGGCCAGAAACTTTAAACGGCCATGGGAACAGAACTCATTTGAAGGCACCAGCAGTTTTTCGGTCAGTGATTCGTTTTCAAAGTTTGTTCTGTCAAAATCTATCCCCGCGATTCATTTGCTTTCCGCGTCAGATGGGGCAACAAAACAGTTTGGCATCGCGTTAGCGGCACAGGGACAACGTGATGATAAATTGAAATGGTCATTCAGTAGTGATGGTGGTGTGGTAAAAGAAGGAACATTGGATGTGAAAAAAGGTGTGCTTTCAACTATACCTGCTGAAATGAACCTTGATAAACCGGGTAAAGGCGATTACCGGATAAAAGTAACTTCTGCTGATGACACCTTGACATATCTTGACTGGTGCGCGCAAAGACAATTCGGTGACCTTGCTGCCCTGGCGCCACAGGACGATAAAGGTGACCAGGTTGGATTATCGCTGGAATATAACCCGGTAAATTATTATCTGCGGGTGACCGGCGATTTTATTAATTATGATACCAGAAATAATATCGCGGTATACCGGGTAGAAATATCAAATGAAGCCGGAAAAGTTCTGGCTTCAAAGGATTTTAAACTTGATTCACTGGCTTATATCCAGGGGATTATTAAAATTGGTGAGATTCCCCCCGGAACCTATAACGCTAAAATGACCTGTATGGATGTTGCCGGTAAGACTGTATTAACACGTGATAAAGCATTTACCCAGAAAGACCATACCAAATTTGCGTGGTGGAAAACCACCATGGGTAATATGGAAAAGGTGATTGCTCCATGGACCCCGGTTGGATACCAGAAAAAAACGCAGACAGCAAGCGTATGGGGACGCGATATGAAAGTAGGTGCTGCTGGTTTGCCGGTGCAGATTTCATCACAGAAAAAAGCATTGTTACCGACACCTGCTACCCTGGTTGCTACTCTGGCAAATGGTAAAGTTGTCACTGCGAAAGATGCGAAAATCACTGTGGTATCGCAGACAGATAACAGATTAGTGCTGAAAGTTGTCAGTAAACTTGATAAAATACCTGTTGAAAGTATAGTTACTGTCGAGTATGACGGCATGTATAAAGTAGATTTAACCATGGGTGGTAAAAACTCCGTTTCGGTTAAAGATTTACGTGTTTTAATTCCTGTATCAAAAGATGCTGATTTTCTGCATGCTACCGGCGAAGGGATTAGGTATGGTTTTTTCACCGGATTTTTGCCGAAGGATGGCACCGGGCGCATATGGGATTCAACTAAAATAGACGGTCAATCGATGACTATCGGTTCGTTTATTCCCTACGTGTGGCTTGGTTGCGCGGAAAGCGGTTTCTGCTGGTTTGCCAACAGCGACCAGGGGTGGACGCCAAACAACAAAGTACCCGCGGTGGAAATACGTCGCGACCGACCTGGTGAAACCGTAATGGTGCTTAATTTAATCAGTGCGCCGGAAACAATTTCTGCGTCGCGAACAGTAACCTTCGCTTTTCAGGCTACCCCGGTGAAAGCAATGCATGATAAATGGCGCATGGACTCGTGGTGGTGCGGTGATACTTTCAAAGATTGGCAATTCCTGGGTGCTCATGGCGGCAGCCAAATTTGGACAAATATTCCTTTCACCCTGGAACCGGAAAAATGCAAAAAATTAGCAGAACAATCACACGCGGGGACACAGGGATTCATTCAGGGAATAAATAAATATCGCGCGAATGCGGTACCGTATCTTGAATGGAAAACATTATCGGCTCAATTTGCACCGGAAGTGGGATATTTTGGCGATCAATGGAAGACTAAAGTAGGTGGTGCAGGATTGGCATTTGAAGATACATTGAGTGATTACATGGTTTATCAGTTAGGAAACTGGGCGAAAACATGTCAGATAGACGGTGTATATCTGGATAATGTATGCCCACAGGCCGATAATAGCATAGAATGTGGCCGCGGATATCTGTTGCCGGATGGTCAGGTACAGCCAACATTTAATATATTCGAATTACGCAAACTTTTCCTGCGGTTCCGCGCTGTTTTTCAGGAAACACGGGGAATACAGGATAAATTTGTATTGCATATGACAAATAATACTGTTGCGCCATGGGTAGGTGCTGCCGATATCGCGTATGATGGTGAACATCATGTTATTTATCCTGAACTGAACAAGGATTTCATGGATTATTGGTCATTAGAACGCCTGCGGATAGATTATTCCGGAACATGGGGCACAGCAGTTAATTTTATGCACGAATACCAGGGGGCATGGGATAACAATAAATTAGTTAAAGCAATGCGTGCCTATACCGGCGCAATATTGCTTCACGACGCGTTGCCATCCGGTAATTCAAATGGTCTGAATACTCCGGCGTGGATTGCCCGTGACCGTTTTGGTATTGAAACTGCTGATGTCCAGTTCTTGCCATATTGGGACAGCAAAACCGGTATTGTCTGCAAAACTAAGGACGTTTATGTAGCAACATGGAAAAAGCCGGGTAAAATATTGCTGGCAGTGGTTAATTATGGCGAAAAAGCAGATGCTGATATTACAATTGACGCAAAAGCATTGGGGTTGCCTGCTGGCGGAAAATGGAAAATATCTGATGCCGAAAAGAACACCACAATTTCATCTGGTGGCAAGGTACAATGGAATAATAATACAGAAGGAGAAGCCATTTTGACACCGGAAGGAATATTGCGGGTACCGGTACAACGCCATGATTACCGGCAGATTATAATTGAGGCCGGACAATAGTGTTGAATCAGAATTGATGGGATGAATGGGGATTATAATTTATACTCACAGTCATCCCATATCACCTGAGAACACATAGTTTTCAGGTGATTTTCTTTTT
>CAZWZF010000024.1:0-63177 GCA_964638715.1 uncultured bacterium | reverse complement strand
ATGCCAAGCAACCAACCAATAAGTTTAACAGCGACAATTATGTTAGATGTGCTGTTCATTATTTTTTGTAAATTACTAAATTGCTTTTTATCCATACCGTAAGAATCTCCACATTTAGGACATTCCAGCATTTTACCTTTTAATAAATCTTCACGTTCTGTTTCGTGATAACACAGTGGGCACTTTGAAATAAACATTTAAATTTCTCCTTTCTTGTTTGGGTTAAGGTGGGCATGGTTCAACACCTAATGAATCATTAAAATTAAAAACTTAATGATAACGGATACAAAAATTAATCCTAATGGTATAAGCATAGCTAACATTGAGTATAAAAACATACTTGTAATCGTTAAATTATTTGTGAAAATTACTGCTAATATTGATGAAAGTATAAATATACAAAGCATTGTTAATTCATATATCCAAAAGTATAACATATTCATATTCATATCCCATTTAAATACCATCATTATGATAATTGTTATGATAACAATAACTGTAATCATAAGATTCATTTTCTGTTTACTATGAACAATCGGTTTGTTTAAAACATCTTTAACTGGTTCAACAGGTTGTATCGTGACTTCAACTTCTTTAAATAAATCTTCTCCAACAGTGAAGACTGTACCGCATTTACCACAAGTAACCTTTTTACCGTTTTTATCATCTGGTCCATTTCCAGATATATTACAATTTGGACAAGTTATAATCATTTTTATTTTCCTTATTTATCAAGTTTTCCAGAATTATCAATTGAACCTACATAACCGGCGGCCATTGCAGCTAAAAGCATGAGAGTGTTTTGCATAGTTTGTTTCATTTTCTTATTCTCCTGTATATCCTCTGTTTATATATTATCACATTATAATTAAAAAGCTATAGTTTTTAAAGTTTTTATAATTTATTTCTCAGATAGAAAACAAAAAACAAAGCAGCAATAACATTTTGAGTGTTTATGTTTAATAAGATGTTTTGATAAAACATAAATTGTATCGTCGAGAGGTAGGGGAGTTGTCCCCAACTCCCGCGACAGCGTTTTTTTAATAAAGACGAATCGGATTTAACGACAAAATAAGGCTAATAAATACAACACCACCTCAGAAATCTGTCGCTATTTCGCTTTATCACATCATTATTCCGGTTCTTCGCGGGAATTGGGGACAATTCCCCTACCTTGTAATCCAACATTTTTATAGAAATGATATTAGAATCCATGCATAATATAATTTTTAGTGCCTTTCGTGGGTAATTTATTCAAATACAATAATCTCCACTCATCATACTCCATCGACGCACAACCCGAAAAACATTACACTATCACCGACTAAACTGGTTACTTGTGAAATGAGGATGTTGTTTATGGCGACGACGGAATATATTGGGACGGTTGTATTGACGGAACACCTGGGGGTTGATTGGCACGGTCACCCGGTGTCATTTTCACTGCCGGTGAAATTGGCGGCAGGCACATCGGTGGCGGTGTGTGACCGAGATGCTGATATTACTATCCCCGGGCAGATAGATGAAGACGGAAAAGTCTGGTTCCTTGCGGAACTCCCGGCTTATAAGACCATAAATTATGATATCCGGGTTGCTGATGATATCTCTGGCGAGATTACCGTTGTCGAAGATGTAGCGGCAGGAGAATACCGGCTATCTTCCGGCAAATTGGCTATGGCGGTTCCTGTTGTAGATATACAGGATGCGACCGGGGTAGACGCGCCGGCGCCTATATGTTGGATATCCGGTCCGGAAGGGATTCGGCGCGGACAGGGGAGATGGTCAGCTACCGGGAAAGTTGTCGCCGTTAAATCTGCCGTCATTGCCAGCGGTCCGGTATATGCTGAAGCGCTTGTTATCTATCATTTTGCAGACGGCAGCGATTACGCCATCACCTGGCGGTTATACGCAGGTGCGTCAGTGGTACTGGCGAGGGAAGAAAAAACTGTTAATGATGCCGGGAGTTGGCTATTCGACATGTACCCACAATTCGCGCCTGACATGGCGCATATCCGCCAGAACGACAAAGGAATCTGGCCGCTTAATTATGCCGAGGATGAGCACCTGTGCCGGCATATCTACTGCAACCATTGGGATTTGTACCAGGATTTCAAGGAAGTGTCATTTGTATATCGCCGCGACGGCGGAACAGACGGAGATGCCATCGGCGTTTTCCCGGTTGACGGTCAGCATTGGGAAAATGTCACGACTAATATCATCTCGCTGGATACAGCAGCCAGTCCATCTGTGCGATATAGCTTTTCCCTGACGCCGGGTCGGCGCGAGTTTGGGTTATTCATAGTACCGCTGCAGGAAACCAGTCGCGGCACCATCTCCCCCACTGACGGCATCGGCGCCTATCAAATACGCAATCGCTGGTCATTCACTCGCCTGAATGATGTGAAAGATATGACATTGTTATGGGACGAACCGGCGCAATCGATACTGAATTTATATGCCGCGCCAGAGCAATTTGCCGCGCTGACCTTGCGGGTGAAATCGCAGCGGGATTATTATGGCGAATTAGCGGAAACCAGCGCGTTATTCATCGATGACGCTGAAGTTATCGAGCAGCGGAAAGCGGCATTCTTCGCGGATTTGTACTGGATGCGCGATAATGCCATCATCCTTGGCCCGAACGATGGCAACTGCAACCCGGTAATGAACCGCGCTATCCTGCATCTGCCCCTTGATTTAGCAGCCCTGCAAATGCGCAACGCGCTCACCGCTGAAGAAGAACAACGAGCCAGGGCAATCATGGCGTTTCTCGCCTATTTCACCGCCCGGGAAGATTATGATTTCGCCCGCCGCGCGCTGCTGCCCGCCGATGATCCTGACGAAATCATGAGTATTTACAAGGGAATGCGCGCGGAAAACATGAGCGTTGACTGCTGGGTTGGCGTCGGATTGATCGGGTTGGCATTTCCCAATCACCCCGAATCGAATAACTGGCGGCAAATGAGCCTGAAACTTTTTCAGCAAACCATGGACGCGCTGGTGGCGGAATGCGGCGCGTGGTGCGAAGGCTGGGGATATTACCGCTGGTCGCTGCATCTGCTGCTGCATTATGCCCATGTCATGCACAATTCGGGAGAAAATTTATTTGCAAATCCCCGGTTCAAGTCATTGCTGTATTTCGCCGTTAAGGCACTCGGGCCGCGCAGCCTGGCATACAACGGCAAACGCATCACCCCCGGATTTGGCAGTTATGGCGAAAGCACCAACTTCAGCGGGTGCGGTTTCAGTTACATCATGGCGCTTGCCGCCTCCGGTTGCATTGACACCGATAGCGACTTTGCCGGGGAAATGATGTGGGCATACCACGAGATGGGAGAAGGCCCATTGCAGGATAATGTCGGCCTGCAAAAGCATGACCGGGAGATAATCAGCCTTTTCACCGATTACACCATTCAGCCAAAAGCACCGGAACTAACCAGCGGCGGATGTCCCGGCTTTGGCGCGATAATGCGCCACCGACACGAGAACGGACGCGAAACTTACCTGATAGCCCGCGCGTCATCCGCCTGGCCACACGGACACGCCGACGGCGGCAGTTTTTTCCTGTATTACCAGGATTCGCCGCTGATAACCGAGGCTGCCCGCGGCACCAACCAGGAAAATTTCTATCTATCGATGTCGTCCTACGCGCATAATGTAATATGTTTCGACAACAAACCTACTTTCCAATACGTCTGGCCATGCCGGCAAAAACTGGTAGATTTTCAACAAACCGATGCGATGGAATATGCCATACTTGATTGCCGGGTAGAGCAGTTGGTACTGGGTGGAGAACGCCGCCGCGGACATGGCGACGCCATCACCCAGCCCGTAGACATCCGGCATTACCGGCATATTATTTACATAAAACCCGACTTATTCGTCATTTACGATGACATCTCAAACGCGCCGTTCCCGTCAGATTACCGTCTTCATTTTTACGCGAAAAATATAGAGTTTACCGGCAGCAAAGCCTATATAACAGGCAATCACGATATAAATGTAGAGATGACCATTGTGCAACCCGCCACCCCTAATTTCCACACCACGAAAATCGGCGACACCCACTCCGTCGAGTTCAAAAATGAACCCAACGCACCATACCTGGTAGTGCTGAACCCGCACCAAACAGGAAATTGCCAACCGGCAGAATGCAAATTGGAAGAAGGTTTGTTAATTGTGCGGCGTGGGGAAGGGGTTGCTAAATTAAAAACTGAAAATGCAAAATTAAAAATTATTTAAATTGCAATTCCTTTGTCTGAACCACGGATTTATATGATTTTTTATGATTAGAATGATTTTTCTTTGTGGTTAAATATATAATTTATCTGATATTTGTTTAATATTAATAACAAGAACTACAATAAACTCCCCTCCTTGGCAAGGAGGGGGCAGGGGGTGGTCTGGATTACAATTTAAACTTGCGATTTAAATAATTTTTAATTTTGCATTTTTAATTATCGCAATTTTACAACCCCACCCATAATCAGTATAATTTTAGTTAATCGGTAAAACATGCTGCAATTAAAGGAAAACTTATGTTAAAATTTCAAAAACTTATCAAAATAATACTGTTGATATGCCTTGTAGGGGGTAGTTTTAATATGGGGAATGCTGTGCCTACTTTAAATAATGTGCTTCGTTCCGTTCCGGCACCGGCGGCAGTTAAATTAGACAGCGATTTAAGCAGTTGGGACCGCAGCGGGGCAATTGTGATGGCAGACGATATCGTGAAGCCAAAACATATTGTCCGCGTTACTTCAATGTACGATAAAACCAGTCTTTACCTTGCCTTTGAGTTCAAAGATCCTACGCCGATGATCAACCATGTGGACCCGAAGGAATCGGTGGGAATGTCATGGTGCGGCGACACGGTGCAATTGCGATTTAACACCAGTCCAGACATGGCGGACAAACCAGCGAACCCAATCTACCTGGTACATGTTGACGGTTACTGGTACACCGAAGGGGAACAAGCCGTTTCCTACGTTGTATATGCCGATATGACCCCCGGCGGAAAGTCGGTAAAGTCGATAGAACAGGCTGTCGGCAAAGGCATAGAGATGAGTTTCAAGCCGAATGCGGATGGAAAAGGTTATCTACAGATTATGAAAATAGACTGGAAAATACTGCGACCGGAAGGTGAGGCATATCGACCATTCGAAGAAATGCGGTTGGGAATCGAAACGATGTGGGGCATCTCACAATATGGACAGCAGGCGGCAGATAGAGTCGTTGATTTGCTGAATCCCAAACGTCCTGAACGAGAGATGTTCTGGGCGAACTCGCCAGCATACGGCAAGTTGATATTGATGGATGAAGGAAATCTTGAACCGTGTGAAACAGCGTTGATGTGGCCATCACTTGTTGAGAAATATGAAGAATTGCAAAAAGATATTAAAACACAGGCAACTCCTCCTGCTGAAATAAAACCGGCAGAAAAAGCACCAAACCGGCCATGCCTGGAAGAAAAAGATGAAACGCAGGAATTGCTGAATAAGTGGTACGCTGATGGTACGGCGGCGGGAAACGCGGGTGATTACTATGACAACCGCGACCGCGACCACGCGGCAATACAAATGTCGCTATACCCGCAGTTGCAACGGGTGGCATATACCACAAAACAAAAAGCGAAAAATGAAGATTACGCATTGTCCCTGGGGGTATTGCCCCATGTCGCATTAGGCAATTCATCCACTGCGTCGCAACCGGAACGCGGCGGGTGCAACCCGCGCCACGCGATGGTGAAAAAGGGCAGCATGTCTAAACTGTATAAACAATATCGCGGCAACAATCTTTATGTATATCCCGCTCACCACGACTACCTGCCCGGTCATAACGGCCAGGGATTTTACGGGGATTTGCTGCCAATTAACAGCCTTTATACACTGTTATCAAAAGGTTCATCCGGCAGCGACATTCCATTCCTCAATGCATTTATCCATACAACAGCGGCATTTCAGCCTAAAACAAAAGAAGCGTTATTAAAGAAAGGGCTGCTGATACCCACACTGCAAGCTATCCTGCGCGCCAGCAATAATCAGGTGGTTAAACCTGAAGATTATTTCACCGGCAAGGCAAATCCGACAGTATTCCGCGGAGACCAGATAAACGAGCTAAAAATGGTGAAAGCGGCCCATGCCATGACGCCGAAAGATATTCTGCCGTTGCCAATAATAAAAGTAATCAAAGAAGATCGAATAAGACCGGGAATCAACGCCCCTGAAAATACGCCGTCTGAAAAATTATGCGATACGCCATGTGTAATCGGACGAGTATTTCGCCGTTGGGATCGCACTATGCGTATGACTGTCAGCGCTTCCGGCAGTTACGACTGGATGCACCGGCCGCTAAAATATCGTTGGACCCTTTTGCAGGGCGCCCCGAACCTGGTGACTATTGAACCATCAAAAGATGGCAGAACAGCCAAACTTGCCATTAACTGGCATGACCGTTTTCCTGTTGAATATGGCAATACGATAGAAACCAATCGGGTAGATATCGGCGTATTCGCCAGTACCGGCGAAGGATGGTCGGCGCCGGCGATGATAAGCGTATATTGCCCGGATAATGAACTGCGCACCTATGACCAGCAGAACCGGTTAGTTGATATCCATTATGCCGCGGGTGATACAAAAATCGGGTATGACACCCAGGCATTGCTACCGGCAGAAGGCGTACCACCATATCAAATACGGGACTGGAAGGCATTGGTTGATTGCATTAATGGCGAGGGTAGCGGTTTAGCAAATGAATTATTAACACACAGATATAATCCTAAAGACAGCATGATAATTACTGATGCATTTCAGAAAATGACTAAAATATTTGACAAATTAAAAGCCGCAAGAGAAGCCAACCCACCCGGCAGTCTGAATATGCGGTGGATTACCGAACGTAGTGACGCGATAACCAGCAGTCAACCATTACTTAAACCATTAAGTATTATTAATATTTCTGTTAAGGAAGTTATTGAAGAATTCCTTAACGAATGGATAAATGACCCGGAGTTTTATATCGCCAATCACGAGAAAATTGACGCGGAAGCAGCAAAACTCAGTCCAACAGCAGTTGATGAATTAAGCAAAGCAAGGCAAAGACTGATTGACCTGGGCATTTATCAGAATACCACCGGCAAGGGATGGGAAATACATTCGATATCTCCGGGAGATAAGCCAATAACTGAAAGATTAACTAAATATGAACGTCTCGAACTGCAGCGATTTCACCTGATTATATTAAACAAAGTAATGCTGCCGGGGATATTGGTGCGGGAATACAAAACAAACTACGTCGATTTCCGCATTACCAAATCAACAGCGCAATGGCTAATTTTCGAATACGAGAAAGACTCCAAAATTCCCACAAAAATTCGCACCATAAAGACAGATGAAGATAAAGCCCCACTGCCATTGGAAGACCCGTAGAGGAAGAGAGAAGATTGGAAGAGAGAAATGACAAATTAAAAATGGAAATTCATGCCTCCCTCGCCGAGGGAGGTGTCACCGCAGTGACGGAGGGAGCGAATACCACATAACTTTCTATCTGTCGGATCCGACAAATTTGACCGATCCGACAGATTAAAAACAAGTACTATCATCGTCACCGGGACGGTGACGCCACGTTTTACCTACTAAAATACTCCACAATATCATCCGCAATCGGCGGAATTGCCCGCGGAGTATTGCCATCGCGAATAGATTCTGTGGCGGCGACTCCGGCGGATACCGCATAACGGGCGGCCAGCGGCGAGGTCAGGGTTGGAATGCCATACAGCACATAACGGACGAACTCCTCGACAATCTTCGGGTCGGCACCGCTGTGGCTTCCGGTCTCCGGCATAATATCATAAACGATATCGCCGTTAGAGTTGCAGCCATCGAAACGCTTGTTCCAGACCACCACTCTACCATTGCCATCTTCCTGGTTTTCTATTCGCCCGCGGGTACCAATGACAGTATAATTTCGCCAGGCATCCGGGGCGAAATGGCATTGCTGATAGGTCGCCTGCACGCCATTTTCCATTTCCATCAACATCGCGCTGATATCCTCGATATCAATTATCGGATATAACCCGGTCTGGTCTTCCGGCGGCCAGTTGTTTGCGTTAAATTGCGCGTGGGGAATGAAATCACCCAGTTTCAGCCGGTTGGTATTTTCGCCGTACAGCGACAATTTTCCCATTGCCGCCACCCGGGTGGTATGGCTGCCGACCAGCCAGTGGATAACGTCGATGTCATGCGCCGCTTTTTGCAACAGCAGTCCGGTGGTATTGCGGCGGTCGGCGTGCCAATCCTTGAAATATGCATCGCCGCCATACGATATGAAATGCCGGCACCATGCCGCCTTTACATCGCCTATCGCGCCGCTGTCGATAATCTCTTTCATCTTTTGTATGATAGAAAAATGACGCATATTATGACCGACATACAGCTTGCTGCCGGTTTCCATGGCGGTTCGCAAAATGCGGTCGCAACCCTCAATAGTGATAGCCATCGGTTTTTCCAGGTAAACCGCTTTGCCCGCCTGCAATGCCGCGACAGCATGTTCCTCGTGCAAATAATCCGGCGTAGTTACAAAAACCGCGCCAATCTCCGGCCGTTTCAATAACTCGCGATAATCATTGGTAGTAAAACAATCATACAATTTCCCAAAATCTTCCAGGTATTCATCAACAATATCCGCTCCCCCCGCCAACCGAACGCCGGGGAAAACATTGTGAGCATTTGCCGCCAGCGCGCCCCGTCCACCAACGCCAATAACCCCAATCAACAACTCAGTCATGTGAAACACCTCTGCGTAATTATACAAATAATCAGTGGCGAGTAAAGGTGATTTTACGGGGAGTTTGCAGATTAATGAGAAAAATTCACGCGCCGGCTGGAAGCCGGCGCTCCGGGCTATAAAATACTGGCGGTTGATGCAACTGCCGGTATGGTTCTTTATTTAAACAGGCGGGCCGTCTGTTTTACATTTTCTGTACAACATGCGCTATGCGCAATATGTTGCTGGCGCGGGTTATTACGCCGAGGGGTTGGGCGTTTACTGACACTGCTACTACCACGTCACCGTCTTTCAGTAATTTCAATTTAAGGGCGTGGCGCACGGCGCGTTCGAGCATTTCTTCGCGGGTTAGTTCGTCGGATACCAGCAGGGGGATTACGCCGCGATACAGGGGCATGCGGGTGAGGGTTTCCGGCACATCGGTGACGGCTACTATCATCTGTTCAGGGCGTGATTTTGATACAAGTAATGCAGTTCCGCCGCCGCTGGTGGCGGTGATGATTGCCGGGGCATTCAGATGGTCCGCCATTTGCACTGCGGCGACGGCAAGAGCACCGATGGGTTCGTCATATCGCGGTGCAATGAAATTGCAGTTGCAGAAATCTTCCATGCCGTCTTCCGCGCTTTGAGCGATGCGTGCCATGGTTTGCACCGTCTCCGCCGGATACAGGCCAACGGATGTCTCGCCGGAAAGCATTACCGCGTCAGTGCCGTCAAAAATCGCATTAGCGACGTCGGTAACCTCGGCACGTGTCGGTCGCGGGTTGCGAATCATGCTGTCCAGCATCTGGGTGGCGGTGATTACCGGCTTGCCAGCGGCATTGGCGGTGTTGATGATGGTTTTCTGCAGTTCCGGTATACCTTCCAGCGATACCTCTACCCCCAGGTCGCCGCGCGCCACCATGACACCATCATAAGCAGCAACGATGGCGTCGAGATTAGTGATTGCTTCGTGTTTCTCTATCTTGGCGATTACCGGACGAGTGATGCCGACTTCCACCATCAGCGCGTGAAGTGGTTCAATATCCTTGGCATCACGAACGAATGACATGGCTATCCAATCCGCGCCCAGCGTCAACGCCTGGCGGGCATCTTCGATATCTTTATCGGTCAACGCCGGTATCGGCAGGGAAATACCCGGCAGGTTAATACCTTTTTTACTGCCCAGCGGAGCGGCGTTCAACGCTTTGCAGCGAATGTCGGTATCGGTATTTTCCAACACTTCCGCCTCCAAGGCACCGTCGTCAAATACTATCCGCGCACCGGGATACACATGTTTTGCAATCTCTGCCATTCCCAGTGGAGCTTCGTTTTCTTCCAGTACTTCGCGGGTGGTGAGGGTAAATTCCTGTCCGGTGGTGAGATTCAGCGGTTTATCCATCGCACCGATACGTACTTTTGGCCCGCACAAATCGAATAACACGGCAATCGGAATCCCAGTTTCTTTGGATACATCGCGAACTAACTGCAGGCTGGCGGCGTGTTCTTCCATCGAACCATGAGAGCAATTCACCCGCGCCACCCGCATCCCGGCATTTATCATCTCCGTCAATACAGCAGCAGTGGCGCAAGCCGGACCAAGGGTACAAACAATTTTAGTTTTAATCATAGCAATTTTATATTTCTGGCAAAATGACAGTTTTCCTGTTAAAAACAATGGAGAATTACACAGAGAAGGCACAGAGATACACCGAGAGAGTAATTAACATGGATGGGCAGGATGGAAAATAATGCAGAAATTAAAAGTCTTCACAAATCTGACGGATCCGTCCGATCAGACCAATCTGACTGATAAATAAAACCTGCTGAAGCAACGCAAACAGTAATCATTAAAATCATACCAAATCATTCTAATCTGCGGTTTAATTAAGTGGGGACTCAACATTATCTATTTCGTTGGGTTTTAATTTGTAAGTATTCTGCATTTCATAACGGTTGATGAATGCCGGAACTACTCGTTCTAATGTTGATATTACACCGCGATTATCGCCGCCTTCTACCAAATCAGCGAAATCGTTGATAATTGAGCGCAGTTCCAGCGGCGAGAAGAACTGTTTTCTTCTGACTATAAACAGTCTGTCGCATGCGGCGGTTTCCACTACTGCATCTGAATATGTTAATTCTTCGAATATTTTCTCACCTGGACGCAAACCTGTGAAAACAATAGCAATATCAATATCCGGTTCAAATCCGGAAAGTTTTATCATATCGCGGGCAAGGTCGATAATTTTCACCGGTTGTCCCATATCCAGCAGGAATAATTCGCCGGAATTACCAATGGCACTTGCCTGCAGTACTAATTGCACCGCTTCTGGAATAGTCATGAAATATCTGGTCATTTCGGGATGAGTCACGGTAACTGGTCCGCCCCGGCGAATTTGCTCGCGGAATAACGGAATTACGCTGCCGCGGCTGCCCAATACATTGCCGAACCGTACAGTGATGAATTGAGTTTTTGGATAAACGACTGACAATGAGCGCAAAACCTCTTCACATAGCCATTTTGTAGCACCCATGATACTGGTCGGGTTAACAGCTTTGTCAGTGCTGATCAGCAGCATCGCCTCAACTTCGTATCTTCCGCAAGCGGTGGCGATATTATCGGTGCCGAAAACGTTATTATGTACCGCTTCAACGACATTTGCTTCCATAATAGGCACATGTTTGTGGGCGGCGGCGTGATAAACAATTTGTGGTTTAAACTGACGAAAAACCTGGTTAACGCGCACGGTATCAGTTACGCTGCAAATAACCTGGCTGATGCGGTTTGCCATCGCGGGATAATTATGTATTAATTCATGATAAATGAGATGAATAGAATTTTCACCATGGCCCAGCAAAATGATTTGCGACGGGTTGTTTGAAATAATTTGACGGCAGATTTCTGACCCGATAGAGCCGCCGGCACCGGTAATCAGCACACGTTTATTATTAATAAAATTACCGATGGATTTCATATTCGTCTGCACCGGCGGTCGGCGCAGCAGGTCTTCAACAGATATTTCTTCTAACCGCGCTTTTACCTTGCGATTCAATACGTCAGTAATCGCCGGGATTATCATCACCGGAACTTTCCGGCGGCGACATGCCATTACCAGATCGCGTATCTGTGGAGAATTTGTATTTGAAAGTACGATGAATACTTCGTCAATGAGTTCTTCTTCCAATAACTTGTACAGGTTATTCAGCGGGCCTAATACGCGAACGCCACGAATATACAGGCCTTTGCGGTGCGGCAAGTCATCAAGAAAACCGATTATACGATATGGAATATGAATATCTTCACGGAGAGCATTAAGCAGTCTGGCTCCTTCGGAACCACCGCCTAAAATGACTACTCTTTTCTGACCGGAAGATGATATGAGCGACGTGATTAAGCTGAAGTTTTTCGCCTGCCAGATATTCATCAATCGCAAAAAGATGCGTTCCGCGCCTATGAATACGATGCTGATAACTGCGAAAATAAAATAAATGCTTCTGGGATAAGTAGGATGGGTAAAAATAGCTTGAATTAAGAATAATTCGAAAGTGCCAATGACATTTGCAAGTACGATACTGCCCAGCATGTCCAAACTGGCAAAACGCCAGGCGTAGCGATATAAACGGAATAAATTAAAAGTGGCAATTATTGCAACCAGAGTAATTATAAGAGAGGTGTAATTTACAGGAATAAAATATTGTTGAAGTTGACTGTTTAGCTGGTTCCCTTCGAATCTTAACATAAATGAAATTAACAATGCTGCGCATATTGCGATAGCATCAGTAACCATTAATATTATAGCTGGTAAAAATCGTCGGTAACCAGGTGTTTCCGACCGTTGAGAACTCACCATATAAAAAATACCTATTCGACCGTATTACAAAAAACTTTCAACTGGTGAATAAATAATACTTTACAATTAAATCATGAGATATAGCGATTCGTCAATAAACAAACCGGATTAATTTGCAATAAATACCAAAATAATATGATATATACTGATTATTTACATAAATCAAGCTAAATTCATCATTTTTGTGTAAATTTCAATCGCAGCATTTTCTGTCCCGCCGCAATTGATAATATCTATCCAGTTTATTCTTTCGTCAGGATTAAACCAGGTAAACTGTCTTTTCGCGTATCGCCGGGTGTCGCGAATTATTAACTCTACAGCCGTCTGAAATGAATATTCACCGCGAAAATAACTGCAAAATTGCCGGTACGCAATGCCTTTCATCGATGTTAAATCATGGGAATATCCAGCGGCATGCATTCGACGGGCTTCCATGAATAAACCCGCTGCCAACATAGAGTATACCCTCTTTTCCAAACGATTATACAATAAATCTTTATCCATTTTCAGGCCAAAAAATTGTGGTATATATATCTGGTTGGCGTTATCTTTTTGATTGTATGAAGAAAGCGGGTTGCCGGTAAGATGATACACCTCTAAGGCGCGGATTACCCTAAATGTATCATTTGAATGCAGTCTTGCCGCCGACTCGGGGTCTACCGCGCGCAGCCTGTCATGCAAAGCCTCATTCCCTTCAGTATCCACTACAACTTTCATCTCGTCGCGAAAATCGTAATTGTCGCTTCGTGGCGGGAATGTATAGCGGTCGATGAGAGAATGTATATAAAAGCCGGTTCCACCTACAATGATGGGTACCTTGCCGCGCCGGTGGATATCTGCAATTGCCGCGTCCGCCAGTTCCACGTAATCGGTAACTGTAAAATCGTCGTCAGGATTCGCCACATCAAACAGGTAATGCGGTACTCCCAGGCGTTCTGCCATAGTCGGTTTCGCGGTGGCGATATCCATACCGCGATATATCTGCATCGAGTCAGCGCTGACTATCTCACCGCCGACCCGCAATGCCAATTCAACTGAAGTATCGCTCTTGCCCGACCCGGTAGGGCCGACAATTACCACCACTGGTATCATTTACGCAATTCCAGCCTGCATCTTTGCAGCCTTCACTGTGTTTGACATCAACATAGTCACCGTCAGCGGGCCAACGCCGCCGGGAACGGGAGTTATGAATGCCGCACGTTCTGCTGCCGGTTCATACACCACATCGCCGACTATTTTATCATTCAGATAATTGATGCCGACATCTATCACCACTGCGCCTTCACGCACCCATTCGCCGGGTATCAGCGCCGGCTGTCCGGTAGCTACTACTAATATCTCCGCACGGTTGACATGGTATTCCAGCAATCCCGCCGCTTGAGTTCCGGTGTGGCACATGGTGATGGTGGCGCGTTCATTAACCAGCATCATCGCTACCGGCTTGCTGACAATGGCACTGCGGCCGATGATGACCGCTTCCTTGCCTTTCAATGAAACACCGGAAGCCTTCACCAATTCAAATGCGCTTAATGCCGTTGACGGATATAACCCCGGTCTGCCGGTCATTACCGCACCCAGGTTAACTGCCGTTACCCCATCAACATCTTTCAGCGGGTCTATCAGGTTCTGCATCGCATCCAGGTTCATCCCTTTGGGCAGCGGAGTCTGCAATATTATTCCATGAACATTTGGATCCATGTTTAATTTCGCAATGGCATCTGCCACATCGTTTTCGGTACAGCTATCATCAAAATCTACCATCTGGTAAGTAATACCAATTGCCGCCGCTTTCTTTGCCTGCTGTTCGCGATATATGCGCGATGACTCGTCCACACCAGCCTGTATGCTAACCAGACTGGGGGTTATCCCGCGCTCAATCAGCAGATTAATCTCTGCCGTCAATGTCTCATTAATTTCTTTGGCGATAGCCGCCCCGCGTAATTGCTGTGCTGGCATAATAATCTCCTCAACACCATTTTCCGATGTCATTATAACAGAAAATGAGATTTTTATGGTGATATCTTATTCCGGCATTGGCCTGCCGCCCGGACCGCCGGGGGCAGCACTTGGAGGTAAAGGAACTAAACCAAAATCTATATTTTGAGTTTCAGTAACTGATTTCATTTTGCCTTCATTTGTAAAAAGCAGGATTGCGGTAATATCGCCTTTTGTATTACTCTTGGGGTCTACCACTGCTTTTCCGGTGACTTCCATCTTCATATTATTATCATGCAGTTCTTTTACTATAAAATCTTTTTCAACAATATTAAACGGGGGATTTTCATTGAACTGCCAAACGAACTCTTGGGAAAGCCGCAGCCAGCCAGCAGCACAAGTGCGTGCGGCAGCATCTGATTTAACCAGTGGCGAGAATGATTGGAAAAACTGCTGGCGAGATGCCTGGTCTGTCATCAGCCATATAGTTGCATCATTGTTTACAGCAATAATATTACTGCGCTGCAATGGAGCCGGAACTTCAAAATTACGCAGAATCATTTCTGATGGCGCAGCACCACCAAAGTAACCCGGAAGCTGCAAGCTATAAAAATAAATCTTTGGAAATAAATTTACCAAATGTTCGTCATTAATCAAAATTGGTTCAATTTTCCGTGCAAAAATCCGACCATCGGCAAATTTAATACTATGTGCCCAAACGGTTATTAATTCTTTATCAAATACAGCCATATCCTGCTTGACTTGCATTAATCCTTCCGGGGATAAACCGACTTGTTTTAATTTTGTAATATGAGCCAGCCGTTTGGCACTATTTTCTTTCGATGGCAAAACCGTTGTCAATTTATTGGTATAAACAGAATTTACAGTTTCCTGTGCAACCACTTGTCCCTTGCCATCATTAATCGAAGTTGCTGGGTCGGCTAATACCGGTTGAGTATTCAACACAAACAAGACGACAAAAACAAAAAATGATAATCGATTAAACATTAATATTCTCCTATACAGGTTTAATAATTAGACTGTGAAATCATACAAAATGTTCTGGTTATTATGAAACAACAAATCCAATCTTTTTTTAGCCGGATTTCAATATCTTGCAAAAGATAATAATAGCGCAAAGGAAGGTTTTATACTTCTTTCGCGCCATAATCGTTTTTAGTTAAATATTTTCAAAGTTATTAATTACGGTTTACGATAGCCAAACATTAGATTGCTAACATCAAATTGAATAGTCATATTTGCATTACCATGATTTGCTGCAGATACAGTGAGTTTTGCAGGTACCATCGGATTGCCAGTTGGGAGTGCTGCTTTAGTAGTACCATTCATTGAAATTGTCATACTGGTACTTTGTGTCAGTACCATTTGTTGTACAGTAGATGACTGCTGAAGAATAATTGTAAACGGTGTATATTTTGTCATAAATGTCGGTTGTGGTGCATTATAAAACAAAGCCGGTGTTAAAAGGTCAACTCCATTTAAAGTCAGGTGATTTAAAGAACCAGTTCCACCTGAAACTATATTGAGAGTACTAATAACATTGTTACTGCTATCTGCTACTGAAACAATCATATCTACAGGAACATATTTTTGTCCAATATTTTTACAATATAAATATCCGCTTAATGCCCAGGCGTTGATACCTGCAGGAACTAATAATGGCCGGGATATGCTCAAACTATTACTTGGATCACCGTTCTGATTGCTTTTCTGCCAAATTTCAATTCCTTTATTTGTATTTCCTGCAACCAGACTCATTTTAGAAATGTCTGTAGTATTAGCAACATTGCGTGTGTCAGCCCCTACACGAGTCCAAACACCGGTTACTCCTACAGGAATAGTTCCGATAGCCAATAGATTTAAATCAGCCATCAAATCTGTATCTGGTGTAACCCAGGTTATCTGCAGTGTTTTACTGACCCCGACATGGCCATCAAGGTATGAAGCAACTGCACTGCCGCTATGACGATAATCCACATCGGTATCTAACCGCAATACACGGTCTTTGCCATTACTGGGCATGTCTGCTGTAACTATCATGGATGTGGGATCATCAAAAGTACCCAATCCCATTCCTGTGCCGGTGTTATCATCAACCAATGCATCATGATAACCATAACCGACTGGAAGACTTCTTCCGGCAGTGGGACATACTAATACACCGCTATCAACCTTGATATCATTCCAAACAGTCGTTGTGCCCGGCAAAGTTTCTTCATGGTCCTGGGCATACATCTGCACAGACGCAGTAATCTGTCGCTGATTACTGGTGCAGGTGGTTTGGCGTGCTTTTTCGCGGGCACGGGCAAACACCGGGAATAGTATAGCGGCTAAGATTGCAATTATGGCTATTACGACCAGCAACTCGATAAGGGTAAAACCTTTTGAACGTGGTTTTGTTGACATAATGATTTCTCCTTCATAGATATGAACACAGGCTAATAATATGGGTTTACTATATGCAAAAATATTATACTTTGTTAAACCGGTTGTCAATAGTTTAATGTGCTATTTATTGGTATTTACTTAAAATAATCCTATTTTATTTTTTCAATAAAATCCATCACCCGGCTTTTAACTTCATCTCTGATTGGTCGTACAGCTTCAATCCCCTGCCCGGCAGGATCAGACAATCCCCAGTCTTCATCAATCTTCATTCCCAAATACAGCGGACAGCTTTCCTGCACCCCGCAACCCATAGTGATGATGCGGTCGGACGCGGTGACTAACTCCGGTGATGCCAGTTTTGGGGTATAACCAGTCATATCTATTCCGATTTCCCGCATCGCCTCTACAACGATAGGATTAACCCGCTCAGTCGGTTGCGTTCCGGTTGAAATAGCATGCCACCCCGCCGGCGATATCACATTAAAAAATGCTTCCGCCATCTGGCTGCGGCCAGCATTATGAACACATACAAACATCACCTGCATAATTTTTAACCTCACTTTATTTTTGACATAATTAACATGATTTACAAGATTTTTTTAATTATATATTTTCATCATGATAATCATGTTAAAAAATTATTCCGCTGGGAAAAACTTGCGTTTTGCCCACAGGGATACATAGACCAAGCCGATTAACGCTGGCACTTCGATGAGCGGACCTACTACTGCCGCTAAAGCTTGACCGGACGCGATACCGAATATACCTACAGCGACAGCAATCGCCAACTCAAAATTATTGCCGGCTGCGGTGAAAGCTACCGATGCAGCGTCTTCATATTTATACCCCATTCCACGTGTTACAATAAACGCGATACCCCACATCAATATGAAATATACTATTAACGGCAATGAAATGCGCACTACATCCATCGGCAAGCCGACTATTTTGTCGCCTTGCATGGAAAACATCAGCACAATGGTATATAACAACCCAATTAACGCGGTTGGTCCGAGTTTTGGCATTAATACATTGTCATACCAGTCTGCTCCGCGTTGTTTTACCAAAATAGTACGAGTGAGAAAACCTGCCAGTAATGGAATGCCTAAAAATATCAGCACACTTTTCGCTATTTGCCACATTGAAATATGCACTGCCATCGACTCACCGCCAAACCAGCGCGGTATAACCGCCAGAAAAAGGTAACCGAGGAATGAATACATGAATATTTGAAATACTGAGTTTAATGCCACCAGAATCGCGGCAACTTCGCTGCTGCCTTTTGCCAGCATATTCCACACCAGTACCATGGCGATACAGCGAGCCAGACCTACTAATATCAAACCAGTTCGATACTCAGGCATATCCGGTAAGAACAACCATGCCAGCGCAAACATCAGGATAGGACCAACTACCCAGTTAAATACAATTGAAATGGTGAATAATTTGCCATGTCCGGCAAATTTATGCAGTGATTCGTATTTTACTTTCGCCAGCACCGGATACATCATCCAGATTAACCCAATAGCAATCGGCAGCGATACATTAGCAACTTTTACCGTATCAAGAGCAGGCCCGATACCAGGGAAAACTCGTCCCAAGGCAACGCCGATGCCCATCGCCAGGAATATCCATATTGGCAAATAACGGTCTAACCATGATAATTTTTTAACGATATTTTCAGACATAATTCCCCTTATTTCGATTATGCATATATGCACACTAACACATATAATGACCTAAATAAAATTACCCGCCACAGGATGCTGCACCACCCGGCGGACGAGTAGACCGCTGCTGCAATCGCGCCAAAGCGGTTTTCACTTCTACACTTTCATCCCAAACCAGTCGCATCGCGTTTAGCGCAATACGCCATGATTCAGTCAAATCCGGCGCGATATCATAATGCATCCACTGCCCTTCGCGCCAATCATTTACCAAACCTGCATTTTTCAACACTGCTAAATGCCGCGATATTTTATATTGCGGCTCTTCCAGCGCATCCACAATCTCGCACACGCACAACTCGCGTTCCAGCAGCAGCCGCATTATGCGAACACGCGTAGCGTCTGACAGTGCCTGGTGAATCTGTATTGTCTTTTCAATTTGTACATGCGCCATTTCGCATATAATACAAAAAAGTTGTGGTGGTTGTCAAATTTTATTGGTACACAGATATTCACAAGGAGACACTGAGTCGCACAGAGGTTATTATTTCACTCTGTGAATCTTGTGTCTTCTCAGTGTATCTTGTAATAAATAATAATTTCACGCATAATCCCTTCTTTTTATCTATTTAATTTGTTACTATTTATGCGGTTATTTTGCAAAGGGGAGAACAATGCGAAGAATTTATTTGATTTTGCTGGCAGTAATCATGCTGTTGGCAGCTTATGGGCAGGATATGCCGTTTGTGCATCACATATTTTCTAATGATATGGTAATACAGCGCGATGTAAAAGTACCGGTTTGGGGTTGGACAACTCCAGGCGAACTGGTGAAAGTAAATATGTATGGCAGCAACGACCTTGTGCGTGCCGATGCCGCCGGAAAATGGCTGGCAAAAATCGGTCCGTTCAAGGCTGGCGGCCCTTATGTAATGCGTATAGAATCTCCACCGATGGTTGCGGAATTAACCGGCAACACCGCGTCTGCTGCCCCGGTAAAGGTTACCAGCAGCAAAAACAAAGCAATATTTTTTAACGTGATGGTTGGCGATGTTTGGATTTGCAGCGGGCAATCGAATATGGAAATGGGTATAGGAGCAATAAAAGCACCGCAGGATGTAGCGAAGGCTGACAATGAAAATATTCGTTTCTTCACGGTGCCGAAATCTATACAATTCGAGCCGCAACAGATAACTAATAGCTCATGGCAGGTTTGCACTCCAAAAAGTATCTCTTCCGGCGGTTGGGGTGGTTTTTCTGCTGTCGGCTATCTCTTTGGCAAAAATATTCAGGAAGACCAGAAAATACCCATTGGCTTAATCGGCACATATTGGGGCGGTACTGTGGCGGAAGCATGGACCAGTTCAGAAGCACTGAGTACCATGCCCGAATTTGCATCCGCAATTAAAAATCAGAATATTGCGATTGAAAATATGAAAATAGGGAAAGACGATTACAATAAAAGAGTCGATGACTGGTGGGTGAAGAATGACCCGGGTTCTGCCGCAAAGTGGGATACCGCAACTGCCGATAAAGAATGGTTAACAATGGCATTGCCGGGATTGTGGGAAGACAAGGGTATGCCGGGATTCGACGGAGTGGTATGGTTCAAGAAAGAGTTCAAACTTACCGCAAAAGACGCGGCAAAAGATTATATGCTTTCATTAGGGCCAATCGATGACCGCGATGTAACCTGGGTAAACGGCGAAAAAGTTGGCGGTATTGACGTGTGGAACGAAGCGCGCAAGTATAAAGTTCCGGCAAAAATATTGAAAGAAGGCATCAACATAATTACCGTTCGCGTTTTAGATACTGGGGGCGGAGGCGGAATCTATGGCCAACCCGGCGACTTAACAATTAACAGCAACGACTCAACCAACAAAATCAGTCTTGTCGGTGATTGGAAATATCGCGTCAGTGTAGACCTGAAAAATACTGCCGCATTCCCTTTGCAGTTGTCAAAGAACAACCCGAATGCGCCTACTGCACTGTATAACGGCATGATTGCCCCTATCGTACCATTCCCGGTAAAAGGTGCTATCTGGTACCAGGGTGAGGCGAATGTTGGTCGCGCGAAACAATACCAGACCTTGCTGCCAACGATGATAAAAGATTGGCGGACACGTTTTGGCGTGGGCAATTTCGGATTTTATATTGTTCAACTGGCAAACTTTATGGCAATCAAGCCGGAACCGACTGATTCAGCCTGGGCAGAACTGCGTGAAGCACAGGCAATAATATCCCAGGAAACACCAAAAACCGGTATGGCACTGGCGATTGATATCGGTATGGCAAATGATATTCACCCAACAAACAAACAAGAAGTTGCCCGCCGGCTGGCGCTGGCCGCAGAAGCCATGACCTATGGCAAGAAAATCGAATATTCCGGCCCGGTAATGGGTAATATAGCAATAGGCGACGGCAAAATACGCGTCTGGTTCAAACATGCTGTTGGTCTTACCTCTCTTGGCGAACCGGTAAAGGGTTTTGCTATTGCCGGCGAAGACGGCAAATACGTCTGGGCTGACGCGGTTATCGAAAGAGACACCGTGGTGATATCATCACCGTTAGTTAAAAAACCGAAAAATGTCCGATATGCATGGGCAGATAACCCCATTTGCAACCTGTACAATGCTGCGGGTTTACCGGCAGTACCATTCCGCACTGGTAAATAATATGAACATCAAAATCAGCAATACCCGGCCAGATAATGGCTGGGTAGCCGCCGAATACGGTGCACAATTACTGCGGGATGTGCTGAAGAAAAATGGCAAAGCGTCCATTATTCTGGCAACCGGCGCGTCCCAATTTGAAATGCTGGAAACCCTTTGCAAAGCCGGTGGAATAGACTGGCATAAAGTGACGATATTTCATTTAGATGAATATGTCGGACTACCTATTGAACACCCCGCCAGTTTTCGCGGGTACCTGTGGAAACGATTTGTATCGCATCTGCCGGTACCGCTGGCTACTTTTCATTATGTTGAAGGCGACGCGCCAGACGCGGAAGCGGAATGCAAGCGATTGTCCGAACTAATTAAAGCACATACCATCGATATCGCATTCATCGGCATTGGCGAAAATAGCCATATAGCTTTCAATGACCCGCCGGCGGATTTTGATACCGATGAGCCGTTTTTAGTAGTTAATCTCGATGACAAATGCCGTCAGCAGCAATTAGGCGAAGGCTGGTTCCCTGATTTCGAATCTGTGCCAAGCCGTGCGATAACCATGTCAATCCGCCGCATTATGATGTCAAAAGTGATAATCTGTACCGTACCAGACCACCGTAAAGCAGAAGCGGTTGCCGGCGCGGTTAGCGGTCCATTAACAAATATGGTTCCGGCATCCATATTGCGTACTCACCCGGACTGCACCTTGTTCCTCGACAAACCAGCGGCGTCTTTACTTTAATGACGGCGAATTATATCGATTTACAGGTGAATGGTTTTGCCGGGGTTGATTTTAACGCAGATGGCGTATCAACCCCGGACATCCGTCGTGCCTGCGAAGCCATGAAACTTGGCGGCGTTTCATCTTTCCTTGCAACTATCACCACAGAATTTCTGCCAAATATGTGCGGCCGTATTCGCCGCATCATTGACGCGCGCAATGAAGACTCGTTCATCGCGTCAATAATAACCGGCATCCATGTCGAAGGTCCGTTTATCAGTCCGATTCATGGCTATGTCGGCGCGCACCCGGTAGACGGAGTGGTTATTCCTAATATTGAAGATGCCGCGAAGTTGATTAACGCTGGCGACGGACTGGTGAAATTAATTACCCTGGCACCAGAATGCGATGAGAATAGTACCATCACCCGCTATCTGGTTAATGCCGGTATCCGTGTCGCCGCCGGCCATACCGACGCCTCGATTGATCAGCTAAAGGCTGCCTGCGACGCCGGTCTGTCGCTATTCTCCCACCTCGGCAACGGTTGCCCCGCCACCATGCACCGTCACGACAACATCGTCCAACGCGCGTTATCGCTGCGCAATTATCTGCAATACACATTCATCACCGATGGTGCCCACATCCCATTTTTCGCACTGCGCAACTACATAGATTTGGTTGGAATAGACCGCGCGATAATTGTGACCGACGCCATGTCCGCCGCCGGCCTTGGCCCCGGTCGTTACCGCATTGGTCGTATGGAAGTTGAAGTCGGCGAAGACCAGGTAGCGCGTCAACCCGGCAGCACCTTGCTGGCCGGCGCCGCGGTAACCATGCAGCAAGCCGCAGAAAACCTGAAAGAAAAACTCGGATTTTCACATGAAGAGATTCAGGAAATGACAAGTGTGAACCCGGAGAAGTATGTAAATTGAATTAGTTACACAGATATGTACAGAGGAGCCACAAGATTCACGGAGTGAATTTTAATAAAGGCTCTGTGTAGCTCTGTGTCTCCTCTGTGCATCTCTGTGTAACACCATTTTGTCTACCTTTAAAACTGCAACATTACCGCAGTCTGATGCAAAATTACCGCCACAAAAACCGCGGTGGGGATAATGAGTATATTTTGTCGGGACATGCGGATGATGAACAAATATCCGGCAGTTACTATTGCGACTATCAGGCTGACAATTTTCACGGCATCATAATCAATAGACCATGTTTGTGTATAAATAGCATCTTTCGGTATTAACAATACAATAATTCCAGCAATCACAATAACAATTGCCCATATCGGAAACCTTGTTACTCTTACAAATGCCGCCGGCAATTCGCTGATTACCCAGGAAATTCCCGAAATCATTAATGCAGAAATTATCATTGCCAGCCACGGCGATGTGGTAATGAAAGCGTTTATCACCTCTAATACTGGTGCATTTGGAAGTGATTGAATATCTGACGGCATTCGCATCATACCTAATAATAGATTAGGATCAATATAATCTACTTTCCATTTCATATAATAAAATACCGGCACAACCAGCATTGCGATGGCTGGCAAGGAAATTGGCAGCAGGCAGACCGCGTCACGCAATGATTTCAAAGTAATTTGATTGGATTCTCCGCCACTGCGCCGACCGGCTAATATGGCATACAGCGCAAACAGCAGCAGAGCGATTGCCATGATGCCGCCGGTGATGAACTGGCTATAGGTGGTGAATTTATATGCCACCACAGATATATTTGGCGGCATATCATTGATTAGCTGCGGCATGCGCATTGCAACATTAACGCACCAGCACACCAAAAGCAATATTCCGCTGTATGCCATTATCCGCACTTCCATACGGGTAAGTTTTTTCACCCGCAGTGCGGTAATGATCAGCATTACAATAAAGATAATACCCGCTGAAATTAATAATATCGGCGGTTTTGACTTTTCGCCATTATCCGGCACTAAAAACTCGCGGTTTATGCCATTCATCCTTCCGCCATCAACTTCGGTACGAATTATTGATTCAAAATGCGGCACCACTATCTGTTTATAATATAACCAGGTGATTTTATATCGATTACGGTTAGGCAGGTTCTCCTGTTCTATACTTTGCATCAGCAGGTTTTTTTTGGGCAGACCCAGTTTTATCAGCGCATTCAGCGCGATATCTTCCGCTTGTTTTGCGGTTATGAATGCCCCATCAGCGTCGTCCTTCGTTTTCAACCTGACATCCCACACCTTGCCATCCGGCAATATCCGCACCGTCCAGCGTTCACCGGTGGCAGGTTTTATCCAGCCAACTACCCATAATTCCGGCGGGTTATCCAGACGCAGCCGAATGCCATCACATACTTCTTTAGTATAACCATGATAATCTTTTTCATCCGTCCTTTTTTCTGATGATACCGCGACAAATTGCGTCCACCCGTCGACCACAGCACCTTGTTTTGATACGGTATCTTCTGCTATACGGATAATTTCTGTTCTATTTGGATAATTTTTACTGGTATTTTTCGCTAATTCAGCCTTGATAACCGGGTATTTCACCACCGTCAATATCGCTATCACTATAAGCATTACCCCGGATGCAATCAGCAATTTTCGCGGGGTTTGGTACGGTATATTCACTTCTTCCGGTTCCGGCACAGGCACATCGGCGCTGGCGATTTGTTTATTCAGGCGTATCTTCGCGACTTTTTTATGCGGCAGCAGCGTCAGTAATGCCGGGATGGCGATAAAGAATATGACGATAAAAAAGCTGGGCAGCATTGATTTGTCAGACAGGAATGACTCCGCGGTGAGGAAGGCATTGAAAGCCGCGTGGCTGATAAGAGTGGGGAGCGGACCGAAGCGCAGGAAAATAAGGCCGAAAATAATGCCAATCACGGTAAGTTCTACCCCGCGAATATAAAACGGCTGGGCGGCGTAATTGCAGTGTGCAAACGCCCACATCAGCGCCGGTATTACAACTGCGATAATATCGTTTTTCAGCACCTTGCGCAGCCATGAAATCGCCACTACCCGGAATAAAAACTCCTCGAATACCGCCGCGTGAACCCCGACAAGCAAGGCGTAAATCCACGGCGTCTGGCTGTTGAACAAATCATTATACGGCACCAATGCCGGCGACCACCCGCCAAAACGATGGGCAATGCCATAAAATATCGCCACATAACCCAGGTGAAACGCAAATAGCGCATATCCGATGCCAACCCTTAACTTGCCACCCGGCGCGGTGATGCCGCCCAGGCGGAACCATGCCCCCATTGATGGATGATCCGGGAAAGCTTGCCGGTACAGCCAGTCGCCCGCCGCCACCAGCAGCATGGTACTGGTAAATGATTGGGCTGTTATGGTGGCAAGGGTTATGGCTAACTCGATATTGTCTGGACGTGCATAGTTAAAAAGCAACACCATGTTCAACTGGTTAACGATAGCGATTATAGTCACCAGCACCGCCGGCAATATTGCCACTCGCCAGCGCAACTCGCGCCGCCGCCACGCCAGAATAATTGCCCATGCCGCCGCCAAGTACGGTATCGCGAAAAGCGACTGCGCCAGCATTGTCAGCGCGTCACCCATCTGTTCCTGATTTCCCTGGATATCCTTGAAATATTCCGGCACCTGCAGCGACCGGCGAAATTTTTGCAGGCTGCCATCACAAACAACCGCGGTGATAACTTCCTGGGCATTGCCAGTCTTGCCGTTGTCACGCTCCCACTGGTATTTCACCGGTCGATGGCTGTCCATCTGCACAGGCGCCGCCGCGACGGAATAATCCGCCAGCTTTATCTGCAATTTATCTTCAAGATATTTATTAACACCGTCGGCAACTGACGGCGACCGGTTATCAGAAAACTCACATCCATTCAACCGGCCTTCCGGGTCGATGTAGATGTTGGTTCCATCAGGATAAATTACTGTCCAGTTGTAAATGAAGCCGTATTGCTGGGCAACAGAATTAGTGCGCTGCAATCCCATTTCGCGTTCAAGATAAATTCGCGCGTCCTCGTCTACCTCAAACTGTACATCCGCATTTCCCTTAATGCCGACAGATTTCGCGGCAATCTCTTTTGCCTCGCTGCGATTAACACTGATATGCAGCGCCGCCGCGGGATTGATATATGGCTGCAGCCGCAAATGCGCGTAAAAAGCGGTAAATACAAAAATTATCAGCAATATCTTCTTGGAAACAGATGACATAAAAATCCTCAAAATGTCGTATATGCTGGTAATTTTAGCAGATTTTTCAGGGAAGAGATACAATGTCTGATATCAGTAACAATTCGGATTTTTCAGTCATTTTTATAACCACGAAATGCACGAAAAAGCACGAAAACAGTGAATTATACAGGCTCTTGCAAAACCATACTAAATATATAATCAACTCAACCACCCCCTACCCTAATAATCAAAAACTTTTTTTAAACTCCCCTCCTTGGCAAGGAGGGGTGGCCGAAGGTCGGGGTGGTTTTCGCCTACCACAAACCTGCAACCTAAACATTTGAAAAAATAGGTTTTGCAAGAGCCTCTACAGTTGCCATTTCGTGGTTAAATTTAATAATCTATAATGCAGAATTGCGGCACTTAGTCTATATCTCCGCATTCCCCAGCGGTGCTACCCGGTCTTCCAGGTCGGGGTCTATGTCAAGATTTTCAGCCACAGCTTCATACCAGGACCAGCGTATCCAGTCGGGGGATGCGCCGATGGCGAGGAGCAGGTAATTAAATACGTCGTCAACCGAGATTACCCCGGAAAGCAAACCTCCCAGCATGGCGTCCAACTCGTCGCTGTCTATTTTAGTCGGGAAGGCGTTTATCAATTCTGTTTCTATCTCTATCAGGGTTCCGGTTATCTTTTCCTGCATTTTCGGATTATCGTAATCGTAGGCGGTGCTTAGCTGTTTGCCGGTGTAATTCAGCGAGACTCCCCAGGTGTTCCCCACCGCGAAATATGACAGCGCCAACCCGCTGTCACCCGCCATCTCGCCGGCAAGTTCGGTTTGCCGATGCCAATTCGCCGTTTCAGTAATAACAGCATCAGTAAAAATCATCCCGTTACCGCTGCTGACCAGATATCCGGCCGGAGTATCAATCGCTTCCAGATAAGTAGAAGAAAGCTCTTCTGGGTGGCAATATAAAAAATATGTAGCACAAAATGGCATTTGTAAGTCCTTTGGTAGTTTTCAGTTTTCAGTTTTCATAATTTTTTGACATGATTAACATGATTGTCATGATTAATTTTTGCAAAGCAAAACATATATCCTTCCCATCCTGCCCATCGATGTAAATTTATTTCGTAATTCGTAATTAACCATCCGGTCCCGCGTTATACATCGCTGTTACGTCATCTTTACCGGCGCATTTGTCGTAAATATCCACCTGGTAATATCGCCCCAGGAAGGGGGATTTTCCGTTGGCGGATGCGCCTAATATCAATGGAGCATCGGTATCCCAGTCAGCGGTGTGCCAGGTTATTTTACGCTGGTTGAACAGTTCGCCGTCGAGATAATAACTGGTCACCGTGCCGTCCCAGGTGATTACCATCTGGTGCAGGCTGGGATGAATGCCCATCTCGGTTATTATAGCATCCGGCAAGGTAGTTGAAATATCGCCCGGAGATGTGGAAAATATCGGACGGTCAACCTCGAAACCGAGGACAAAATTGCGTTTTTGCGCGGTTTCCCAGGATATTATCGAACTGTTCCATATCGGGAATGGCGGCGGGTAAACAGTATCGATGGATACCCAGGCAGAAATAGTCGCGGATTTCTTTTCCGCAATCGATTTCAATTTATTCGCGCTTCCCTGGCTCATCATCACCGGTAAATCACCATGCAACTGCAAGCCTTTGCCGCTTTTCCAATCACAGGGGACATCCTTTGGTTTTTTCAGGTTAAGCGCCGGAGCTCTGCCAATATCTTTCACAGTTTCGCCGCTGCCTTCGTTGAATCGGTAACTCGCCAACGGGTCGCGCATTGGGTTCATGGATGGATTGAACACCGGAAGGTTGATATCAACTGGGAAAGACGAATTGTTCCCGTTAGTCAGGCAGATTTTGTACCAGTGATAACCGTTTTTTATAAAATTAAATTGAACAATATCGCCGGTTATTTTTGGCGGGTTCTCCCCTATCGGCACTTCGGCAGTCATTGCCAATTCTGCCTTGACAGGTGAATAGCGTTTTAAATTAATTTCATATTTCCCGGTATTCACCCATTCCGGCAATGCCGGCGCGATGATTGCCATTTGCGGTTGCTTTGCAGGTGCTTTTTGTACATAATCAACCCGCGCCCGTGCCACTACTATACCATTGTTTTTCACCCACAAACCGGGAACGCCAGAGGTAATCGGCGCGGCATCTTTGTAAATAATCAACAGTGTATTATCCAGCCAGAAAGTGACAATATTTCCGATTTTTTGCAGACGCAGGTTAAACCATTCCCGGTGTCCCGCCCCGCGCGACGGCATCATATAATCGCAGGTCGCGACGATTTTCCCCTGCCGCATCAGCACAGTTCGCCGATTGGGAGTGCCGTCCGCGTCATCCGCGCCGATAATGCCGGTATATCCGACATTCTCATTCATCGGGTTCCCCATTATCGTCACTGCCAACCCGCGGTAGCGGTCGTCGTATGACTGCATTTCGCCGGGGTATTCCATTTTTATCCCCGCGACCGCTTCAAAAATCTGGTCGCCGGTATATGCCGATTTATTCCATAGCGCAATGGTTCCGCGACCCCAGCCACCCAGAAACGACCATTCCGGCGAACATGCCCACCGCGTCGTTTGTTCCCAGTTGCCCACCGTCAGCCAATTTGTCGGGGATTTATCAAAATACTCGTCGCTGGCATTTTCGCTGACATAAATTGCCTTGTCCAAAGCCTTGAATGTACCACTGTATAATATCGCCGGCTGGTGCCAGAAAGAAAAATTACTATCAATCATGGCGATTTTTTCACCATCAATACTCACCCTTAATTTGCTTCCATGCCAATTAACTTTAACCACATATTCTTCATCAGCGTTCATTTTAGCGATTTTAAGGAGATGGTATTTCTTGCCGCTCCAAACCTTCACGCTGCTTTTTTCAACAATTACATCCGCCTGTTTTGCCGGGTATTGCAGGTAATATTTCACACAGCCATCATCTATCCTGCCAGGTTTTAAAATCGTATAAAAATGTCCGTCACCGCTGGTAATATGTCGAAATTTGCGCACACCGGCATTATCTGGCGCCAGCCAATCTACAGACACCGCATCCATGTCACCGTCCCGCGGGTGAAATCGCGCAGCGATATTCAACATCTCGCGGTCTTTAATCTCATCAGTATCAATCCCGACGCCAATGGCGGATACATCGTCAAACTGCGCGGCAGCGGTGCAATACAAACCAATACCGCCGGTATAATCACCCGCCAGCATTTCTACCATTTCGCCATCTACAGAAATTGCGATATATTTTTTCGAGATTTTTAAAGTTATTTTGTACCATCGTCCTGGCACCAGGCCGCCATTTGATGATACTGACTGGGTGAACTTCCCGTTATCAAATTTCCCCTGCTCCATCTTGTTGCCGGCATCCACCGTGCTCCAACGCACCAGATGCCCACTGTTATCATTTGGCATGGCACACAACAACCCTATATATCCGCTATCCTCGATCCGCGCTGAAACCGTCAGAGTGTAGTCAGTCCAATCCGCATTGCCGGTGGCACACCATCCCGGGTTGCCGGTTCCCACCCAACTGAATGGGTTGGTCGCCCGGATTGCCCTCTTGAATTTATTGGCATTCCCCGCCGGGTCATTGTCCCACGCCGACTGCAGTGCCCAATTCCCACCTTTAACCCGCCACAATCCATCATCCGCACTGCTGCGCATAAAGTCGTCAGCAAACATCACCTGGGAAAAGGCACTAATTGAAAGCAATATGAAGATAAAAACGATATACCGCACGGTTAAATGATACACGTAAAAGAGTAAAGTTTAAAGAGTGAAGAGGAAAATTAATTGAGAATTGAGAATTTTACTCAATTCCCCCGTACCGACCGTATCGCTTTCAAATGTTCGTTATATGTCACCGAAAAGATGTGGGAACCGTCGCCTTTTGCCATGTAAAAGAAGTATGGTACTTTTTTGGGAGCCAGTGCCGCTTCAAATGATGCCAGGCCGGGGTTGTTGATTGGTCCCTTGGGCAGGCCAAATACGCGGTAGGTGTTGTATGATGAATCATAATCGCGAGGGCGCACTACCCGGGTCAACCGCTGGTTGAGCGCATATAATATCGTGGCGTCACACTCCAACCGCTGTTTTTCCGCCATACGATTAATATATACTCCGGCGATTATCGGTCTTTCTTCCGGCAGTTTCGCTTCGCCTTCGACCAGGGATGCCAGGGTCACCACGTCGTGCAGGCTTCTGCCGTCGGCGGGCGGGTTGTCTTTATATTCTTTATAGCATTTTTTTTCAAATTGCTTCAGCATGGCAGTTATCAATTCGTCGCTGGTGAACTTTTTATTCATCATGTAGGTATCAGGAAAAAGATAGCCTTCCAGGGAGTCGCCTTCAATGGGGAAACTTACTTTTTTACGCCACTTTGCCACATTTTTCACTTCGTCGGCAAAATCAGCCGCCGCGGTTGGTGAATTTATCCCGATGATGCCGGGAATCTCGAATATCCATTTGCCTTCCGGTATCACCACCACTTCGCTGGTTGTCCTGCCGCTTGCCAGCAGTTTAGTGATATCCGCCGCTGACATTTTGGGGGTAATTTCATACTCGCCAGCTTTCAGGTGGGTGGAAATGCCGGACAATTTTACATAAAGCAAAAATACCGTGCTGTTATGTATCAGCTTTTCCTGCTGCAGTTTCACCGCGATTTTACGGTAATTATCGCCAGGTTTTACGACGTAGAGAACCTTGTTTTCGCGTTGGATGGGCACATAAATCTGCTGTTTAAAGTTATACGCGCAAATGACAATAATTATGATGAATAGACTTATCCAGATTTTACCTTTTTTCATTAATAAACCTCGTTAATATCAATACCGCGGCAATTTCATCTAATTTTTCTTTAGTTTCTTCCGCGTCCAATTCGTTTAAATCCAATATTTCCCGCGCTTCCAAAGTGGTCTGGCGTTCATCCTGCCGGTAAATCGGCACAGTTATTTTCTGCGATAATTCAGCAATGAACTGTTCCATCTTCTCCGCGCTATCTCCCACGGTGCCATCCATATTCACCGGCAAACCGACCACCACGCCGACTATTCCATATTTGCGCACCCAATTGGCGATACGCTCGAAATCCACTGTTTTTTTTCCGCGCGGCCAGGTAAACAACGGCAGCGGGTCGGCGGTGATACCCTCGGCAATCGCCACCCCGATGCGTCTTTTACTGACATCCAAACCTAATAACGGAAATTTTAATTCGTTCATAATAATATTTGACTTACTTTAACTTAAAAAGTCACTTCGATAAGCTCAGTGACCGTAATTTTGCCGGTCACTGAGCCTATCGAAGTGACCTATTTTATAATATTTTAATCATGTCAATCATGTTAATCATGTCAAAATTTAATCATAATTTGCTCAATGGCATCAGCATCACCAGGGCATCTTCATTGGTGTCCGGGTAATATTTCGGACGAATGCCGACGGTGACAAAGCCGAATGATTTGTACAGGTTCTTTGCCGCTTCGTTGTGAACCCGCACTTCCAGGGTTATCTCTTCCACATCGCGGTTTTTACATTCGTGGATGAACTTGTTTATTATCATCCGCGCCAATCCCTGGCGGCGATGATTTTCGTCAGTCGCCATGGTGACAATATGGGCGTGCCCCTCGATAATCCAGATGCCGCCAAATGCCACCGGATTGTCGCCATCGCGGGCAACAATGTAAAAAGAAGCCGGATTATTCAATTCACCCTTGTACGACTCGATATCCCATGGTGTCGGAAAACAGGCGCATTCTATTTCATAGATACGCGGCAAGTCAGCCAATGTCATCTCGGTAAATCGATATTTTTTCTCTGGTTCCGGCATTTTTTACCTAACGATTTTAAGTAATACCGGGCAACCACAAGGGATTGCCCCTACGATATTCATAAAAAGGTGAAAGTCCTGTAATTTTTAATTTTGCATTTTTAATTTTAAATTTGCAATTTGCCATTTGCCATTTGTCATTTGCCATTTCATCTATCCGCGGCGGCGCGCAGATAAATCGGCGTTGCTGTCATCGGGTCGACGGTTTCTCCGGCGGCTATCTTTTTCTCGGCAATGGCGGCCAGCGAATGCGGGGTTGCCAACGCGCGCACGGCAACGTAATTCTCCGTTATGAATGGTGCCGGCAAACCGTCTGTAAGACCGATGATGATTGTTTCCACTGCCACTTCGTTATTCTCGTCTATTAACGTGTGAAAATCGTCCGCGCTCAACAGTTTATCCTCGGTCAGGCGTGTGCCATGATGAAACAGCGCGGTGTATACCTGGTGGCGGCGGGCATTTATTATCGGTGCCAGCAAGGCGGTTTTAAAATCGTGATACGGGTAAACAATAGCTTCCAGGGTGCTGACCGCGACCAGCGGGATATTCAACCCCCATGCCAGCATCTTTGCGGCGGCGGCGCCAATCCGCACGCCAGTGAATGACCCCGGGCCGATGGAAAGCGCGATTGCCTCGATGTCGTTTTTTTTGAACCCGGCATCGTTAAGCAGCCAGTCAATCCGGCTGATAATGCCTTTCGCCAGGGTGTGGCGGCTGGGAAACTCGGCAGCGGCAAGCACCGCGCCATTTTTCACCAGTCCCAGTGTGCTCATATCGGTACAGGTTTCAATAGTTAAAATCAGCATTACAACTCCGTCCGGGCCAGCCACGCGATGGCGTTTTCACCGCGCGGAACGATGATAATTTCGCGGCTGTCCTGGTCATCCACTCTATTCAGATACAGGTCAATCCCGTCATCATAAAAATCTTTCGGCAGTCTTTCGCCCCACTCCACCACCGTCAATCCATCGCCTTCCAGGTAATCTTCCAGTCCCAGGTCGATGGCGCTGATGGTATCCAGCCGGTACAGGTCGGCGTGGTACAGCGGCAGTCGTCCGCCAGTATATTCGTGAATCAGCGCGAATGAAGGCGACGATACCGCGTCCTGCGCAGCCAGTCCGACGGCAATCCCCTTGGTCATTTCCGTCTTTCCCGCCCCCAGGTCGCCATGCAGCCACAATATATCGCCGGCACGCGAAAAAACCGCCAGCCGGTTCCCCATCGCCCGGGTTTCTTCCGCACTATTAACAATAATCGTCTTTTTGATCATATTTTGTTAAACGTAGAGACGCACGGCCGTGCGTCTCTACCAGATATGCTCTGTGTAATAATATTACTATCGAATATCCCTACGGTCGGCGTATTGCCCCAGCGGATACTGCTCGATCATCTTGTCGTCCAGCCAGCCCATCGCTTCCTTCGGCGCCTTGCCCCACCATGTCGGGCAGGTGGATAAAATCTCTACCATCGAAAACCCCTTATTTTCTACCTGTACGGTAAAGGCTTCCAATATAGCTTTTTTCGCCGCGTTTACATATTTTGGCGATGACACCGCATGGCGGGAGATATAGGTTGCGCCGTCGAGGGTTGCCAGCATTTCGCTCATTCTTATTGGATATCCGGCGCGGGAAATGTCGCGTCCCAACGGCGAGGTGGTAGTGGCCATACCTGCCAGCGTGGTAGGAGCCATCTGGCCGCCGGTCATGCCATAGACCGCGTTATTAATGAATATCACAGAAATATTTTCGCTGCGGGCAGCGGCATGGACAATCTCTGCCATCCCGATGGATGCCAGGTCGCCGTCGCCTTGATAGGTGAATACAAAAGAGTCAGGATTGCAGCGTTTTGCCCCGGTGGCAACTGCCGGCGCGCGGCCGTGGCTTGCCTGAATCATATCGCAATTGAAGTAATCATACGCAAATACAGCACATCCAACCGGGCAAACCCCCACTGTCTTCTCCAACAATCCCAATTCGGTGAGCGCCTCTGCCACCAGTCGGTGGGCAATACCATGGGCGCAACCCGGGCAATAATGCATCCGCACATCGCACATACCCTCGGTACGGTCAAAAACATTGGTATATTCGGTTACTGTAGTCATAATAATAAACCTCAACTTTGTCGCTGATATTATACCGGCATGAGATGGAATGGGCAAGAACGAGGGGGGAATTGACAGTTAAGAATTGAGAATTGCGAATTAGGTCTAAAATTCGTAATTTTATTTTGACATGATTAACATGATTTACAAGATTTTTTTGCAAAGCAAAACACATATCCTTCCCATCCTGCCCATCCATGTGAATTAAATTCGTAATTCGTAATTAGTAATTCGTAATTGCACCCCTCTTTCTATTGAATTTTCGGATTAATAGTATTATTATAGAGAATATTAAGGAGAAGTCATAATGGAAAGAAAATATTGTTATGGGATATCATTACTTGAACTGCTTGTTATTATTGTAGCAATAGCAATTATATCAGCTATTTTATACCCTATTTTAACGCCTGCCCGTGAACAATCACCAAATCGGATTTGTACAACCAACCAGCGACAAATCGCAGCAGGTTTCCAAATCTATGCACAAGACCATGAAGGAACACTGCCAGAATCAGTTTTAGCATGGTCAGGTATTTGTATGGAATCTGGTGTTTTAATATGCCCAAATGCAAAAGAATTAAAAAGAGGTTATCTTTTTAATAATAATTTATCCGGTATTAATATCAAAAAAATCACTCATCCTGAAAAAAAGATGTTAACTATCGATGGGAACAATTTCCTTACACCAAACAGGAAATATGAAAATATTTACTACTCTCCAACTGATGTGCAATATCGACATTTTGATAAAGTGAAAAATCAAAATTACGCAATAGCATCTTTCGCTGATGGCCATATTGAATCGGTAAACAAAGTCACCGAACCGGAATCCTGGGATAAACCGATAATTGAAAAGAAAACAGGAGTGAAAAAATGAAGCACGTCAATCCTGATATTATATTAGCTGAAGTTTTTGGTATTATAATTGTAATCACTTTATTAATCATATTTTTACACCCATTTTTCGGACATCATGGTGGTATAGAAAAACCACGTCCACCTACCTGTCTCAGCAATCAAAGACAAATTGCGGCAGGTTTAGCCATGTATATCCAGGACCATGACGATATATTTCCAGAATCATCAACTATTTGGGGTGTTATTCAAATAGATAAACCTCTTTTAATTTGCCCGCAAGATAAAAAAAATCCTAATGGTTACCTCTACAATAATAATCTATCTGGTGTTAATTACAGCAAAATATCTAATTATACAAAGAATTATGCAAAAAAGATGGTGACTATTGATGGCAAAACCACCATCGGTCCAAATCGTTCTCTTAACAATACTTATTACACTCCTGCCGATGTGCTGTTTCGGCACTATGAGAAAGAAAAGAATATGTATTGGGCAGTAGCGTCTTATGTTGATGGACATGTAAGCCTGATAAACAAAGTCACCGAACCGGAATCATGGGATAAACCGATTATTCAAAAGAAAACTGGAGTGAAGAAATGAGAACTATATCGCATAGCCGGGGATTGGCTTTTCTTGAAATTTTGATGATTATTATGTTTGTCGGGGTGATAGTGGGGTTTGTATTTTTATCTCTACCTCATGGAGATAAGGGACCACCTGCAAGAGAAGGCACTTGTATGGACAATCAAAGACAAATCGCTACATTAATTCAAATATATGCTCAAGACCACGAGGAAACTTTGCCATTATCATCAAAGGTGTGGACTGTTTTGGGAGCAGATGTTGCAAAGATGAAGTGCCCGGCAAAAAAAGAATTTCACAATAATTATCTTTACAACAACAATTTGTCTGGTATGAACATGGATAAATATCTTAAAACGGCAGACCCGACAACTATCTTGCTGACGGTAGACGGGAAAACCACTATCGGACCTAACCGGATAATTGAAGACATTTACTATACACCATGGGATGTCGAGTATCGGCATTATAAATCAACATCTGCTATCGCATCTTTTCTTGATGGCCATGTAGAACATGTTAAAAAAGTCACCGAACCGGAATCCTGGGATAAAGTGGGTATAATTAATCCATCAAACAGCAAGGTTAAGAAGGAATGAGACAGCTTAATTTGGGTGGAACTCTCATTGAGTTATTAACAACTATTGTCGCGTTGTCGATAATAGCGGTGATAATGTACCCGATATTTAATAAAGACCGCCACAAAGCGGGTACGACATCATGTATGAGCAACCAGAGAGCGATTATGATTGCCATAAATATGTATAGCCACGACCACTCGGATAGCCTGCCGCCATCGGCGGAAGTATGGTCTATTACCGAGTTTCAGTCCGCTGTGTTGAAATGCCCGGAAGATTCAAAAAACAGCAATGGCTACCTGTACAACAACAACCTGTCCGGTGTTAATTTGTCCGATACCAACATGGTTTTGCGAATGGTAACGGTAGACGGCGAAACGGTGAAAGGCAAAAAAAGGACGCTGAACAATATCTATTATTCGCCGGACGATATACAATATCGTCACGATGGCAAAGCAGTCGCCGGCTTTATTGACGGCCACGCCGAAGCAATAGAAAAAATAACCGAAAAAGAATCCTGGGACAAACAGCCAGATGAGGGGAGTGGAAAATGAGAAGAAAACATGGGGTAACGGTAATTGAAGTGATGATGGTGATAGTGGCACTCGTGATAGTCGCAGCCTTTCTTTATCCGGTAATAGCACGTTATAGAGAAGCCAGAAGAGGCAGAAATACATCTTGCTCAAGCCAACAACGACAAATCGAAGCATCCTTACAAATGTATGTACAAGACCATAGTAATATATTTCCTTTGTCATCTACAGTTTGGGCAAATGTTAAGGTAGACCCAGATGTTTTAATATGTCCTAAAGCAAAAACATTGCTAAATGGTTTTCTTTACAACAATAAATTATCCGTTTTAAATATTGATAAAATAGATGACCCAACTAAAATATTTGTTACCGTTGATGGCGAGACTATTTACAATGAACATATCTATATCTCGCAAACAAATATATGCTATCGACATAGCGATACAGCAATAGCATCATTCGCCGATGGTCATGTAAGCTATGTAAGCAAAAACGATGTCAAGTTGCCATGGGATCTGCCGGTGGAGAAACCGGTGGTGAAAAAGAAGGGAGTTAAACATGAGAAGAAATAATCGAGGAGCATCGTTGATAGAAATTATAATGATTATTGTTGTGATTATTGTAATTGGAAATATTTTGCTTTTCTTATTGCGACGCATGGGTCATCCTGACAAGCCTCGCTATTCCACATGTACCAGCAACCAAAGGCAAATCGTGGCATCTCTACAAATGTATGCGCAAGACCATAATGATTTATTACCATTAACGACATCAATATAGTCGGATATTAAAACAGACCCGGGTGTATTAATATGTCCAACTGCGGGAAAAAAATTGCCGATTGGTTACCTGTATAATAATAAAATTGCCGGTGTTAATATTACGAAAATAGATGACCCCACAGCGATATTTGCAACAGTTGATGGAGAAACTATATATAATGGCAATATCTATTATTCAGCATCCGATGTGCAATATCGGCACTCCGATAATGCTATGGCATCATTTGTCGACGGACACGTTGCGCCAATCAGCAAAACCACCGCCAAATTGCCATGGGATTTGCCGGTTAAGATGGTGGTGGAGAAACCGGTGGTGAAGCCTGCGGTGAAAAAGAAGGGAAAGCATAGTAAATAACAGCAAATTCATCTCCGATAGATAAGGTTAGAAACAATGAAAATCGGTTTTACAAAATTGGAAATAATTATCGTCACCACCGTATTGGTGGTGCTGGGTGTTATTTTGTTTCCGGTATTCACGCATCCACGATGCACTTTATCAGCATCAACATATTGTTTGGGTAATCAAAAGCAAATGGCGTTGTGCGTTCTTTTTTATGCCCAGGATCACGAAGAAGTTTTCCCTGACTCATCAAAAGTCTGGTCTGATATTAATGTCGACAAAGATTTTTTAACTTGCCGGGCAGATAGAAAACTGAAAAATGGATACCTTTATAACAATAATTTATCCGGCCGTTCAACAGACGATTTTGACAGCAAACAGATGAAAACAACCATCATAACTGTGGATGGCGTAACTAAAACTGAAGCAAACCGAACGCTGAATAATATATATTATACGCCATCTGATGTAAGATTTCGTCACGGCGGTTACGCAATAGCGTCCTACCTTGATGGCCATGCCGAGAGTGTATTAAAAATTACTGAACCAGCATCTTTTGACAAACTGATACCGATTAAAAAACCGGCGTTGGCGAAGAAAACAGGAGTAAAAAAATGAGAAGAAATAAATCATATTTTGGAATATCGACATTAGAAATCATTTTTGCAATAATTTTCATCTCAATTTTAGCTATACTGGTGTTTCCTTTATTACATCGGTCACGAGAAAAAGCACGTAACGATGGCGGATGTGTAGGTCATCAAAAACAAATTGCAGCAGCCATACAAATGTATATGCAAGACCATTATGAGATATTGCCACTATCAAACAATATCTGGGTAAATATCAACGCTGATCCTTATGTCTTAACATGTCCAACTGCTGGAAAAAAAATACAAAACGCATATCTGTACAATAACAAATTATCAGGTGTTAATGTCGGTAAAATGGTCGACCCGACAGCGATATTTCTCACCGTCGACGGAGAAACGATATATAATGGCAATATTTATTATTCACAAGCAGATATACGGTACCGGCATTCTAATAGCGCAAATGCATCATTTGCCGATGGTCATGCTGGATCAATCAGCAAAACCGCCGCTAAATTACCATGGGATTTGCCGGTGAAAATGGTGGTGGAGAAACCTGTGGTGAAAAAGAAAACCAGGGGTAATAAATGACAGATCCGCCAACCCCTTTAGGGGTGGAATGTTAATGGTTAATATCCAACGGCATCTGTTATAATATGAAAAAAATCAATATTTATACCATTAACATGTCACCCCTAAAGGGGTTCACGTATTCATCATACATAATCATTTCTATTAACATGCCACCCCTCTGGGGTTGGAAAGCTGAAAGTTGAAAGATATTGTATAAATATTAACATTTTAAGATGAACACAAAGAAAAACCGGTGGAGATAGCGACGATGAAAAAGAAAACCAGGCGTAATAAATAACATACCCGCCAACCCCTTTAGGGGTGGAATGTTAATAGAATCGAATATCATCCATAAGCATTTAAACCCCAGCGGGGTGACATGTTAAAACTGAATATAAAACATTATCATTCAAAAGGAGAATCTGAATGGCAAATACCTATTCACAACTATATACGCATATTGTTTTTGCGGTAAAAGGCAGGCAAAACTTAATTTCTCAACAATGGAAAGAAGAATTGTATAAATATATAACCGGAATAATCAACAGTAAAAACCAGAAGATGATGGTTATAAATGGTATGCCTGATCATATTCATATCTTAATCAGTTGTAAACCTGATAGTAATTTATCAGAACTGATTCGCGATGTAAAAGCTAATTCATCAAAATGGTTGAATGATAATAACTATGTTTTAGGAAAATTTGAATGGCAACCAGGATTCGGGGCATTTAGTGTCGGATTTTCTCAAATTGATAGCGTAATAAATTATATCCTTACCCAGGAAGAACATCATAAAAAGAAATCTTTTAAAGAAGAATATATCGAATTTCTACAAGAATATAAAATAGATTTCAAACCTGAATATATTTTTGATGATTATGGTACCGCGATTACAGATTTTGAAAAATAAATCAATATTTATCTCATTAACATGTCACCCCTAAATGGGGTTCGCGTATACATCATACATAATCATTTCTATTAACATGCCTAAACTAAAGGGGTTGGAAAGCAGGTAAAAACAAAGACGGGAGTTAAACATGGGAAGAAGTAAACAAGGATTATCTTTGATTACTGCCGGGTACAGACAGCAAATATCGGTTTTTCGTAAAAGAAACAAATCAATAATTACGATATTCGAGCCAGTCCCCTTTATTAGTCAAATACTGCTTAATATGCCGGATGTTAAAATAAAAGCGCATTATTAATAATTAAAAGGTAGATTGGCTGTGTAAGGGGACTGGCTTTTATTCGGAAAATTTAGTCCTGTTTTAAATTTAAATGGCATACCGAATAATTGCCTGTACCCGATAGATAAGGTTGGAAACAACTGAAATAAAATAATTAAAGGAGAACACCAATGAACAAAATCTTTAGAAATCGCGGGATTATTGCTTTGGAAATAATGGCGGTTGTCGCGACTATTTCAATTGTCGGCGCCATCGTCGTGCCGGTAATTGCCAAAGCGCGGGACAAGGCAAAACAAACAGCATGTATGAGCAACCAGAGGCAGATTGCAATGCTAATAAATATGTATGCGCAGGATAATAAAACTTTTTTGCCGGTATCATCGAAAATATGGTCAGGCATACAAAAGTATGATGTAAATATAGAAAGAGTAAAATGTCCGTCAGACGAAAACAAAAACCATAGTAATAGTTACGTCTATAATAACAGAATATCCGGGGTATATCTTGGCCAGGTTACCGACCCGGCATATATGTTGATGACCGTTGATGGAGAAACTGTAACAGGTGAAAAGCGGACATTGAGCAATACTTACTATTCCCCTGCCGATGTACAATATCGGCACAGCAGCCTGGCTGTAGCATCTTATGCTGATGGGCATGTTGAAGCTGTAGATAAAATAACCGATAAAGAGACGTGGGATAAGTGAGATTGCAAATTGGAAATTGCAAATTGCAAATTATCTGACCGATCCAACATACCCGACTGATAAATATTCCTTTCGTGTGGAATATATAATTAAGCGTAACATAGCTGTCCACTGTTAACTATCCACTTTCAACTGATTTTTGCTGTTTTGCGGATAATTTTGTACAATAGAAACCGGCTACAGATTATGTTATAATTGAGGCCGTTAGAGGAAATATTAATGCTCTGGTTTACCATGCAAAAGTTAAAATCAAAGAACCCGGTACAGCGTGTCGAGGCGATACGCGAGTTGGCGCAATCGGGCAAGACGGACGAAATCATTGAGATGCTTGCAGACGAGTCGCCAAGGGTGCTGGTGGCAGCGGTACAGAGCCTTGGCAAACTTCGCGACCCGCGGTCGATTGAACCGCTGGTGAAATTATTGGGTAATGAAGACACCACTGTACGCAAAACAGTGGTTGAAGTTTTGGGTGAAATAAAAGACCCCGCCGGCATACCAGGAATAGTATCCGCATTTCAAGATGTGGAGATAGATGTACGTAAGGCTGCGATAATATCAGCTGTTACTATGGCGGCTGATTCGGTGCCGCACCTGATACCGCTGCTGGATAGCGAGAATGACGAATTGCGCCGCAGTGCCATCGAGGCATTGGTGAAGATACATTCCGCGTCGGTAATGCCGGTAATGGCGCAACTGTTCGAAACATCGCCGCGATTGCGCACCAGCGCTGTTGAAATATTATCGCAAATTAAAGATAAACGTTCGATAACCCCGTTTGTAGAGCTATTGGCCGACTCTGACGCAACTGTGCGGCAAAATGCGGTGTCAGCATTGCAAAAGATGGATTGGCGCCCCACCAATCAGCGCGATATGGCGTATGCGCTGATTGGTGTCGGCAAATTCTCCGACGCCGCGCAGATTGGCATCGAAGCCATCACTCCGCTGTCATCAGTGTTAAAAACCAATGACAACGAAATGCGCAAATCAATAGCAATGGCGCTGGGCAGGATAAACGACGTCCGCGCTCTGCACCCGTTAGTTGAGTTAATGCGCGACCCGGCGGCAGATATGCGGGCAACGGCGGCAAGAATACTGGCACAGCGCGGATGGATGCCCGATTCAAAAGACGACAAAATTTTATGCTACATCGCGCTGGGAAAATTTGACGAAGCGGCAAAGTTCGGACAAGACGCCATCGAACCGCTGTCATCATCCCTGGCTGATGTCGACCCGGTACGGCGCGCCAACGCGGCAACGGCACTGGGGATGATACCTGATAATAATGCCGCCCAGATATTAACCGGTGCGCTATATGACGCGGTGCCGGATGTGCGCAGCGCGGCAGCCCGGGCTATGGGTAAAATTGGCGATGCTGATACCGTGGGGATGCTGCTGTCGGTAATGGATGATGAAAATGCCGATGTGCGTATCGCAATTATTGAGGCACTGGGTGATATCGGCGATGCCCGCGCGTCTGAACGATTGAGCTTGATATTGCGAACCAGCGAAGAAAAAGAAAGAGGAGCGGCGGCGACGTCGCTTGGCGCAATCGGTGACGAAAACGCCATTCACAGCCTGATAGATGCATTGAGCGATAAATCACAAATGGTGAAGGATGCGGCGAAAGCAGCGATAACATTACTCGACGAAACCGCCGCTACCACCATTGTTGCATCGTTTGAAAACAGCACTGATGATTCGAAAGAACTGGTGGATGCCATCAAGTCGATGGGCGACCATGCGGTGCCATTGTTAGTTAAAGCGATGCGCATGTGCCACGGCAAGGGAAGGCGAACCGTTGCCAGCTTACTGGGCGACCTGGGCTGGGCACCGGAAACGGCGGAAGACCGGGCAATATTCGCAGTGATTCGCGGCGATATTCAAACAGCGGTTGCAGAGGGAGTCGCGGCATTCGAAGCCATCGCGTCGGCGCTGACTGACCCGGAACCTGAAGTAAAAACCATGGCAATTACCGCCCTTGGCGCGTTGGGCGATGTCCGCGCGGTTGAATTATTGAAAAAAGTAGTTCACGACCAGAACCAGGGAGTAAGGCAGGCAGCACTGAAAGCGATGGTTGTGCTGGTTGATGAAGAAAACGTTTTGGAAATGATGCGCGGATTCCTGAAAGATAAAATGGGATACGTCCGCAAAGAAGCGGCGACTATCCTGGGCGAAATGCGCGACCCGAAATCTGTCGGTTCATTGGTTGCGTCATTGCGCGACGACGTTGACGAAGTTCGACTGTCAGTGGTTGAAGCATTGGGCAAAATTGGCGACCAGCGCGCGGTAATACCCCTGATGTCGCAGTATAAAGATATGGATTACCAGGTGCGCACCTCGGTAGCAATTGCCCTCGGAGAATTAGGCGATAAACGCGCAATTGACACCCTTCTGAAGATGCTGGGAGACGACCCGTACCACGATGTACGAGAAGCCGCAGCCAACTCATTGGGGAAACTTGAAGATATCGTAGAAAAAGAGTAAGATATATACATAATCACGTAGTGGTCAATTCCATGCCTTAATTAACGATAAATAAGCGTGGTTCCCGGCAGGGAAAATCATTGACCTCGGAGGGGATTTTAAAATGTTAAAAGTATATTATGATGCTGATGCCGATTTGAACTTGCTGGAAGGCAGCAAGGTTGCAATCATCGGTTATGGCGCGCAAGGCCGTTGCCAGGCGCTGAACCTTCGCGACAGCGGCGTAGAAGTCGTGGTTTCTGAATTGCCAGGCACCACCAACTACGACCAGGCCGTCGCTGATGGTTTCGTTCCGGTGACTGCTATCGAAGCAGCTCGCGATGCGATGCTCATCCAGATGCTGGTACAGGACCATGTTCAGCCAATGGTTTATAAGCAGATTTTGCCGGAATTAACCGAAGCGAAAGCACTTATATTCTCACACGGTTTCAATATCCACTATAGCCAGATTATCCCGCCGAAAAACATTGACGTTTTCATGGTTGCTCCAAAAAGCCCTGGCACGTTAGTACGAAGCGAATATGAAGCTGGCCGTGGCGTACCTTGTTTAATCGCTGTTTATCAGGATGCTACCCGCAACGCTAAAGCGTTGTCATTAGCATACGCAAAAGGCATCGGCGGAACCCGTGCCGGCGTTATCGAAACCACCTTTAAAGAAGAGACCGAAACCGACCTCTTTGGCGAACAGGCTGTATTATGCGGCGGCGTTAGCGAATTAGTTATCGCTGGTTTTGAAACTCTGGTAGAAGCCGGTTATCAGCCGGAAATGGCATATTTTGAATGTCTGCACGAATTAAAATTAATCGTTGACATCATTTATGCAAAAGGCATCGCAATGATGGACTACGTAGTCAGCGACACCGCTGAATACGGCGACTATATTGCTGGTCCGAAAGTTATCAATGCCGAATCCCGCGTTGCCATGAAGAACCTGCTGAATGATATTCAGGACGGCACCTTCGCAAGCAACTGGATTCTCGAAAATATGGCCGGTCGCCCGCACTTCCTGTCAATGCGCCGCAAACGCAGCGAACACGTCATCGAAGAAGTTGGCTCAAAACTGCGCGCCATGATGTCTTGGATGAAGAAATAATCATTCTGCACCAAATACATTTAACGCAGCCCGGCTAACCACCGGGCTGTTTTATTTGGTACAATTATTGTTAATTGATACAGTAGTATATTAATGTGAAAAAATATAAATAAAATAACATGGATGGGCAGGATAGGCAGGATAAATTAATCATGATAATCATGTTAATCATGTCAAAATTTATACGTTGAGACGCACGGCCGTGCGTCTCAACAATCAGGAGCAGTCATGAGAAAATTATTTGGTACTGATGGCGTGCGCGGCGTCGCGAATAAAGATTTAACTGTTATGTTATCCCTGCGTTTGGCACGGGCGGCGGCTACTGTATTGCGTCGTTTAGGCGATAACCGACCGACCGTTGTCATTGGCCGCGACACCCGCATTTCCGGCGATATGATAGAGACCGCCATGATTGCCGGTTATTGCTCCGCCGGTGCGGATGTCATACCTGTTGGTGTCATTCCCACTGCCGGCATTGCTTATATTGTCCGCCAGTTGGACGTTGACATGGGGGTGGTTATTTCCGCCTCGCATAACCCGTTTGAGTTTAACGGCATCAAGTTCTTCAGCCATAAAGGTTTTAAACTGCCTGATGAAGTTGAAGAAAATATCGAAGAGTATGTGGAGTCAAACTCTACCCTTGATCATCCACTGGGCGAAAAATTAGGTAGAATCCGCAGCGATATCAATGCTGGAAAACTGTATATGGACTACCTGTTGGGATTATCGCCGGATGGATTGAAAGGTTTAAAACTGGCAGTTGACTGTGCAAACGGCGCCGCCAGCAATTGGGCACCCAAAATGCTGCGTGAATTAGGCGCCGAGGTAATCGTGATAAACGACCAGCCAAACGGGTTGAATATCAACACGAATTGCGGTGCAACCTACCCGCAGGTGGTAGGCGATTTCGCCAGGGCAATCGGTGCTGATGCCGGTTTGTCATTTGACGGCGACGCGGACAGATTGCTGATGTCCGACGAAATGGGAAATGTCATCGACGGCGATTTTATCATGGCGATGACGGCGCGCGACCTGCTGAGTCAGGGCAAACTTGCCGGAAATATGGTGGTTGGCACCGTAATGAGCAACCTTGGACTGGAACGCGCGTTAGAGAAAATGGGGTGCAAATTAATCCGCACCCAGGTTGGTGACCGCTACGTATTGGAAGAGATGCAGAGATTAGGTGCTGTTATCGGCGGTGAACAGTCGGGACACGTCATTTACCTCGAACATGCCACCACTGGAGATGGACTGGTGACAGCGATAATGATGTGCAATATGCTGAAAAGAGATGGCAGAAAGATGTCTGAATTATCAAAAGTAATGGAGACATTCCCGCAGAAACTGGTGAATATCACCGTCAAATCAGTCAAGGGATGGCAGGACAAAACCGAGATTGCCGAAGCCGTCGCACTGGCTGAAGAAGACCTCGGCAGTGAAGGGCGCGTGTTAGTACGTGCCAGTGGAACCGAACCTAAATTGCGAATTATGATAGAAGCCCTTTGTGAAGACAAAGTAGAAAAATGGTCAAATTATATAGCAAAAGTAGCCATTTCCGTGTTAAAATAGTGGAAAAGGGGTTAGGTTCTTAGGAATTAGGGATTAGGTATTTTGAAGTCGGATGAAGTCGTTTGAAGTCGAAGAATTTTGTCGAGAATTTTTGTGGTGGCTGTATTAGATAATCAGGTTAAAAAATACAGTCACAGTTTGGAAAGGGGCGGGAGCCCGGCTATTCATTTACTATCATTCTTCCCGCTCTTTGACTTATTCCCCCGCGATTTATACAATATCTGCATGAGTGATTATATTTTACGACGGGCGCGGGTTACTGATGTGGTGGGCATGCAGCGGTTGATTAATCAATTTGCTGAGCGCGACGCCATGCTGCATCGGGCATTGCATGAGTTATATGAGAATATCCGTGACTTTCATATTATATTGGAAGGCGACGAGGTGGTAGGTACCGCCGCGCTGCATGTCGACTGGGCAAACCTGGCCGAGGTGAAAGCGGTGGCGGTGGCGGAACAATGCCAGCGGAAAGGTTACGGACGTTTATTAATTGCAGCTTGTATCGAAGACGCCCGGGAATTGGGTATATCATCCGTTTATTGCCTTACCTATCGTCCCGACTTTTTTGGCTCGATAGGATTCACCGAGGTTGACCGCGCCAATCTGCCGCGAAAAGTTTGGAACGAATGCGTGCGCTGTCCAAAATTCACCAATTGCACAGAAATCGCCATGACCTGCCAGGTGCTGGACATCCCCACCGTTGCCCCGGCAGACCCGTTGACGACCCTGAGCAACCTGCCAAAACGGGGACGGAAATAATATTCGAGCGGAACGCCGGAACGGCATTCTGTACAATATTATTTTTTTATAAATCCGTAGTATAAAGTAACAAGAAACAACGCAAAATGAAGGAATCCACGATAAAATAAAAAATGCGGGGTAAACGAGATTCCTAAAAATGGTACCGTAACACCAAGCCATGATAAATACCAGCTTGCGAAAGAGGTAACCATAAATGCGCCGGACAAAAACTTTGATACTTCTTTCCAATTTATTTTCATAACTATATTATAGCACTGAAATGCGGAAATCTGCTACAAAAGTTTGAAATTGTCGGGGACAGCACAAATCAGGAAATAATTATAAATTCACATCGATTAATAGGATTGAAAAGATAAAAAATCTGATTAATCCTATTAATCGATGTGAAATTTTATTTCTGCCTATCCAATATTCTTTCGACACCCCATCCAGCGCGCAGTGCGGTGTTAACTTCCGGACAATGCGACATTACCCGCAAATCTTCCAATGCCGGCAAGTATGCCATTCTGCCCAGGCACCAGGCAGCGACGGAATGTACCTGGTAACGCTGCGCCGGGTCGACCAGCAATTTTTGAATCATTGGCAAGGCATCAATAGATTCACGTGATATCAGGGTCTGCATAGCTGTGCATGTTCTGCGCCAATCATCAGGGTGCGGATTTTGCAGGTTTGCCAGCAAAATATCAGACGTTTCAAACAGCAGTGCAAATGGTTTGTTATCAAGGTCATCAACACTTTCCGGGGTATGCGGTGCAGATATTACCGGATTATCGACACCATCCGGCAAAGTGAAAGTTTCTTCCCCCCCTGCCCAACTGGCGTACCAGCTTCGCGGGGTAATCTGCACTACTTTCAATTGCTCAACTGCCTTTGGCAGCCAGCAAACGACGAATTGCGCTATCATCCCGGATGTCCCGAGTTCAAGACGGGTGCTGCCATCGTCCGGCCATGACATTTTCTGCGCCGGGTAACCCGGAACAACGGTAAATGAAACCGTAGGTCCCGGCAGCCATGCCATTGTCACATCAGCACCTTCCGGGGTATTCACCTGCAGGCAATTTTCACCCCAGCTTACATCCTGACGCAGGTGCAAACGCCAGCTAAAATCATGTGTGCTGTCTGCGCGATAGTCATCAACCGACCATACCAGTCCAGACTCGCTGACCGCCACGGTGCGGCGCGCGCGGGTAATGTCATATCGCGGCCGATACAAATCCACCGCTTCACCGGTGACGCAATGCAGTTTTGATTGACGCAACTCATTCACCAGATGTCCTGATTGCACGGTGCGTTGGAAGTATGCATCTTCGCCATCAATAATCACCGCGTTTGACGCGCCGATAAATCCTGACTGCACACCATTTGCCCAATTTTCAAGATTGCCATATTGTTCTGATATTAACCGGCGTTCATCTGCTGTCAGTGGCGCGGTTATTTCTTCAATGGTTTTATCTGTTACATGCGCACCTGGCCCGGTAATTCCATCGCCAAATATTGGCACACCATTTACTTCATAAATAAGATTGTTCGGGTCGGTTTGCGACCGTCCCAACCCCTGCAAATTGCCAGCACATCCATCCCATACCAGCATAACCCGCGATTTCGTCGCGGTATGATCGATTGTCGCACCAGTTTGCGGTAATGACCATCCACTTAGCGGCGTTTCTATCTTTTCTATAATATCGCCATCCGGCCAGTAGACCAGCGTCCACATGCGGTCATCGCTGCCCCAGGCAATATAATTTTCGCGGTCCCACACCTCGCCGGCACGCTGCAGCGCCTCGCCATACCCGGATACCAATGCCCAGTAAGAAATAGCGGCCAGGTTTACCTGCTGCTGCCAGCCGTAATGATCCCATGGCGGCAGCATCAAGCCGGGACTTACCATTAAATATTCCATGTGCAGCAAATCCAGCAATGTCACCCCGGACGGCTGCCAGTGTTGTTTTAAAATATCCTGACCTTGCAATTGCGACAATAAAGCCGCTGTCCACATAATTAGCGGTGAAACAACGTGTGATTGATAGGTTGAGCCTTCCATGGTGTAGCCATCCCGCGCCATCAGTCCGATGGTGGTATATACGCTTTCCATGCCATAATCTCTTAACGCAATCGCCCGGTCGGCAACGGCAGGCATATCGGCAAAAGCGGCACCGACGACAGCACAGGTCAGCGCCATCGAATGTGCCTGATTATGTCCGCCGGGAGTACGGCTTCGCATTACATTCACCGGATGTTCGTAACAGAAATGCAGCAAACCGCCGGCAATATCTGCCGATTCTTGCGCTGTCCAGTTGGCAAAAGGAGCCAGCCAGGTATAATAAACCGCCATGCGCATCGGAGTAGGCGCGGCACACCAGGTATGATGTTCAATGCTGCCATCCTCTGCACCGCGTGTTAAAAAGCTTTTCGACGTTTCCAATACAATCTGCCGTGCTTCCACCACCGCTTCTTCCTCACCCAGCAGCGCCAGCAGGAATATATTCCCCCGGCGAAATTCAGCATCGCTGTTCAACCGATTTCGAAATCGCGCCAATAATTCCGCCATTTGTCCCTGCGGCTCTGCAAACTTGCGGCAAAGCGTAAAATAATCTGGTATCAACAATCTGCTATTCATAAAACCACCTGTGAGTTCTTTTGTGTATTCCGGTATACACAAATTGTACTGATTAATCTTAACTCATGCAAGATAAATTGCTATTTATAAAAACAAATAAATAGTTCTACACCCCATGTTCTGTCCGTCTAATCATATCGTCCTGGAATCTTTTTTCCAATTCTACAAAGTAAGCACTAAAACCGCCGACACGGACTATCAAATCGCGGTGTTGAGCAGGATTGCTCTGAGCGGCACGCATTTCCGCGGTATCGGCAACAGTCACCTGTACCTGTTGACCACCGCGTATCATGTATCCGCGCAGCAACGCTGCCAACTTTTTAACAGCATCCGGGGTATTCATAATATTGGCTGGTACTCGCAGATTTAACGCCAATGGCCCATGAGCATCACCCATTGGCAATTTCAACATGGAATTCAGCATTGCGGTAACTCCTGATTTATCGCGGCCTTGCGCCGGACCGGCACTGTCGGCCAGGGCATCACCAGCACATCGGCCATCCGGGGTGGCACCGGTAACCGCACCTAAATAAACCGCACCAGACCAACCGATAATATCCAATCCGTACGGGCCGCCAAAAGCGGTTTTCTGTTCGAATAACCACTCATTTAGTCGTGCCAACCATTTCACTGCCATGGCATCAGCTTCAGCATTTTCATTGCCAAATTTCGGTATTCGGTTAAGACAAATATTCCGCCAATCTTCCGACCCGATCCAATTGCTATCCAGAATATCACTAAGGTCTGATAATGTCAGTAGTTCTTCTTCAAAAACCACTTGTTTAATCACCATCAGCGAATCTGTCAAGATAGACAATCCCACCACATCAACCATGCCTTCGTGATAATCGGCACCACCCGCACGCCAATCAAGCCCTTTTTCTACACAAGAATGAGTCACTAATGAACGCAAAAAATCCGGAACATGTTTCGCACCCCATAACCGCCAACTATTTGTCGCATCAATGCCAATTTTCAATAAATACTGGCATTGTATCCAAACCGCTTCTTCAAACTCTTCGAAAGTCTTAAAAAAATTATTGGCACCGGTTTGCGGACCCATTTGATCTCCAGATCGTTCATCTTTACCGTTATGCAATGCGTAAGTTAAAGGTTTTGCCGCATTCAGAATAATATCTTCATAGCCGCCATACGCTCTGCCGGATGGGGTAACCTGACCGCACCCACAAAAAGTATAATCCCGCGCATCTGAGTCAGTTGCCCCACGGCGGACCATCGCCGGTACCACCACATCATCATTTACCAAGGTTGGATAGGTTGCACCGCTGGCAATACTGTTTACGGTTGCCTGAAATAATTCATCAGGAATATCTTTGTGCCAACGCAATGCCGTTCTTGGCGACAGCAGGCGAAGTCGCTGGATGCTGTTTAATGAAAGCCAGGTTAAGGTATTAGTGGCATCACCGCCTTCAGGCAATTGCCCGCCCAGGGTGGCGCCATAACAGATATGTTCGGCTAACTTTAAATACAGGCAATCAACTATTTCCTGCGCTTCATCAATTGTAAGGTTGCCTGATTCTAAATCTCGCTGTAAATGCGGCCATAAATACTGATCCATACGACCGGGAGAATCGTGACCATTGAGCGTAAATAGGAAGTAGAATAACTGCACCGCCTGCAGGAAAGTTTCTGGCGCTTTTTCTGCTATGTGCCGGCAATTAGTGGCAATCTTTAGCCATTCTACTGCTTGATTATTTTCTGCGGTTTCAGCGGCTTTCTCTATAGCATTGGCATGCGCAAGGATATATTGCGATACACCATCAATGGCAATTTCCAATGCGCTATACCAATTATTCGATTCCGGGTGCAGCAATCGAGCCTGCTTAACTTTTTCGCGTAAACCAGTTAATCCGCCGGACAATGCCAGCCAATAATCCTGAGTAGAATGACAGCAAATACCAGTTACCCATAATACATCCGACAAAGATGGGTTATTCATATCTGCCGGCAATTGCGGTCCTGGTCGATTAGCCAGCCAGTTTTGCCAGTATTCAAACACCTCAGTAGTTTCTGGATGCTTCTCCGCCAGAGATGTATCCAAAACGAAATTCCAACTAAAAACACCAGTTGGGTAGGCTATTACCACATGCGGCGGCGGGGTGCCAATTACTAATTGCCCGGGCAAAAGTTGTGGTTGCACCGAAGCACGCCACACCGCCTGGGCATGGGCAAGCCTGACTTCAAAGGAATCACCTTCATGTAGCATCCATGCAGCATGAAACGGCTCACGTCCCAAATAATCCGGTGATAAAGATGTATTATTAGCAACACCTTCCAAAACGCCAATATTTGCCGTTAAACGATCACGCAGATGTTGTACCCGCGGTGTTAAAGTAGCATGAGAATTAATTGTATCATTCATAATATTCTCCCATAACCGGGAATGTTATCACGTTGGACTTTCACAATCCATTCTAAAAACCGAAATCTGAAAACTGAAAACTAAATTTCATTTCCTGTTGCCACCAATTTCACGACAGCATTCTACCACAAATTTTGTCTGTTCCATTGTACGGTTTGGATACCCCGCTACACCCAGAATAAAATGGTCCCATGGTGCCGCTTCCTTAATCATCTGCTGAATATTCTCGCGCACCGCCGTTCTATCAATCATTGGGCCTGCCAGTTGGTCAACACTGGCGATAATTGTGATGCGGTTGCCCAATGCCTTGCGGCCTTCAGCGACGGTGACATTGCCTACTGGCGGTGTGGTGAAAGCATGAACGGCATCCATCTTTGTGCGCCGGTATAACGGCAGTAAATCACGAATTAATCCGCAGGAGTGATGAAAATAGAGTTTTCCGGCGGCATGTGCGGCATTGGCACGTTCATCAGTCAACGCTAGGTTGCACGCTTCAAACATAGCCGGTGAAATTGCCGTTGTCGAGGTGTCATCAACGCCAACAATTACATCAATATCGGATTGGACACCAATCTTTAATCGTTTCAAATAGTTTGATTCCATCACCTTAAAGCAATATTGCAAGGCATCTGGAGCATCTTCCCAAAGATATGCCAGTGCGGCAACACCCGAATAAATGCGAAACATCTGTCCCAATGGCGTTCCGTCCATAGGTGCCAGTACCAGGCCATCATCACCGATAAGTTTTCTCCGTTCACTTGCTCTGACAATACCATCAGGATCCGCCTCAATAACTTCGTCCTCAAAAATTGACGCGAAGGCGGGAAGGTCTTCCGGTCCTTTAACTAAATGTTCAGACCAGTTGCTGGATACAGCACCGGTAGGATCGCGACAGATTTTGATAGTTTCACTAAGGTCGCCATACGGAGTATGCCATACATTGGTGGTAGCATCACCATCCGAAACAGATTCTATAACCACATTTCGCCGCGAGATACGCACCGGCATACCATACCAGTCCATGATATCCAGACCGAGATAACGCGAAAATGTAACAGTGGCGGTGTCTCCCCAATGCACATCGCCAAGTGCAGCCGCTAATTCAGCATCCATGCCTTCACGACTGGGCTGGTTGTATGGATCGCAATGTCCTGTTACAGGAAGCCAATCCGGCGTCTCATGCCGAAATATTTTCAACAGGTTCTCTCGTGGTGTTATCATGGTTGATGTCTCCTTATTAATGGTCAGACAACAAAAAGTTTTTTCAGCATTGCGATGACGGCATCGCCAACCATCGTTAAGGCTTCAGTAGTTAATTTTGAACCTGCGCCGGTACGGGTTTCGTAACCACCGTGCTGAAAAGCTTCGAGAGTAGGCAGATAACCCACATAGGTAGTTGACATATGTGCAGTAAAGGTGAAAGCCGCTGGAGAAGCAAGTTTTATGCGAAGCTGTTCTTCTACGAATGGCTCACCCGGCACAGAAACTAATGCTGTATTACCCAAGCGAAACACTTGAATCGGATAATCAAAAAATGGTGTTCTATTAACATTTTCAGCAAGATCAATCCTGTTGACAGCATAAACCCAATCCCATGCTACCGCAGTCCTGCTTTCATCAGTCCACATAGGTTCTGGATATTCTTTCAGCAGGTTCCGCGCATCTGCTAATTCTTCATCGGTCGGCATGCACAAAGGAATCTGCAGCGACTGTACTTTCCAATCCAGCATGGGTGAATCCATGGGTACCATCTGCTTTAGCACTGATGAAGCTGTTTCTGTTAATTTCCGTCCCATATCTTTATAATCATCAACGTAATTTGGATCCAAATGGTTGCGCTGATGTATATTGCCGCAAAAACCGTTAACGACCATGGTTACGCAATCGTCTCCCAATATGCCGCGAACGCCATCACACCAGGCAGTCGGCCAACCTGCCGATATCCAGCGTTCGGGGTATCCGTGAACAGGATGGCAGGTATGGTGCAATACAGCAGCCAGTACCCGGCCGTTTTCTGCGGTGAAGGTAATAACCCCCACTTCCGGGTCAACAGGGCCTTCACAATACAGAATGTTTGGGTCGCATGGGGTCGGGTGTGTTCGACCGGTGCCATCGCGCATAATAAACCTTCGATTAAAAGCAACACGTCCATCAACACCACGGCCAATTTCAACAGTCACTGGCTGTATGTCTGCTATGGCTTTGCCAATAGCATCCATTACCCCATTTATAACAACAGGATTGTAGCGGTCATCGCCACCCAGCAACCACGGATATTCCTTGGGGAAAAGAGACCAGTCGTCTTCATTGAAAACGAAAAAATGCCCGACAGATGGCGCCGCATGGTTTTGCACGGTGTGTACCATAACTGCATCCGGATCTAACCCATAACGTTCCGCGGCCTGACACTTGATGATATTTGTCCACTTTCGCGAAATAAGTAAAATATCCAGTGAAAGCCAGCAGACCCGCTTGCCATCGGTTTCAATCACCAATGCCCGGGCATATAACGGATCGCGAATTTCTTCCACCGGCCGATAACGGCCAATATCACCAGCAATCTGTATGCCCATAACCGGCGTAATATCCGACAGCGCGGCACCAGCACACATGGTTTTCGCCTGCATCACATTATTCATTATTCTGCACCTGCCAGTTAAATTCTGTTTTCAAGATGAATTTTCTTGGCTATTTTTTCTTTATTATTTACTGGTAATATATTTCATTAAAATATCATTTGACCTTTATTTACATGGTAAAACACAACTTATTTTCATTCATCTTTCTTAAACATAATCCAACCCCACAGTTTTACTCTTTTTTGGGATACAGACACATTGCGGGGATATGCTCTACGGGAACCGATGGGCTTTCCCAACAGAGTCCGAGTTCATCTGCGGGTTTATTGCAGGAATACTCCAACTTGATGGTCATCCGTTCGCCAACCTTCCAATCGAACCAGCGGGTGGGCAGATGGACCTGATCCCAGTTACGCTTATCCCAGTAATCGAGTTCCAATTTACCGTTGACCCAAAGCCGCACACGCTGTGGTGGCGTTACTTTCGGATCCTGCACTCCACAATCCACATATACAAACAGCCGTCCCGGTTCACTGAAGCGTGGTTGGATGGATCCTTCCCACACAGCGGAGCACGAGCCGCCAGTGATTTCGGGTAGCGGCCAATCTTTCTTCGTGGCGCTCACCTTACCGCCGAACCAGACCTGCGGATCCACTCGGTGAGTGGCGTCACCCTGAAACTCTGGTGCGGAATGGTAGGTCGCCGCGAGGCCAGTGCCAGTTTCCTCAGACTTAGCCACCAGTTGCTTGATCATGAGCTTGCCCTGCTGGCGTTTCAACTCGTCCCAGCCGGTGACGCGATAGAACGGCGCGTTGTTGGCACCGGTTGTCGTGTAGAATACATCACCGTTCGGAGCGAGACTCAGGATGCCATTGCTGAGCATGTCGTACTGGGTCAGGGCGAAGCGGTCAAACAGGTGCCCGCGCACAGGCCCGGACAACGGACCTTTATATTCTCCCCAGGCATACGCAATGCCCGGCTGACCGTCATTCGCCTTGCGGTCGAACAGATCTCCCACATAAAGACCGTCTGTCGTCCAGACCGCCAACGGATTGCCCACGCGGTCGGCAACCCCAACACAACCCTTGACGAGACCAGCGATCCGCACCGGCGAGTGGAGTTGACCGGGAGCGTTCGCCTCGAGCGCCGCATGGTTCCCCGCCCGCCAGTGGACCTTTCCGTCCGGCCCGCGGCTGAGCACCTGTGTGCCATCATGCATCGTGCTGGGCCAGCCGAGACCGTGCCCGCCGACGCGGTTCACGCCTGGCACATAATATCCCTCACCCTTGGGGATCCGCAATTCGTAGGACGATCCGTCCGGATTGATGAGCGCATGCACGACTTCATCCGATGCGGTGGATCGGGTCCGGGTGTCATACCGCCAGATCGGCGCGCCACAGGGGGTATAACCCTCGGGCTTCATGACGTACCAGCTCGGGCCGCCAGCGGGCATCCCCCAGCCGGACCGCTGCCAGACGGTCAGGCTTTCGTCCATCTTTAGAGCACCATAGACCCCGCCGACATAAGTGCCGTTGTTATAATCTCCCGAAAAAAGCTTTAACTCTCCGGCATTCATCAACCCGTCGCCATCGGCATCGGCCCAGGTCCAGTAGCGCGGAGTCGTTACCGTCTTCGGATACGCGGCATAAGCAGCAAGTAGCACCGCATACTGCTGTTTCTCCGATTCGGACGGCTTGCCGTCCCGAAGCATGTTGACTTCCTTGTCTTGCAGAAAACCTGTGGCTGCCAGCGGAATCACCCGGCCGGCGGCTTCGTCAACCCGCAGGAGCAAGCCCGCCTGTCCCACGAACCAGAGCAAGCGCTCCGGCTTGCCGTCGCCATTGAGATCACGATAAATCGTCTGTGGCATGCCATCGATGTAGCCATGCGGCAAGTACAGTAACCCGTTCAGCGTCTTCACGAGTTCATCATGAAGATTGTAGACCGCCCGTACCCGCCAATCACGCATGGTCCAATCTACCTCACATTCGATAAGGTCTGTGTTGAATGTGCCCATCAACCAAAATCGGTCCGGGTGTCGCGCATCCTGAGAAAAGGCCGGAAAGAAACTTTGGCCGCCAAACCATTCGCGAAGGCTTTTTCCTTGGGTGTCAAATTGGGCGGTGCGCCGCGCCCCCCAATTTTCCGTGACATAGAATCCGCCCTGGCCGTCGCCGGCCACATCGCTGACGCGGTAGAAATCGTCCGAACGAAAAAGACCATACCGCCGCCCGCCTTCACGACCGTAACTCTTCTTGAAGGCATAGTCGGCGCCGTAGCGCCGAATCTGGTGGTGCGTGCCCCATTCGGAAATAAAAAGGTCGCCGGTGGCCGCGTCTACCGCCAAGCGGCGCGGATCTTCCAGATCGCGTATGACCGGTTCAAGGGCGTCCCCACGGACCACGCACACGTCACGCCCGCTGATCACCAGCAGTTGGCCGTCTGGCGTGAATGCCAGGTCCTGGAATCCCGGCACCCGCACCTCGCGGAGCACCTTGCCCACGTAATCCGGCTTACCGTTCCACTTGGGCTGGATCTGCTGAATCATTTCCGCCCGCCGGTAACCCACCCACACCTGGTTGTCCGACACCGCCCAGGGTGGTGCATTGTATTGATCCGGGTCGACCGGCGCCGACGCTTGGCCCGCCGGCAACTGCTCGCGCCGCGCCGCGGCAACCCGGTCGGCAGACGACAGGATTTCCAGCCGCGCCAGTTCCCATCCAGGTTCACCCTCGATGCCTACAACGAACTGTCCGGCAGAATCCCAACTCACCACGACATCCTGAAGATCAATAATAACGGACTCGTCAGGCACGAGCGTAATATCGCGGAACGGTTGCGGCACGCCGCGACTGATCCCCTTGTACAGCTTCAACTTGCGAGGGGTATCAGTGTTGTTCTTCAGCGTCATCCGGCCCTTATACCAATTCCACCCACTGGTGGTGGTGTTGGGCACGTCATAGCGAAATATTTGCCGGTTGCCAGTGATTGTGGTCGCCACCGGCTTTGTGACGTCATTGACCGTCCCGACTGTCAGCGCCCCGTTTCCCCGGGTCCACCAGGCCTGTTCACCGGTCGCGGCATTAATTATCGACAGACGCGGCGACTCTGAAACCACATAGACCTGCCCACCGGCACGGGCGAGGTCATCCCCCGCATTACCAACAGCCATGCCGATTGTGCCTGCGCGGTCCATGCGCACAAGCCCTGCCCCGCCTTCCGCCGCTCCGGCAAGCACGAATACCTCGTCCCCTTCCGCCGCAAGCGCATTCGGACCATCGTGATTCCCCGGCCAAGGCTTTTCGCGAGTGTTGATACCGAGTGAAAAGAGATACTCCGCCTTCAGCCCCTGCCCCTGCAGCAGTTTCCATGTGTATGTACCGGGTTGGAGCGGCTTGCCGTCCTGATCGAGCCTATCCCAAGCTATTTCATGCTTGCCCGCCGCTTGCGACTCGGCATTGCGCAGCGTCCGCACCTGAATGCCGTCCTTGTCATAGATTGCCAGCGACACCCGGCCCGACTCGCGCAATTCGTAGTGGATGGACTCCTGCTCTGCGATACATGAGACACAGCATACCAAAAGTAGCATAACCGCATATAGCACAACATTGGATTTTATTATTGTCATATCACTCCACCTCTGCCGCACCCCATTGCGCAGGTTCCAGACGGCTTTCATTGGGCACGTCATTAACGACGTTGGCGCTGAAGCTGTTGTTAAACAGATAGGAACGCGCCGCTCCGCCGTTGCCGGTGGCATTACCGTAGATGTAACCGAGATCCATTTTAATATTTTGGTCCTTCGCCAGTTTCAAGCCGACCAACTCCAGCGGAATCGTCACCACCACCGTGAAGCCGTCCCCGGTCTTGTGATAGTCGAGGCCGATGTTCTCCACCACAGTAATCGCGTCGAATGCTTCCTTGCCCGTCGGCGAGACGAGAACGATCGGCTCACCCTTGAACTCTTTTACCTTTGTGCGGTAAAGCACGGCAAATGGTTTCACGCCAGTTCCCGAGCCTGTCGAAGGGCCCGCCTGCCGTGTCACAAGCAGTCGCATGTCACCAGGTGCCGGCATCTTGCGCTGGGGATCGGCGCCGGGATCAGTCGCAAGCTGGATGTCCAGACAGTTGCCACCCTTAAAAAGGAGCTTTGGGTCGGCCACGGTGTTAACGAGTTCCGACGGCGCGACCACATCGAAGCGGACGAACAGATTCTTGTCATCACGGGCAACGCGGGCAGTAAAACGGCGGGCTCCGTCGAGTGATTTCTCGACCCCTTTACCGGCATCCAGCGCCTTGCGTCCCTCTACTATCACAAGTTTCGTGCCTTGTCCGATCCGGGTATTATACGTTGTCAGCGCGTCCACCGCCGTCTTCACCTGTTCGGCTGTGAGGGTGAAGGGGGTGGCCGGCAGCGGTTTGATGGTGTCGAGCCCGAGTATCTCGGTCACGCGAGCGTCCTGGCCGCCGGCGAGGATGAAGGTGCGCGGGGCAGCGCCGGGCTTGGTCACCACGCATACAAGGGATCCAATTTGCCCTTCGGGTTGCCCCTCATTTGGGCCCCGGCTACCGACCCGGCCATCGTGGAAGATCATACCGGTATAGATACCGTTGCGGTCGAAGAGATGGCAGGGTCCGAAGTAGGTCATGTTGCCGGTGAACTCGCCAGCCACGCCAAGGCCACCGGTCAGCCCATGCAGAAGACCCGGTTTGACCGGGGGGAATCCGAGCGAGTCATGCCAACTCGGTATGCCGGGGTAGCCCCACTCGAGCTTGCCCTCCTTGCTCCAGCGTGACAACTGTCCTTTTGCATAGGTATAGATGCCGCCGTCAGGATCGAGCCATATATTCCGGCCGACCTCGGCATCCGGCGTCTCGCAGAGGAAACTCTTTTCCAATTTTGCCAGGTCATAGACCGGCTGGCCATTAGGCAGCCAGCGCACCGGTTTGAGGAGATAGCCGCCATTGCTCCAGAGGGTCATATCCCAGCCCAGCGTCCGCCAGAAGAGATTCCAGAACAAAGGCTTCTCCTCCGGGGTGATCTCGTTGGCCTGAATCCGCTGGTCATCATTGGCATCCTGCCAGAGATAGGCGCCATCGGGGACGATCTTGGGGTCATCCAGTTCCGGCGGTAGTCCGCCCATGAATTGGGCCCCCCGGCCACGTTGCACGATTATGCGCGCCAGGAACGGCTTGAAGAGGTTGCCGTCGCGACGGTAGAGGATTGAACTGTTCGGACCGCCACCCATGCCGTATTGCCTGCCGTTGGTGGCGGTCAGCATCTTGAAGCCATGCGGCATGGACGACACCGCAGGTTCGCTAACCATCTCCGGCACGGTCTTACGCCAGATGGTGGAGATCGGCGTGACGGCGTTCTTCTCCCAATCCACCCGCCAGAGGACGTTGTGGCAGTAAATTTCGTTAGGCACGGCCGGGTCGATGGTGGCATAGGCGAAATAGCCGCTGGCACCGAAGAACTCACGTGCGAACGCTCCAGACGCCCTGTCCCACACGCTGATGCGCTTCGGGCCGTCGCTGTTTTCGGCCACCCAGAGGCGGCCATTGGCGTCAACCGCCAATCCCATGGGCTTATAGACACCGTTCGGGTTGTAATCGCCCATTGCCGGACGCCCACCGGATTTACCGATGCGGCGCAGCAGTTTGCCGGCGGGCGTAAATGCAGCAATGTCCTGCTGCACGCCCTGGTTGCTCACGTAGATGGTGCCGTCACTAGCGACGGCGATACCGGAGGGTGCGTCGAGGTCGACGCCGTTCAACTCCGTGATTTTACCGTCGGCGACTGCCACCAGTTTGCCGTCGCTGATCACCACCACCGTACCATCCGCCCGGGCGGCCAGCACACCAGGCGCGGGCACGGTCCAGATGGTGTCAATTTTTCCACTGACACCGTCGAAGACGCCGATCAGGTTGCGCTTGCCATAATTCACGTAGATTTTGCCGTTGGCCGCGGCCAGGCCGGTGACCATGTCGCCATCACGGTCGCCGCCGGGCGGCGCTTTCAACTCGTTCTGCCCTCCGCCAAACTTCTGCACCTTGCCATCGGCAAGATCGAAGACCTTGATACCCGTCACCGGCGCGGTGTTCGCCGGGTCAAACGGCGGGCTGTAGGTAAAGAACCGCTGGCCGTCATTGGCGATGAACAACGCTTCGGCCATGATGCCCCATTGTTTGCGGCCGTCGAGATCCACGCGGATGATCCCCGAGCCAAATTCCGCGCCCTGCCAGGCGAGGAGAAGGCCGCTGGGGATCGCGCTGCACCCCGTTGGGTCACCATGGTCGGCCCCCCAGCCACCCTTGCCGTCATCGGTGGGATACGGCGGCTGGCCAGAGTTGTGCGCGGAGAAGAGGAACTTTCCGGTGATCGGTTTATGGATGATCCCCTTCATGGCGTAGGCGCCAGGCGTTAGAGGCTTGCCATGGTCGTCCATGCCGTCCCAGCGTTCAATGTTGCGGCCGGTGCGACGGTCTCCCTGCGCCACCAGAATGCGGCGGACCATGTTGTTTTCGTCGAATAGTTGCAGCGTGATTTGCCCATCTTCGGGCAGATCGTAGGCGAACTCGAGCGGCAACGGCTTCTCCGTAGGAACACCGGCTTCCACCAACTCCCTGGCGATCTTGCCTTTTGCGGCGAAGATAAGCTTGCCCCAGACGGTCGTACTCTGAAACACGAAGCCTGGACCGGCCATCACGTCATAGGCCCAGGCCGCGCCGCCGGCGGTCTTCAACCCATCCGCCGCGCCCCAGTTGAACTGCACCGTTCCACCCACCGTGTCGCCACCCTTGAGCGGCGTCTTCGCCCCGAGGGTATTCCACGGTATCCGGTATTCGAAGGTGTATCCGCGTCCGTCAGCTAATTTCACATATTTGGCCTGGTAGAGCTTGGCCGGCACAATGCCGAACGGTGCCCATTCCGGCCGCGGTGTCCGGTAAGTCATGCCCAGCTGCATACCGAGGCACGGCTCAATGCGATCAGTGTAATTCCACAGGGTGAGGTGGACGATATCGTTGCGGGTGTCGGGGACGCCACCGCGGAGTTCCCAGACGGATGCCGTCAGCGGATAGGGCTGGGCCGGATCCAGGGAGAGCCGGAACTGGCAGGAGTCTGCGTTCCAGCCGAGGTTACCGTTGGCCTGAGGGTCCTGACGGTTGAGTAGCGGCGTGTTGTCGCGGACAACCCCGCTCAAGTAGATCGCTTCCCGATCATACATCACCGCGAACTTCGCGCTCTGCATCTCTTTAGTCTCAGAAACCACATACATCTCAATCTGTCCGGACAAGTCCCAGTCATTGAGTTTACCGTCGATGACGACTTTGCCGGGCGCTGGAACAACGTAAAGCTGCTTATGCCGTCCCAGACCAGTATCGGCAAAACTTGCAATCGTGCTCAATAGGAAAATGTTGATGACTATTGCCAGAAAAAATAGATTCATTTTGTAACTCCTTGCGCTATGTGGAAAGATATATCTTAAAGAAATGCCGCACATCTTTATTTGATACGCGGCAGATTTATAAATTTATTGTGATTAGGACCAATACACGTATGTCCAGTTATATCATTTTACTTATCACAGATACTACCACGGTACGTAAGTAATATCCAATTTGGGACGGCTGCTGACCGTAGCTGCTTCGCTGGACGCTATGGAAATAAAGACGCCATTTCCCTGCCCGGAAGTAGGATCGAGCACAAATATGCCGCTGTTGGCAGACGGGGTACTGTTTGCCCAATCCCGCACAATATTCGGGTTGGCAGTCAATGCGAAGGCCAAGGTTGTCGTGCTGCTACTTGTATAGGCGAGACTGGCGAGTGGCGTGGACGCATATTCACCACCGCCAGCCCCCCAGGACGTACCAGTTTTGCGGCTATTCCAGGTGACTTCTCCAACCTTCCAATCGCTATTGGTCACTTTATTAACAGTGAATGTATCCGGCACACTACCATATTGATAAATTCCCGTCAGTGTAAGTGTGGCACTGGTGACTTGCTTGATGCACCCGGTCAGCGATGTAAGGTCGAAACGGAGTACGCAACGAGAGTCATTATTTAGAGAGGTTTCACGGTTGAATAAACCGAGTGTAGTATTTGAAGCATAGTTAGTGTTGGGAATAGCAGCGCGATTATCACCACCAATAAAAGTATCTTGTGTACCTGTATAACCATTGACTCCCTGTTGCAAACTGACAGTAACTGAAGAGCTTAGACGCGGAATAAGCACCCAATCCGAAGCGCCTACATGCCCGTCAGCATAGGCAACAATCGCCTTATTCGAGTGGCGATAATCGACTTCGGTCTGTCCAAAAGCCAGATTTGGACTATTCCCGGTTACATTACTGCTATTTCCGTCGCACACCATGGCGAAATCGGTCGGAGGATCAAGCCGGGCATACGAAACACCATCATATGCTACCGGGATGACGTAACCATTTGGCGTGTTCTTCCCTTTTGTCGGGCATATCAACACGCCGGGATCTAATTTCAAATCTGACCAAATATTGGCAGAAGATGGCAATGCCTCTTCATGATCTTGGACATACATCTGCACAGATGCAACAATCTGTCGCTGATTACTACTGCACGTCGTCTGCCGCGCCTTCTCACGCGCCCGTGCAAAGACCGGAAAAAGAATTGCGGCTAAAATTGCAATTATGGCAATCACGACCAGCAATTCAATGAGGGTGAACCCTTTTTGATTAGTTTTCATTGTTTTTCTCCTTTTATTACCTAAAATCTCGCTAATTATTACTATACCCTCAAAATTATTTTAAAAATAATCT
>CAZWZF010000023.1:5761-65428 GCA_964638715.1 uncultured bacterium | reverse complement strand
ATCAGGCACAAATCACCCAGGGTTTAGCTTCAATCAACCGCATAGCTGATCAGACTGAATTTGCTGGTATTAAATTACTCGGTACCAACAACATCAGCGGCAAGCAGTTCCAGGTTGGCGCAAATGCGCAACAGATTGCCCAGTTCTCAGTAACTGGCGTACAGTATGACAGCATTACGCTAAGTGCTGACATGCATGCTTCATCACTCGGTTTAACCGGGGCCAAAAATGCAAGTGCAACCGCTGCAAAAGCATTCTCCGCTATTCCAACTGGTTCAACCGAATCATTTTCAGTAGTTTGGACATCCGCTGCAGGCACTGCTAAAACAGCAAACGTTCTTTTAAATGCTACTACTGGCGATACTCTTGCACATGCTGTAGCAGCAATTAATGGCAACGCAACAATTACAGCTGATGCCGCAAATATTGAAGCTGTTGCAACCCTGAAAGACGGCACCGTAGATGCAACCCCTGCAAACAACACCTTCCTGACCATCCGTCAGAAAGTTGCTGGCGACCAGGATGCAAAGGCAAGTGTCGTGGTATTAACTGACAAGTCATCAACAGATTCAAAGACTGGTTTCACCAGCACCCCAACATCAGCAAATGGCCGCAGTGCTTCACAGTCTGTTGACGTTTCCGCTGTTGCTGCAAACTTCGATAACATTCTGAATCAAATTGATACTTCGTTAAAGATGGTTAACGGTCTTCGCGTTAATATGGGTGCATTCCAGAAAAATAATATGGAAAGCAACTTGACCAGCTTATCAGTAGCTAAAGAAAATCTCTCTGCTTCTGAAAGCGCGATTCGCGATACCGACATGGCATCAGAAATGGTTTCCTTTACCAAGAGCCAAATCCTAATGCAGGCATCACAGGCGATGTTAACCCAGGCTAACCAAGCACCACAGGGCATTTTATCAATGCTCCGTTAATTTTGAGCGGTTAATTCTAATTTGCCTTGCCTGCAGTAATGTCGGCAAGGCATAACCGCTTTAAGGTATCTGACATTTATACCTGACAGAAAAAATAACTGTTTATAAAATGTCAAGGAGAAAATCATGATGGGAGTAGATAAATCAACAGCAGCATTAATCAATGTTGCTGGTTCTAATAAGCAAATAGAATCAATTCAAGTACAACAAGTACCTATAAATGCATTTGTGCCGACTAATGTATTACAAAAAAATGCCGATAATTATAGTAAAGAAACGGTTGAAAAAGTACAAGAGCCACAAAAGCAAACAATTAAAGTTGAGCAAGATAATATCATGGCGAGTTTTGAATACGACCAGCATTTGAAACAAGTCATAATAACACTAAAAAACAACAATACAGGTGAAGTAATTCAGCAATTCCCCAATGAAAAAGTATTGCGGGTATTAGAGGGAATAATGCAATCGCTCCAACCTGTCACAAACGTAAATACCGTTGATGCTAAAGGTTAGAGCTTTAGCATCTGGTTTGGGGAGATTAATATGAGCGTATTATCTATAGGTGGTTTAATATCTGGAATCGATACCGATACAATGTTATCGAAACTTGAGGCGGTAAGCCGAACACCTATTACTAATTTGCAAAATAAAAAAACTGCACTGCAGAATAAAACTGCTGCGTGGAACGAAGCTAACACACGAATTTTAGCTGTTAAAACAGCAGCAGAAAACTTAGCCCAAATCAGTAATAAAGTAGTTAAATCTGCTACACCATCGGATAGTTCTGTTGTAATTGTAGCTGGTTCAGACGCTGTAGTAGGAAATTACAGTTTTAAGGTTAATTCTGTAACCAGTTATAATCAAATTATTACTCATACCGGGATGGATGATCAAGACCTAACAAGTGTAGGTAATGGAACAGTAACAATAAGTTCAAATGGCAAATCAACAGAAATTGATGCATCCGGGATGTCATTAACATCACTTAAAGATAAAATTAATTCAAGTGATGCCGGAGTCAGTGCATATATCATTAAAGATTCATCCAACAAATATCGACTTGTAATGAACTCCACCACTGCAGGTACTGATGGTGCGATAACTATTGGTGGTACTCTTGGGTATGGGACAACAAACACAATGGATGTATTGCAGGCAGCAACAGATTCAAGCATAACATTTGGAGCCGGTAGCGCAAATCCTGTTACTGTTACAAGAAATGCAAATACCTTAACTGATGTTATCCCTGGATTAGAAATAACTGTATCAGATGCTACTGTCGGTAAAACTGTTAGTATTAATGTGGCACAATCCAATCAAATGATTAGCCAGGCTGTCAGTGGTTTTGTTGATCAATATAATTCTTTAAATTCATTTGTTAAACAAATGAATACATTCGACCCAAAAACTGGCAACACAGGATTATTATTTGGTGAATATAAACTTCAATCAACACTTAATGATATAGCATCAACTTTGACAACATCGATTTCCGGATTGCCATCAACAATGAATAATGGTGTTCAAGCTGGATTAAGTTTTGATTCAACTGGCAATCTTTCACTTGATAGTTCTAAATTATCAGAAGCTATTACCAAAGATCAAAAATCTGTTTTTCAATTATTCAGTTCTTGGGGAACTTCACCAGCAACGGAATTATCATACGCTGGTTCAACATCAGATACCAAAGTTAGCGGTTCATCAGGATATAATATTCAGTTAACCCAAGCCGCGACACACGCATCATTAACTATATCAACACAATCATTGCCTACTGATGGCTTGCTCCAAGATGAAACACTGAATATCAATGGTTCAAGCATATTATTAAAAGCAGGATATAAAGGTGCTGATATAATAAATGCAATTAATGCAAAAACTAATGATTCAAGCATCATTGCACAATTAACTGGTGCTGATGGTACTGGAACCGGGAACTTTCTTACACTTGCACAAAAAAAATACGGCGCAGGACAAAGTATATATACAAGTTCCAGTTTAGATTCTTCAATAGCTGGTTCTACCGGAATTGGTAAAACAGTATTAACAGAATTATTAGCGAATGGAAACTTGGGTTATGCAGGGAAAGATATTGCAGGAACAATAAACGGTGAAGCAGCTACGGGATCTGGACAATTATTAAATTCTACATCTGGCACTTCAAAAGGTCTAAAGATTACAGTTAATAGTACCGATAATAACTATAGCGGTTCAATGGTATTTACAAAAGGGATCGGGTCGATATTAGATGAAGCTCTCGGTTTTATCACAGATGGTGACGGGGGTATCAAATCAACTACCGATTCAATCAGTAAACAGATGACATCTCTTGATGAAGAAATATCAAGAATTGATGCATCTGTTACCAGTGAAATGGCTCGCATGAGAACTCAATTTAATGCGATGGAAACAGCATTGAATACATTGAAAAATCAAGGTTCTCAATTATCCGGGTTAATTTCAGGACTGTCGAGTTCATCATCAAGTGGATAAATAATTAACAAGGGGGGGCATGATGGTAGCATTATCCGCCAATAAGTATTATCAAACTAATCAAATATCAACCGCTGGCCGCGGCAGTTTATTAATTATGGTATATGATGGCGCAATACGCTTTCTAATTGAAGGCAAGAATGCAATGCTAAATAAACGTATCGAAGAACAAAACCGCAACCTGACAAAAGCGCAAACGCTAATTACTGAATTGATGACAACCCTTGACCATTCAATCAATCCTGAATTAGCTCGCAATCTCGAAAAACTATATATGTATATGCTTGATAAATTAGTTGATGCAAATGTTTATGATAAAGTTGAAAATATTGATGAGGTAATATTATTATTAAAAGACTTGCGTGACACATGGTCTGAAGCCGACCAGATGACTCGAAGACTGGAAACAAATGCAGCTACTATTGGAGGAAGAGGTTAATGACTGGCTGCGATAACGAATTATTACCAATACAGCAGGAGTTAACCCGGTTATTAAATGCTTTGCATACCCTATCTGAAAAGCAGTTGTCAATATCTTTAAACGGTAGAGAAGAATTATTGGCTAAAAAACAGATATTATTAGATGAACTGAGTAAAAGAAACTTATCAAGTGTTATAAAAACAGCACTTAATTCAAACGACATAAAATGCAAAGAAGAAGCAGCAAAACATATTGAATTTCTACATGGAATTGAACAATTGGAAGCAATAACCCTGGATAGATGGTATAAAGAATGTGAAAAAAGTTTAAAAGATATGCAGGGCAATTCAAATAGCCTTCAATTTAAAAGTCAATACAAAGAAAATTTAAAACCAAACGATTCGCGATTTTTAGATGATAAGAGATAATAATCTATATACCGCGTTTTTGTAATTCTACCAAAATTTCAACTTCAGTCGTAGACAACTTTAGTATCCTTGCGATATCCCTGTTATTCATCCCGGATTTTATCATTTCACTTATCTTTTCTTCCGATATATTTTCATCAACATGTATATTTTCAATAATCTTTGGCTGCGATGTTTCTTTATCAGACATCACCGGCTCCAATATTAATGGTACAGGTATTGAAACGGTATTACTATTTTCTTCATTAGATTTCTCAACAAATGATTGCAACAACTCATCAAAATTATGATTTTCATTATGAACAATTACTGATGATTCATCAACAGGTTCTTCCTGGTCTTTCAATTTCTTACGCCATTGCCAAATACCCCAACCGATTAAGGTGATACCGACGACTATTGCTTTTGTTACTAATTCTTGTTGTTCAGGAGGCATTGTTATTACCTTATGCTTTAAAATTAATGTGCTTTATTTGAGACAAGTCTTGCTTTTCTGTCACGTGACCTTCTGGACTATATGTTGTAAATTTCGCTAATTCTTCATTGGTTAGTTCTTCTTCGGTATTTTCTTCTTTTTTATCTTTAGTATTACGGTTTCTATCGCGTGCACGACGATCAACCTCTACTTTATTCCCTGTTTCAGAAGCTGCTGCTGGCTGTATTAGTTCTTTATCAACACGCCTGATTTCCATTACTGTAACCTTTTCTAAATAGTATTCGCCTTTTCCATCGTCGCACGCAATCGAATAATAGCTTTGGAGTGAATCTGACAAACCCGCGATTCAGTAACACCAAGCACCTTTCCAATTTCTTTTAAAGTTAATCCATCCTGATAATATAGTGCTACAACCATCTTTTCATTTTCCGGCAATGCTTCAATAGAACGTGCTAATTGCACACGCTGGTCATCTTCAGCAATTATTTCATGAGGATTCATTGCAGGATCGTCTGCCAAGGAATCACCGATAGATAATGATGAATCGCCATCTCCAGAATCCACATATTCATCTAATGACATCAATACCTGACCACCTACATCATTTACTATCTGGTCAAACTCATCCATAGATATTCCCATGGCTTTAGCAATTTCTTTATCTTCCGGTGCTCTGCCTAATTCAGCCTCTAATTTAGTTATCGTACCGATAATATCATTGCTTTTTGATCGCAACGATCGGGGAACCCAATCCATATCACGCAACATATCCATAACTGCGCCACGAATTCGATAATAGGCAAATGTGTTAAACTTAACTCCACGGCTTGGGTCATAACGATCAATAGCTTCAATTAAACCTACAATAGCTTGTCCGATAAGATCGTCATAACTAATACCGTGCATAGGCTGCAAATGCAATCTATCCACCACATATTTAGCCAGCAAAGCGTATTGTTCTATCAATTGCCGGCGCATTTCATCATTTGGCTGGGCACGATATGCAGCCCAGAGTTCTGCCATAAGCTTATCCTCCTGTGCCCTCTTACCACCTTGATTTAATGTCATAGTATTCGGCACCTTTGAATATTAATCATTCATATCTACCTTATTATCGATAGATTCATGGCTATTATCAGGGTTTCCAGAACGACTTCTATTATGTGTTGTACCCAAATTTTCAATTAGTGACGCGATAAACAGCATGGCAATCATTATTATAACCCCAGCAATCGCTGCACGAATTGATGCTTCCATTATACTTATACCGCTATCCATTGATTTCCACATAGTAAAAGCAAAAGTTACAGCACTGCCCAATATTCCCAACTGATAACACATTCTGCGCAACAATTGTTAACCCTCCCCTTCAACTTTAAGCAAACCTTCTACAGCTTCAACTGATGCTAATTGTAAATCTTTTACAATAGAGGTTCCCGTACCTAAGTACGATATAGAAATCCCTGCATTAATAAGCGGAGAAAAAAGCTCCAACATAGATGGCGCTTCATCAATTTTCGTAATGACAACCTGTTCGGGTTGCAAATGCGCATATCTCATCATAATATCACGCATCAACGCACTACCACTTGCACCAGAAATAACTAAATGTATCTCTGCAGGATCTGCCGCTAACATTATGGACTGTAAATCCATTAAATATTCATTGTTCCGCTGGCTACCGCCAGGTGTATCAATAAATATTATATCTTTATTCTGCAAATCTGTTTTGGCTGTTGCGACATCTACTGAATTATAAGCGACATGCAACTCTATTCCTATTTTGTTACAAACTGTCGCTAACTGTTCAATAGCTCCCGGTCGCATAACATCTGCTGTTATTACACCTATATTCATCGATTTTTCTACAGCGAAATGCCATAACAATTTACCTATAGTTGTACTTTTCCCTACACCGGTAGGACCAATCAATGCAACTGTATATCCATGCCCAACCGGTAAGATACCACCAGAGAAATTTAAGCCGGCAGATATGCTATGTGCCAGAAATCCTGCCATTTCACCAGGCTTAATTCCCGGATGAGTACCAAGCCATGACATCCCAGATTGCAAAACTTCAAATTGAGAATGTACAGCTTTTAACTGTTGAGACAATACAGAAATATATCCCGCTGCATCACTTTCAACATTTAAATTCTCTTTCACTTCATTATTATAACCATTATTTACAACATTTGGCAATATTTCATTAATTTTTTCTTCATTTATTTGTGCCCATACCTCCGCGGTATCAGGCATACCTGGCTCATTTTTTATTGTACGGACATCCAATATTATAGCTGCCCCACCCAATTCTTGCTGTACTTGCAGCAATGCTTCTTTAATACTGGGCGCAGAAAACTTTTGCAAGCCCATCTTTTATTCTCCCATTAATTTAAAGTTACAGTACTAATTGCCTTCACCTGTACCCCGGGTACAATCTCCGCATGTGACACTATTATTAACGAAGGCATATATTTTTCAATTAATTTTCTAAAATATGGTCTAATTTGTGTTGAACATAACAATATCGGTTGATATCCCATTGCTATAGCACGGTCTGCTTGTTCTTTTACTTTCATCAATAACTTTTGCGCTACCATAGGGTCAAGTACTATCTGCATTCCCATTTGTGTCTGCCGTAAATTTTCAACAATCATCTGTTCAATTGAAGGTTCTAAAGTAAATACTTCCAAAAATCCTTCGATAGAACGATATTGACTGGTAATAGTTCGCGCCAGCGATTGACGGACATATTCAGTAAGCATATCGATATCATGAGTCATAGTTATATGGTCGCTTAATGATGTTAATATACGATTAAGATCACGGATTGGCACACGTTCTTTCAGTAGATTCTGCAAAACACGATGTAATTCAGATAATGATAACTGTTTGGGTATCAAATCATCAACTAATGCAGATGATGATGAACGTGTCTTTTCAACCAACATCTGTACATCTTGCCTGCTTAATATTTCATAAGCATGATTTTTGATTACTTCGCTAAGATGAGTTATCAATACTGTTGTCGGATCAACCACTGTAAAACCAGCCATTTCAGCTTCAAACTTTTGCGTTTCTGATACCCAGATAGCCGGTAAACCGAATGCTGGTTCTGTAGTTGGAATTCCGCCCGGGAAAGTCTGCATTCCTTCACCAGGTTTCATCGCCAGCATATAACGCATCATTATTTCACCATCAGCGACTTCAACATCCCACAACTTTATATTATAACCTGAACTTTTCAATTGTATATTATCGCGGACACGCACCGGCGGAACAATAAATCCGTGGTCAACAGCAATTTGTTTGCGCAATGTGGTAATTCTTTCCAGCAAGTCACCGCCTTGCATCGGATCTGCTAATGCTACTAAACCATAACCTACTTCAATTTCAATTGGGTCAATAGCCAACAGATTCATCATATCTTCCGGTGCAGGCGCTTTTTGAATTACTGTAGATTCCTTAATCGCTTTTTTACTTAATACATCAGATTCTTTCGTCATTGACCCGCCACGCATTTGATATATCGCTAATGATGCCAACCCGCCTGATACTAATAAAATAGGGAACGGTGGTAATCCAGGTACCATCGCAAATAAACCAATAATAACTGCTACTACAACCAGTGAATGTGGGTTACTGAGAACTTGAGTTACTAAATCATTACTCAAATGCGACTTTGAGGTTGATCGAGTAACAATTAAACCGGTGGCAATAGACATGATAAGTGCAGGAATCTGTGTAACAATCCCTTCGCCAACCGTTTTCATAGTATATTCTCGTAAAGCTACTTGTAAATCTAATTTATGAATTAGCATGCCAACAGCAAAGCCGCCTAAAATATTTACAACTACCATGATAATAGCGGCGATTGCATCACCGCGTACAAATTTGCTGGCTCCATCCATTGCACCATAAAAATCAGATTCCCGTGATACATCTTCACGACGTCTTCGGGCTTCAACATCATCAATCAATCCAGCATTCAGATCTGCGTCAATGGCCATCTGCTTGCCCGGCATTGCGTCCAAAGTAAATCGCGCGGCTACCTCAGCCACACGGCCAGCTCCTGCGGTAATAACGACAAATTGGATGATAATTAAAATTGTAAATATTACTATACCGACAACCGCATTATTACCAATAACGAATGTACCAAAAGCCTGAATTACTTTTCCTGCACCATCTGCACCCGCATTTGATAAAATCAGCCTGGTAGCCGATACATTAATAGAAAGACGAAAAAGTGTAGTTATTAATAACAGAGAAGGGAATACTGAAAATTCCAATGCGTGAGTTACAGTCGAAGTGCGTAACAGTATTATGAAAGTAATCGCAATATTTACCAGCAGAAACATATCCAGCATCCAACCTGGCATTGGAACAACTAACATTCCCAAGACGACGACAAAAAGCATCGGAGCCTGTAAATCGCTAAGATTTAGCAGGAAGTCCGTAAACTTTTGCATCCCCGCCGGTTGTTCTGTCATTAATTAAATCTCCCGTTTTGATTTATCGTTTTTCCACTTTGTTTAAATATAAATGCCAATACTTCGGCAACTGCCTGATATAACTCAGATGGAATCACATCGCCAATATTACATTGCTTATTTAACGCGCGCGCTAATGGCTTATTTTCTATTACAGGTACGCCTGCTAAGCGAGCTACCTCTTTAATCTTCTCTGCAATCCGTCTTTCTCCCTTTGCGACTATCTTGGGTGCTGGATCTTTTCCTGTAAAGTCATATTTTAATGCAACTGCAATATGTGTCGGGTTAGTAATAATAACAGTTGCAGACTTCACGTCAGTCATCATGCGTTTTCGCGACATATCCCGCATTTTCTGCCTAATTCTCATTTTTATCTGCGGGTCGCCTTCACTACTTTTAAATTCTTCTTTCACTTCCTGTTTTGTCATTTTCAGATTTTTTTCAAAATCATATTTTTGATAAGCAAAGTCAAAAATTGCTATGCCAATAATAGCGTAACCGGTACTTAACAATAAATTAAAAACAGCTGATGATATTATAGTTCCAATATTTAATGGATCAGTAGTAATAACACGTACTAATTCCATTCCATGATTTTTAAAGAAAGAATATACAACATATCCGATTATTAAAGATTTCATTCCAGACTTAAATACTTCAACCATAGATTTAGCTGAAAACATCCTTGCTATCCCTTGAAAAGGATTTAACTTGGAAAAATCCCAAGCTAATGCTTTTGGCGAATACATTATTCCAACCTGCATCATATTAGATACAACAGCAGTAACCATTCCAACAACTGCAATAGGCAACGCTAATATTAAAAAATTCAAACCTATTTTCATTATCATTGAATTAACCATAATTCCGTTATCGAAAGCATAAGATGCTGATTGAATAGATTTACGTGCAATATCTGCCCAGGTATTAACCATGAATGGACCCAAAGATTTTAATGTAAAAATGCCGACCAATAACCCCGCAGCTCCGTTTATTTCAAAACTGCGTGCAACTTGCCCCTTTTCACGTGCATCCTGACGTTTTTTGGGGGTTGCGACCTCGGTTTTATCTTCACTTGCACCCGCCATTAATTACCTCATTCAAGGTTTAAAAAACACCATCATTTCATTAACAATACGTGCCATATAACTTACCAGGTCATATTGCATGCCAACAATCATTGGCATAGCCAGAATTAAAACAATAACTCCAACGGCAATTTTTACCTGAAATCCAACTGCCATTAAGTTTAATTGTGGTGCTGTTCTTTGCAACACACCCATAGACATATCTGCAACCAATACAGCCGCTACAACAGGTGCTCCTATCTTAACAGCAAGCATCAGCATTTCTGCGCTTATAGCCACCATTCTATTAACACCTGCAACTTGAAAAGCTCCCAATCCTGGTGGAATCAAAATAAATGACTCAGTAACTGCTCTCAACAGAAAATGGTGTCCATTAGCAGCCACAAATATTATCCACATCATAATCATCTGTAATTGACCAACAATTGCACTTGAATGTCCCATATTAGCATCAACGACACCAGCGAATCCAAAACCTATCTGCGTATCCTGCATTTCACCAGCAACCTGAATAACCATAAATATCATATTAGCCGTAAACCCAAGCACTAAGCCAATAATTACTTCATTTAATATTAAAAATCCAAAATTTATTATTGAATTCTCAATCGGCATTGGACGTACTAATGGGAATACTATCAATGTCATTATTACCGATATCGCGACTCTTAATTGAGGTGGTACGCGATGACTGCTAAAGACAGGCGCAGTCATAACTAATCCACCCATACGTGCAAATATGAGCAGCAAATTCTGGATAGCATCAGCATTTGCCGGCCATTCCATTTTATGGTGCCATCTCTGGTAATTTGGCTAACATCATCAATGCAAAAGTTTTCATTGTTTGCAGCATCCAGGGACCAGCAACTAATAAAACAATTGCCATGGTGATGATTTTTGGAACAAATGTAAGTGTAAACTCTTGAATTTGTGTAGCAGCCATTAAAATACCAACAATAGTACCTACCAGCAAACTTGCAATAAGCAATGGACCAGCTACTTCAATGCCTACCATCATTGCTCTTTTTGCAATTTCTAAAACAGCTATGTCAGTCATTTTAAATTACCTTCAGTTAAAACTTGTCACCAGGCTGCGAGCTATTAAAGCCCAGCCGTCAATCATTACAAACAACATAATTTTACACGGTAATGATATTAAAACAGGCGGCATCATCATCATACCCATAGACATAAGAACTGTCGCAACGACAAGGTCTACAATGACAAAAGGGATAAATATTAAAAATCCCATAGTAAAAGCTGTTTTTAATTCACTGATAATAAATGCAGGAATTAAGATGTAAGTTGGCACTTCCGCCATTGTTTTGGGTTGTTGAACCTTAGCAAGCTCAATGAATAATCTCAAATCAGCATCGCGGGTCTGCTTAAACATGAATGAACGTAAAGGAAACTTCGCTAATTCAAAAGCTGTCTTGTACCCGATTTGCTTTTGCATATATGGTTGATAAGCATCTTTATCAATCTGCTGCCATACCGGAGCCATTGTAAAGGCTGTCAGGAATAATGCTAAACCAATCAGCACTGAATTAGGCGGGATTTGCTGAGTTCCCAATGCATTACGGGTAAAACTTAATACAATTACAATTCTGGTAAAAGAAGTCAATAAAATTACAATTGCAGGTGCTAAACTTAGCACCGTCAGTAACAGAATAATCTGTAAACTTAATGATAAGTCGCCTTCTTGACCCGGGCCGACATTAATGCTGACTTTAGGTATGGCAGGTGCTTGAGCATTAATAACTGCTGTAATCAGCAATAAAGACAGTACAGCTAATATTCTAAATAACTGTTGCCTTTTAATCAATTTCGTTTTTCCTTATTTCCCAATATCCTGCTTAACGCCGCTTCAATTGGCGCAGGAGTTCCACTGGTGTTTGATGTTAAATTACTTTGCCATTCTTCATCAACAAATTCACCTATTAATGTAAATTGCTGCCCGGAAGATGCTACTAAAAAAGCACGTTTTTCAACAGTAATGAGATATAACGTTCTACCCTGACCTAATGAAGCAGTCTCAACTACACGAATCAAACCATGTTTAACCGAAGATTCAGGGATTTTCATATTACCAGGCAATCGTATATCGCCGTTATATATCTTTTTCAAAATATTCATGACAATGTATGCAACAATTAACACAATCGCAAGGCTTAGTAAAACATTAAAAAATTTAAATATCGGTGATAGTTCTTTCTTTTCATCTGGTTTATCTACTGCTACTGGTTGATTGGTTGCAGTAGAACTATCATGACCAATTGGTATACCAGCTTCAGGATTCGGGATACTTCCAGCAGGCCTATTTTGAGAATCATATTTAGGAATAGTTGAATTATTTGATGATACCGGATTCTGCCCGTATATAGGTAGAATCACGGTAATAATTATCATTAATAAAAATAAAACTTTTTTCATGCTAATCATATTCTCCATTACCTGTAGACAACTTATTTATTCTTACTGCTAACCTGTTATCAACTACTAAAGCCTCACCATACCCTATCTTATGACCATTAGCGTAAATTGCTAATGGGTCATCAGCAGATTTATCAAGTATTAATTGACACGATACGGGGTCATTCAATAAATCTTTTATTGCTATCTGGCATTTACCTAATTCGACAGTTATTTCCAACTCAACATCTAATACAGCATCTATATTAGGCATAACCCCTGTTTGCATAGGTAATGTTTCAGCGAATTGTATATTATTTTCGTCAACAATTACTTCAGCTTTCTGTACTGGTTTCACTTTAGGCTTGTCTTTTACCTGTGGTATAAATTGGTCACCACCAATACCTTCAACCTCAGCCAATAAATCATTTAAATCCATTATTTCCTCCCTTCCGCTCTACCATTAACAGAAATTATATATCGACCACCATCTTTTTTAACTTCACCAATAAGTTTAGGGACATTATTAATTCTTATTTCAATCGGTTCATTTGGATGTTGGTCAAGACAAATGACATCTCCAACTTGAATATTCAGAATATCATTAACTGTAACTCGTGTACTTCCCAATAAGGCACTGCCAACGATTGGACAATCCCCCAAAACTTTAAGTAAATTAGGATTTGACATCGCAGGTGCAGGTGATAATGATCGACGATTAATATTATCAATTACAGGTTTCCAAGTACTCATACGCAATATTATCCTTACCCACCCGACAGTATTGCCTAATTTAGCTTGATACGAAGCAACAAAAACCTGCTCATCAGCAGAAAATTTCCATACATCATCAGTATAAGCAAGTCGTAAAGGTATTCGAGCAGACCAGGCTGATGCGTAATCGGCTAATAACTTGTCTGCTTTATCCTTCATCATTTCACGTTCAATTTCACTTAATGGACGCGGTGTAAGGGCAGACATTTCAGGTGAATAACCACATAATAATCCAGCAAATATTGTACTGATGACATTAGAAAATTCTATTACACCAGCGATGTGACCGTTAAGACTAAAGGTAACACTCCAACCTGCAGCTTCAGACATGAAAATCTGTTCAGCTGATGATGTATGTAAATCTGCGACCGCTACCGATGACGAATTTGCATCAACTTCACGAAATAAATGCGTGAATGAATCTGCAAAAGAAGCGTGAAGCTGCTGTAAAACACGCGATACTTCACGTTCTTCTTTATTCATATCATCATTATTATCAGAATTCCTGTTATTAAAGTTGTATTTTGTCATACTATTCCTTTTTTCTTTACGTTGTATTATACCATATAATACAACATTTTACTATTATTTATCATAATTATAATTAAACGAAAAACCCCAGGCATATAATGCCGGGGTTATAAGCAGTCTTCCTTGATACTCGTAATTATACCATTAATTCATCATCACCACCGGCACTGACATGCATATTTATTAAACCTTCTTCTGCTAATCTGCGTACGGTTGCTACAAATTTCTGCTGAGTTTCTTCTACAGTACTTACACGAATTGGGCCCATTAACGAAATTTCTTCTGCAATCATTTTTGCAGTATTTTCAGAAACGTTGGCAAAAATAAGTTTTTTCAAATCTTCAGACGCAGTTTTGAGAGAAATTGCAATCTCCTGGTTAGTTAATTCACGAACAACCTGCTGAACATCTTTCGGCAGCAGTTTATTAATATCTTCAAAAACGAACATTGATTTTCGTACTTCTTCTGCTAATTCCGGGTCTTTAGTCTGTAAAAACTCGTAGGTTCGTTTTTCAACACTTGGATGTGCCTGACCTAAAATCTCTACCAGTGTACGTGCTCCTGAGACTTTACCAATATCTTTTTCGCGGGTTTCTTCATCTCCTGATTGAATCTCGGTTAATTTTCGTGTCAATAATTCATCTAAACGAGATACCATTTGCGGTACTGGTGTATCCATATTGATTAATCGCAGCACAACCTCATCACGGATATTATCAGCAAGTCCCGCTAAGATACTCGCGGCTTTATCCCGTGGCAGATAATACATTACAATTGCAATTATAGCTGGATTTTCTCCGGCAAGAACATCCATAATTTTAGGTGGGTCAGCACTTCTTAATGACATAAAAGGTTTACCGGATTTATTTGGCATTAATTGTTCCATTACTAATGAAGCACGATCTGAACCAAATGTCTCAGATAAAATACGCTGTACAAAAGCAAGTCCACCGACAGCCTCTTCACCCAATGAATGAGAATATTTCTCTACCAATTCTTCACAAAGCTGTTCACGGGTTTCAGGAGTAATACGTCCAGTATGCACCATTTGACTTGCCAACAATTGAACCTGGTCATAGGTAAGATGCGCCAAAACCTGGGCGGCTTTTTCAACCCCCAGACTTACCAGTATAGCTGCAGCTTTTTCTATATTAGTTAACTGCTGAACAGGCATCTATTCCCCTTTACACACTTTCATTTTGAGTGAGAAACTTTGTTATCCTAAAGCCAAATCTTTCATTAATAACAATAACTTCACCTTTTGCCATCGGAGTACCATTAATTAATAAATCAACTGGCTGTCCAACCAATTTTTCTAACTCAACTACAGAACCACGGTGCAGCTTTAGAATATCTTTAACAGACATGACAGTTCTTCCTAATTCCACGGTTACTGTCACCTCAATTTCATTCAAAAATGAAATATCATGCTCACCATCTACACCAGAGGCATTATTCATATTATCATCAGAATAATTATCTGTCATTTATTCCCCCTTCACCGGGTCAAGTATTTCCATTGCCATAAATTCATCTTTTGTTACTGGCCTGGAATGAAAAACTTTAATGTCACCAATTCTTACTTCTGCAAGTTCATCAACTTTAGTACCAATATTTATAACATCACCCGGAGACATTGATGATAATTCTCCCAGGGACATTGTGATGTCAGGCAAACAATTACGCAAAGTTATCGGCACATTTTGGAAATTCTTAGTAATAATTTCCTGAACCATTTCCTGGCTCATTTCTATTCTTTCAGTTTCATCCCATGATTCTTCACGATTAAGTATTCTTTCAAAATCAAGATTTGAGGCTGGAATACAATATGTCGACATACCAGTCACATCCTGATAGTTTATACTGAAAGAACATACCACCATTCTATCATCTGGTTGAGCTATCCGGGTTAACATTACATTTGTCATAACTTCGCGCAACGCTGGATGCATGGGTACAAGGGTTGTCCATGCTCTTCCAAACTCTCGCAATATGCGTCTGAAATAGTCTTCCAACAATCCTTTTTCTGTAGTAGAGAAATCACGGGGAGCCTCTATTACCTCACCTTTGCCACCCAAACCTCTATCAATTAGATTCCAGGCTATATGAGGATTTAATTCCAATAATGCAGTGCCTTCAATGGGAGCAATGTTGATAAGAGCAAGTGCAGTAGTCTCTGGCACTTCGCGACAAAATTGCCGAAAAGTCATCTGGTCAATTGATAAAGGTTCAACAGTAACGCTGAAAGAAAGATAACTTGTTAAAATACCCACCATCGAACGCGCAAATGCCGCATTTATATTTTCAAGGGCACGCAAAAACTCGCTGGGTATGTTATCTGGTCTGGCAAAGTCATATAACTTTACTTCAGAAAACTTACCAGCTCCCCCTTTACCATCATGTTGAGCAGCCGCAAGGGTATTTAGCAAAACATTTATATCTGACTGTTGCAGCATAAAATCACCTGAACCTATGCACCTGAATCAGTAAGGGATACATTAATATCAATTTTACCGCAGATAGTATAAATTGGAACCATGAGTGCTGGTGTTTGAGTTCCTATTTCTACATTAACCCCGCGAATTACCGTTGGAGGAGTTAAGTCACAATCAAAACCCGCATCATTAAGCAGAGTAGTAGCATTACCACTTATGATGTTGCCTAATTCAGAGATAGCACTAACTGCCATTTCATCAAAAGCAACTAAAGTACTCATCATCATAGCTGAAGCAATCTTGGTAGCTGTTACCTGCGACATACCAAAAATCACCTCACCTTTTATTGCGCCATTTACACCTACAACTATTGACACCTGTTGAGTGGTGAAAACCGACGATCTAACCGCCAATTGACCACGTTCTGCTTCTCCACCAACAAGCTGTTTTAATACTTCTGTACCCGCCATTATAAACGGATTTATGAACTCAACTCTCACTATAGACTCCTCATTTTCCGGTATTACCGGAATACTGTATGATAATATCATTTTCAGAAATCAACTTCAAGCAAAAACACGGGATCCGGCATGATTTATTTTTATTCCTTTTGATGCAATATTCAATAAACTTTCAGCTTCCTGGGCTGTTACTGGCTTACTGAATAAATAGCCCTGGCAACCATAACATTCCAAGTCTTTCAATAATGCCAATTGTTCATGCATTTCAACACCTTCGGCAATAACACGTAAACCGAGTGATTTTCCCATAGTAATTATCGCTGCTGAAATTGCCCGGTCATGAATATCAGCGGTAATTCCGCGAATAAAAGACTGGTCAATTTTTAAAGTATTTAGCGGTAAAATTTTCAAATATGACAACGATGAATAACCAGTGCCAAAATCATCCATTGAAAGTTTTATCCCCATATCTCGAAATTCACGGAGCAAACCAACAGTGTAATCAATATTTCGTACAACTACACTCTCAGTAATCTCAATTTCAAGATACTGCGGATCTAAACCTGTCTCTGCTAACGTCTTTTGTAAACAATACTTTAAATTTTCTTGATAAAATTGCCGGGAAGATAAATTTACCGCAACCGTCATCGGTGGATAACCAGCCTTTTGCCAATATGCATTTTGTGCACATGCCTGTTCAATCACCCACATGCCAATAGCTTCAATCATACCGGTTTCTTCTGCTATCGGTATAAACTTAGCAGGCGATATTGACCCTAACACTGGATGACTCCAGCGTAAAAGTGCTTCAGTACCTACAACCTTTCCTGATAATATTTCTATTTGAGGTTGATAATGCAAAGTAAACTGTTTTTTAGCTAATGCATGGCGAAGTTCATTTTCCAAAGTCATTCTTTCTAATGCCCGTTCAGTCATTGTTGAAGAATAAAATTGAAAATTATTTCTACCATGTTCCTTAGCTTGATACAATGCTGTATCAGCATTTTGCAGCAACGTCTTAGAATCATGACCATCTTCAGGAAACATCGCTATACCAATACTGCAACCGATATGTAATTCATGGTCTTCCAGATGATATGGCATATTTACCGCAGACAGTAAAGAACGGGCAACCTCGGCAGCATCTTCAGGCATACGGATATCAGGCAATAACATGGTAAATTCATCACCGCCAAGACGCGCTACAGTATCTTCTGACCGTAATCTCATTCTTAACCGTCTTGATACTTCTTTAAGCAGCAAATCACCAATTGGATGTCCAAGAGTATCGTTAATCGTTTTAAACCTATCCAGATCAAGAAACATTACTGACATTTTTCTATGATTGCGTTTTGCAGATGCTAAAGCATGAGTTAAGCGGTCCTGAAATAATACACGGTTGGGCAAATCCGTTAAATGGTCGTGAAATGCCTGATGCCTTATAATTTCTTCAGCATGCTTACGTTCAGTGACATCCAACATTATTCCTTGCAAATGAGTAATGACACCATGACCACCAGTAACAACAGTTAATAAGTCAAGTCCATCAGTATCATGTCGCAACCAGATATGATTTTCAACCCACCTGAAATTGCCATTTTTTGTATTTATTTTGTGAGTAATAATAAAATCATTTTCACCAGAATTAGAATGCAGAATTATCTCTGCCTTCACTCTGTCAATATCATCATCAGGTATTAAACTGAAAAGAGTGATCTTATTATCAACTAAGTCTTGCATTGAATATCCGAATTGTTCAATTGATTGCGACACAAACTCAAATGGATAATCTTTACCAGAATTCCATAAACATACTACTACTGGACTACGGTTAATTATCTCCTCAAGTTCTTTTCTTTTTCTTAATGCTTCACGAAGTGCGGATTCTACACGTTTTCTTTCAACTATTTCAGATTGTAATGCAAATGTCTTAACATTTAACTGTTCAAGATATTTATTACTTGTAATTGCTACAGAAACCAATTCTGCAATTCTTGCTAAAAGAATTAACATTTCATCACTAATTTCACGTAATTTATTATCATATAATTCATAAAATCCAAATACTTCATCTTTATAAACTAATGGTACTATAACAATTGCTCGTGTTCCATGAAAATATAACTGCTTCATTAAACCACTTACTTCATCGTTGGTTATATTAAAATATAAAACTTGAGGATTTAATCTATCTTCTTCTAAAATGCACAGGTCTTCCAAAGTGGCGACACGAGGATACTCATCCGACATATTAAATGCGGAAAATATTGCTACAGAATTATCTTCTGCCAACATTTCATGCACTACTCCGGATTTGTATTTTAATCCTTCACAGAGTATTTGCATGATTTGTACTGCATAATCTTTTGGCGATGAAAGAATATCTAATTCTAAAATCGCATCTAAAATCTGCTGCATTTTAAATCAAACCAACTTTACGAAATAATTCGTTTAACAACATCCAGTATTTTATCTGGTGTGAATGGCTTAACAATATATTCCTGCGCACCTATTTCAATAGCTTCGCGCACTTTACTTTCCTGCCCGAGAGCAGAACACATTACAATACGTGCATCCGGATATTTACCCATAATATCTGTTAATGCGCCAATACCATCTTTTTGTGGCATAGTGATATCCATGAATACTAATTCTGGTTTTAATGCATCGTAATTTTCAACAGCAGTAACGCCGTTGTCTGCCTCAGCAACAACTTCATGACCGCCACCTGTAAGAATTTTCTTCAAGGTTGCGCGCATAAACATTGCATCATCGACAATCATTATTCGTGCCATATTATCCTCTCCAAATTTGTGCTATACCCGTTTATAAAAAAACGGACGATTAGACTGCAAACCAATGTCAGCAGAATTTACGATTCGTTCTGTGCTGCCTACCAGTAAATAACCGCCAGGTCGAATAGCACGAGCAAATCTATCAAACAAAATTTTCTTTGCTTCATCGTTAAAATAGATAACCACATTGCGGCAAAGAATAAGGTCAGCATCTATTGGAAACTTGCTTTTCAACAAGTCATGCTGCTCAAAGGTAACACCATATCGAATATCAGGATTTAATATAAATTTATCGTTATCTTTGGTGAAATATTTCACCTTCTTATCATCACTGATATTTTTTAAATCATCTGCGATATATATGCCATTTCGCGCCTTGGCAAGAATAGTATTGTCAATATCAGTTGCCCATATTTTATGTTTAATACCTGGAGTTAATTCATTCATCAAAATACATAAGGAATACGGTTCTGCCCCATAAGAGCAGCCAGCACTCCAGATAAATAATCTGCTTTTTTGCTTTAACAATTCAGGGATTATAATATCTCTTAATTCATCAAACTTATCAGGATTACGGAAAAATTCAGAAACATTAATGGTTATATGATCAAGAAATTTTCTCAAAGATTGAGCATCTTTGTTTATTATATTCCATAAATCAGGTAAAGTTGTAACTTGATTTCTATCAGCATAAGCACGTATACGACGTTCCATTTGTCCTTGTTTATATTGAAGTAAATCAAGACCAGCTACTTTGCGGATATTTTCGCAAAAATGTTTGTATTCCAATTCTTGTTCAGTTATATTTAAAATTGTCATTTTATCAGTTCCTACCCATCATTTTTACCCATTCAGCTATTGCATCAGCCATTTCATTTAACAAAACAGTTTTATCAGACATTTTAGCTTCAACTACTGAACGCGGCATTCCATATACAACACAACTTGCTTCATCTTGGACATAAATTGTACCATTTAGCTCTTTTATCATACTGCTGCCATAGGTACCATCACGTCCCATTCCTGTTAACACCACACCCAGGCAATTGCGACCAAATATTTCTGCAGCATCTTCAAACATTGGATCAACAGCGGGTCTTACACCAAGAATTGCCGGATCATTTGTTAGATATATTTTCTTTTCTTTATTTACATGCATATGGTAACCCCCAGGTGCAATTAATACCAGTCCATTCTCCAAGCTATCACCTTCTGCTGCTTCTTTAACGGTAATCGGACAAACATTATCGAACCTTTGCGCCATTGCTGCTGTAAATTGAGCTGGCATGTGTTGAACCACTACCACAGCAGCATTAAGATCAGCCGGCAATAATTGCAATACTTCCAATAATGCTCGTGGACCGCCAGTAGATGTTCCTATTGCAACTATTCGATTTACGGAACCTTGTTTTCGTGGTGTTTGATTAGACAATATAGTAGATGCTTTATCAATTCCTGGATTCACCATGGCTGAAACAGAATTAGTAATAAGATCAATACCAGGTTTTCGTATAGAAACATGTGCACCATCAGCAGCACGAATCTTCTGATATATTTGATATTTCATTTGATTCAGGCTTTCATCACCAATATCGTCTGGTTTCGCGATAATATCCACTGCACCTAAATCAAGACACTTTAAAGTTATATCAGCTTGTTTTTTTGTCAAACTGCTGCACATAATTACCGGAATCGGGTGCCTGCGCATAATTTCTGCCAATGCTGTTATACCATCCATTTCCGGCATCTCAACATCCAATGTTATTACATCTGGATTTAATACAGATATTCTTTCCAATGCTTCTCGACCATTTGATGCTGTGCCAACGACTTCCATTGCGCGTCCACTGTTTATTATTTTTGTCAGTGCAGCACGTATGAATGATGAATCATCAACTACCATTACTTTTATAATCTTATCTACCATATACACCATTCTTTGAGAAAGTATGAAAGACATTGTCGCCGGTGCGCACCGTACGCAACCTTAATATTCCATCTTTCACATTTAAAATAATAGTTCTGCTTTCTGTTCCACCGACATCTTCTTTCACTATCGGCAATTTTGTTTTTTTCAGATGCATTTTTACAGCTTCATAATTTCTTTTTCCAATATCCATAGTTTTAGAGAAAGGTTGAAAAATAGATGCTCCTCCCACAAGTATTATTTGTACATCTCGCATAAAGCTGCCTACACATTCTAATTCGTTTGTTAACAAAGGGATTGCCAAATCAGCATATTTAGCTGTATTTTTTGCCTCCCTTCCAGCAGAATCCGGCAATACAACATGCGCCATAGCACCTATTTTTAATCTATTATCAAAAGCACATATTGCTATGCATGACCCAAGGCCAAGACAAGCTATATCATTCCCCGGATACGCCGAGATTGCCAATTCACCCATACCAACACAAATAAGTTGACCCATCCAATCCACCTTATCTTACTATTTTAGTACGCAATATTTCCCAGCTTTCCGTAGTTGGAATAAGGAATACACGACAACTTATGCAATTTTGTTGATTTTCATCAATTGGCAGTATATCAGCCTCTAACGATAATATCTCGCCACCATCTGCAATCAAAGGCAAAGCAACACCCGTTATAACAGCATAACTCATTTCAATTGCAACGAAAGGCGGTGTTGGCATTATCTCCATTCCGGTGCATATTGATAAAGCGTTTAAAAACGCAGACACAAGAATATTTCCAGCTTCACCTAACGCTGAAAAAGCCATCTCATCGAAGTCTTCAACATTATTAGGTCGTTTACCCATTAAAGTTTCTACTAATGTTGCTGCATTTTCAAGAGTAAAATATGATAATACAGTCCCTTCAATACCACCTTCAAAACCTAAACTTACACCTACAACAGTCTCTTCCGGATCATCAATTAACGTCATCATGTCATCCATGCCTACAGGACGTAAATTAACAGCCTTTACAGTTAAGGCATTACCTGAAAACATTCCAAGAGCTTCAGCGCATTTTAATGAGCATTCTGTAGCGATTTTTTGAAATGCTGCTCTTTCTTCATCTGTTCGTAATATTGTCATCCCTTTCTCCCATCAGGCTTTACACCACCGCAACTAAATCGTTATAAGACTCCATGTCGGCTGGGATTTCCCATGCTGCCAGGGTTTGCAATAAACCACTTTCAAATAAACTTCCAATATCAACTATCAGAGCCACTTTACCATTGCCAAGTATTGTGGAACCACCTATGCCAGGAATCTCCCCAACAAATGCACCAAGTGGTTTAACAACAATTTCCTGGTGACCAACTATACCATCAACACATAACGCAGCAATTCTGTCTGAATGTCGAACTACAATCATTGGATAGGACGGCAATGAGTCTGGGACACCGCAACCAGGCATAATTTCAATTAGATGAATAACCGGTACTACATGTTCTCGCCAACGCATCATAGCCATGCCGCGAATTGTATTAATAGAATCTTTCCTTATATTTAATGTTTCTTCAATTGTGCTGAGGGGTATCGCCATAAATGTTTGTCCGACTTTAACTACTAATGCTCTCAAAATAGCAAGTGTCAGCGGGATTTTCAATGTCATACTGGTTCCAATTCCCTGTTCACTTTCCACCATAACAATACCATTTATAGCGTCAATATTTCTTTTCACCACATCCATACCAACACCGCGGCCACTAACATCACTGACAGCTTTTGCAGTTGATAACCCGCTTGCAAATATTAACGAAAATGTTTCATTTTGAGACATTGACGCAGCACGTTCCTGGGTAATAATACCGGCAGCAATTGCTTTTTCTTTCAAACGATCAGCATTAATTCCAGGACCATCGTCAGTAATACGTATTAATACACTTTCTTCCTGGCGTTGCGCGGTTAACTTCACTGTACCAGTGCGTGGTTTCCCCAACGCATCCCGTTCATCCGGCATTTCCATCCCGTGATCTACTGCATTACGCAATAAATGTGTTAATGGGTCAACTAATTTTTCAATTACCGACCTGTCAAGAAGTTCGTTTTCACCAGTAATCTGAAAATCTACTTCTTTATTCATAGTGCGGCAAATATCACGTATCATACGGGGATATCTATTAAATAATGAACTTACCGGCAACATTCTTGCCTGTAAAACCTGTGCGTGCAATTCACTTACCACTGAACCAAGTTGTTGAGTAACAATATCAAGATCAAGTATTCGTTCATCAGTAGGATGTGCTTCTCCTAAATCATCTTTAATTTGCACCATACGGGTACGGCTTAATACCAGTTCTCCAACCAGATTCATAATATTATCAAGTATATCAACATTTACCCGTACTGTTTGCTGCTGCTGTACAACACCAACACCTACTTGACTGGCTTCGGCTTCTTCATCAACCTGTTTCTTATTACGTGCTGGCATATCAAGAGTAAATGAAGAAGCGGCTTTTCCTTGAGATATACGTACCCATTCAATTTCTGAAACAGCAGTCAATTTTTGTCTGATAATTTCTTCAGGACATTCAGTCGTAACAGCCATAAGCAATCGATGCCCAACCACACCGGCATCTATTTGTTCTCGGGCAGGCACTGTTTTTTGGATTTCACCTAACTTTTCCATCTCGCGGATAACCATATATGCGCGTATTGATGGCATTTGGCAATCCAATGCTATATCAACTAAAACAGCTAACTGATTATCTGATAATTTACCTAATGATTCTGAACTGACACCAGATTTCACAGTAATAGCTCCAGCACCAGATGCAATATTCTTTAATTCAGATAAAATAGAATTAAACTTATCATCAACTTTCCCTTCACCTTTTCCTTCTTTTAATGAACCTTCAAATTCATGTAGTCGGTCAAGAGCTTTTAACAATGCATCCGCAACATCGGCTGTAACATCTATTGCGTTATTTCTTACCTTATCCAGAACATCTTCCATAGCGTGGGTTAAGCTGGCGACATTTTTCAATCCCATTGCGCCAGAAGAACCTTTAAGGGTGTGAGCCGCACGAAATATTCCTTGAATTAATGCAACATTATGCGGTTCACGTTCTAACTGAACCAAAGATTGGTCCAGTGTCTCCAATATCTCGCGAACTTCTTCAAGAAATATAGCAAAAAGCTCTTCATCTTGGGAAAAATCTGTCATTTGATTATCAGTCATCAACAGTTCCTTTATATTTTAGGCTGCACTTGCTTCCATATCGCCTGGCTTTGTCACTGATTGTAACGCTTGTACTTCTTCGCGAGCCAATACTTTTGTTAATTCCAATAATATGATTAATCTGTTATCATCTTTCCCTACACCACGTAAGTATTGAGCATCAACAGAACTTACTAAAGGAGATAATGGTTCTATTTGCGCTGAAGAAAGCTGCATTGTTTGGGATACGCCATCAACTACCATGCCAACTTGCAATCCATGATTTTCTACAACAATAATACGTGTTGATTTACTCCATTCAGTTGCAGTCAATCCAAAACGTGTGCGTAGATCAATAACCGGAACTATCATACCGCGTAAGTTCATAACTCCTAAAACATAATCAGGAGTATGAGGAACCTTAGTTATTTCCGGCAGGCGAATTATAGTATTAACAGCTTCTATGCCTACACCGTAATATTCCATTCCCAATGTGAAGACAACTAATTGCTCTATCTGGTCAGATGATGTCTTCGCTTTTTCTTCATATGCAGCCATCGCATTGCCCCTCCCGTTTTTAACATTTCAAGTATTGAATGTTATAATTTACATCATTATACATGTAAACTCAATATTACACAATACTAAATTAATTTATTTTTTAAAATTTTGGGGTAATTTAAAAAAATTACCCCAAAATATAATATATGACCGATTTTAATACTATTCTATGCCACTTTAAAAGTACTCAACACTGACTTCACTTTATCAGCCAGATTGGTTACTTCTTTGCTGGCGGCAGTCATTTCTTCTACCAGCGCGTTCTGTTCTTCGGCGGCGGCGGATAGTTCTTCGGAGGTGGCGGAGGATTGTTCCGTTACTGCCGCTACCTGTTCAATTGCCTTGGTTACTTCTGTTGATGAAGCGGCCATCTCTTCAGTGGCGGCGGTGGCTTCTTCAGTTACAGATGATACGTTCTCTACCGCGGACATTACCAGGGATGCGCTCTGTTCTACTTCTACGCAGACTTTGCCTACCTCATTTGCCTGGTATACTACCTTATCGACAGCTGTAAGGATATCCTTTAATGCGCTGCCGGCCTGGTTGGCCATGCCAACACCAGCGTCAATCTCTTTCGCGCCGATAACCATCGAACTGACGGCTTCACTGATGCCATCTTTTATGCCGTTAATCAGTGCGGCAATCTCTTTCGTTTGTCCGGCAGAGCGTTCAGCCAGCTTACGTACTTCGTCGGCTACTACGGCGAAGCCTTTGCCGTGTTCGCCAGCGCGGGCGGCTTCGATGGCAGCGTTTAATGCGAGAAGGTTAGTCTGTTCGGCGATGTCGTTAATGGCTTCAACAATCTCACCTATTTTCTTACTGGCATCACCCAATGCATTTACATTCTTGGATGTCACTCCAGCGGCTTCTTTCACGCGGTCCATGCTCTTCAGCATTTCGTCTGTCTTCGCCGCGCTTTCCTTGGCTACACCACCAGCATTCTGAGCATCGCTCTTTGCGTTGCCTGCTGCCTCGATAATGCGCTTGATGGCAGCCTGCGATTGTTGGGCAGCGAGAGCGGCCTGTTCGGCACCGGTTGCCTGAACCTGAGCACCGCGAGCAACTTCTTCTATTGCGCGCTGCAACTGTTCCATATTATTGGCAGCTTCATTTGAAGATCGTGATGTTTCAGTAGAACCGGAAGCAACCTGCTGGGCACCATTAGCGACTTCCTGGCTAGCTTTGCCAACACTCTCGGAAGCGGTGGATACCTGAATCGCGCTTTCGGCTACGGTTACAGCAATGGCGGTAATTTCCTGAACAGTATTCTGTAATGCTATCATCGCATTATTAAGGTTGTCTTTAATTTTGCTGAAATCGCCTTGATAGTTGCCGACTACCCTGACTGTCAGGTCGCGACTGGCTAATTTCGCCAATACGTCAGATGCTTCATTTACAGGAACTACGATAGCGTCCAGGGTATCATTGACGCCTTCGACTATCTTACGGAAATCACCGAAATGCTTTGTTGCGTCAGCACGGGTGGCCAGTTTACCGGCTACAGCAGCATCGGATAACAAACCGGCATCAGCGACTAAAGCGTTTACCGCATCAATACAGGTATTTAAATTACCTTTTATTATATTAAAGTCGCCATTATAATTATCGGTAATTTTCGGCGGGATATTTCCTTTGCTTATTTTATCCACATAGTCTGCGGCAACGTTTAATGGTCCGATTACTGCGTCGAGAGTTTCGTTCACACCCTGAACGATTTTCAGGAAGTCGCCTTGGTGCTTTGTGGCGTCAGCGCGGGTAGCCAATTTGCCTTCTACTGCTGCCTTGCTGAGTATCTCGGTATCAGCAATAAGGGCCTTCAGATTGGTGCGAACCTGCTCAATAGTATCGTTGATGAAGACCTTCTTACCGGGGAACTTCTCAAGCGGTGCTTCGAAATTGCCTTTTCCGAACTCAGAGATACAGGCCATAGCTTTTTTCTTCACCGCGATGTGGCCAAATACCATGTTATTGACGCCATCTGCCATAACATTGTAGGCACCCTGGAACTTTTCAGCGGCAATCTTCACATCAATGTCCCCGGCGTCATGCTGGGTGCTCATATTGTTCATCTCAACGATAAGACCGCTTATAGCGTCAACACACTGGTTCAGGTTATTCTTGATATTGTTGAAATCACCATTGTAACTGTCAGTAATTTTCTGCGGGATGTTGCCCTTACTAATTTTATCTACGTAATCTGCTGCTACATTCAATGGTCCAATAACGGCGTCGAGGGTTTCGTTTACACCCTGGACGATTTTCCGGAAGTCGCCTTGGTGCTTCGTGGCGTCAGCGCGGGTAGCCAGCTTGCCTTCCACGGCCGCCTTGCTGAGCATCTCGGTATCAGCAATAAGGGTTTTCAAATTGGTTCGGACCTGCTCAATGGTGTCATTAATGAAAACCTTCTTCCCGGGGAACTTCTCAAGCGGTGCTTCGAAATTACCTCGTCCAAACTCAGCGATACAAGCCATGGCTTTCTTCTTCACCGCGATGTGACCGAATACCATGTTGTTGACGCCATCCGCCATGTCTTTGTAGGCACCCTGGAACTGTTCAGCGGAGATCTTCACATCGATATCCCCGGCGTCATGCTGGGCACTCATATTGTTCATTTCAACAATAAGCCCGCTGATAGCGTCAACACACTGGTTAAGGTTGTTCTTAATCCCGTTGAAATCGCCATTATAGTTATCAGTGATTTTCTGCGGGATATTGCCTTTGCTTATTTTATCTACATAATCGGCGGCAACATTCAATGGTCCGATAACAGCATCAAGAGTTTCGTTTACACCTTGAACGATATCTTTATATCCGCCGCTGAACTTGCTGGCGTCGCCGCGGGTTGCCAATCTGCCTTCTACACCTGCTTTACTCAACATGCCGGCTTCAGACACCAGACCGCGCAGACTCAAAATAGTCTGGCGGATAGCAGGATTAATTTCATCCTTATCATCAAAGTTCTTAACATCAGCAGACAAGTCACCAGCACCTATCTGCTGGATGACTCCAACAACACCTTGCAGCGCATCAGCAAACCGATCCATAACACCAGCGAGTATTCCTATTTCATCAGTACGATCCATCTTTAAACGTTTCCCTAAATGACCATTGGACAACTCTTGCATCATCTCAACACCTTGGTTCAAAGGACGAGTTATAGAGTTTGTCAGCAATATACCAATGAGAATGGCGATTAGAATGCCAACAGCTAATGCAATTACCATACCGCGAATTGTGTTATTTGAGTTTACAGTGTTTTCTTCTGATCTTTTTTTAGCATTATCAACCTCCAATTTCTTCATATCTTCTAATTCTGCAATAATTTTACCATCTATAATATGTTTCTCGCCATCAAGAACAGTGTATGCATTTTCCATGTCATCCTTATCTGAAAAACTTTGTGCTTTTTTCATTAATTCATTTGATTTCTCTATCTCTGCTAATAAGTCATTATATTTTTTTGTTTCTTCTTTTGACTCAGAAGAATCTATAAGTGGTTTTATATTATCCTTTTCGATTTTTATCAACTCTTCAATTTTATCTGCTTTAGATTTCTTTGTTTCTTTATTTGTAGTACGAATAATATCGCGTATATTTACACGAACCTGATGAAATGCAGATAGTATTTCACCGATTTGACCGACAGCGGTTGTGTTTGTCTCATAAAGTTGAGTGTCAGAATCATCGGCTTTTTTGAGATTAAAAATACCATATAACCCAATACCCAGCGCAATAAGCGCAACAATTACAAAACCGCCGATTAATTTCGGACCGATTTTTGTTTTGTTCAAATTGAACATTATACTTACCTCCAACATTTTAAATACATGACTTTTGCTTTTCAACATCTGAGCTAAAGCTCAGTAACTATTAAATAGATGATTTATTTAACGAGCTATTTAATACTAAATGAAATTATTTTAATTAATATATCATTAAATACACCAATATGCAATAGGTATTTGCGTTTTTTTATATTTTTTTTGTAAATATTGTATATATCAAAAAAAACGCCGATAGCATCAGCTATCGGCGTTTAATTTATTAAGAATCTTCTTAACTAAATCGCGGTATCATCTCCCGATGAAAACATATCATTATTGTCATCCAGATTATATTCTTCAATGTTAAATCCGGATAACGTATCTTCTTCATCGTCTGCTATCCCTGTCATATTGCCAATCAGTTGTGCCATATCTTCACCTTCGACTGCCATTATATCCTGATCATGATCGGTGTCTTCAAGCAATCTTTCCATCAGGTCATTATCACCGAAAGAATCATCTTCTTCATGACGGACAACTTCTCCACCTGGCGACAACAGACGCAATGCCTTGTATCTATCCATACCGGTACCGGCAGGGATGAGACGACCGATGATAACATTTTCTTTCAAGCCGACCAGGTGGTCAATCTTGCCTTCAATAGCGGCATCGGTAAGCACGCGGGTAGTCTTCTGGAAGGAAGCCGCTGATAAGAACGAATCAGTAGCAAGTGATGCCTCGGTAATACCGAGTAACTGCCAGTCAGCCTGGGCTTCAACGCCGCCGGCTTCACGAACTCTAATGTTCTCTTCTTCAAACTTGAAACGATCAACAACATCACCCGGCAGGAAATCTGCATCGCCAGGCTCAGATATTTTTCGTTTTCTCAGCATTTGTCTAACAATGGTTTCAACATGCTTATCATTGATATCAACACCCTGGCTGCGATAAACGCGCTGAATTTCCTGAACTAAATATTCCTGCACATCACGCGGTCCGCGTTTCTTCAGCAATTCCTGTGGTTCCAGCGGTCCTTCAGTTAAAGGGTTACCGGCTTTCACAATATCGCCTTCGTCAACACGAAGATTACCACGGTGAGGTACCATATATTTCTCAATTGAATAGACTTTATCAACACCAGCCTGGCGCAGTTTTGCTAAAACAGGAGGAGTTACTTCCTTGCCTGCATCATATAAAACTTTGTCATCTAACGGGTCTTTAACGTCGGTTGCCAGCAATCTGCCGATAACATCTTCATTGTTCGTAGTAAACTCTACATGAACATGCACGGTACGACCACCACCACTGGCGTCAATTTTTGCTATCAATCCATCATATTCAGTAATGATAGCCTGACCTTTCGGTTTTCTGGCTTCAAACAACTCAACAACGCGCAACAGACCAGAAACTTGCTGTTCCATAACCTTAACCATCTTCTGAATCTGTTTGACTTTTTCACGCTCTGTCATTTCAACACCGAGGTTTACACGGCCGCGGTTAATGTCATCGTGCAATTGCTGCAATGTTTTTACGCGCTGATCTTTAACGTTTGCAACACCAGTCAGGTACTGACCAGCAACACCACCAGTATGGAAGGTGCGCATTGTCAACTGGGTTCCTGGTTCACCGATAGACTGGGCGGCAATAATACCTACAGCCTCACCAGCTTCAACTAATCTGCCGGTTGCCAGATCGCGACCATAGCACATAGCACAGATACCCTGACGAAGGTCGCAGGTAAGCAAAGAACGAATTGGTACCTTCGCGGTAGCCAGACCACCCATACTGCGCAATTTGCGGCGAATTTCCGCTAACTGCTGTTTCTGTGGTTCAGTTGCTTTTTTACCCAACGGAACAATAATTTTTCCACTGAATGGATCAACTGCTGGTCGTTCGATCAGGTATTTATCGTTGCGCGCATCGCGTTCGCTTTCATTAAACATTTCGACATCGCGAACGATACGACGAATAGTTGCTAATGGCGACTCAAGGTCAGCACGGCGGAAATGAGTATTACAATCAGCGCAGACAGCAATCTCAACAACCTGTGTCTGACAATGCGGGCACAGTTCGTTGGGGATAGAGGCTTCCATACGCAATGCCAAATCTTCTTTTTCAGCAGCAGCTTCAGCTTCTAATTCTGCCTGTTCTGCTGAAATAGCCTCTTTTGGTGTATCATCGAGATTTATGCTCTCTTCCAAGCTTCTTTCAAGTTCATCTTCTTTGCTTTCCCCGTAGGTTAAGCTGGAAACCATCTCTTTATATTCATCTTCTGTAGTTATTGAATCGCAATTCGGACACTGCCATGCACGTTTTAATTCACCATCGCATTTTGATGTCGTACATGCCGGCAGCGATCGATTGCTGATTTCCTGGTTTCTACGAAGAATTAATTTGCCAGTGAATGGATCATAGATATCTTCATTAGCAATTCTACCTTCGATTCGGCGGTCTAACGGCTCAATCTCTTCGTGTCTATCGCGAATAGCACCGACTTCAATACCATTTACGGTACCACAGTCGTGACCACGGACAATAACATCCTGAGCGACGTCTACCATACGTCGGGTAAGGTAACCGGCGTCAGCAGTACGCAAAGCGGTGTCAGCCAAACCTTTTCGTGCACCGTGAGTTGATACGAAATATTCCAGAACGTTAAGACCTTCATGGAAGTTTGACTTAATAGGCAAGTCTTCAATGAAACGTCCAAACGGGTCGGTCATCAATCCGCGCATACCAGCAAGCTGCGCAAGCTGTCTTTTCGAACCACGAGCACCGGAGTTTGACATCATCAACAGCGGGTTGAACGGGTCAAGATTCTTAAGCAATGAGTTTGCTACATCGTCTGCCGCTTTCATCCACAAATCACAAACTGTTTGCGCGCGTTCGCCTTCAGATATATTACCTTCTTCGAATCGCTCGTTAGTCAGGTTTACTCTTGCTTCTGTGTCGCCGATAATAGATTCGCGGTCGGCGTGTGGAACGTCCATGTCGGTCATTGCTATGGAAATACCGGAAATCGTTGAATATTTAAAACCGATTTCTTTTAAATCGTCCAGCAATTTAACTGTGCGTCCCTGTCCGTACGCGTCGTAACACATGCGGATAATATTCGCCATTTCGCCAGAGTCAACCACGCGGTCAAGATACTGCAGTTTCGGAGGCAGGATTGTATTAAAAATCAAACGTCCAACTGTTGTATGAGTTAACGCGCCGTTAATTCTAACTAAAATTTCAGCATGCAGAGAAATCATTCCAGTCTCATAGGCAAGCATTGCTTCCTGTGCGGACGGGAATGTTTTACCAGTACCTAAACCGTTTTTCAGCCCTTTCATGGTGATGTAGTAAATACCCAAAACCATGTCACGGGTTGGTGTCATTGTCGGCTTGCCATGTGCAGGCGAGAACAGGTTTTCTGTAGACATCATCAATATACGGGCTTCTGCCTGTGCTGATGTTGATAACGGTACGTGTACTGCCATCTGGTCGCCGTCAAAGTCAGCATTGAAAGCAGTACATACCAACGGGTGAAGCTGGATAGCTTTACCATCTACCAGTACCGGTTCGAATGCCTGGATACCTAAACGGTGAAGGGTTGGTGCGCGGTTGAGCATTACAGGATGATCTGCAATTACTTCTTCCAATGCATCCCAAACTTCCGGACGCATTCTATCAACCATCTTTTTGGCAGTTTTCACGTTGCCGGTCAGACCTTTTTGCACCAGCCGTTTCATTACAAACGGTTTGAATAATTCCAGTGCCATTTCTTTCGGCAAGCCACACTGATTCAACTTAAGATGTGGACCTACAACAATAACGGAACGACCGGAATAATCTACGCGTTTACCCAGCAGGTTCTTACGGAAACGACCGTCTTTACCCTTCAACATATCGGAGAGGGATTTTAACGGACGGTTATTGCTGCCGGTTACCGGACGGCTGCGGCGGCTGTTATCAATTAACGCATCAACAGCTTCCTGTAACAAACGCTTTTCATGGTTGATAATTGATTCCGGTGCGCGCAGGTCTTTAATCTTTTTCAGACGATTGTTGCGGTTAATGATACGTCTATACAAATCATTCAAGTCAGAAGTAGCAAAACGACCGCCATCAAGCTGTACCATCGGACGCAGTTCTGGCGGAATAACCGGTACTACATCAAGAATCATCCATTCAGGACGATTTTTTGACTTCATGAAGTGGTCAACGATTGTTAACTGTTTGATAGCGCGGAGACGGCGCGGTCCAGTAATTTCTTTAACCTTTTGGCGCAATGCCCGGCTCTCATCTTCCATCTTAATCTGGCGAAGCAGAGCTTTGATAGCATCAGCACCAGTCTGTGAAATGATAAGTGTTTTTGCGGTGTCGGTGTCATTATCGCGAACGAGAATACGCACGCCACTGCTCTGACCATCTATTTTAGTATCGTCATTGATTTCATCAATATATTCGCTGTGGTCATCTTCTCGCAGTAGGATGAAGATATTATCAATCTCTTCTGCCAGGCTGCTTAATGAACGATGCTCAGGCTCAGTTAAAAGTTGTTTTAATGTGATACCGGGTGCAACGTCAAGATTCTGACCCATTAATAAACGAAGAGCATTGTCCATGTCGTTTTTGCGATCTTCAATTTGCTTTCGCTCATAATTAATTCGCTCATCACGCTGGCTTTCCATTTTATTGCGTTCGTTTACTGCCAGTTCCAGCATTTCGTCCATATCAGTAACAAACTGTTCCTGAATAGAAGTGATGTGGTCCTGCAGGGCAAGGTCAAGTTCATGCTTTCGTCGTTCAACGGCATTGCGAATCTGTTCGCCATATTTCACCATCAAATCAGAGTTAACATAAGTAACAATGTATGATGCGAAATAGAGAACTTTTTCCAATGGCCGCGGTGACAAATCCAACAAAAGAGACATCGGGCTTGGTACATTTTTCAAATACCAGATATGCGCAACCGGGGCCACTAATTCAATGTGTCCCATGCGTTCCCGACGTACCTTTGCGCGCATTACTTCAACGCCGCAACGGTCGCAAACAACACCTTTGAACTTAATCTTGCGATATTTTCCGCAATGACATTCCCAGTCACGGGTAGGTCCAAAGATCTTTTCACAGAATAAGCCATCAGGTTCAGGCTTAAAAGTTCTATAGTTAATTGTCTCAGGCTTTTTTACTTCGCCGCGAGACCAGCGCCGAATTTCATCAGGCGAGGCAAGTCCAATACGGATCTGGTCAAAATTGGCCAGTCCGGAACCACCACCAGTGTGTTGAGTCACGTTGTACACCCCTCGATTTTGGTTCCCGATGCAGTAATCATTTTACTGCATTGCGCGAATATTGATAAACCGCCGCATTTGCACGCGCGCCCCAGACGCGGCGGTTGTTATATACAATTATTGTGAGTTGCGATAGCTGCGATTCTCTTCCTGTTCTACTTCCAGGTCGATCACGCCTTCTTCAGAATTCTCAACAATTATCTGTAGACCTAACGACTGCAATTCTTTAATGAGGATCTTGAACGATTCAGGAATACCCGGTTCGTTAATGTTGTCCCCTTTAACAATTGATTCGTAAGTCTTGACACGTCCCATAACATCGTCAGATTTGATGGTAAGGATTTCCTGCAGGGTATGAGCAGCACCATAAGCTTCAAGTGCCCAAACCTCCATTTCTCCAAACCGCTGACCACCGAATTGCGCTTTACCTCCGAGTGGCTGTTGTGTCACAAGGCTGTATGGGCCGGTAGAACGTGCATGAATTTTGTCGTCAACCAGGTGGACGAGTTTCATCATGTAACAGAAACCTACCGTTACCGGCTGGTCAAATGCTTCACCGTTTCTGCCGTCATACAGCATAGTTTTCCCGGTGGTATCATCAAAACCTAACCTACTTATCATTCGATCGTGAATTTCAGCATTTAACGCATCAACTTTTTGTTCTGTTGATAAATTGTTCCAATCTTCTACAGATAAGTCGCGAACTGTGATACGCTCAAACGGATCTTCTTTAGACATTTCATCTACGAGTCGTACAGCAGCTTCTTTAACATACGAGTTAAAGTTAGTCTTTAAATCTTCAACATACTGACGAAGTTCCGGCAGAGACAGTTTACGAATTTTCTTAATTAACTGGTCTGTTTCTAAATGGTCAGCATAAGGTGCTGTATCTAATTGCAAATCTTCATTAAGATAGGTTTGCAGAATCTGGCGGCGACGCTGATGCATGGTAATGGCGAAATAAACGAGAATTTCATCTTCTTTCGCGCCTTCGAAAATCGGGTTTTCAAAGCTGCATCCCAGGTCATTAGCGGCAACGCCAAGATGGGTTTCCATTATTTGACCGATATTCATACGGGAAGGTACACCCAGAGGATTCAAAACGATATCTACTGGAGTTCCGTCCGGCATGTGCGGCATATCTTCAACCGGCAAGATTCTTGATACGACACCTTTATTACCGTGTCGTCCTGCCATTTTATCGCCTTCCATTACTTTACGGCGCTGTGCTACAAACACGCGCACCATCTGGTTAACGCCCGGTGATAAATCATCGCCATTTTCAGCTACCAAGTCGGAACCGCAGCGATCACAGTAATTGCGGGTTTCTGCTTTTCCTAACTGATATTCTGCACTACAGCGGTTGCATTTGAATTTTTTGCGGCTGAAACGCTTAACATCAACGACCTTGCCTTTTTCACCGTGTGGAACCCGCAGCGAGGTGTCGCGCATTTCTGCGGCTTTCTCTCCAAAGATAGCACGAACCAGCTTTTCTTCTGATGTTAATTCTTCCTGACCTTTCGGAGCTACTTTACCTACCAGAATATCTTCTGCGCGTACTTCCGCACCGATTCTGATAACGCCGTCTTCATCAAGGTCTTTCAGCGCTTCTTCACCGACATTTGGAATATCGCGGGTAATTTCTTCCGGTCCAACTTTAGTTTCACGTGCTTCTAATTCATATTTTTCAATATGAACTGAAGTATATACATCATCTTTCACCACACGCTGGCTGAGGATGATAGCGTCTTCGTAGTTAAAACCTTCCCAAGGCATAAATGCTACAAGAACATTTCGACCTAAAGCAAGATGGCCTTCACTGGTACATGGACCGTCTGCCAATGGCTGACCTTTGCGTACATACTGTCCGGCATCAACTAACGGCTTCTGATTAATACAGGTTGCCTGGTTGCTGCGCAGGAACGTACTCAAACGATATTTATCAACATCGCCATTCGCACGGGTTACCTGAATATGACCGGAGTCAACCTGAGTTACGCGGCCAGCGGCTTTGGCTACAATTACTGCACCCGAGTCCTGTGCTGCTCTGTCTTCCAAACCAGTCATAACGTATGCGGCATCAGTCTTAACCAAAGGTACCGACTGGCGCTGCATGTTTGATCCCATCAACGCGCGGTTAGCATCATCGTTTTCAAGGAAAGGTATCAAACAGGTTGCTGCAGATACTGTTTGTTTCGGTGAAGTATCCATGTATGTAACATGTTCTGGCTTTACTCGCGGATATGAGGATAAGTGACGGCAAATAACCATTTTATCTTTATCTGCAATAATATTTCCTTCAGAATCCATCGTTGTTGTTGCTGGAACAATGTAGATTTTTTCGCCTTCTTCCTGGTCTGCAGTAAGAAATTCGATTTCTTCAGTCACTTTTCCGTTTTTAACAATACGATAAGGAGTTTCAAGGAAGCCATACTTATTCATTCTGCCATATACAGCCATCGAACCAATTAGGCCAATGTTTGGGCCTTCAGGAGTTTCAATAGGACAAATGCGGCCGTAGTGCGAGTGGTGAACGTCACGCACTTCCAGCTTTGCGCTTTGTCTGCTTAATCCGCCCGGTCCCAGTGCTGATAAACGACGTTTGTGTGTAAGCTCTGCCAATGGGTTGGTCTGGTCCATGAACTGCGACAACTGTGATGAGCCAAAGAAAGATTTAATCGCGGCTGAAATCGGCTTGGTGCTGATAACTGCCTGCGGGGTAATGCTTTCAGGGTCAAGACTGGTCATGCGTTCGCGGATGATTCGCTCCATTCGCAAGAAACCGAGGCGAAATTGATTTTGCAATAATTCGCCAACGCTTCTGACGCGCTTATTCATCAAGTGGTCGATTTCATCAACATTAGCATCCATATCGCCATTTTCTAATTTCAACAGATATTTGATTATGGCAATAACATCGGATTTAGTTAATGTGGTACATGTCTCAGGAATATTCAGACCCAGTTTTTTATTCATCATGAACCGACCGACTTTGGCAAGGTCATATCGGCGCGGATCGTTAAAGATAGACATCAAACGCTGTCGGGCTAATTCCGGTGTTACCGGGTCGCCTGGACGGTCGCGTCGATAAATATCAATAAGCGCGCTGTTTTCATCATGAGTCGGGTCTTTTTCAAGAGTATTTAAAATAGTTTGCGAAATATCAAAGATTGATATTTTATCGAGGTTCATGCTTACGATTTTTCGTGCAACTTCACGCTCGATAATGATACCCTTTTCATATATAACTTCACCTGTTGTCAGGTCAGTTATATCTAAACCTAATCGCTGCCCTTGAATCATTTCAACAACTGGGGATTCAATTTCTTTAAGGGTGCCGAATAAGTTAAGGATATTTAAGTCGCTGCTGGTGTTAGTAGAACCGGATGTCGGGTCGTTACTTACACTATGCAATGCACGCAAAAGAGTAGTGGCTGGAAATTTGTGAGCCTGACCTATTTTAACGTGTATGATACCGCTATTGTCAGTTTCAAAATCTAACCACGCGCCTTCGCTGGGAATAACCTGGGCGTTGAAAAGCAGTTTACCGGAATAGTCCAGATTGTCTTTAAAATAAACACCAGATGAGCGCGCAAGCTGACTTACGACAGCGCGCTCGGCACCGTTAATAACGAATGTTCCGGTGTCGGTCATAATTGGCAAGTCGCCAAGATAAACTTCTGATTCCTTCAATTCGCCGGTCTGCTTATTCCGCAACTCAACTCTAACTTTTAACGGCGCTTCGTATGTAGCGTCGCGATCGCGACATTCCTCGATGGCAAATTTTGGTTGCCCGGTGGAATATTCGCGAAATGACAAACTGAGATTGCCAGTATAATCTTCGATTGGCGAGAAGTTATCGAAGAGATCGCGCAGTCCTTCCCTGATAAACCATTGATAAGAATTCAACTGAATCTCTATCAGATTGGGGATTTGCTCGGCATGCTGCCGCGCGCGTCCTTTGACGCGGATTACAGGTCGCATGAATACCTCCGCTAAAGCCTTAGTGGCTAATGAACAATCGGGTAATAAAAAAGGCCAGTTGTCAAACAAACGCACAATAGTGAAGCAAGGCGCGAACTTTCGTTCACTCCAGCTTGCTTCACTATATATGTTTTTTTATTTGTATATTGACGTTGTCAATAGATTTATCAACTTCACCTTTGCCCGAAACCTTTGCACAAGAAGAAAGTTTACTTATTCTGGCAACTATTGTCAAGTATGGTACGCTGCTATTAAGATTTTTTTTTGAAATAATTCTTTTTTCTCAAAAAATCCTTGCCGAATGTCAGAAATTTGATAAAATAGGTACGATGACAGGTAAATTATACCTTAGTCGGGAGAAAAGATGAAAATTTTAAAACTTTTGCTTGCGGCATTGGCTCTAACATTAATGATATCCGGGTGTGGTGGCGGAGGCACTACCACCAATCCGATTAATACTGATTTAGGAACTTTAAGTTTTTCAGGGGCAACAACTTTATTATATACTCCTTCTGCCGCACTGGCAGGACAATTATCACCAGGAACTGTTTATTGTTCTCTTACTAAAACATCTGACAATTCAGTTATTTCCAATATCCTATTAACGCCTGTTACCGGTACGAATAACTGGATATTTGATTACAGCGGCAGCAAAACATCAGAATTATATAATGAACTTGTAACCGGATCATATATTGGTGATTATAAATTTGCACTAAGAGTATTTATAAATGGTGAAGAAAAAATAGTTTCAAACAATTATTATTCGATTTCATTGAACTTTACTAAAACCGGGTCAGGCGGAGATGGCCCTCCCCCGCCGCCATGGTAAAATCTATCAAATCAGCGGTCATCACTGATGGCCGCTTTTTTATTAAAAAATTATGACAGAAGGAACTGATAAAAAAAATATCTTTAAATATTCCGGCAGCATTTTTTTTCTGCTGACAACTGCCGTCATCATTGGTGTGGTAATATACATTATTAATAAAAAGCCTGTAGATGTAAACAACGGTACCCCACCCCCTAATTCTACCAGCGTTGACCTGCATCTGAAAACTGTAAAAATACATGGTGTAAGCAACGGTAAAATTGTCTGGCAGGTAGAAGCCGCAAACTTTGATATGACAAAATCAAATACTCTTTCTATAACCGGGTTAAAAAAAATTATCATGTTAAATGGTGCCACTGAAGAATTTACTATTACAGCAGCAACTTTAAACCGTAATTTAAACTCCGGCGACTTCGGACTGGAAGGCGGCGTTAAACTTATTGGCAAATCAATCGAGATGGCAGCGAAATCAGTGCTGTGGAATGATTACGGACAGGAAATGATTATCCCCAGCGATTTAACAGCGAAGGTTGGCGATTACAATTTGTCTGCTCCTGCTGGTGCTATTTATAAACTGACAAATAAAACACTCACTTGTACTGGTGGTATTACTTTAACATCCGGCGCTAACAGCATTACCGCAGCATCGGCTACATTTGATATAATAAAAGACGAGATGACACTTGATAATGGTGTGAATATATCATTAAGCGTAAATGATATCAGCAACTGGGCTACTGGCGCACCATTACCAGAGATACCACCTATTCCACCAGGAATAAAAGAAAGATATAAAGAATATCAACAGAAAAAAGGAAACAAATAGATGAAAAATATTTTATTTATGGTTTTTGTAATATTATGCCTGTTCGCATTTATAGGTGCTGGTGAAAAACCGCCGTTTGGCGACATCGCGACCACTAAAGAAATGCCGGCAGTGACAGATAAACCAGCAACGAAAGACCAGCCTGCGGCAGCGACAAAAAAAGTAAATATTCAAACGACAAAGATACATAGTATAAAACAAGAAGGCGATGTGCGAATTACAACATTAATTAACGCAAAAATCACTCATGAAGATGCGGTGATGACCGCCGATAATATTGTAATGAAATCAAAAGATGATATTCACGAGTTCACCTGTACCGGAAACCCGATATTTAAAGACCCGGAAAATACCATCACCGCGGAAACTTTACAGGCATACAGTTCACCGCGCAGGGCAGAATTTTCAACTAATGTTAAGATGGTAACAACGCCGAAGAAAAAAGATGCAAAAACTGGCGATATGAAGAAAAACATGAATGAGCCGTCCGTAATCACCTGCGATTCGCTGAGTTATGATTACGCAAATAAAAAAGCTCTGGCAAAAAAAAATGTGGTTGTCACTCAGAAAACACGAATTATTAAAGCAGACCAGGCTATTTACGACCGCGACAGCGAATTGATCACCATGAAGGGCAATATCGAAATAAAGAATATCGGCGAAAAAAATAAATCTGACTTAAATTTTGAAGAGCTGAAAAATGCGGATACTGTTACCGTATCAGTAAAAGATGACTGGATAGACATCGCCGCCAAAAAAGACGAAACCATCAGCATCACTGTAGATGTAAAGGACGATGAGAAAAAGTAAACTCAGCCAACTATTTTATGACCTGTTAATAATCGCCTGCCAGATCGCATTTTTTATTACTTCAGTTGTCTGGTCGGCGATTTCTTTTACCGTTTTGCCTTTCTTAACACAGTCATCAGGAGTTATGGTGAGAACTGGCAGGTTCCTAACCCGAATCTCTGCATTATCGCCTACCATATTAGAAGTTATATCATATTGTCGAATGAAATATTTCATTAATTGACGGTTAATGGTATTGGCAGCTTTTTCGATTGTTTCTTTACTGGCATCGCCATTCAGGATAATAATCTCATTTTTCCCCATGGTTAATGTTGATTCATTTTTATCTTTATCGTATTTAGCTGCCGCGCGAAAATTTACTACCGTCCAAATATTTATATCAATTTTCAATTTGTTCATAATTTGTTCCAACCGCTCTTTACGCTGGCGAGGGAACGGATGGTCATTCAAGTATCCATACTTCTCAGCATCTTGTACCCGATCAATCTGATTAAGTCCCATGATTACTGAATAGACTGCCGAGGGGTTATATTTTTTCTGCTTATTCAGATAATATACTGCCTGTTCATCTGCCTGATATTCCTGTTCAATTGTAAAGCCATTTTGAACGGCTTCCTTAATGATTTGGGTCATCATTGCCACCTGACCAGGCTGCAAGTCTTCGCGTTTTGAATAAATAGATGCAATTATAATTGCCATTTGCGCAACTGTTAGCGGTGTGCTTTTTTTCATGCTGTCGCGAATATGATACATTGAATTGTGAGCGACTTCGTGGGCAAGAACTGCGGCTATTTCATCCTGGCTCTCTACCGCGTTCGCCAAACCGGCTGTTACATATAAATAGCCGCCTGGCAAAGAAAAAGCATTGATATCAGGAATATCTAATATTTTACAGGTATAAACAACATCCGGACGCTGGGTGAATGGTGCTATTGAGTTTGCAATAGAAGTAAATAAAGCGTTTTTGGCAGGATCATTTATAACTTTATAAGTTTTTTCGATTTGTGCTGCTGTTTCTTCACCCAATTTTTTTTCAGATGGAGTAGTAGCAGTTGGTGACTCTGTCGCAAATACCATGGTTGCCGGCAGTAGTAATAATAATATATATAAACAAAATCTCATTGCTGTTCTCCTGAAACACAAACAGAAATTATCTGTATTAAGAATAATTCTCTATGATCAGAATGTCAATCGGTAACCGAGTTCTGCCTGTTGTGTGTTTAATTTCCCACGGAATTGCTCCGGCAAAAATCGGTATTTTAAAGTCAGTGAGTTATCAGCATTTATGCTTCGTTCAAATTGAAGCAAGTATGCTTTACCATCTATAGAATCAGTTTTAGTATCTTGTGTCAGCCAGTTCATTTGTAGTTGTAATCGTGTTGTGGGTGATATTCGTCCCATCATGCCAAATGAACGTGTCGATAATACTGCAGGTTTATCAAGCAAAGGTTCCTGGGTAAAACGAGCGAATACCTGTACATCGGGTGAAATCGCATAAGCTGAATGGAAAAATAATCGATCATCCTGTTCAGGCATATTGACATTGGAGTTCGGGTTGCGTTCATAACCGGTTTGCAGATATACATCATCACTTGCCATGCTTCCCAGAGTTACAGATTGATTTTGGGATTCAGTTTTATTGACTTGCGAGATACGCTGACTGACAGTCATACCAGATTCCGGTGTTGTTACCCAGGTAGGCAATTGTCCGAAACCCCAGGTGGAACCATCCTGAAATACTGTACCGCGAAGTGTTGATTTAGCCCACGCCGGCAATGGTTTTGTGAATGGCAGATAAACCCGCCATACAGTACCGTGTTGTTCTGTGTTATTGGGAAGCTGGGTGTCGTTATATCCTAATTGAATACTTCCTTTACCTATTTGCCGCTCAACACCGATTTCGGAAGTATATTGTTCGCCATTATTATCAATTTCATCACGGAAATGCTTTCCTACCAACTTAGTTTTCGAATTTAACGTTTGTGTTAATTCTCCGCCATATTCACGATAACGCATAAAATCAACATCGCGCCACACACCAGTGATGGCAACAGGTTTATTTCCCCATGACCTGTAGATAAGAGAGTTTGCTGTCAAAATAGGACCGTCATAATAACCGAAAGCCATCGATGTTGATACCAGTGGACGGTATGACAACAATTGAACTGACACCATTTCTCTGTCATAATCGAGTTTATTCGTATCAAGGTTATACTGCCCGGTTTGCAGCAGTAAAGTCGCAGGATTTTTGATAGGACCAATTGTACCTTTAAATCCACATTCCAACCGTTCTTCCAGGCCGGATAGTGAGTTATCATTACTTCCAGATAGGATTGTTGATGTCCATGAGGGAGAGATTTTCCATATTGCCTGATGATTGATCGACTTGATGCTTGCGTTATCAGGGGTATATTTTGTTACATATTCATTTGTCATTTGCACATTTGGTAGAACTTTTGTTTCCAATCGCAACTGATTGAAATTATTATCTATGCTTCCTACTACCCCGGTACGTTCTGTAGAATTATTAACCAGTTTTCCGGTTAATTTCATATTGGGAGTAATATTAGCTTTCATATCCATATTTAAAATAGCAGCTTGTTCATTTGTTTGTTTTGTAAAGCGAGTCAGGTAATTTCCTGTTAATGATAAATTGTTCCATTCATTCCAGTTCATGGCATAACCATATTCAGTAAGGTCAGTTTGGGCTTTCCCCTGATTGGTATTCGTAGTGCCTTGAGATAAAGAAAATGAAGATTTGTTCCCCATTTTACCGGATAGTTTTAAAAGTTGGCTTTGAACTTCTCTTGAATCGTGAACTGCTACCGTAGGATCCCAGGTTTCAACCAAATTTGATATATTATAATCAAACCGGTATTTTGACCCAAGATTTAACCCAAGATTGTTATTGTTTATTGTCTGTGTCATCCCGTTTGCTACATTACCAGTCTGGTCAACAGTAACTGTATTTAAGTTTGACGACATCGATAATCCTTTGATGCCGGTATAACTCATGTTATAATTTGTTTTTTTTGTACCCAACGTCAACATGTTGGCACTGTTTGGGTCGATTGCTTTAAGTTTCTTCACCGTATCACTGAATCCCAGAAACTTCTGTCCTGTTTCATTAACTTCAGCAGACATTGTTAAACCGTTATTTTTGTAAGCGACTTTAAAATCCATCAATGAATCATCGGCATTTTTAGTATTATTTGAATTAAGCAAAGAAACTGGCGATTTTTTTGTACCTTGAATTGCTGAGTTTGTATAAATGCCGGAAAAAGTAACTGGACCGGTAGCGATGTCTGTATTCTGGTTTCCAGTTAAATTAGATAATGCACCTGAGTTAATATTAAACGTTAGTATACTGGGGTCTGGCAGTGTAGATGGAACTGTTGCAGATTTTATCGGTGCTGTTTTTGAATCGCTGACAGGTGCTAACGACCATCCGCATTGAGTTGTAAATACAACAAAACCAATACAAATCATTCGCCAAATTTTTGCAAATCTATATTCTGTTTTGTTTTTAATTAAAGTCATTATTTTGTTTAACAGCATGCAAATGCATTACAGTCATATTTAATGACACACTTTATTTAGAGAAGTTGCAAAAAAATAGAAAAATCAGATAAACTCTATTGTAAAAGAACATATTAACAGGTATTATTGACACAATTGTCGCACGCGTTGTTCATTCTTAAAGGAGAATTTGATGAATCTCAATCATTTTAAATTATGGGGAATTACCCATATCGTATCTCTTTTCTTAATTTGTTGTGCCATAACTACAGCACAAATGGTGTCCGGTTCTAACATTCCAGGTTTCGAAGAAACGATGGGTGTTAAGCTGAAGGATGTTAAGAATAACTACACAGTTACATTCATTAATAGTTCAGCACCAGCAAGTGTATTATGGACCGGTGAGCAGGCTTCATTTACTTTTCAGTTAGTTAATACCAGTAAATCACCCCTTGAAATAAAAGGGAAAGTAAATTTAATTGCTTATGGAACAAAAGGACGCCCAAACGATATCTGGGTTCCTGAAATGTATAAAATGGCTGATTGTGATTCTGTGCCTGTAGAAGTAAAGATAGCTGCTGGCGGGTATCAGACTTTGACTGTTAATCCCAAGGTTCCAGCTCAGAATGGCGCTTATGCATTAGTAATAGATTTAGGTGAATTTGGAAAACGTTTTATAACCAGTTTTGTACGTACTTTCAAAGCCAACCCGAAACCAGTGCAATTTCCACAATTATGCCTTGATAATGGAGAAGTAGATTTACTTGTTCGTCTTGGCGCATCCCCCAACCGTATGGGTTTTGGTTATAAACCAACCACTGACAAAGATTATCCTGAATGGTATAAACGAATGGGTGATCAGTTGATGGCTTTAAAGAAAGCTGGTTTGGCAATAACTGTGGAGTTTGGCGGTGGTTCGTTTTATGGTCCCATGCAGCCATTAGGACGCCCGCGCCCATGGCTGAATGATAAAGGAGAAATGCAGGATACAAAATTCGACCTTGCATGGCTGCCGTCTTACGATGAAGATTTTAAAAAGGAAGTGAAACAATTTGCTGTTGATTACGGTTGGCCAAAAGGTCCGATTAACGGCATGAAGTTTATGAATGAACCATGGAATGGCATCTCTATCAGTGGTTGGGGTGCTGATGATATTCGATACCGGGAAATATTCACCGCCTTGGCACATGGTGTAGAAGAGGCGCGCAAAGAAGCAAATGTTGACATTTTAATAGGCGGTTGTGATAGCTCTTCCAATACAAATGATAAATTCTTTGGCGATGGCAAAGATGATTATCTAAAATGGTTGGATTTTTGTTCTATTCATTACCAGGGAATGGCTCCGCCATCAACGGTGAAGGCATGGATGAATCGTCGGTCGCCAAATGGCCGGGTTAAAATATGGGACACTGAAAGTTGGGTAGCTAATACAGATGACCGGGTGGCTGCTGTGGTAGCAACTAACCTTTCTACCGGTCATGACCGGGCAGTTGGCGTATATGGCGGCAATATTGCCGATGCCAGAGAGATGTATTGGCAGTCAGTTGAGATATATGGTGAAGATGGCAAGAAAAAGCGCATCCAAACCGGCAATACCTGGTCGGTTGCTGCATCAGTAGGCGCAACAACACATTTTATAGGCGAAAGACGTTTCAAAGAATTGCTTTTCAAAAATGGTTTGCCGTGGGTAATGCTGTTTGATGGCAATATAATAAATGGAAAACCAGATGTTGAAGACAATACCATAGTGGTTATTGGAGATTTTGGCGAAGAATTCGGTGCTGATAATGTATTATTCCGCACTGCGCGCGGCGTTGCAGAAATTAAACACAAGGCTGAATTGCGCGCACAATTAGCCGCTTTGGCAAAGGATGCATTACCTGAAGATAAAGCGAAAATAGAGAAAGCTCTGGATGCTTCAGAAGCATTAAGTGGAGCAACATTAACCATAAAATCATCGAAAAGTTATTCACTGTTTGATTTTTATGGCAACCCGGTGGCATCAAAAGGCGGAAAAATTGTTATTCCTTTAGATCATCGCGGCTTCTTTCTGCGCGGTAATGGCAAAAAAGGTAGTTTTTCGGCATTAGTAAAAGCATTGCAAAAAGGAAATATCGCGGGGATTGAGCCATTGGCAAAAGAATGTTTAGACTTGACTTCCCGTATTGAACAGCATCCGGTATTGCAATTGCGCTTAACCAATGTGTTAAATCGACCTATTAACGGTATGCTGGCAGTTACTCTTGGAAAACTGACTTTGGCTACTCCAATCCAGAAGATCAAGTTCAATGCTAATGAAACAAAAGTTATTGCAATTCCAGTCATTGCTGGTGTATCTGTTGAGAATAACATCTATCCGCTGTATTTTACTTTTGATGCTGGTAAAGATGGTAAATCAGAACATAACGAAGACCTGCATGTGGATGTGATTGCAAAACGTACGATTACTGTTGATGGCAAGCTTGATGACTGGGGAGATATCCCAGTGCAGACTGTAACCAGTCCTGGCAATGCCGCACCAACCCTACAGGAATTTGCCTGGCAGCCTTTTAAAACTTTCGACACATCTTTAAAAAAGGGATATGCCACCGGATGGTTGGCGTATGATAAAGATTATTTGTATTTCTCTTGCAAGGCTGTTGACAGCACCGTTGAAGATGGAATGCGTCGATATGAAACAATAAACGAAGATGATTTCTTTTATCCAGAAAAAAGTTATGCAAAACTCGATGTTAAAGGTACTGCCATCTCTGTTCGTTGGAAAGGAAAAGTCACCCCGAAATTCAGCGAAGAATATACTTTCTACACCGTTACTGATGATGGAGCACGTTTATGGGTTAACGGACAGCAACTGGTGGAAAATTGGAATGGCCATGGCGATACTGAAAATAGCGGAATGATTAAGGTGGAAGCAGGAAAAGCTTATGATATTAAGTTTGAATATTATGACGGTGGCGGCGGGGCAACCTCGCGTTTGTTATGGTCAAGTGCCAGCCAAAAGAAAGAAGTTATACCGTCATCCGCGTTAACTCCAGATATTGAAGCGAAATTGCCTGGTTTAACGGGTTATTATTTCCGCGGAACTACCCTAAGCGGTACGCCGGCAACTCAAATAGATGCGATAATTGATATGCATCTTAATCAGAAAAATACCCCGGCTGATTTATGGACTGCAAAAGAAATAACTGAAGAGTTTACCTGGCCAGAAGGTGTCCGCCGTTACAGTTATCGCATGGACCCGGATTTACCAGCCGGCAATTTCCCTAATCATGACAACATACAAATTGCATTTAATGTCATTCCAGACGCCGATAAACCATGGGCAATGAATCCACCGGGTACTTTGCCAAAGTTCACCGGATATTGGGATACCGATTATGAATATGCGCTGAATCCTGTTGCGGCAAAATATGGTGGCGGCACAGAAATATGGCCATTACGCCGGCCAGACCTGCCGAATAAGCATTTTTACCCGCATAGTCCAAAAGCACCTAATGAAGGACCTGTAAAAGGTGGAAAGCTGGCAATAACACATGAAGGCAACACTCGAATTACTGAATGTGCCTTGCCATGGTCAGAAATACCCGATGTGAAAAAATCCCTTGATGCCGGCAAAACCATCAAGTTCTCCTATCGCGTTAACGATAATACCGGTGCAGGTTGCATGGAGCTAAGCTACAAACGCAGCGTAGCGAAACACAACGGGTCATTCAAGGTGGATTGGGTAGAGCATTGGGCAAACGAATTAGAGTTTGCGTTTGAGAAGTAAGAATAGTTGATAATAAAAAATAAAATCTCACCAATTTAAATCGGTGAGATTTTATTTTTATTCATCTTATTATATTCGCTATACCATCACCGGTGCCATGAATACCCGGGTGGCTAATTCGCGGTCAATCATGAAAAGTCCGCTTTTGTCATTGCCTACCAATGTCATCTGCCTGCATACACCATCAGTATTAGCTTCTTCTTCAACCTGTTCTTTTACGAACCACTGGTAAAAGTTGATGGTGGCATGGTCGCGTTCTTCAGTCGCAACGTTAATGATGTTGTGGATTCGTTTTGTTACTTCCACTTCGTGCTCATACGCTTGTTTGAAAGGTGCAGCCGGGTCGCTCCAGTCAGTCTCCGGGCCAGCAATTGGCTGCAATAAAACGCGACCTCCTCGCTGATTTAAATAATCAAACATGAAAGTGGCGTGAGCCATCTCTTCCTGTACCTGTACCCGCATCCAGTTGGCGAAACCTGGCAAATTTATTGACAGGTAATATGTCGACATGGAAGCATAAATATATGCTGAATACAATTCAAAGTTTATCTGGTCGTTAATTGACTTTTGGATTTTATCGCTAATCATTTTAATTGCCTCAATTTTTGAAAATACATAAATTTTATTTTTGACATGATTAACATGATTATTGGCTTTTCAATTAAATGAAATTGTTGTTAATCATGTCTAAAATAAATTATATTTTACGCTTTCCACAGTCCATGAAGGTTGCAATATGCTTTCGCAGTTGCTTCGGTGGCGCATACGCAGAAGGTAGCTACCGGCTCATCGCCAGGCTTCAAATCTTTGCGGTAAGTTACACCATTTGCAATTAATTCTACATACGCAATATAGTGTTTCTCTTCCATTGGGTGAGGGATGGAACCGACGGATACTTTGAATCCTTTTTCGATTTTTTCTACTATAGGGATATGCTTTTCTTTGCTTGCTTCTACAGTATTTTCTACAAGAAGCGACATGTCTTCGCCACAACAGACTAATGTGCCGTCACCGACAAAAACTAATTCTACAACGTTGCCGCATAGGTTGCATTTGTAAGTCTGACCGATTGAAGTTGCCATTGATTATTACTCCTCTTCTTCATTTTAGGGAATATTTTCCCTTTTAAACATGTTTCCCCGCAAAGATTAGCTTCAAACTTATATTATATTTGACTTTAAGAGAGATTTTCCTCAAAATAAAACCGGCGGTACAAAATGACAAATAAAATAAAAATATTACACGTGTTAAAAGGCAGCATCGGTGATGCCGTTGGAATACGCGAAGGTGATTTTCTGATAGATATAAACGGTGTAGTTCCACGCGATGTTATAGAGTGGTCAACATTAATATCTGCAAAAAAAGTTAAATTAAAATTACAGCGTGAAAATAAAAATTATGAAAAAGATATCACGTTAAAAAAAGATGATGTATTGGGGATTTTGTTTGAAGAAGAGTTATTTGATGATATTATGAGATGTGAGAATAATTGTATATTTTGCTTTGAAGATCAGTTGCCGCCAAATTCACGCGCATCATTAAAATTAAGGGATGATGATTACAGGTTGTCGTATATTCATGGCAACTTTTTGTCTTTGACTAATTTTACCGATGAAGATTTTGAAAGAATTAATCAGGATGGTATTTCTCCGTTATATATATCTATTCATACCACAAACGATGTTTTGCGGCGAAAAATGTTGAGAAATGATGATGCTCCGGCGATATTGCCGCAATTACATCGATTACTTGATATGGATATTATCCTGCATTGCCAGATAGTATTGTGTCCGGATTGGAATGATGACGTCGAATTGGATAAAACATTAACAGATTTAGTAAATTTAGGCAGCAATATCGAATCAATTGGCGTTGTTCCGGTTGGGCTTTCCAAACATCGTGCAGACTGTGAAGATATTCGTGCTGTCACTAAAGATGACGCTCGTAAAGTTATACAAACCATTAATAAAATCCAACAGCAGTGCAAAAAAGATAGTGGATATGGCATCGTTTATGCTGCTGATGAGTTGTATCTATTAGCAAATATTCCACTACCGCCATCTGATGATTACGATGATTATCTGCAGATAGAAAATGGCATTGGCATGTGGCGTTCATTTTATGACCAGATAGATGATTTACCTGACGGCTTTAAACCGAAATTTCATAAAGAGTCAGTAGTTTTAGTAACTGGAATATTGGCAGAATCGCTAATAAAACATCTTGCAGACAGAATGAAAAAATATGGAAAATTAAATATTTCTGTATTGACTGTTAATAACAAATTTTTAGGTGAAGGCATAACCATTGCTGGATTAATAGCGGGAAATGACATCATTGAAGCGTTAGGAAGCATATCAATTCCAGATAAAATAATTCTTCCAACATTCTGCGTATCACAATCTACCGGCTTAATGATTGATGATATGGATATTGATAAAATACAATTGGCAATAGCAGAGAAATATGGCAAATCACCAGAAATTGTATTATGTGAAGAGCCACTGGGAGTATATAATTCGTTGGTAACTCCTGATTGGGAACTTGAAATATCTGATGAATATGATGGCGAAGTGTAGAAGAAGAGAGAAGAGTGAAGAGTGAAGAGTGAAAAGATTGAATGTTGGGGAATTAATATTTCTGGTGTTGTGCAGGGGGTAGGTTTTCGCCCCTTTGTATATTGTCTGGCGCATGAAATAGGTATCACTGGTTACGTTAAAAACATCGGAGCCAATGTATATATTTTAGCCGAAGGTGATATAAACAGCTTAAATATATTTATAAAAAAAATTGAAGTAAACCCGCCACCGGCAGCTAAAATCAATAACATTTCAACTATCTCAATACCACTTAAAAATCATGATAACTTTATCATTGCTGATAGTTGTGACGTTGAGAATTCGGTGAACAATGTATCTGCTGATTTAGCTATTTGTGATGATTGCAAACGTGAATTATTTGACAATTCAAACCGCAGATTTCAATATCCCCTGATAAATTGTACAAATTGCGGTCCACGGTATTCTATTGTTAAATCAGTTCCGTATGATCGGTGCAATACTACAATGGCTGAATTTGAGATGTGTGGTGATTGTCAAAATGAGTATAACAATCCGAGAAATAGAAGGTTTCACGCACAACCAATATCCTGTCATAAATGCGGACCACAGGTGGAATTAACTGAAATTAATGGTGATAACATTTCAATTAAAAATGCTGCGATGATACAAACTGGTGAATTATTAAAATCTGGTAAGATTATCGCGGTTAAAGGAATTGGCGGGTATCATCTGGCATGCAATGCATCCGATGTGAATGCGGTAAATAGATTACGTAAACGAAAGAAACGTGATGAAAAACCGTTTGCGATAATGGCAGCAGATTTAACTGCTATTAAAGATATTTGCATCATATCAGAAGTCGAAGAAGCACTTTTATCATCATCTGCAGCGCCGATTGTATTATTGAAGAAAAATGAAGAAATATTACCAGCAGAGATTGCGCCGAAAAACAATAATCTGGGGGTTATGCTTCCATACACACCGATTCATTTACAATTATTTCATAGCAGTGGTTTAAAATATCTGGTGATGACCAGCGCAAATATCAGTGATGAACCAATTGTTTATGAAGATGCTGAAGTGAATGTCAAATTAGATGGAATTGCTGATTATATATTGAGTCATAACCGGCCAATCCATACCCGTGTTGATGATTCTGTAACGAGAATATTTGATAATAAACCATATTTTTTGCGGCGTTCACGTGGCTATGTTCCCACTTCAATTACAGTTGAATTTATAAAAAACAGATCAAATATCATCGCTTGTGGTGGTCATCTGAAGAATTCATTTTGTTTGAATGACGGAAATAATTTTTTTGTTAGTCATCATATTGGCGATTTAGAAAATTATGAAACATTCACAGCATACATTAATGGTATAAAACTGCTCTCTGATTTATTAGGCGTGTCACCTAAATATATAGTATGCGACCTGCATCCGAATTATTTGTCTACAAAATATGCTTATGACAGCGGTTTGCCAGTTATACAGGTTCAACATCATCGCGCACATATTGCCAGTTGCATGGCAGAGAATAATTATAATGGGAAAATAATTGGAATAGCATTTGATGGTACAGGTTATGGTGATGACGGCAATATTTGGGGTGGAGAATTTTTTACCGGCGCTTTAGATAACCTGCAACGGTCTGCACATTTGGAATATGTCGATTTGCCAGCAGAGCAGGGACGAAGTACGCCGTGGAAATCAGCACTTGGATATCTTAATCAATTTGGTTTGGATGCAACTATATTAGGTGAAAATGCGACTGATATTGAATTATTGTCGTCGTTAATTGCAAATAAGACAAATACTTACCGGACATCAAGTATGGGAAGGTTATTTGACGCTGTCAGCGCAATTATCGGGATGCGAAAAACGGTTACTTATGAAGGGCAAGCGGCTATTGAATTGGAGTTTGCTGCAAATAACAATAATGGTGAAATAAATAGTTATCCATTTAATATTATTGATGGCGAGACAATAACAGTGGGAATTTCTGGTATAATAAACGGGGTTGTAGAAGATAGAAATCACGGATATTCATCATCTTTTATAGCTGCCAGATTCCACGAAACAGTAGCAGAAATAATCTTACAGATGGCTTTTAAATTACGAAATAAAGAACAAATAAACTATATTGCGTTGTCAGGTGGTGTTTTTCAGAATATTTATTTATTAGAAAGGGTAAATTATCTATTGAAATCAGCTGATTTTAATGTAATGCTCAATCGATTGCTGCCAGCTAATGATGGCGGTATTTCACTTGGACAAGCGGTATTGGCATTGTACCGTAAAGGTGAGTTAAAATGTGTTTAGCTATTCCTGGTAAAGTTGAAGAAATAGACGGAAATGTAGCAACCGTAGATATTATGGGTGTTAAAAATCGCATAGCAATAGATATGGTAAAAAATGTGCAGATTGGTGATTATTTGATGATTCATGCCGGATATGCCATTGAAAAGATTGATGAAGCGGAAGCGATGCAGACGATTGAATTATTTCATGAATTAGGCGGGTTGCTGAGTAAAGATGATGTTTGATATTAATAAGCCATTTCGCGACCCGGTGGTAATAAACGCTGAAATAGAGAAAATTCAAAGTTATTCTGGTCGTCCTTTAGCTATTATGGAAGTTTGCGGTACTCATACAATGGCAGTAATGAGATATGGTATTCGTGATTTGCTGCCTGCGAATGTTCGGTTAATCAGCGGCCCCGGCTGTCCGGTATGTGTTACTGGAACATCGTATATTGATGCCGCATGTTATATTGCTAAAATGCCAAATACTATTATTGCAACCTTTGGCGACTTGATTCGAGTACCTGGCAGTTCAACATCGCTTACACAAATGCGAATGCAAGGAGCAGATATACGGACTGTTTATTCTCCGCTTGATTGTATTAAACTTTGTACCGATAATCCTGATAAAATAGTGGTATTTTTAGCGGTAGGATTTGAAACGACGATACCAGTAACTGCATTGACTATTTTAAAGATGTATGAAATGTTAATAAATAATTTTGTTATGCTGACTGCTCATAAAACAATGCCGGCTGCTCTTAATGCACTGGCTAATGATAAAGAAATTAAGATAGATGGTTTAATTTTACCCGGTCATGTCAGTGCAATTATAGGAACTAATTTTTACAGCGAGTTTTGTGCGCGTACAGGAATACCAGGTGCAGTGACAGGATTTGAGCCGGCAGATATACTTGCCTCGATTTTATCAATAATGCGTCATTGCAATGGTGAAATTGCCGGTGTAGATAACCTTTATTCACGGGTGGTTAAAAAAGACGGCAACATTCACGCATTAGCAGTAATTGATGAAGTTTATGAACCATGCGATGCCGTATGGCGCGGTATTGGTAATATTCCAGGCTCTGGATTAAAGCTGCGTAAAAAATATGACCATCATGATGCTGAAATAAGATTAAATTTGCCAACTTTCACAGATGATGAAAATACTCCCTGCAGATGTGGTGAAGTATTGCGGGGAAAAATAACTCCTGCGGATTGTCCACTTTATGCAGAATCATGCACACCGGAAAATCCTATCGGGGCATGTATGGTTTCATCAGAAGGCGCATGCGCAGCATATTACAGATATAAGCGAGAATCTAAATAGATGGATAAAGTCATAACATTATCTCACGGCAATGGCGGACGATTGACATGGGAATTAATAACAAACATTTTTGTCCGGCATTTTGGCAGGCAAACAGTTGGTGCTAATGATGCAGCAGAGCTTATTTTGGACAACAATGAGATAGCATTTACAACAGATTCTTTCGTGATAAGTCCAATATTTTTCCCGGGTGGCAATATAGGCAAATTGGCAGTATGCGGTACTGTAAATGATCTGGTTTGTGGTGGTGCTGTACCGGCATATTTAAGCTGCGGTTTCATAATTGAAGAAGGATTCAGTATTGAAAAGTTAGATGAAATAGTTGAAAGTATGGCAAAAACAGCAGCAGAATGTTATATTAAAATTGTTGCCGGCGACACGAAAATTGTTCCTCATGGCAAAGCTGACGGAATATTTATAAATACATCAGGAATTGGCATTATGTGCGACGATTTTCGCCCAAACCCAGCGTGTATAACACCCGGAGACACAATTATTATCACCGGTACAATAGGCGACCATGGATGTGCTGTAATGTTGGCGCGTGAAAGTTTTAACTTTAAGGCAGATATAATATCAGATTGCGCTCCCATGGTTAGTGTGGTGAATGATTTGGCAGCTTCTGGTTTGCAAATAAATGCAATGCGCGACCCAACCCGAGGCGGCATAGCGACAACACTTAACGAATTAGCAGCACAAAGCAATACCGGCATGATATTGCGGGAAGACGATATACCGGTAAAAAATGAAATACGCGGATTTTGCGAACTTTTGGGTCTTGATCCGTTATACCTGGCAAATGAAGGGAAGTTAATTATCATTTGCCCGAGAAATGTTGCTAATGAAGTGCTGCAGGTACTGTGTAATAACAAATACTCGCAGCAAGCAGCAATTATCGGTTCTGTAACTAACGAACCGGCAGGAAAAGTGTTATTGCAGACCGTAACTGGCAAACGAATATTGGATATGCAGACGATTGAACAAACTCCCCGGATATGCTAAAAAGATTGAACTCATCTGATTTAATCTATCGTCAAGTGGGGAATATTTGGTAATATAAACAAGTGGATATGAATATAATGAATGATAAACATACAGATATAATCGTAATTGGCGGTGGTACCGCCGGATTGAATGTTGCCCGTAATGCAAATGCCCGCGGTATGACTGTAAGAGTTATAGAAGCTACCAAGCCGGGTGGTGATTGTTTGTGGTGGACATGTTTGCCAACAAAATTACTTTTAGAATCTGCAGGTATTTTAAAGACAGCCACTGATGCCGGAAATTATGGGATATTCTGTGAGGTTATAGGTTTTGACTATGCATCCATTAATGCGCGAAAAACACGCATTTTAGCTGACTTGGCTAATAACTGCAGTCCTGAAAAACTTGCTGATGAAGGAATTCTATTCACAAAAGGCAAAGCCAAATTTATTGATTCTCATACCATTGGAGTAGGCGCAGATAGCTTTACCGCTGATTACATTGTTATCTCCGTTGGCGCTCATCCAACGTTTCCACCTATCCCAGGATTAATGGATATAAAACCAATAACTTATATGCATGCCATCTCACAACCTAAATTGCCGGAAAGCATCACAATTATTGGCGGTGGTGCAGTTGGCTGCGAATTTGCGTTAATTTATGCTCGTTTTGGCGTTAAAGTTGTATTATTAGAAATTGCCAATAGATTATTGCCCATGGAAGATGCTGATTGTGGAATTGCCGCAGCAGATATATTGACAAAAGCCGGGGTTAAAGTAGAAACGGCAGCTAATATTCTCCGGGTAGAATCCGCAGAAAATGGCAAGGCTGTCGTTGTTTATAAAGATGGAATTGAGGAAACAATAATAGCAAATGAAATATTAGTCGCTACCGGCAGACGTCCGCGATTGGATGGTATGAATGTTGAAGCGGCGGGTTTAAGTGTTGAGCGCGGAAAATTACAGGTGGATGAATCATTGCGTACGATTATTCCGCACATTTTTGTATGTGGCGATGCAACTGGCGGACGATATCAGTTTTACAGTACTGCTGAAGCCGAAGGTCGTCATGTCGGGATTAATATAGGCAATGAAAATACTGTAAAGTTTTCAGATTCAATAGTTCCCCGGGCAACGTACTTATCACCGGAACTCGCTGGTGTGGGGATGACTGAAGACCAATGTAAAGATATGGAAGGTATAGCGGTTGCGAAGGTAAGTTATTCCAGTTGTGATCGTGCTGCAATAAGTGGCGAAATAGAAGGATTTGTTAAGTTAGTGGCTAATATAAATACAGGCAAGATTTTGGGTGGGTTTGTAGCAGGTCCACACGCCAGCATGCTGGTGCAGGAAATTGCATTAATAATAAAAACAGGTATCAGTATTGGCGATATTGCTGATATGATGCAGGTTTACCCATCTTATCATGACCCTTTGCGTGATTGCGCAAGACTGTTATTGCTTAATTAAATTATTTTTAATTAAGATTTTATAAATAAATCTGGAATATACATAAAAAGAGCATCTTAAAACTTGACGATTCTAATGCAGTATGGATAGAATATTACGTCATAGCAGTTCCAAGAGAATCGAAAGGATAATTCTTAAAAAATGTCATTATCTGTTGAAAATAGCGGCAGTCGTAATAATCGAAGTGCAAGCGATATTCAAAACGAGCTTGTTGACCTTCGAAGGCGTATTGCTGAGTTAGAAAGAAATAAACAGGCGTTAGAGCAGCAAGTTCAATCTGGATCTGCCAATGAAATCCAGACACCTGTCGCCACTCAAGAAGAATTGGCGATGACATTGCAAACATTTGTCCGTCGGGTTGCCATGATTTTGCAGGCAGAAAAATGCGTTATCATGTTATATGACCAGGACAGTGGTGAATTAGTAGCGCAGCATCCTGCATTGAAACTGACTGATGATGAAATTAACACATTCCGTGTACGCGCAAATGAAGGTGTAAGTGGTGAAGCTTTCCGCGAAGGCCATGCGATTATTTGTCATGATTGCTCTACAGACACCAGAACATTAAAAGATAAAGTAGCAATGCTCAATGTTCGCGATTCTCTGACCGTACCGATGGTTATTGAGAGACGCAACGAAAATCAGCAGGTTGTTGAAAGAACTATTATTGGCGTCATCCACGTATTTAATAAACGCTACGGCATGAAGTTTACCGAGGAAGATATTCGTTTATTAACAGTTCTCGCCCGCAACGCCGCCGCTGTTATCAGCAGTGCTAAAATAATTATTAATATTGCACAGGAAAAGAAACAACTCGAATATACCCTGCAAAGTATGAGTTCCGGTTTGTTAGTAATTACCCGTACTGAACGTATTCAAATTGTTAACAATGCCGCTGAGTCAATCCTTGGTTTGGATTCCGGCAGTACCGGCATTCACATTAATGAAGCTATCACTAATGTCGAACTTCGCGAGTTCCTTTCCCACGCATTAAAAACAGAATCAGAAATTGCCAAAGAGTTCGTTATCAATGACCTTTATTACGCAACTCAGACAGCAATAGTAAGAGACGATAAGAAAAATACTGTTGGTTTGTTGTGCATACTAAATGATGTAACTGAATTGCGCAATGTAGAGAGAATGAAAAGCGACTTTGTATCTACTGTTTCTCACGAATTGCGCACACCATTAACTGCTATCAAGGGATTCATACGCACCCTGTTAGACGATCCCGAGGAAGATTTCTACGACCGTCCGACACGACGCGAATTTTATGAAATCATCGATTCCGAATGCGATCGCCTGGTACGCTTAATCAGCGACTTGTTGAATGTATCCCGTATCGAACGCGGCCTGCCATTGCACTTGAATTACGATACTGTCAGCCTGCCAGAATTAATTGATAAGTGCGTAAGTTTCCAGCGCAGTTATACCGACAAACACACCCTTATTGCAAAATATCCTGAAAAACTGGCTACCATATATGCAGATAAAGATAAGATGGACCAGATTCTCACTAACCTGATAAGCAATGCAATTAAATACAGTCCTGAAGGCGGTGAAATCATTACCGAAGTGGTTGATGAAGGCGATAACATGCGCTTCGCAGTTATTGACCACGGAATGGGTATCCCGCGTGAACATGTGGACAAAGTATTCCAGCGTTTCCACCGCGTACACAGCGGCGATTCCCAGCGAGTCGGCGGTACCGGTATCGGTCTCTTCCTGGTAAAGAACCTGGTACAGGCACACGGCGGGGCAATCTGGGTAGACTCTGTCCTCGGCAAGGGTTCGACCTTCTTCTTTACCATACCCAAGAAGCCACCCGAACAGTCACTGCCGTCAATGTAGGATAAAAAAAGAAAAGCCCGCTTTTTCAAGCGGGCTTTTAATTTGCATATTCTGTATTTTCTAAATAGTAACTACACCGCAGAAAACTTCATCCGCCGGTCCAGTCATATATACGTGGTTATCTTCGTCGTCCCAGGTGATTTCCAGTTTGCCGCCAGGCAGTTCAACTATTGCGGTTCTTTCTGACAGTCCATTAAGTACAGCGGCGACTACAGTAGCGCAGGCGCCGGTACCGCATGCCAGCGTAAGGCCCGCTCCCCTTTCCCACACGCGCATCTTCAGGTAAGTTGATGATACACGCTGCACAAATTCTACATTGGTCTTGCGCGGAAAAATGCTGTGGCGTTCAATTCGCGGCCCAAACCAGTCGACAGCATAGGTATTAACATCGTCTACAAACAACACTGCGTGAGGATTGCCCATCGATACCGCTGTAACCCGTACTGTTGTACTTTCCACCTGCAGCATTTCATTTATCACTTCACCCTTTGGACCAACCATTGGGATTAATTCGCGTTCAAGATGGGGTTCACCCATATTTACTTTGGCTACTTTTACCTTGCCGTCTTCAACCTGAATTGCCGGGGCAATGATTCCCGCCAGTGTGCTTACTGTAAAGTCAGTCTTCTGGGTTAAGCCTTTATCATAAACAAACTTGGCAAAACATCGTATTCCGTTTCCGCACATTTCAGCTTCGCTGCCATCTGCATTAATAATTCTCATCTGAAAATCTGCTTCTGTTGAAGCGATAACCAAGATTAATCCGTCAGCACCAATACCGAAATTACGGTCACATAAAAATGTGGCTGATTTCACTAATTCATCTATTGAATAATTATTTCTAATACAGTCGACAACGATAAAATCATTGCCAAGACCATGCATTTTTACGAAGTCTATTGATGTAGGCATATTAATTTCCCTTCAGGTATTGATAATTAAAGTTTACCTGTTAGAAGGGTAATATGTAAAGAGGAAAAGGGGTAAATTAC
>CAZWZF010000023.1:0-5661 GCA_964638715.1 uncultured bacterium | reverse complement strand
GAATTACGAATTACGAATTACGAATTACGAATTACGAATTACGAATTACGAATTACGAATTATTCTGATAATGATTAACTATCAACTATCCACTGTCAACTACCCATTCCCTCTATCCATCCAACCCCCTTTAACGGTATAATACAGCCATGCCATTTTCAGATATTATAGGTCAGGATAATACCATCGCGTGGTTGCAGCGTGCCATTGTGGAAGGCACTGTTGGTCATGCTTTATTGTTTTACGGTCCAGAGGGATGCGGGAAAAAAGTTACTGCCATGTCATTTGCCAAAGCATTGAACTGCCTTGACGAAGCGCACCGGGCAAAAGGTGATTTTTGCGATGTTTGCCGCGCCTGCAATCTAATTAATCGAGGGAATCACCCCGATGTGCGCCTATTTACCCCGGCTACCACCGGCGGTAAAACGGTTATCCCCATTGACGCCATCCGCACGAAAAGCGGCGAGTCGCCAACCCACCCGCTGCCATTGCGCGAAGATGCCCAGCTAAAGCCGATGGAAGGCAGGACAAAAGTATATATCTTGGATCCTGCCAACCGTCCGGGACTGCAGGAAGATGCCGGAAATTCGCTGCTGCTCACCCTGGAAGAACCACCCAACCATGTAGTAATTATACTCATCAGTTCACGTCCAAACTCGGTGCTGCCGACATTGGTATCACGCTGCCGACCAGTTCGTTTTAACCTGTCTCCGCGAGATGCGGTTCGCAACGCGCTGTCTACAAATGCCCCGGATGTTGACGATATCACCGCAGAAGCAATTACCGGTATGGCGGCTGGACGGGTAGGATGGGCAATCGCCGTCGCGCAAAATCCGGCAGTATTAAAAACCCGCCAGGAATTGATGGATGCGATAATGAGTTACCTGCCGCGTGGCAGACGTTCGGCATTGAAATTAGCAAAAATAATGCATGATTTATCCAGTGCCGCGGAAATTTTAATAGAACCGGGTGAAGAAGAAACCGGCGGCAAAAAAGGCCCGTCGGAAGACCAGATTCGCCGACGCAACATGCCGGAACTCCTCGACATTGTCGCCTCCTGCTGGCGTGATTTAATGATTTGCAGCATGGGAGAACCTACATCGCTGCTTAATACAGATTACGAAGATAGAATCAGGGCAATAGCAGGAATTATTTCACAGGCAGATTTGCGTACCGGGCTGCACGAAATAATGCGTACAAAACTGCATATCGAAAGAAACGCCAACATCGACCTGTCGCTGGAAAGACTATGGATGACAATATTATGCGTGAAGTGAAGGAATTGATATGAAAAACAAAGAATTGCAGCAGATTTGTGATGATTATTTTTCATTTTTAATAACAGAACACAACTTTAAAATCATGCAGATTACTGATGAAATGAGCATGGTAAGCAAAGTTGAATACGCCCGCGACAACCAGCGAATAGATATCCTTTACGATATTCGCGAACGCCAGGCAACAATAAATATCGGCTATGTCGATGAATATGGCATATTGAAAATGATACCGCTGGCAAAAGGGATACAACTAAAAGCGAAACCAGGTGAACACCCGGAGATGCGCCGGCAATTTATGATGATAATATTCGAACTGCTGCGATATGGAAACGATTTTCTGCGCGGTGAATTATCGCTGATTTGGGAACGCGATTATGGGCAGTTGTATAATAAACTGGGGTAAATTAATATGGCAAAAGTAACAAAAAAAGCATTCTCCGATATCTGCCATGAAATGTTCACCCCTATCATGGAAGCATATGGTATACAATACATTAAAATAAAAAAAGAGAACTCTTCCACATATATTGCCGAATACCAGCGCAATAAACTATTTGTTCACGTTATCTGCACTTTAGACACCGGGGCAATCGGTGTAACACTATCAGAAGAATCAGACACCGCCACCCCATTTAGTGTTGGCTACCGTCGTTTTGGCGAATGTTACAACCGCAATGACTACCCTTTCCTGCGCGCCAAACTATCCGCCATGTCAAGCGAGATGAAAAGATACACCAGCGATTTTCTGGAAGGCGATTGCAGTATGGTAGATGAAGTTTGGAAGGATTTGAAGTAAGATAATATTTTACATCGATTAACAGGATTAACAAGATAAGATATCATTTATATCCTGTTAATCGATGTCTTTTTTATTTTACGCGTCAGGCCATAATTCGTGTGCCATTTCACGCAATTTGTATTTCTGTATTTTTCCACTGGCGGTCATGGGGAACTCGGTTATGAAATAGATATATTTGGGGATTTTTATCCAGGCTATCTGGCCGCGGCAATGGTCCTGAATATCTTCGACGGTTATTTCCGCACCGGCTTTTAATATCACGAACGCGCCGGTATCTTCACCGTATTTCTTGCTGGGGACGCCAATTACCTGTACATCACGCACCCCTTCCATGTGATGAATGAAATCTTCCACTTCTTTCGGGTCGATATTTTCACCACCGCGAATAATAAGGTCTTTCAATCTGCCGGTGATGGCAAAATAACCTTCTTTATCCATCACGCCGATATCGCCGCTGTGCAAAAAGCCGTCTGCATCGATTATTTTGGCAGTTTCCACCGGCATTTTGTAATAACCCTTCATGATATTGTAACCGCGCACGCACATCTCGCCGGGTGTGCCAGGTGTGCATTCTTCGCCTGTTTCGGGATTAACCACTTTCACTTCCATACCCGGCATTGCCTTGCCGATGGTAGAGCATTTGCGCATCAGGTCAGGCTCATCATAGGTAGTCTGGGTCATAACCGGCGAAGACTCGGTAAGGCCGTAACAGATGGTCAATTCTGTCATATTCATCAATTCAACGCACTGTTTCATCGTTTTCACCGGACAGGGGCTACCGGCCATGATGCCGGTGCGCAGTGATGAATAGTCGAATTTGCTGAAGAGCGGATGTTCTAAAATGGCAATAAACATCGTCGGAACGCCATAAACACCGGTGCATTTTTCTTTTTCAATAGACATCATTACAGTGACCGGGTCAAACTTCTCCAACAACACCATGGTTGCGCCATGGTTGACGCACGCCAGTACTGCCAGCACACATCCGAAACAGTGGAACAGCGGGACAGGAATACATATCTTATCTACACCGCTCAGGTTTTGATTTTTGCCAATCCAATAGCCATTATTTCCTATATTGTAATGGGTTAATTGAACGCCTTTGGGGAAACCGGTGGTACCGCTGGTATATTGCATATTCACCACATCATGGCAATCTAATGTAGCCTGGCGTGCCAAGTATTCTTCATCTGAAACAGTATCGCCAAGCGCCAGCAACTCTGGCATAGAATAGATACCGCGATGCTTTTGTGGACCAAGATAAAATACTCTTTTGAGAAAAGGGAACTTCTTTGATTTTAAACTGCCGCGCGGTTGGGTTTTTAGTTCCGGTATCAGGTCGTTGATGATTTGTAGATAATCAGTATCGCGAAAGCCGTCTATAAAGAAAAGGTTTTCCATGTCTGACTGTTCCAGCACAAATTCAGCTTCGTGGCATTTGTAATTGGTATTAATAGTCAGCAGGATAGCCCCTATCTTTGCGGTGGCGAATTGCAGAGTGACCCAATGCGGCACGTTAGATGCCCACACGCCAACCTTTTCGCCTTTTTGCACACCGAGTGCCATTAACGCTTTGGCGACACGGTCTACTTCGTCAGAAAACTCGCGCCAGGTTTGGCGATAATCGCGGTCAACATACACCACTGCCAGGTTATCCGGGTAGCGGGCAACAGTATTATCCAATACTTGACCCAGAGTCAAGCTATGGGTTGCAGTCTCAGGATTAATCATTTCTCGCACCCTTTTAATATGGCATATAAATAACAGCGTATAATTGCGCTGTTGTATCGCCCACACAACCTACATGGTGGGGTACTATGGAGTTGTAATACATGGAATCTCCAGCGGTAAGCAGACAGGTTTTCTTGCCATAGGTCAGTTCAATCTGACCGGCAATCACGATAATAAATTCTTCTCCTTCGTGAGATGAAAACTGTTTCGTCTGACCGGGAGCAATTTCAACGAAGAACGGTTCCATGTGGCGGTCGGTTTTACCGGCAGCCAATGGATAATAGCTATATTGTTCTGCGTTTTCTTTATGATGTGCCAGATCCTGCCTTCTGTCGGCATATCGAACTATGTGCGGGTCTTCACTTACCTGATCATCCATGAAGGTGCCAAGACGCTGCCCCAGGCTGCGGGATATCTTCACCATAATTCCCAACACCGGGGTTACTTTGCCTTCCTCGATAGCGGCAATCAACGCGGCGTCGATACCGGAAGAGGTGGCCAGTTCAGCTTGCGACATATCTAATCGCTCGCGAAAGGTTTTAATACGGCTGCCAATGAGATTTTCCATGGCCAGCTCCTTTATGAATTAGGTATTCGTTATGATACTTAATATTTACATGTAATATCAAGTGTTATGCAGCTTTTTTTTAGTGTTTTGACAGGATTAACATGATTAACATGATTTTTTGTTTCACCATTAAGCAATTTTATCATCTTAAAATTGTTTAATTTAATTTTTTCACACTATCACGAATTATCAAGGTTGGTTTGATGCTGATTGATTTTGGCGGTGAAACTTCGCCGTTCAGCCTTTCTTCAAGCAGTTTAAATGCAGACGCGCCAACCTGTTCCGGGTGCTGTTCAAAAGTAGTTAATGTTGGAGATATGAAGGTGGAAAATGACAGGTTTCCGCATCCTATCATGCTTATATCACCAGGAACTTTTATATTTTTGCGCAACAAAGCAGGCATCAGTAACGCGGCAATCGGGTCTTCCCAGGTGATAATTGCCGTTGGCCGTGGTGATATCTTTAATATTTCCGCAACGATATTATCCACTTGCAAGCTGGTATATGGTGGGTCATCGTGAACATCTATGAAATGACTGTTGAGCATGCGCGTTTTAAAAGCCTGTGCCATAAATTTTCCACGACCAGTGAGTTTCCCTGCCGACATTTTACCGGCAAATACCACCTGTTTATGCCCTTGTGATAACAAATAATCAACTGCCTGCAATGCCAGTGATGCTTCATCAGTCATCACAATATCTACTTTATCCTCAAAATCCGTCGCATCAAGACCTACTGGTATTACCTCATGGCTGCGCATTTCCAATATTGTTTTTCTGGGAATCGGCTGCAGATGGCCTGTATCCAGTAATACACCATCAACTCGCTGCTCGGTCAGCATTTGTATCGCGCTTATTGTATCTGCCAGTTTTCCATGGGATTCCTGAATAATCACCCGGTACCCCGCCGGACCTGTTGCCTGCAATATTCCTTCCAGCATGCGCGCGCTGTATGGTATTACCACCGATGGCAATATCACCCCGACGGTGTAGCTTCTGCCCGTCATCAGGCTTTGCGCCAGCCGGTTGGGAATATAATGGTACATAGTCGCCAGTGCATGAATCTTCTCGCGGGTAGCCGCACCAATCCGCACGTCATCCCGCAATGCTCTGGTTACGGTAGATGGCGACACCCCTGCAAGACCAGCAATTTTTCGCAATGAAACCATATAAAATCCTTTGCGCAACATGTTGCGCAACTAATAATATCATTTTTTATTGTGATAGTGGTGATATGCAGATAATATATAATCAAATTTAAGCTTAAGCCCCATCCCCCAACCC
>CAZWZF010000022.1:54658-67523 GCA_964638715.1 uncultured bacterium | reverse complement strand
AATGGGTAGTTTTTAAAAATTAGATTAAAAATTTAAGGGGTTTTGCAAAAGCCTCATAAATTCTAAAGTATTGAAAGGAATTATGATTAAACGGCAATTGAGTAGTCTGTCACCAGATTACCAGTATCAGCTTTAATTACACCACCGGTCAATTAAAGCGAACGAAAATCATAAGGATAATGAAATGAATAAAATATTATTACTATTTGCATTCCTGCTAATAATTGTTACAGTTTCTATTTCAACTAACGCGGATCAGGTCTCGAGAGATGAAATATTATCAGCAATAAGTAAAATGAAGACTGCAGATGATGTTAAAATTATGAGTGAAAGAGTGATAGATTTTATATCTAAAGAACCAGAACTTGATTACGAGAATGATTATATAATTGTCTCTAAAATGATAATTAAGGAAATGGGAATTATTGATGGTAGGAAATCTTATATAAAATTTTATCAAGTTATGATGGATAAATATAAATTTTCAGATAATTACTTATTTGAATTGATGCTTGAAAGAGATTCGCTATGTTATGAAATGCCAATTCCAGATGAGTTTGTACCTATTGAAGAAAATTTGTTATTAAATATTGAAGCAGAATCTACTTTGAAGATGTTTAATTACCATAATAATATTGTAAATTCTATATTAAAATCAAGTAATAAAGATAAATATAATAAGGCAAAAGAACATTTAAAATATATAATAGATTTTGATATAACAAGATTTATTAATAACAAACATTTTAAAGAAATATGCGATATATATAAAGACGCATCTGTTCAATTAGTCGGAATGTCAAGTAATGATGAAATAAAAAAAACAGGAATATATTTTATAGCTATTAAGAGTGTATCAACAGCTTATCCAGAAAAATCAAAGTTAATTCATTGGGGACAAACACCTTCATACAATAAATTCTTATGGATGCTGACAGCCTGGTTGAATTTCGCAATTGAAGATAATGCTGCTAATAAAGAGTTAGTTGATCATTTTACCTATGTTTATAAATATTTAGAAGATGAAAAGTTTAATGACGGTCTTATCGATGAAAAGACAATGCCAATGACGGTGAAAAACCGTACTAAAATGTTGGCGACGAAAAAAATTAATAAAGATGCTGACGCGCTGTATAATAAGTCGGTAATCAATTTTGCGATTATTTCAAGTGATATTGAATTGGTGAAAATGCTGTTGGATAAAGGGATTAGTCTTGATACCAAAGATATCGATGGCAAACTGCCGCTTGATTACGCGAATGAAAACGTGAAAAACAAAGTACCTGGAAGTGACAGAATTCTGGCATTGCTGAATGTATATCTAAAGAAAAAATGATAATTAACTAAAGATAATTTATCACAAGTGAACCTGAATTTAATTTAATTAAAGTGGTGTTATCTATTATCTGTTTCACTTGCCTTTCTTGAAATATAAACATATTATTAGGTATGCCAGTCAGTCAGATGAATAATGAAAGAGGGATTGCTATTCGGGTGGGGGTTCCACGCGCGCTGTCTCATTACCATTTATACCCGTTTTTTCGTACTTTGCTGGAAGGATTGGGGGTTGAGGTAGTGGTGTCGCCGCAGAGCAATGCTGATGTGATGGAGTATTTACATACCTGTCCCACAGATGAGCCTTGTCTGCCGGTGAAGCAGTTGTTTGCCCATGTTCGATGGCTGCAGCGCAAGGGAAATGTGCATTTTATCTGGCTGCCGCGAATCACCTCGGTATTTGGCAATCCGTGCTGTCCCAAGGCGATTGGCGCGCCGGATATGGTTTTTCACGCATTGGGTTTAGTAAGCAGTCGGGTATTAATGCCAACCATTGATATTACCGAAGAACCGGGAAAAATGGTGCGGCAAATAGAAGCGGTAGCCGCCAAGTTTGGGCAGCATAATCCTCGATATCTGAAAAAACTGTTGGCATCCGCATTATTCGACCTTGATTTAGATGTATCCCGCTGCGTAGAAGCGCGAATATCTCCAGTTGATCTATGGTTTAACACCCGAACATTCCTAAATAACGACCTTGATGAAGATGCTCCCCGCATCGCTATATTAGGCCAGCCATATTTGATTTACGATAAAGTTTGCCGGGTGATAGCTGACTATATAAATCCCCGCGCGATTATCATTACCCCGGAAATGGTGAGTCAGAGTAAAATAGACAAAGCAGTTGAGCATATCCCCGATGCTGACGACCATTTGTGGCATCTGGAACGCCAGGTATTGGGAGCCGGACTGCACCTGATAAATAGCGGAAAGGTTGAGAAAGTGATAAATGTTACCGCTTTTGGGTGCGGCACATCACTGGTGACTGAACCATATTTGACCGGGGCAGCAGAGGATGCTGGAATACCATTGTTGAACCTGATTATAGATGAGCATACTGGCGAAGCTGGAATATTGACCCGTTTAGAAGCATTTATAGATACCGCGCCATTTGACAGCGAACCGTCAGAAAGCAAAGTAGTGCCGATACATATAGAGAAACGGGTCGTGGGTTATCCCTCAATGGGACATGTCGATATTGGTTTTGATTCATTTTTTGCTGATATGGGAGTAGATTATATAACCGCACCGCGCACCTCGACTGAAATAATTGAACTAGGACGCGATCTTGCCCCCGAATTCGCCTGTTTTCCATTCGTTAGTACGCTGGGACAAATGCAAAACTTGCTGGATAATGGCGCAAACACTATCTTAATGGTGGGTGGCAAGGGACTTTGCAGGCTTGGCTGGTACGGACAGATACAGGAGTTGCTGTTGCGAAGAACCGGCAGGCAATTCGATATGGTAGTGGCAGACTCGTTTTTACCTTTGACTGAGAAATTGCCGTCATTTATTAAAAATATCTCAATATTATCTAATAATGCTCCCTGGCATAAATTAATACCATCATTCCTGTTTTCGCTGGATAAAATAAGAACCGCCGATAAAATCGTTGAAATGGTGCGGGAATTGCGTGCTTATGAAGATGTTCGTGGTGCCGGTGATGAATTGCTGAAGAAATATTTTACCCGTTTGCGCCAGATATCCAGCAAAGATGACCTGAAATCATTTGCCAAACAAGCTTACCTGGAGATTGCGTTTGTCCCAAAATCCGAGACTAATCCATTGAAAGTGCGGTTGACCGGCGAGATTTGGGTATTATTGGAACAGGAAGCGACAAATTACCTGGAACGCTGGATAGCTACGGCTATGCCGCATCGGGTGCTGGTAGATTGCCGGCACAGTGTAATGGGGTGGTATGATGACCACGTGTTGGGGCAGGGGAAGTCGCGCCAGCAGCGCATGGAATCGCAAAAAGCGGCAGAAGGATGGTTGGCGTCACCAGTTGGCGGGCATGGTTTAGAGTCGGTAGGAGATGTGGTGCTGGCGTCGAAAGAAGATATTGATGGCGTTATTCACATATTTCCATTCACCTGTATGCCGGAGATAGTCGCGCAGAATATAATAGTATCTGCCAGCGAGTCGCTGGACATACCGGTGCTGACTTATGTAGTATCAGAACAATCCGGTGAAGCTGGGATGGCAACGCGGTTGGAAGCTTTCCTTGACGTGCTGGAAGCACGGAAAAATGCGGGGAATTAAAATAATATGTATTATCTTGGTTTAGATATTGGGTCGGTAACGACAAAAATGGCAGTGATAGATGAAAATCTATCGCCGGTATACACATCATATTTGCGCACAAATGGCCGACCCGCAGATGCTGTTCGCCAGGCTTTTGTACAACTGGATAATTATTTTGAAGGTGATATTCCCATTACCGCGGTAGGAACCACCGGGTCTGGACGTCATCTGGCCGCCGCCATGTCTGGTGCTGATGAAATACGTACAGAAATTACCGCGCATGCAGTAGCGGCAGCAAAATATTGTCCGCAGGTAAGTACAGTAATTGATATCGGCGGTCAGGATTCGAAGGTTATTTATATCAAAAACGGGGTTACCGTCGGTTTTAACATGAATACCGTTTGCGCGGCGGGAACCGGGTCGTTTTTAGACCACCAGGCAGAAAGGCTGAAAGTGCCGGTCGAAGAATTTGGCAGTCTCGCCATGCAGTCAAACAATCCCGCCCACATCGCCGGTAGATGCGGGGTGTTTGCCGAGTCAGACCTGATTCATAAACAGCAAATGGGGGCGTCACTGCCCGACCTTGCCGCGGGATTGTGTCTCTCATTGGCGCGTAACTACCTTCAGAATGTCGCTCATGATATCAACGGTAAAAAATTGCGCGATGTTATATTATTCCAGGGTGGCGTCGCTGCAAATATTGGCATGAAAAGCGCATTTGAGAAATTGCTCAAGCGCGACTTGGTAATACCGGAGCATTTTAAAGTGATGGGTGCGTGGGGTGTGGCGATATTGGCACATAGGAAATCAAAATCTGCTAATTTCAAGACAAACTTCCGCGGTCTGGCAAATCTTATTGATGTGAATGTCAGCCAGTCATCATTTTTATGCAAATCATGTGCCAACCAGTGTGAAATAAATCAGATTTCAATCGGCAATGATGTGGTAGGACGCTGGGGAAACCGTTGTCCGCGCTGGGATGATTTGACATTGCAGGCAAATGAACCAGATGATGCGCAGCGATCTGGTGTGGAGTGCGGTAGATGTCAGCGTTAATAACCTGGGTTGGCTGGAATATATTTTTAGCGGCTATTCCATTAGGAGCAGCCTATATATTTTCTTTTTTGTATTCTTATGATGCTTCAAAAGAAAAAAAAATCTATACATACCTGAAATATTCATTTCTTCCGATTGTTTTTTTAATTTGGCTGGCTTTTTTACCTAACACATGTTATTTAATTACTGAATGGCGGCATTTGCTGGGGTCAATAGTTCATTCACCGCACAGAACTGTCCAAAATTACGATTCAAATCGCGATGTATTGGTATGGTTTGGGATAAGGATGTTGTTTTATATAGCCTACAGCGGCATTGGTATGCTGCTGTTTGTCCTATCTACCCGTCCTATTTGGCGGATAGTAAAGCAGATGAAAATAAAGGCTGTTTGGGTGGCAATTCCATTCTTTTTCATTAACGCTCTTGGAGTATACCTGGGGTTGATACCACGCTTTAATTCATGGGATATCATGCACCGCCCTTCGGTAATTATTAACGAAATTCTAAGAGTATTCCAAAGATCGCATTTAATAGGTCTTGTCATTGGATTGGCATTATTCCTGTGGCTTGTCTATCTATTTTTTGATATTTGGATAGATGGATTTAAAGAAAGGGTAAAGAGTAAAGAGTTGAATTCTGATAGGAATAATTAATAAATTTTGAATACTGTTGTGAAAAGTATTATAATTGCGCTATGAAAAAAATATTGTTTTTCATTATCTTAATATTGTTATTGGCACATTTCGGGTTTACAGAACCGTGGATTGATCAGGATGTGAAGGAATATCATGGATCTGTATCAATCCTGGGCGGAATGGTTAGCACTTTAATCTGGTCGTCAGTATATTTATTAATATATACAGCATCTATCGGCACTACGTTATCGTATTTAAAACATTACGTTTCATTAGATATTGAAATGGTGAGATGGGTATTATTCACCTGGCTGGGCGGAATGGTTATTAATGCTTTGGCATATCACTTATTACATGGGCATACTTATGTATTTACAGCAGTGATGGCATTGCCGTTTATTTTGGGGTGGGCATTTTTAATTAATTGGCGCAATGATATACCGATTCCTGACTGCTTGAAAGTTGCTGGTGTTACCGCATTGCTTTGCGCTCCTTATTTCGGTCCAACATGGAATTTTTAATATTGCTATTACAATAAATAGCTGAAAAATATTTGACATAACATAGTTGTAAAACTTATACTTTCTATACGAAAAGGACGGGAATTAATCCCCGTCCTTTCATAATTCATAATAGACGAGGTGGCGGATATGAGCCGAGAAATGAATGACAGGTATTTCCCGCAGGAGATAGAGAAAAAGTGGCAGCAAATTTGGGACGAAACCAATCTATATCACGCGGAAATGAATGAAGATAAGCCGAAATATTACTTTATGGATATGTTCGCATATCCATCAGGCGACCTGCATTGGGGACACATCCGCAATTATACTATCGGTGATGTAGTGGCACGCTACAAACGTCATTGCGGTTATAATGTAATGCACCCAACCGGTTTTGATGCCTTTGGATTGCCGGCAGAAAACGCCGCTATCAAACGTAAAGTGCATCCGCGTGATTGGACGATGATGAATATCGCCAATATGCAAAAACAGTTTCGCGCCATGGGATATGGATATGACTGGCAGCGAAGTGTGGTAACCTGCCAGCCGGATTATTTCAAATGGAACCAGTGGTTTTTTATTCAATTGTTTAAAAAAGGCCTGGCTTATAAAAAACGGTCTGCAGTTAACTGGTGTCCAGATTGTCAGACGGCATTGGCTAACGAACAGGTTGTAGACGGCATTTGCGAGCGCTGCGAGCATCCGGTAGTTAAAAGAATGATGGAACAGTGGTATTTCCGTATTACTGAATACGCGGAAAGATTGCTGGCGGGTCATGATAATATAAGCTGGCCGGATGACATAGTAGCGATGCAGAAGAATTGGATAGGAAAAAGCCAGGGTGTTGAGTTTGCATGGAAGATAAACGGCCATGATAAAGCATTTCGGGTATTTACAACGCGACCGGATACTGTCTACGGCGTAACCTTCATGGTGCTGGCTCCAGAACATCCATTGGTTGATGAAATAACAACATCTGAACAAATAAGCGAAGTACAGAAATTGCGTTCAGAAGTAGCCAAATTAAGTGAAATTGACCGTGCTGCTACTGATTTGGAAAAGAAAGGTGCATTTACCGGCGCACATGCCGTTAACCCGATGAATGGCGAATTAGTGCCGATTTACATTGCTAATTATGTGATGATGGATTATGGCACTGGAGCAATTATGGCGGTACCGGCACATGACCAGCGCGACTTTGAATTTGCCCGCAAATATGATATTCCGGTAACTATCGTCATCGCGCCGGAAGGCACTGATTTAGATGCATTTAAAATGACTGCTGCATTTGTTGCTGAAGGAAACATGGTAAATTCAGCAGAGTTTGATGGTATGCCGTCAGATGATGGATGGGAAAAAATTGCTGATAAAATGGAAGAAACGGAAATCGGCAATCGGACTATCAATTACCGTCTTCGCGACTGGTGCATCAGCCGTCAGCGCTATTGGGGCACACCTATACCAATGTTGTATTGCGAAAAGTGCGGAATTGTACCGGTTCCTGATGAACAACTGCCGGTATTATTGCCTGATGATATTGAGTTTACCGGTTCCGGTCAGTCGCCTTTAACCACCAGCGAATCATTTATGAATACAACCTGTCCAAATTGTGGCGGTCATGCGCGCCGCGACGCCGACACGATGGATACTTTCATGGATTCTTCCTGGTACTTCCTGCGTTATTGTTCGCCACAGGTAGAAGATAAGCCATTCAACCCGGAAGATATTAAATATTGGATGCCGGTTGATATGTATGTCGGTGGACGCGAACATGCCACCATGCACTTGATTTACGCACGATTTTTCACCATGGCATTGCATGATATGGGCCTGGTTGATTTTGATGAACCGTTCACGCGACTGTTTAACCAGGGGATAGTTACTGCCGGCGGCAAAAAAATGTCAAAACGCAGTGGCGCTGTTCCACCCAATGATGTTGTAAATGATTATGGCGCGGATGCCGCGCGCATATTTATCATGTTTATGGCACCGGCTGGTGAAAGAGCAGAGTGGGGGATTGACCCGGCAACTGGAAAACCATATACAGTACCGCCTGGAATAGAAGGAATAGCGCGCTTCCTGAATCGTATTTGGCGAATGGTCGCGCTGAATAAAGCGGTATACCGCTTGGAATGGCGCGATAGCATTGAAGTATTGGAAATGGGTCCGCTGGAACGGGCACTGCGACGCAAGACACATCAAACCATTATCAAAGTTACTCATGATATTGAAAGAATGCAATTCAACACAGTAATAGCGGCAATGATGGAATTATTGAATGAGATTTCGTCATTCTCTCCTGATTCGAATGATATATACGCAGATGTAAATGTGCCATGGAGCGAAGCGATTGAGATGTTGCTGCGGATGTTATCGCCATTTGCCCCGCACATTGTCTGTGAAATTTTCGATATATTGGGAATAGACGGTGATATGCCATACCTGCCATGGCCAACTGGTGATGTAAAAGTTGCCGCAAATGAATCATTGGAGATTCCGATTCAAGTAAATGGAAAATTGAGAAGTAAGTTAGTTGTTCCTGTTGGAATAGATAAAGATACTATGCAGGAACTGGCTTTGAATGATGACAGTGTGAAGAAATATATTGAAGGCGTCAGCATTGTTAAAATCATTGTTGTACCCGGAAAATTAGTTAATATTGTTGTTAAGTAGTCCAATTTATATTACAAAAGCATCCCTGGAGTATTTTTTACATCAGGGATGCTTTTGTAATAAAGCTGTAAAATCTGCATGTAGGCAACTCTTTTCACTCTGCTACTATAACAATATGTTTTACATAGAATATAAATAGAAAAAAACGTAAAAATATGAAATGTATATTCAAAAATTATGAAATAAATGCTAAAATAGAAACGTAATCATACGTAAGTTTATGAAACTTTACGAAAAGTATGGAGTATAAATAAATATAACAAGTCATCATTCATATCAAGGGGGTTTATTATGATTTGTAAGTTTTTTAATATGGTTATTGTATCGGCAATTATCCTTATTGCCAGTATGTTTGCATCAGCGGCAGATTTTTCAACACCGTCAATGTTAACACCATTAAATCAGCCCCCAAGACAAACGGGGAAACAAATTGCACAACCTGTAAATGACGTTATAGCGGTTGACCAACCGGTTGAAGATAATGTTATTATGGTTGATCCTGCTCCTGAAACAGGTACTCCGACAATAGACCCGATTGGCGGCAATCCGGTAAATGATACAGAAACCGGATTCGTGCCAGAACCGGAAAAGAAGACAGATGAAGGTTCAACATCAGTAACTAAACCAGCATCCTCTGAATATTTCGTTCGGGTAATACCTGTTACTAAGATGAATCTCGCCACGTTATCAAGATCATTGGGTGTTAAAACCGCCAATGTAAATAATTCTAAAGCAACAACATCTAATGATTGGTGGTCTGATAGTGCAAATGCACCTACGACAACTGATACTTCAGGAACATCTGGTGGAACTGCTGGTAATTTTGCTAACACTAAACTGAAAGATTCTCAAGAAGACATTAAGAGATTGATGACCATTTATCAGGCAGTAGATTATGATTATCAGCAGTTATATAAACAGGCATTTAATATGACTGTACTGAAAGACGCCAGTATTACTGCCGCGATACGCGATCTTCGCGTTAAACATGATAAATTAGCTTCAGATATTAATGATAGATGGAGATTATCAGACACGAAGGCTATCAATGCTATGCAGGATCGGGTAATGGCATTCCAGACGGATATTGATGATATTCGTGCGATGGATGATTCATTAAAGTCACCAACTGCTCAAAATGGTCTTGGTACAGGTGGTGCCACAGATATTAATTCTCAATTGCAGCAAGTTCAGACTGCATACCAGCAGGCAATGACACAGTTTGCAAATAATCCCCGCTATTTAACCCAGTTAAATAGCGTGAAAGCTGACATTGCAACTGCACAAAATGCTATAACAAGTGGTGGTACTGGTACAACTGGTAAAAAGGGTGGTAAAGGTGGTAATAATAATGCTGCTACAAGAGCTATTCAGGCAGCGACTACCACTTTGGCATCATTAGGTATTCAGATTAATGGGGGAACAAACCAGATAATAGGGAATCCATTATTAAATGGTGTAAATCCAGTGATTAACCCCGGGTTGTATGGAAATAATGGAATAAATAACGGTCAATATGGTTATAACAACGGTATTTACGGAAATAATGGTCAATATGGTTATAATACCGGCTTAAATAATGGTCAGTATGGCTATAACAATGGTATCTATAATACTGGCCAATATGGTTATAATACTGGCATAAATAATGGTATTTATGGAAATAATGGTCAATATAATAATGGTTATGGTTATAACAACAACGGTTATAACAACAACGGTTATAACAATGGTTATAACAACGGCTACAACAATAACGGGTATAATAATGGTTATGGAAACAATGGTTATAATAATGGGTATGGCAACAACGGTTACAACAACGGTTATAACAATGGCTATGGTAACAATGGCTATAACAACGGGTATGGCAACAACGGGTATGGCAACAACGGGTATGGCAATACTGGCGACCCAAAATCGCAGTTTGCGCAGTTGGAAGCAGCATATAATGCTCTTAAAGCTAAATCAACCGGAACTATACCGACAGCACAAAGAAATGAATTAACCAGCATTATGTCCAATGTAAATACTTTGCGCAGCCAGGTAAATAACCCGAATTATCTGAATAATCAGAACAACTATAACAATCTAATGACAAGTTTAAATAATCTGCAGACAAAAATTGACACTTATAAAAGTACATATAACATAAGTGATACAAAAACTACAAATGCTGATGGTACAACGTCCACTACACCTACTGCATTAGATACCTTAAGCACTGATGTTCAGACAATTAATACTGATATGCAAGGTATTGAAGATGCAATCCGTAATTTCAATACGAATCAATATCCTAAAATATCTGGTATCATATCTGGATTGAATACTACAAGAACTAATATTAATCAGATTCAGTTAGACTTGATGAATGCAAAACCGAATGTTTCAACTATCCAGACACGGACAAATCAATTAAAAGATCGAGTTAGTCAATTAAAACGCGATGTTTATGGGATTGAACAGCAAGTATTGAATAATACACGCAATCAAATAGCAACACTAAGAGCTTTAGTGAATAACGCATCTGATGCTGTGAGAAATCAATACTCAGGTCAAGTTGATACCCACACTGATGATTTCAGAGCGATTGAAACAGATTTCAATACACCATCATATATAAGTGAGCCAACTAATCAAAAGGATTGGGCATCACGTATTCTTGACTTGTCATCATCAGTTGAATCAACACGTACAAATGTTAAAACTGCTATAAATAACAAATAAAATTTATTTGTTATTATGTAGAAAAATAATATGACGCCTTTCTTTTATTTATATAAAGGGAAGGCGTTTTTTACGATAATTATGATGGGAAATCTGAAAAAAGTTTGAAAAAGTCATTAATATCTCAAATATATATTTTAAATTTTGTAAATAATATTAATTTGTTAAAAAAAATGTTAGTATATACATGCAATCATTCTAACAATGATGAAACTTTACATACTGTTTTGTTATATAATAGATATACCGTAAATGTAATAGTTTATAGTTGAAGCAAAGGGGTTAATAAAATGATTCGTAGTTTTACAAAGATAGTTATTGTTTCATCAATAGTTTTTGTTACCAGTGTTCTTTCATTTGCGGTAGATTTCCCGAATCTTCCGTCTTTTTTAGTACCATTAAATCAACCGCCAAGACAACTTGGAGCAATAAGCAACCAAAAAACACAGCCTGTAGAGCCTTTAGCTGTAAATGATGTGATGAATGGTGAACAGCCTATTGGTGATCCAAATACGATGGTTGATCCTACATTTGATACAGCAACACCTGCTATGGATCCGTTAGGTGGTAATCCTTTGGATGCACCGGACACTGGTTTTGTTCCTGAACCAGAAAAAAAGGTTGAGGATGGTTCATCAGTAACTAAGCCGTCATCATCAGAATATTTTGTTCGTGTTATTCCTGTAACCAAGATGAACCTTGCATCATTATCAAAATCATTAGGTGTTAGAACGGCGAACATTAATAATTCACATGCTTCATCAAATAACGACTGGTGGTCAAATAGTGATAATGCGGCTTCATCAACCAGCAGCAGTTCATCTGGATCATCTGGAACTTCGGGTAATTTTGCCAGTACTAAGTTGAAAGATTCTCAAGAAGATATTAAGCGCTTGATGACTATTTACCAGGCTGTTGATTATGATTATCAACAATTGTATACCCAGGCATTTAATATGACTGTCCTGAAAGATGCCAGCATAACAGCCGCAATACGCGATCTTCGTGTTAAACATGATAAATTAGCTTCTGATATAAATGACAGATGGAGATTATCAGATACTAAGGCTATCAATGCAATGCAGGATCGTGTAATGGAGTTTCAGGTAGATATTGATGATATTCGTGCGATGGATGATTCATTAAAGTCGCCAACTGCTAAGACTGGTGCTGGAGCCGGTGCTACTGATGTTAACGCACAATTACAGCAAGTTCAGGCAGCATACCAGCAGGCAATGACACAATTTGCAAATAATCCTCGATATCTTACTCAATTAAATAGCGTTAAAGCTAATATAGCAACTGCTCAAGCAGCAATATCAAGTGGTTCTGGAACTGGTACAGGTGGCAAAAAAGGTGGCAAAGGTGGCGGCAGTAGTGCTGCAACCACTGCATTACAAACAGCAACTACCACTTTAGCATCATTGGGAATTCAGGTTAATAGTGGAACAAACCAGACTACTGGCAATCCATTATTGAATCAGCAGCAAAACCAGTTCGGTAATCAGCAACAGTATGGTGTTCAACAACCGTATAACCAGTTTGGAACTCAGCAACAGTATGGTGTTCAACAACCATATAATCAATATGGTACCCAACAGCAGTATGGTGTTCAACAACCATATAATCAGTATGGAACACAGCAGCAGTATGGTAACCAGCAGTATGGTAACCAGCAATATGGAAATC
>CAZWZF010000022.1:0-54558 GCA_964638715.1 uncultured bacterium | reverse complement strand
AGCAGTATGGAAATCAGCAGTATGGAAATCAGCAGTATGGAAATCAGCAGTATGGAAATCAGCAGTATGGTAATCAACAATATGGAAATCAACAGTATGGTAACCAACAATATGGTAACCAACAATATGGTAACCAACAATATGGTAACCAACAATATGGTAACCAGCAGCAATACGGAAATACCAGTGGTGATCCAAAGTCTCAATTCGCTCAATTAGAAGCTCAGTATAACGCTGCTAAAGCTAAATCAACTGGTAATGTTACAACGGCGCAGAAAAATGAATTGAACAGCATTATGAGTAATGTTAATACTCTGCGCAGCCAGGTTAACAATCCTGGTTATCTTAATAACCAGAATAACTACAACAATTTGATGACAAGCTTGAATAATCTGCAGACTAAAGTTGATACTTATAAGAGTACTTACAATATCAGCGATACTACAACCACTAATGCAGACGGAACAACTACAGCAACATCTGAAACTGATACGTTAAGTGCAAGTGTGCAAACTATCAATACTGATATGCAAGGGATTGAAGATGCTATTCGTAATTTCTCTCCTGGTCTATTTCCTAAAATATCTAATATCCTGAGTGGTATTAATACAAATAGAACTCAAATAAATCAAATTCAGTTAGATTTAATGAATGCAAAACCAAACCTTTCAACTATTAAAACTCGTATCAGCCAGGCTTCAGATCGTGTAAATCAGTTGAAAAGAGACGTATATGAAATTGAACAGCAGGTGTTAACATATACTCGGAATTTACTTAGTAATTTAAGAACAACAGTAAATAATTCTACAGATGTTGTTAAAAATTCATATACTGGACAGGTTGATACACACACTGATGATTTAAGAAGTTTAGAAACCGATTTTAATACGCCTTCTTTTATTAAAGACCCGTCTAATCAAAAAGATTGGTCAAGTCGGATTCTTGATTTAACATCATCTATTCAGTCAACTCAAATAAATGTAAAAACAGCTATAGCAAATAATTAATAACTAATTTATGAACTGAACGTTTAAATATTCCTTCCCCTCATTTATATGACGGGAAGGTTTTTGATATATGTTATTCTATATCTATTGCATAGTTTGCCTTAATCCGCTATTTTATTAATGACGATGCAGGAAGAGAAAGATAAATTAGCGGCTTACTGGCAACAGTTGCGCCGTCCTTTAGAATTAGAAGCTGCGCACGGCTGTTTGGATTCTGTAATAACAGGTTCTGACATCGGTGCTTATGCTGCATTGTGGCTTCAACGGTTTCCTGGAGGCAGCGATGAAGACCGGGTATTTGCAGAAAAAATATCAAAATCGTTTGGAAATTACAAAAATATTCAGGTTTTTGATCGTAAAAGAAAAGTAACAGCAGCAATAGATTTATTAAGACATCGCGAATCTGTACCATTGGAACATCAAGTTTCTGTCATCGCACATATTCCTCGGAAGAAAGCAGCACCACGTCATTCGGTTCGCAAGATAAGTAATTCAAGCGAGTGTAATGAAGAGTTTGAAATATGCGGAGATTTGCCGACAGGAGAAGAGTTGTTAAACTCGCCGCTGCCCATGCTTGCTCCTCGTGCTGGTTGGCCTCGAATAGCACAAAAACTCGGAATTATCACTGTACGTGATTTACTCAACCATATTCCCAGAGGCAAAGTCGCTGTTAAACCATTTAATGAATTGAAGGATGGCGAAAAAGCAGCAGTAGTCGGCAAAGTTGTACGACGCGAATATGATACACTCCATTCAAAGAAAATTCAGCAGAAATTATATAAATATACACTTACTATAACGGACGAAATATCGGATATTGAAGTATGGGTAACCTCGATTACTGTTGAATCTGAGAGAGGAAATGCCCCTCGATGGAGTCCAAACAAACTTAATTTTAAAGAAGGCAGTTGGGTATTAGCAACCGGTAATATTGACCGAACCGGTAAGATGATAATATTGAACATGGAAGATATTGCCGGATTAAATAAAATGGAAATTGAATATTATAAATCCGGCGTATCATTGCCTATCTACCCTTTGACAAATGGTGTGTATCAAAATCAAGTTCGTAAAGCAGTGGTGAAAGCACTTGACGCATTAGGTACAGATGAAAATGAATTTGAAAAGATTGATCCGCTGCCCCATAGTATGCGTGAAAGATTTAATTTGCCTTCAATAGTACAAAGCTGGCGGGATATTCATAACTCACAGGATGAGGACGTTTATGAAAACGCTAAAAAACGCATGATATTTGAAGAGTTGTTAATACCTCAATTGGCGTTGGAACGTCGAAAGTTTAACCACCATTCACGAGAAGATGCTCCTATATTAAGCTGCGACAAAATTATTTGTGATATAGCAGAGAAAATAGTTAATTTCCCTTTAACAAATGCACAAAAAAAAGTAATGAATGAGATTGAACATGATTTGCGCAGTCCGCGTCCAATGAACAGATTGCTGCAGGGAGATGTTGGCAGCGGGAAAACTCTGGTTGCTGCTGCTTCAGTAGTATTTGCGGCTTGCAGCGGAGTACAATCGGCAGTGATGGCGCCAACGGAGTTATTAGCTGAACAATTATTTACAGTATTGAGTAAATTACTTGAACCATTAAATATCATCCCGGTATATATTACAGGTGGTGTAACAGGAGCAGCACGTCGCGATGCTTTAGATAAATTGAGTAGTGGTTTTGCCCAGGTAGCAATAGGTACTCATGCGTTATTCAGCGAAGGTGTAGAATTTGATTACCTTGGCCTTGTGATTGTTGATGAACAGCATAAATTTGGCGTGGTACAACGCGCGGCATTACGCGCAAAAGGAATATCTCCTAATACAATGGTTATGAGTGCGACACCTATTCCGCGTTCATTATCATTAACTCTTTTCGGTGATCTGGATATCTCGTTATTGGATGAGTTGCCTCCTGGCAGACAGCCGGTAGAAACATATATTAAAAGTTATCAAGAAAGACGTGAGATATTTCAACATATTATTAAAGAAGTAGAAGCTGGTCATCAGGCATACATTGTTTGTCCGTTAATTGAAACATCCGAAATGCTTCAGGCAGATTCAGCAGTTGATTTAATGATTGAACTGCAAAAAAGAGTATTTTTTGGCATTAAAATGGGTATGGTACATGGCAAGATGCGTCCTGATGAACGTGAAGAAGCCATGCGCGGATTCCGTGATGGCGAGATTAAGATACTTGTTGCAACTACTGTTATTGAAGTCGGTGTTGATGTGCCAAATGCCACGATAATGGTAATCCATGGTGCTGAAAGATTTGGCCTGGCACAACTTCACCAATTGCGGGGAAGAGTGGGGCGTTCAGTTCATAAATCAACGTGTTATCTTGTAACAAGTGAAAAGTTCAGACCGAAATCAGAAGAAGAGAAAATGGTTGCAGCGCAGCGTCGATTAAAAGTTATGGAAGAAAGTCAGGATGGTTTTGTAATAGCTGATGCTGATCTGGATATTCGAGGACCAGGCGAGTATATAGGAACACGGCAAAGCGGTGTGAATGACTATATCATTGCAAATATCGCCAGAGATAGAGAAATACTGTATTTGGCTCGCAATACAGCACACGCATTAATTAAGAATGATCCGGAATTAAGCCATCCGGCTTTGGCAAAATTGAGAATGCAAATGTATCGAATGCTGGCAAAATTTGATGGTTTGCGGGAATAATTCTACTTTACAACGTATCAGCAGAATATTTGTCTAATAGACAAGTCTAATAAGAAAATGTAAAGAGTGTATTATGAAAAATATATATAAAGAAAAAGTTCCTTTTATTTTCCTTCTAATAATTATTGCTATTTTCTCCATGGTTGTTACTATGGCGCAGTTAAAACTGGCTCCAACCTACGACGAACAAAATCATGTAACCCGCGGAATTGCGATATTAAAGACTGGTGATTATAGATTATCTATTCATCATCCGCCATTTGCTAATATATTACAGGGAGTCTTTGCTCTTCGGGTTCCTGATGTTAACTTTGATACCAATGCTGAATGGTGGAGACCTGATGGAAAATCATTCATGAATATCTGGGCTGCATCCAGAGATACCATTTGGGTAAATTCAGGAAATGGCGTACAAATAATTAGTTCAGCAAGGATTGGAACATTAATATTTTCTATCATATTGTTGATAATTATCTATATTTGGGCAAGTGAATTATTCGGTGCATGGGGTGGGGTAGTTGCCGCTGGATTATATGCATTAGACCCGACTAATATAGCACATAGCGGGCTTGCTACTACTGATGCGCCGGCGGCGTGCGCGATTGTAGCTGCTATATATTTTACTCGCAAGTATTTAGTTATGCAGGATAAGAAATGGCTGATTATTGCCGGAATAGTATCTGGTTTGGCGTTGGCAACGAAATATTCTGCACTTATTATCGTTCCGATAATCGGGGTACTATTTATTATTGATTGTATTCAAAAGAAAGTTGAAAAGAAAAAACTCCTGCCAATATTTGGAAATATGGTGGTTCTTGCAGTGATTGCAGGAATTACATTGTGGGGAGTTTATGGATTTAAAGTTGAACAAATGGGAGCAAAACCAGGGGAACGGTTGCCAGCAACAGCGTCATTAAAACAAAGGCTGCCAATACCAGCAAAACAATATTTTCGAGGAATAGCGGTTGTTAAAAAAGAAGCTAAAGAGCATTTATCATATATTTTAGGTCAACCCGATACCACTGGAAAAGGATGCTGGTACTATTTCCCTATTGCTGTATTAACAAAAACTCCCGCCCCAGAATTAATATTATTTGCAATAATGATTGTATTTATATCTGTACCAGCTTTGCGCCGAAAAATTGAAACTTCTGTTTTTGACAGCAGTGTAATATTGGTACCAGTCATAATTTATTCCATGGCTGCATTGGGTTTACTCGGGATTTCGCTAAATCTTGGTATTCGTCATTTATTGCCTATTTTCCCATTCATGTGTATTGCTGCTGCGGGAATGGTGAAATATGCCTCTTTGCATCCACGTAGAAAAATAATATTGCCTATTCTGTTTTTACTGCAAATAATTGCACTTGTTCCGGCTTTTCCAGATTATATATCGTATTTCAATATGATTTCCGGCGGCAGTAAAAATGGTTACCGCATTTTAATTGACAGCAATTATGACTGGGGGCAGGATTTAGGGCAATTGGCGAAGGTGCAAAAGGAAAAGAATCTTTATCCATTAGCACTATCTTACTTTGGCACCACACCACCGGAAGCATACGGGATTGCTTGCACAAATGTTAGCGGATTTGGTGTTATGGATGATGCACTGAAGCTTCCTGATGGATTCAAAGGGTATTTTGCGGTTTCTGCTACTGAATTAGCTGGCGGACCTGATTTTAACCATTCTAACAGCGATTATCGATCATTTTTACATCAAGAACCATATCAAAGAGCAGGCCGCACAATATTTATCTATCAGATAAAGTAATAAGGCTGAATTTTCATTGAAATAGTTACTCTGGATATGCTACACTTGCCGTCGTTATGGTTTCGATATTCAGTGATAAGAAAATATTAAAAACGGTACTGTTAATGCTGCTGGTTGAATTCACCTGGGGTATTGGAGTATTTGTCACACTATCTACCACAACACTGCCAACATATTTTACTACATTAAGTTATAGTAAAGTGTTGGCTGTAACTATCTTTTTAATAACAGCACTGCCATTATTAATGCAGTTTTTTGGACGCTCATTAATCGAAAAGTTCAAACACAAAAAAAGAGGATTAATATTACTGCATTTTTTTGTAATAGTTCCTTATTTAGTTATCGCTTATACAGATTCATTATACTTTAACACTAATCCGCATTTGCAGGCATTAATTGTATGTGTAATGCTTGCTTTCTCTCAATTCTCTATAGGATTTATCATTCCTGTATGGGTAGATATGATAGCTCAGATTATCCCGGCGCATTTAAGAGGTCAATATTTCGGTTTTTCTTCCGGTTTTGTTGCAATTGGCGGAGTGCTGGGTGGTGCTTTTCAAATATATTTTGTTAATACACAGGGAAATGCTGCTTTCAGATATTGTTTTTTTACAACATCGATATTTTATATATTATCAATGATGGTGTTCTCAACTGTTCCAATTTCAGAAAACGCATTTAAACATCCTAAAATAGATAATTTAATTCAATATATTAAAAAAGGATTTACTGCATTTGCCAGTAAAAATTTTCGATTATATATCATCAGTTGTTTTCTGTTTACGGTTGCATGCGGAATAGTACCATATCTGGTAAATTTCGCCACCGACCCGGTAGCTGTTAATTCTCTAAAAAGCGGTATCGGTTTACCAAAAGAGATATTCAGCCAGATGACATTCATTCAGGCATTGATAGGCGGTATTGGTGCAATGATAATTGGCATTATCATAGATAAGCGCGGCCCGCGCCGACCATGGTTAACCTTTATTCTATTCATTCCTGTTGTACTTATACTTGTTCCATTAATAACTAATAAGACAGTGAATATATCTGGCATAATGCTGAATATATCCCCGGCATTTTTAATATCTGTATCTTTGCTGGGCATGATGGGTATTTCATGGTCAGTAACGGCACCTGCGGTATTAGAGTTTTCACCAGATGGCGATAAAAGCAGCCCTGTTGCCTTAGCGAACTTTACACTTGTTCCGGCTGCTGCCGCTGGGCCAATGATAATGCAATGGGTGATAAATAATTATGGATATAAACCAGCCTTTTTATTATCAATGAGCATTGCGGTTGTTGCGGCGATATTCGCGCTATTTATTCATGAACGGGTAAAAAGAAGAGACGGGCAAGCTATTTACGCCGACCCGTCTCATCATATCAGTTAAGGTTTGTTGCTTAAACGATTGGTTCAATTAACCCGTAGTTTCCGTCTTGCCGTTTATAAATGACGTTCACGTCACTTGATTCTGAATTGCGAAAGACATAAAAATCATGACCGATGAGTTCCATTTCCATGGCTGCCTCCTCGGGGTCCATAGGTTTGATCGAGAATTTTTTCGATCTTACGATAACCGGCATCCCATCTTCAGTTTCCTCTGTTACTTCAGTAGGTGCACCCATTTCGACAGGTTTATGCCCGTTGCATGCTTCGCGTTTGCGAGAAACAAACCGGTCTTTGTATTTCGTCAACTGTCTTTCCAATTTATCGACAACTAAATCGATAGACTGGTACATATCACTGGATTTCTCTTCGGCACGAATTACTTTGCTGTCTGCGCGCATAGTGACCTCGACAATATGCTGACCGCGTACAATACTTTCGGTGACGTAGGTTTCCTGGACATGGTCGAAGAATTTTTCCAGCTTGTTCAGTTTAGTACTTGCGTAATCCCTTAACGCCTCTGTTACTTCAATGTGTTTACCAGAAAAAATGATTTTTTGCATGGTTCACTCTCTTTCTCACGGCTCTTTTTGGATGTCCGTGTTCCTGTCGTTTCCTCTGCATTATTTAATGCTTTGGAATGTTTATTGATATACACTATCTTGATATAGAATATCTACCCATTCATGAGTGAATTAACACCTATTAATTGAAAAAAGTAGAATATTTGCATAAGCAGCCATACCTTCGCCAGTTCCGGTGAATCCCAAACCTTCAGTTGTTGTAGCTTTTACTGATACATTCTGAATGTTTAGTCCGGTTGCGTCAGATATATTCTGTCGCATTTCATCAATATATGGACTAATTTTTGGTGATTGCGCAACCAGAGTGGTATCTATATTGCTGATAAAAAAGCCATGTTCTTTCAGCAGTGAAGTAACTTTCTTCAATAAAGCTATACTGTCAGCTCCGCTGTAGGTTTTATCTGTGTCGGGGAAATGTTTGCCAATATCACCAAGAGCAGCAGCACCCAGCAAAGCATCCATAATCGCATGAACCAGAACATCGGCGTCGGAATGTCCCAACAATCCTGATTTGTATGGTATCTTTACTCCGCCAAGAATTAAATCCCGGCCTTCTACAAGTCTATGCACATCATAACCAAATCCAGTTTTCATATTTGCACATACCATCTTTTCTGCAAGTTTAAAGTCATTTGGCCAGGTTATCTTGAAATTTTCCGGACTGCCGGGGGATATATAGACTGTATGTCCATTTGCTTCGATTATGCCGGCATCATCGGTTAGCTGCAGATTCTTTTCAATTGCATTGTTATACGCTTTATATAATAACGCGTATTTGCCACCCTGGGGCGTCTGTGCAGCCCACATGGCTGATCGGTCGACAGTTGATATTACTCGTCCATCGGACACGCTTTTAAGGGTGTCGGCAACCGGGATGGCGGTTACAAATGCGCCTTTCTTGCTTGCGGTATTGATTGCTTCGGTAATTATTGTTTGATTTATAAACGGGCGTGCGGCATCATGTATCAGTACAATATCTGTATCGGCATTAGCCGCTTGCAGTCCATTCCATACCGAGTGATATCTTTCTTCGCCACCACAAACAACTTTTTCAGTGATAAATTCGTGCGGTTCTGATATTAATTTGATTGCTTTTTCGACGTCTTGTGGGGAAACAACAATAATTATCTCGCGAATATCAGGATGCTGGCGAAATTGCTGAAGTGAATACCATATCATGGGCTTTCCACAAAGATTCAGCCATGCTTTATTTTCGCCGGCATTAATTCTTTTTCCGCACCCCGCTGCCGGTATTATTACTGTTGTCTTGTTTCGTGTCATTTTTCAACTCTGCAAATATCATTTTTCCAGCTACTGTCTGCAATACTGATGATACAGTTACCGTTACAGTTTCCTGCAGCATTTTCCTGCCGTTCTCTACAACTACCATAGTGCCGTCATCTAAATATGCCACAGCCTGAGACTGCTGGTTGCCTTCTTTTACCAGAGTTACCCGCATTTCTTCACCAGGTAAAACAATAGGTTTAACAGCGTTGGCGAGTTCGTTAACATTTAATATTTTAACGTTATGTATTTTTGCTACTTTATTAAGATTAAAATCATTTGTCATTACATGGCAATTCATAACTTTGGCTAATTTTACCAATTTAATATCAACTGCATCGCTGGGGGCGAAATTGATTTTGTATCTATCAAATACCTTAATTTCGATTTCCAGCTCTTTTTGCATTTGATGCAGAATATCCAGACCGCGACGACCGCGGGCACGTTTTAAACCATCAGCACTGTCGGCGATGTGTTGCAACTCTTCTAAAACAAAACCGGGAATTAACAGCGGACCTTCTAAAAATCCGCTTTTGCAAACTTCCAATATTCTGCCATCTATTATTATATTGGTATCAAGAATCTTTGCAACCATACCGGTTGGAACAGATATCGCTGTTGATGACTGTGGTCGTGCGTCGTCTTTGTGTGGACTGCCAGGTATTAAGAATTTCACTTCTTCTTTCATACTTAATGCCAGCAAATTGCACAACCAGATTACAACGGCAGATTCAATGAGTATAAATGCAAACTTTACGGTAGAGGATAAGCCTGTCCCAAAAGATGATATTAAAAAGCCGATAATCACAACTGGAATTAACGATAAAAGAGTTCCAATACTTACTGCAATCTTGTCTTCAATCGGTATATATTTAAGGTTTTTGCTGATATCAAGCAACTTGCGATAAATAATTGATCCTATTAAGAAACCTAACAGAACACCCAAGGATGTAAATAAGATATATGAGAAGATTTCGAATGACTGGAAGTTTTTATTTACCCATGTTCCAGAAAATGTTTTATCTCTCCACATTGATAATGATATGTATACTGTGGTAAGCGAAAAACCTAATAAACCAAAACCAATGGCAAATATTGAACTGAATGATAAACCTACGATGCGTAATTTCATATATAACCTCAACTTTATATTAGACTTTAATCGGTAAATTTCTTTTCCAATGAAATTATACGGATAAAATCGAATTCGGTAAAGGTGATGATATTACAAAAATATTAACATTCAGTTAAAATATAATAAAAAATGGGGAAATATAAAATCTCCCCTGGTAAATTTCTATGCTATTTAACTCCGTTTGATATTAAAAACGGTGCATATTTTTTATCACTATCCATGATATGTGTTTTTAACCAATCTTTTAAGAAGTTCATTACTTGAATTGATAGTGACAACTTTCCTTCGGCAAATCCTTGTTGGAACTCGGTTATTTGAGATATGAAAGCATTGTGTTCTTTACGATGGATATCTGTTTTCGGGTAATTATACATATCAAAAAATGTCTCTTCTTTTATAAAGTGAGTTTTTGTATATTTTGATAATCCTTCAATAATATCACCAATGATTATTTTCCCTTTTCCATCGCGCATTGCATCATGCAAGTCGTTAATCATACCAACTAAAACTTTGTGCTGTGCATCAATCTCTGTAATGCCTAATATGAATTTTTCATCCCAATTCATTAGTGCCATAATTGTTTACCCCCTTTATTTACAATATTTTACCTCTTTTTAAATCAAATGACAATAATTATCCATAATTTTAACTAAATAATTTCTTGTTAAAAGTTAATTTGATTAAAATTTGAAAAAAACTAATTTTCTTATTGACATGAGAGGTTGTAATTACTATAATTTAACCCGTTACACACACGGGCGGATAGCTCAGTTGGTAGAGCGTCTGGTTTACACCCAGATGGTCGGGGGTTCGAGTCCCTCTTCGCCCACCACTCCTTTTCCTATTAACCCTTTACGGTCGCTTGGCGCAGCGGTAGCGCACTTCGTTCACACCGAAGGGGTCGCTGGTTCGAATCCAGTAGCGACCACCATCGCAGTTTCCACTTTTTCATAATCCTTTGCTATAATTGTATGGGAGTACTATATCTTATGTTAATTGACTCTTTTAAAGAAGAACGCTGGCGCGCAATTTTAAATTTGCTTGATACTCATGGTAAAATTCGTGTTAATGAATTAGCAGAAAAAATGAATGTATCCGAAGCGACAGTGCGCCGGGACTTGGAAACCATGCAAGGGCAGGGGCTGCTGCAAAGAACTCATGGCGGGGCAATGCTTACTACCCAACCGACTGCATTGGAAATTTCTTTTGATGAGAGCCAGACAAGATTGTTGCCAGAAAAGATTGCCATTGGAAAAGAAGCCGCAAAGCTGGTTAACCCGGGTGAATCAATCATCATTGAATCAGGTTCCACAACTCTTGAGTTTGCGAGATTCCTGGTTGATATTTCACCACTGACAGTATTAACAAATTCTCTCGCTATTGCCCGTGAATTATCTGTCAATAAAGATATTGAAATAATGGTACTGGGAGGAACATTGCGTCGGCAAAGCGCAAGCCTGGTGGGGCCATGGGTAGCAGAAATATTAAAACATATTAGGGTAGACAAGGCTTTTTTGGGTGTCAATGGCATATCAATTGGATTTGGAATGTCTGCTCCCAATCCGTTTACCGCAGAAAGCAGAAAAGCGATGATGGCTGCCGCAAGGCAAAAAGTAGCATTGGCTGATCATAATAAACTTGGTGTTGAAAATCTCTATTTCGTTGCAAAAATGGAAGATTTGGATATTTTAATTACTGATAGCGGGGCATCAGCGGACAGTGTTGAGAATATAATCGCTACTGGCGTAGAGGTAATACAGGCTTATTAGACATGTCCGGAAATAAATAATGGCATCTTTTTGACTCTTTTTCCGCCATACAGCGTTGTTTATTTTATGTTTATCAATCCAGATAAAGTGTAAAATAAACGCCTTGTTTGACGAAAAAATAGCCTCAAAATCTACTCATTCCTTATTTCCGGACAAGTCTATTAATTATCTACCTGTATGCGCAGAATATCTTTTGAAACTATTTGATTGTTTGTAATAGCAACTACTTCAATGGTATGCAAAGTATTGGTGTATTCGCGGGTATTCCAATATTTAGTGAATGATTGGTTTGATTTCATATCCCGTAATACGCCGTCAATGAACAGCTTAACCAGGTGAACTTCAGAGTTTGGATCAACATTAACGTGCAGAGTGTATGTTCCACGGGCAAATCCTGTATCATCTGCTGCTTCTAATTTAACGATTTTCACTTTCGGGGCAGTCATTCTGACATCAATTTCCGGCAACTTATTTTCGGTCGTTAACGGTGGCCTTGTATCAATATTTACATTTTCTACTTCTACAGGTGCTGCAATCGGGTCTACATCAATTTCTGGAACTTCGTCAATTTTAACTTCGATTGTTTTTTCTACTGTTTTTGGAATAATAACCGGTTCATTCTTTATTTCAGGAATAGGCGTATTCGGGTTGAATTTAGGTGGTTTCATTTCGGTAGTTTGTTTTATAACCGGTACCTGTTTTATGGTAACAACGGGTTGCAACGGTACTTCTGACTTTACTTCGGTAACTTGATTGTAATTGTTGGTAAATATCTCTGGTGCCTGTACATCTTCTGATTTGTTATACATTTCACTTAATGACTTGGGCTGGTCATAATTTACCGGCCTACCAGCGGCGAAATTTCCCAGTGCGGTTAATAATGATGGATTGCTTATATAAACAGGCTGCGGTTTTGAAAACCCTATCGGATATTTCACGGTCAGGTTAGGAGCTAATCCATAAGCGTATTTGTAGAATTTTTGACGTGTTTTATAGATACAAAGGACATTTGCCAAGCTGCGACCGGGCCATGATAATGTTCTGCCTTCCGCGTATAATCCTGAAGAATTGCCGCCGTCCATCGCCATTGCAGATGATGCGCCAAGTTTTTTACAAACGTAAGCGAGATTGGAAAGCGATATATTCTGGTCAATTGTCAGGAAAAATAGTGTCCCGTTTTTGTCCCACGCTATCGCACTGCGTGGTGCCGACCCCAATACTCGCGGGTCGCGGAATCCTTCATCGCGGGCAGCAATAGTTACAGACCCTTCGGTTAATAATCGGGGACCAGCGCAAACAACTGTCTGGCAATCTTTCCAGTTCGCTTTTGCCTGGTTGGGGCCTAATCGCATGGTCATCTTGTTGCCGGGTAATACACAGAATGCGGTACCGGCAACACCGCGATAATAATGCTGATTTTCAACAACAATATCACCAACAGGTTTACAGGTACGCGGGCAAAAGTAAGTGCCGTTAATTGCCGCATCAGGATTCAGTCTGCTCATGAATGATCCCCAGCTTTCCAAACCATCTGGGAATCGCTGGGAGAGAGCAGTAGTAATGACAACTTCGGGGTCGCTGGTATCTACACTGATATATTTCACATTAAAGCCATTGATATTTTCATAAAAAACATTAACGCTATCCGCGCAGATATTTATTGATGCAAGATATATTAAAGCTAATATTGTAAAAATATTTCTCATTATGTAGCTCAAATTATATCAGTTTGTAATGTTTATGTGAAGGATTATAAACAGGAATTGGAAAAATGATTTATAATTGGTATAATTTTTCGCAGTTGATACAAATGTATCTATATTTGGTGATTTTATCTCTGGAGTAATTATATGAATCAAGATTCCCGTCCAATGGTTATCAGCAATCAAGATATCTTTAATGTCAGCATTATTGAATCTATCGGCATTGCTCATGAAAAGCAAATATTAACGGTTAATATTCCGCAATCAATAGAATTGCCGGAACTTTTTCTTGCTGCCGATGGCGACTTAAAAGTTTCTGGGCAGCGATCTGTAATAAACCGCAATGAGGCTTTTTTATACTTATCTATTTCCCCATTTGATAAAATTGATTTAACACTCGATACTGAGCAATCGGGTATCAATTCAATGGTTAATTGCAGTATTGAAAATGATATTGCTGAAATCTCAAACGAAAATTTTGCGATTCATGTTTTGCATGGTATGAAATTGTTTTCTGAACCCAAAATATTTAAAATTGGTGAATTGCCGGGAGTTATTTTAAATTGCAAAGAAAATAATGGTCAATGGCGCGGAAAGATATATATAGATACTCATGAAGCGGTTAAATCAATAACCGGTGAAATAATTGAACAAGGGCCAATTCGCATCGTTTATCGCTATGCAGTAAAATTTGTTGATGAAAAATTTTATACTGCTGATGTAACGATAGATGCCGGGATGCAGTTCGCTGTTATTTCAGAATCATTCACTGCCGGAATCGGCGACCAGATTGTGTGGGATTTCAGTGCTGATAATCTGCCGGATGAACTATATTTATTGGATAGTACACCGTTATTTTCTACCCAGCCATTATCATATTTTTATGATTCTCGCATTGCCAGGTTAGCCATGTGGACCCAATATTCGCAATTAAAAGATTTTTCCGACGGTTATGCGTTCCATATTCAAAACAGCCAGGATGTTATCGGATTTATAACTATCGAAGGCGGCAAATGGTATGGCAATCGTTTGAACCAGATGGAATTATGGTGCCGTCGCTGGGTGCCAGACTCGCCTAACACCCGCCGGCTTCATCCTGCTGAATCAAAGGCTGACGCATTCCCCAGTATTAATGAATGTATTCCGGGACGCGGTGTCAGTCGCAATCAGCCGCACCTTACAGTAGAAGGATGGATTGAAAAGGGAGCAAGAAAGTTTGCTTTGCTGATTTCGACAACAAGCCGTATTAAACCTGAAGCATCACCAGAACAAAATGTCTTGAATATGACTGGATGCGAACCGAAACTTGGACATTTTGACATGACACCTCAACGTGAATTGTATAAACAAAGCCAATCGTTATTACGAAAAATACATACTCAATTCGGCATGTATCCTCTGGCAGATATGGCAAAGTCATGCTTCATCTGGGATGACGATTTTAATGCAGAATCTTCATTTTCTTATCCTGATGATATTTTTGTTCCTCATCTTCATCATGACAAACTTGATGTAGGGATAGCGACGATGAAAGACTTCATTGACTCCCGGGTATATGGTTTTTGGGAAGGTGGGGGAGCGGCGCATACAAATTGTGTAGTCAGCCGTCCGGTTGCTCCGCTAATGTTCCGGTTAGCGTCAATAATGCGATCCGGGGAGATTGCCGGCAATGAGCAGAAACTGTTCCGTGCTCATTTCGCGTTTTTATCATATATGTTTGAGTCAGATAACTATTACCCCGGCTGGTCGACAATGCTGCCGGTTGGCGACGACAACTCGACCGAACCAACCTGGGAAGGAATGCCGAATCAAAACTTTTACACTGATGTAATTACATTGTATGGTACTGCCGCCCAGCTTTTCCCGTCTCACCCGCAAGTTAGATATTGGCAGGAAAAGTTCATCAAGCATTGGCATCGCCAACTGGCATATCACATGTATCCCGAAAGCGGTATATGGGAAGAAAGCCACACCTATTATCATCATGTCCTGCATACTGTTCTGCCGTTGTTGTTGCGGCGCAAGGCGGATGGCGTTGATGATGAGTTTACGAATCCAGCATTTCATAAACTCGCTTCTTCAGCATTGCATCAACTGACCCCAGCAGATGCATACTATGATAATTGCCGTCATATAGTTCCTTTTGGCGATCATAATGTTGAAGTCAATCATTACAAATATCTATATCTATCTTTAGCGACTGCATTTGCAGATATAAACCTGCTGTTAGCTGGCCAGTTTGCCTGGGCATACCAGGGATTGAAAGGTGATAAATCGCTGCATGTTGATGCTATTTCTGTTCCGTGGGAATCAGAATATCTGCAAGGATTAGGGGTAATGTTCCGCGATTCAAATATTGATGGCACTGAAACCCTGATGGCATTCCGCAGCGGCAGCGCATGGGGACATCACCATAATGATGATGGCAGCATTCAATTTTTTACCCATAACCGCGCGATGATTGTTGATGCTGGCTTCAGCGAGAGAAATACCAAAGAACTGAAGTTTGCCGCCAATGGCCACAGCAGATGGAGTACCAAATATAATTTGCCGCAGGACCATTTATGGCGTTTCACCCGCGGGCGAGTAGTTGCCAATGGTCTTAATGCTGCCGTTCCCTATATAACTTCATTTAACCCGATATATGCTATCAGCATGGAACAAATGCACGCGCGTGTAATCAATCCGGGTATCCACAGTTTTCGCACCGTAATTCAATTATCATCCGATTCATTCATGATAATTGACCGGACAACTACACCAGTTTCACAGGAAACGCATTTTCATATTCCTGGCACAGAGATAAATATAGCCGATAATGGAGAAGTCACAAGAAAGTGGGAAGACTCCGCATTACTTATCAAACCGCTGTATCCGTTGAATATCCCGATAATAACAACGATTATTTCGGCGTCAAACAGAGAAAATGTTGATTACACCACCACCCGGGTAACTTTCGACATTGAGACTACGCCGTTATCAGCATATATAATTTCTGCCACCGGCAAAAACGAATCATTTCCTGAAATAAATATTAATGCCGATAACATAGACATTAATATTAATGGAAAAGAACTGCTGATAATATTATCACTGGACAATGCAACTATATGCGATAAAAAAGGCATGAAGCAGGTCGTTCCGTTGTCTGCATATATTAAACCGTGTTGATATATCAAGATTATTAAGAAAATAACAAAACATTCTTGTTATACGGAATGCTGTCCCCGGTATTCCGTATAAAAGCAGTACATAAAATATTCTATGTTTCTCGTTTTTAGTATTGTTATTTGACGCTTACAATTTATATAGCATACGAATATGCCATCCTGACCATACTTTTTTTAAACCATTGCGAGAAACAGGTAAAATATCCAAGTCGGGGGTAGTAACTATTGATATATTAATTCATACTGCCCTCAAAAAAACAACACGCACACATAAAACCTGGAAACTTGAATAAGCTACAAAATGGATTCCGGTACGACTGTTAGCTGTTAGGACTATTGAAGACAAAATAATATGGATAATCACAACCGTACCTGAAGAAATAATATCAAATGAGGTTATTATAGAGTTATACAGAGTACGATGGCAAATAGAATTGGAGTTTAAACGATTAAATAGCCTATTATCTCTTGATGAGTTGCTATCAAGGAGAGGACCTACAGCGCAAAGCTGCATATTAGCCCGCATTTTAGCTGCGATACTGGTAGAAAACCTCTTGAACTCAAGAGATTTTTCCCCCTGGGGATATCAATTATAAGGGGGGAAACGCTACAAGAAGAAAAACATATATTTACAAAACAGAAAGATACAACTCAATTACAAAGTATATGGAGAAGATTTCATCTTGCAATATGGGTGTTTCGCATTATAATTCTTGGAAAAGATATCTGGATGTGTCTGAGAAAGAAATATTTACAAAAAACTGATTCCAGCCCACGTAAAAGGAAATTACAACAAATGCCGGAAATAGGTAAATTCGTTACACGATTTTTTATCTTAACGCCTATAGGTTGGAAGCCTGCGATCCCAGTCAATATGTATTGGACCGCAGGCATCTTGCCTGCCCTCGGTTGAAACTTAGTGGCACTGTGCAATAGAAATATTTTTTCTAAATTTAATAAACCTTGTGTCTTTTTACAACGTGCCACTAAAACCTTGCCGGGGCAGGCTGGAAGCCTGCGCTCCCAGTTTTATAATTTATTTTTTCGTATATATTTAGGCGATGGTGGGTCAAATACTATTTCATTTATTGGGCTGAAATTATAAAATTTATAAAAGTCAAATCTTGCACTGCTCCATTTCCAATCTTGTGGTTGCTTACATAATCGGGCTTTTACGGGATTATTTTCAATGTATTGAATTTCATTTGTAAAATGTTCTTCATTTCTAATAAATCTATCAAAACTTTCTTTTAACCAGAAGACTCCATTTCTTGCTAAATATTTATTAGCTTCATTTGATGTATAAGATTTAATTGAATGCATGATGTTGCTAACTTTTTCATTTGCTGTTGGTGTAAAAAGTAAATGAGCGTGAGTCGGCATAACTACCCATGCATGTAAGGTGTAACGTTTTCCTGAATTAAATAAAATTGCGTTCTGTACCATTTCAGCAAGATAATTATCTTTTAACCATGCTTCTCCATTACCTTCATCAAGATGCAATTGAATACGTTTATAATATTCGCTTTCTCTTTCTAATTTTGATAAATACATTAATTCATTTTGCCATTGCAATAGTAATTCTTTTGGTAAACAATTTTCTAATGAAAATGTAACAGCTTGAGTTAATTCGCCACCTTCATAATGAGGTAAATATCCTCTGTTTTTCCATTTATTATCCGTCATAGTTACCTCTATATTCTTTGTAATAAAACTTTGTTAATATTATATCAACTTAATATAATAATTGTATAGATGTATTGACATGATTTTCTTGATGGAAATAGAGAGCATTGACATGAAGTTATTTGCTTAGTGTCTTTATTAAAAGTGCCACTAAAATGCAACCGGGGAGCAGGCTGGAAGCCTGCGGTCCCAGTCAATCAGTCCTTATTTATAGTGATAAAACCATTGCTAACGCACATTGGAACTGAAAATGTTTTTGTTAAACCGCTGCATTTTTCGTTGATGAAAACTATTTTGATGGTTTCTTTTTCACTATCGCAACTAACTACAATTCCATTTCCAAATGATCTGTGCGTGATATTAGTTCCGGTTTGAAATTTCATATTTTGATAATATATCATACCGCTGCTTTTTTGTTTTTGTTGAGTGTTTTGATTGTGAATAGGTGCGTTTTGTTGATAATTAAGTTCATATTTTACTTTTACCGGTTCTTTATAATTCCCCGATAGAATTTTAATAAATCTTGATTCTGATGAGGGGTTATCATTAATTTTGTCAGTTGTAATTATTTCAAGTTCATGTTTTGCTCGAGTTATTCCAACGTAAAATAATCTGGTTTCTTCCTCCATCAGCGTTCGGTTATTCTCTTCATCAAGTGTTGATATGGCTTCCTGGGATGGGAATTGTCCTTCAACTGCATCAATAATTACAACTTTGTCATATTCCAGACCTTTGCTGGAATGAATGGTTGACAGGGTAATATCACGTGAACCTTTCACTGGTGATTTTATCAACTTTTCCAGTTCAGCAAGCCGATTAATAAATTCGTGAATATCTTTTTGGCCAGATGCAATGCATTTTAAAGCGATTATTTTTTGATTTAAATCTTCTGATAAAAATCCTTTGCTTTCATACAATTCCAGGTTTAGTTGTTTTTCAATTCGAGTTATTGCGTCGGTAGCATTGTATTTATCAATATTTGCCAGATTATATTTGCATGCGGTAATTTTCTTTAATGCTGTTTTGTATAGTTGCCCGTTTTTAATGAGAAAATCAAAGGCATTTTGCTTTTTCGACATTACCTTTTTCATTAATTCTATGTGTTGCTTTGATATGCCAGCATCAATTTTATAATATACTTTCTCCAGTGACTCAATGTCTGATGGGTTAAGTGCAAATTTTATCAGAGAAATGAAATCTTTTACCAAGAGGTGATTCATGAAGAAAAAGTCGTTTTCGCGACTGTAATGTGGTATTTGTTCGCGATGAAGCATATCTATTATCGGTACAGCAGAATTGTTATTGCGGTACAATATTGCGAGGCTACTCTCTTCAGGGATTTCTTGGATTATTTTTTTGAGATATTTATACTGATCTCGCAAATCTTTCAATCGGGTAAATCTTATATACATACCTTCATTGTTTTCACAATACATATTCTTTTCTTTACGTTCTTTATTATATTTAATGAATGTATTTGCTGCAGTCACAATTGACTTAGTAGAGCGGTAATTTCGCTCAATCTTCAGTGTTTTCGCGTTATGGTAGTTATTTTCGAAATCAAGTAAAGCTTTCGGGTATGCGGCACGGAACGCATAAATACTCTGGTCTTCGTCGCCAACCATGAAGATATTATTATGCTTTACTGCCAGCAGTTGAATAATCTTATGTTGAATATAGGACGTGTCCTGTGCTTCGTCAACGTTAATGTATTTGAATCTGCTCTGATATTTTTCCAGTACCTGCTTATTTTGGGTCAAGACGAAATAAGCGTTGTACAACATATCGTCGTAATCCATTAACTGATGTTCTTTTTTATACGCTTCATATAGCCGGTATATTTCCGCAAATTCCGGCATATCATCGTTTTTAAATTGGTTGTCTGGGTGCAGCATATTTTTGTGAAAAGATATCTCGATTATGATATTCTTCAATTGTTCATCATCCATGAACTGTTCGGTTACAGCTTTGCCGATACTTCGGATTATCTGCACTTGATTATCCAGTATATCTTTCTTTACTTTATTGTAATCACGGACGTAATTAGTAATCACCTCCAGACAAAAGCTGTGAATAGTGCGGAAGTTTAAATCCGGCGCATATTTATTTCCAAATATGCTTCTATATCGTTCTGCCATGTCATTGGCGGCCGCCTTGTTGAAGGTAAGGGTGAGTATATCTTGTGGCGATATCTTGTGGGTATATAACATATTGCCAATGCGTGATATGACGACCGTGGTCTTGCCGCTACCAGGTACCGCCAAAAGCAAAATAGCCCCATCAATGGTATTAACAGCTTCTATTTGCTGTTCATTTAAATCAATATTTTTATGTTTCTTTAATTTTGCTATAAAATCCATTGTAGTTCCGTGATTATTATGTGATAAAAATAAAGATTATCTTTTATCTTTTTGAAGTTAATTCATCCCAACGGTCAGTTACAAACATTGCGAATCTCATCAGAAACGCTAATGATGTATATGCTTCATTTTCTGAAATTATTGTAGGTTTGCCATGTCCTGCTGTATCACGCCAATATTTTAATAATATAAGTAAACCCTGAAACTCTTTTTTTAATTTTTCACTTGCTTGTCCAATAATTAAATTTTCAATATTAGACCGTCCTCTTGATGTATTATATGATTTATCTACCTCATCTTTAGGTTTAAGATTGTACGCAATTGAAAGTAGAATAGATTCAGATGCTGCTCCACACATAACGCAACACGCAAGATAAGCGTGTGCTCCATAACAACGCACAGCTTCTTGAGCACGTTGGTAAAATATCTCACCGCATATCTCCCTATATGGCATTAACATTTGACCAAATCGCTCAGGTTCAGTAGGTACAAAATCATCGTAGGTATCTTCAGAAAGCCAATATTTACCAAATATGGTAACACAGTATCCCGTTCCGGCGCTTCCATCACCTGTTGATTGCGCTCTTGCTACTTTTACACCAGGTCTTAAAATCCCACGACGGCATAATTCCCATGCTGCATCAAAAAAATAAGGTGATAAATCATTTTGATATAAATATGCTTCTGCTTTATCTCGATTCATTTTTTCTTCAACAATTAAATACCTTAATATCACATTCGAAAGGTAGATGTCGTACCCATAATCAGAATAACCGATAGCTTGTAGATATTTATCTGGATTTCTTAAATATGTAATTAAGAATTTTAACGCATCGTCATAATTATTTATCATGATTAACCTTCTTGTTTTTTAGAAGTGTGACATTATTCATATTTAAACTTCCACCCCGTGCTATTTTCTGAACTTCTATTATTTGCTCTTTTGTCATTTTTAGTTTTAACCTGTATTGAGCTTCAGATGAACATTTTTTTAGAAACATGTTTCATATATTCGTGAAAGTCTTTCTGCAAATTTCCACATGTCTGAATTTGCTTTCCATTCTCGGGATTTTCTTTGAGCTTCCAATATTTGTTCTTTTGATAATTTTTTTTCAACTATATCACGGTTGAATACAGCATCTTTTCTTAAATCATCGTTTGTTGTTTTTGCAGCTGCAATATTATACCAGATGTATGAATTGTAATAATCCTGAGGTATACCTTGACCATTAAAATACATATACCCTAGTTGAAATTGTGCAATATCATTTCCAAAGTCCGCAGCTTTTTTATACCAGTTTATAGATTCTGTGAAGTTTATTGTTACCCCTTTACCATAAAAATAACAATTACCTAATAATACTTGTGAATCAGTGTCATCTTGGTTTGCAGCCTTTAAAAACCATTTTATTGACTCATTATAGTTTTGTGAAACCACTTTGCCATAATAATAAATTTCTCCTAATTTTGATTGGGATATTACATCACCTAATTCTGCAGCTTTCTTATACCATTTTATTGCACTATTATAATCTTTAGTAACTCCTTTACCATTTTCATAAATATATCCTAAAACATATAATGAAAGAATGTTATTTTGTCTGGCTGATTTCTCGAACCATTTAATAGCTTCTGAAAGATCTTTATTTACATAATTACCAAAAGCGAACATTTTACCTATTGCATGCTGAGATTTATTATCCCCTTGGTTTGCAGCTTTTAAGTACCAGTTATAAGATTCTTTAGCGTTAAATAACGAAACTATAGATCCTAGTGTATATTGTGCTTCGACATGTCCTTGATTGGCTGCTTTTGTATACCATTTAATAGCTTCCATAGAATTTTCTTCCGTAAATATTCCTTTAAAATAATACTTACCAATATTAAATTGTGCATCTTTATCACCTTCATCTGCTTTTTTTAATTGATTTTTAAATTCTTCAGTAAGTGTTATGGTTTTATTAATGTCAGTTTCTGTATTAACTGATGTTTGGACTTTATCCCATACTGAAATAAACGCAATTGATGGAGTGACTTTCTTTACTAACGCAGGACCATCTAACTTCTCTTTATCACCTATAGTTGAGTAATCGATTCCTTCATTTAATAACATTGCACATGCATAGTTAGATGGGACAGCAAAGCCTACTGCAGTAACCATAGTACCACCTAATTTAGCATTTACTACTCCGATAACTTCGCCCTTTTCATTAGTTAATGGACCACCGCTATTACCCGGGTTCACCGCGGCATCTATTTGTATTATTTTCTGTTCATCACGTAATGATATACCAGAGATGGTTCCACGAGTTACCTTAATATCATTTCCTAAAAGATTAGAAATAGGATAACCGAACACCCTCGCTTCTTGCCCTAATTCAACCTGGTTTGAATTTGCAATTGGCAATGGGGTTAATTCTTTCGCATTTATCTGTAAAAGTGCCAGATCACGTTTTTCGTCAACTCGCAATACATTGGCATCCCAGTTTTTAGTGCCTATTGCAACATTGATTTTTTTTGCGCCAGTTACTACATGGGCACAGGTAATCAGATAGCCGTTTGCGTTTACAACAAATCCGGTTCCGGTGGCGGTAGGTGCGTCTTCTGCATAAAGTTTGCTGGATATTAATAAACATAATGCAAATAAAAACAATAGATTTCGCGTCATGATATTCTTCCTCTCTTACAAAGTATTCCTTATATAATAATTTTACAATTGCTTAGGATGAATGTCAATAATAAATTTCAATATATTACAAAATACCCCAAACATACATTTGCATTAACAAATCAAAAAATGTATAATCCCAGTATAAGCGAGGGTTGATGTGACCGGGGATATTTTTGAGCGGTTGAAGAAACAGCGGGGGTATGACGGGCAGGTGGCGGCGGTGCGGGAATTGCCGGCGCGGGATGCTCGTTATGGCTATGTGGCGGATGGATTGCACCCGGCGGTCGAGGGTGTTCTGCGCGGGATGGGTATTGAGCATTTGTATTCTCACCAGGTGGCGGCTATCGAGGAGATTCGCGCCGGGCATAACGTGGTGATAGTGACCGGAACCGCCAGCGGTAAGACGCTTTGCTACAATATTCCGGTGGCGGAGATGCTGGCGGAAGACCCGCTGGCGACCGCGCTTTACCTGTTTCCCACCAAGGCATTGACCCAGGACCAGTTGCGGTCGATAGGGAAGTTTGAATCGAAGGAAGCGGGTATCAATTTTTTGGCTGGCACTTATGATGGTGATACCCCACAGAACCTGCGCCGAAAAATACGCGATAACGGCAATGTTTTATTGACCAACCCCGATATGCTGCACCAGGGAATATTGCCGCAGCATATCCGCTGGAACCGTTTTTTCTCGCATTTGAAATATATTGTCATTGACGAATTGCACGCTTACCGCGGAGTATTCGGATCGCACCTGGCGAATGTCATGCGGCGATTGCACCGTATTTGTGCCCACTATGGCTCAAATCCGCAATTCATCTGTTGCAGTGCGACGATAGCCAACCCGCGCGAACACGCCGAAAGCATCACCGGCAGGCCAATGAGTCTTGTCGATGATGACGGTTCACCGCGCGGCGGCAAGAAGTTTGTATTGTGGAATCCACCGGAAATTGAGACGGCGGCAAAAGGAATACCCGGGCAGTGGCGGGTAGGCGGCGACCGGCGATCTTCGTTGAGCGAAGCGGTTGGGTTGATGGCAAAACTGGTCGAGGAAGGGGTGCAAACTATCACCTTTGTCCGCACCCGGCTGGCGTCGGAACTGGTATTCCGCGATACCCGTGAACGGCTGAAACATATCTCGCGAAAGTTGGCGGATTCGGTTCACGCGTACCGCGGCGGTTATCTTGCCGAGGACAGGCGCGAAATTGAGCGTCGACTTGTTAATAAAGAAATATTAGGCGTTGCCAGCACCAATGCCTTGGAGTTGGGGATAGATATCGGGTCGCTGGATGCCTGTATAATAGTCGGTTACCCGGGTGCGATAGCGAGTTTGTGGCAGCAAGCGGGACGCGCTGGCCGCGGACAGGACGAATCACTTGTGATTTTAATTGCGCAAAACGCGCCGATAGACCAATACCTGATGGCGCATTCCGACTATCTTTTCGCGCAAAACCCGGAACAGGCGGTGGTTGACCCCGATAATCCGCACATCACCATCGGCCATTTGAAATGCGCCACCCATGAATTGCCGTTGTCGGATGATGAAGCGAAGATATTTGGCGAGTTTGCTCCCATGCTATTGGAATTGATGGATGAAGACAAGCTGGTGAAGCATATCAACAACCGCTGGTACTGGTCGCATGTACAATATCCGGCGGCGGATGTTAGTTTGCGCAATATTGCCGGGCCGGTATATACCATTCAGGATGAAGCGGACGGGTACAAGGTGATTGGCACATTGGACGAGATATCCGCTTTGTCGCAATTGTTTACCCATGCGGTGTATCTCCATGGTGCCGAGACATACTTCGTTAATAAACTTGATATCGAGGAGAAGGTTGCCTTTGTTGAACGACGTGACCTGGATTATTACACTCAGTCGGTACAAGTATCGCAAATTCGCATAAACGAGGCAGAGGAAGACCGCGTTTGGCGCGGCGGATTGCTGGGATTTGGCGATGTTACCGTTACCACCAGTACCCCGATGTTTAAAAAGATTAAGTTTCACAGTCGCGATAGCCTGGGCTTTGAGCAATTGGAGCTTCCCGCGCAAACCTTGGAAACGGTGGCATACTGGTTTGCGCCGCCGCAAGAGATAGTGACAGAGATGATTCGCAAACAATTCATTGTGGCAGAAGCACTGGTCGGCGTTGCAAATGTGCTGTTGGAAATCGCGCCGATATTTGTAATGTGCGATACCCAGGATATCGGCACCGTGGTGGATGCCGCCTGCCTGGGACGCGACGCGCTATTCTTTCACGATAAATATCCCGGCGGAATGGGATATGCCCGCCGCTGCCTGGACGATATCGAAGAAATGATGGAGACCGCCTACACCGTAATATCAGAATGCTCCTGCAAAGACGGCTGTCCCAGTTGCGTGGGGTCGGCAGTGCCAAACAGTGCAATGACCGACATCGACAGCATAGTGCGGGGAAGAATACCGGATAAAGCGGCGGCAAAAATGCTGCTGAAGATGGTGTTAGGGAAAGTAAGAATCAATTGACAATTGACAGTTGACAGTTGACAATTTTTTTTGCTTATAAAGGCATACTTACAACTATTACAAAGGGTAAGGGGTGGTTTGGTTTGTGAAATAGCCACCTTTAAATTTATTTCACCTTTTTCTTCATCCCATTCCGAATGGCATCAATAACTCGTACAAGTAATACAATGGCGCAAAATATGTTGACAACCATAGTCGCTGGCGGTACCGGGTGGTTATGGCTTTGCATCCAGTGCTGCCATACTTGGTAATAATCTAATACCAGATAATGGGTATTTAAGGTGAGTATCAGCAATATACTGGCAGTTAATTGCAAGGCGCGCCATTTGGCGGCATTTAGCATTCGCAAAGCAAATGGGTAGCTGGTGATTAGCATGATTAGTAAAATTACAAGTGCCGTTATGCCAAGGATAACGCATGTTTTTTCTTCGTCTACCGGTGCTGCACCAGTGGTAATGTATGATTTTATGACAAGGTATGAATGAGTAAAGGCAAGCAACGTTGCTATCATGGCGATGGGACGGCGCAGGCGAATAACCCATTTTTGGCACCAACCGGTACGATAAAACGGCCCAAACAGCAGGGATAGCGCGAATATAAACAGAGCGGATACTGCTAACGCGGGATTGGCAGAATCTAAGGAATAATCACTGCCTCTCCACAACACATTATAACTCCAGAATGCCTGGAAAATCAGGTAGTTTATCGTAATCGCAATCAGCCACTCACCAATTGAGTTTTTAATCGTAATTGGAGTCTGAATTTTTGTTTGCAGTGCCATTTACAGTTAACCACCTTTGAAATATTTTACACTTTTTTGCTTTGAGATGCTAATTATAAACTGGTGGGACGTCTGGTCTGCTATTTTTACACAATTGTATTCATTGAACAGTTGTATGTTGAGATGTTATACTTGCTTAGCAATGGGGGTATTTATGCATAATTATGGCGTTTTGATGAATAGTGAAATTGAAGAACAGCCTGCTGTTATTGAGCGGTTATTGAAAGAAAAGCAGGGGATGATTGCAGAGATTGCGGCGAAGTTTCGCGTAGTTTCTCCTTATGCAGTCTTTTTTGCTGCTCGCGGTACCAGCGACCATGCGGCGCTATACGCGAAATATTTGTTTGAAACCGTGGCGGGACTCCCAACCGGTTTGTCTGCTCCATCGGTATTTTCCACTTATCACGCGAACCTGAATATGAAAAATTGCCTGGTAATTGGTATTTCGCAAAGCGGTGCGGCAGAGGATGTTGTAGAGGTGTTAGCCGGTGCAAAACGCGGCGGCGCACATACCATTGCAATCACCAACTGTGCCGGGTCGATACTGGATGAAGTTGCCGATGATACGATATTGCTGGGTGCGGAAAAAGAACGCGCAGTCGCCGCAACCAAGACATATACTGCGTCGCTTGCTGTGCTGGCGATGCTGGTGGCGGAAATCGCAGATAGTAATGATTTGCGGGAAGCGTTGAAATTAGTGCCGGATTCAATTGCAAGCGTGATTGCCAATAAACAGACAATTCAGGATAATGCGATAAGATTCAGATACCTGGAAGAGTGTGTGGTGCTGGGACGCGGATACAACCTTTCTACGGCGAATGAATTAGCGTTAAAACTGCGCGAAACTACTTATGTGCGGGCGCAGCCATTTGCAACTCCGGATTTTGTACATGGGCCGATAGCAATTATTGACCGTGGTTACCCGGTAATAGCACATGCCGCAGAAGGACCGACATTGGAATCTGTTATGCAGGTAATTCACACCTCGAAAAAACGCGGTGCAGAGGCAGTGGTGATAAGCAATAGTCATAGCGCATTGAATGACGCTGACGTGGCGATACCAGTTTGTGTTGATATGAATATGCCGGAATGGATGACACCGTTCCCGTTCATCACTGCCGGGCAATTTTTTGCAAGAAGCCTGTCAATATTGCGCGGAAATAATCCTGATGAACCGCGTGGATTGAGCAAGGTTACTGTTACGAGATAAGGTTGCTGATAACAAATTTTAATTAACATCGATGGGCAGGATGGATAGGATAATATTTTTGCAAAGCAAAAATAAAATATCCAGCTAATCCTGTATATCGATGTTAATTAATAAAAAGATATCTAATCAGAATGTATGCCGATGCCCTGGGAGCCAAGTATGCGTTGTTCGCGCGCGCTGACAATATTTGTAACAGCATCAATTAACTGTTGAGCGAAAAGCATTTCGTCTCGCAGGGCATCTTCTGCCTGTTTCGTTTCTGTGATATCCAGCATTACACCTTGCAACACTGATGGTTTTGTCGGTGTTCCCGGCACCACATACGCCTCAATGTGAAACCATACAATGTTTCCCATGGTATCAAAAAATCGTATATCAGAACGCAGGGTGCCGCTTCTTTCGGCGCATCGGCGCAGTTCTCTCAGTAAATTAGTGCGATCTTCAGGATGTATTATTTCAAGCCAGCGAGTTCCCATGCTGATAATTGTATCTGGTTGGTATCCCAGGATATTGTTAATCTGTTTGTTGAGGAAAGTTACCCGATAACCTTCCTGCAAAGATACGATGAAAACAATTGCAGGTATATGTTCAACCAGTAATCTGTATCGCGCTTCGCTTTCGCGCAACGATTGCTCGAATTGGCGTTTTTCCCGCCGATGGCTTGCTTCGCGCAGTTCGCGCTCAACCGCCGGACCTAATCTGGTAAGGTTCTGTTTCATTAGATAATCCTGCGCTCCATCGCGCATCGCCTGTACGGCAATTTCTTCGCCTATTTCACCGCTAATCAATATAAATGGGACATCCGCGTCTTTTTGCCGGACAATTTTCAATGCTTCAATTCCGGTAAATGATGGCATTCGGTAATCCGCGATAATAAAATCCCATCTTTGCGTCATTGCTTCTTCTAATGATTCTGCCGTTTGTACTCGTTCCATGATGATATTAAATCCAGCTTTTGCTAATAACCTGCGCACCATTAACTCATCATCTTGTGAGTCTTCCACTAACAATAATCGTAATGAAATTGCCATGGTGTTCTCCTTTATACAGTAAATCCTGTCGGTTTAGCTGCTTGTATCGTGAAATAGAAAGTAGCTCCCTTGCCTGGTGCGCTTTCAGCCCAAATTTGTCCGTCGTGCCGGTATATTATGCGCTGTACAGTTGCAAGACCTATGCCGGTACCAGGGAAATCAGCTTCTGAATGTAAACGCTGAAATGGTGCGAATAACTTATCTGCATATTTCATATCAAAACCAACCCCATTGTCTTTTATATAATATACTGGGGTGTTGCTATAATCAATTTTTCCAATAGTAATAGAAGGTTTTGGAGTTTTCTTGGTAAATTTCCATGCATTTCGCAGTAGATTTTCAATTACAATTCGCAGCAGATTATTATCGCCACAAGTAGATAAATTCGGTTCTATTGCGGTTGTTACTTCTCGTTCTATATCAGATGATGATAATTCTGATATAAACTCAACAGCGATACGGCTGATATCAACTTTTTCTGATTTTATTACTCGTTGCGTAAGTCGGGATAATTGCAGTAAATCTTCAATTAAATGCGCCATTTTATCCGATGCCGCTACAATTCTATTAACCAATTCCATGGCTGATTCATCCATTTTATCCGCGAACTCAGTTTTTAATTCACCGCTCATATATGAAATTACCCGCAGTGGAGAACGCAAGTCGTGTGAAACTGAATAATTGAATGATTCCAGTTCTTTATTTGCCAGTTCCAATTTCCGCGTGCGTTCTTCTACTTTTTCAGCTAATTTATTACGAATATCTTCCAGGTCGCTTAACAGGCGGTGCCTTTCACGGGCATATTGAATGGAGCGTGTCAACATGTCATAAGCGTATTGACCTTTCACCAGATAATCTTGCGCACCCAGTTGCAAGGCGTGCAACGCGCTTTCCAGGTCGCCATATTCTGTAAGAACAACAATTGGGGCGTTTTTAATGACCTTTTTAATCTCTGTAATTACATCCAATCCCTGGCAGTCTGGTAAAGATAAATCAAGCAATACAACATCAATATTAATATCACGAACAGCCTCAGTAGCATGCTCTAAGCTGTCTACAGCTATCAGCTTGTTACTGGTATAAAGGTTTAACTGCAATGCATCCCGAATCCGTTTTTCGTCATCAGGGTCATCTTCAATCACCAGAATGTTTATTCGTTTTGATTGAAAATCTTCCATATTTTAATCCCTATTATTTATTTTCCGACATCTGTAATTTACATTATACCCTTGATACTAAAAATATCAACCCTTTAAATATAAGAAAAATCAATATTTTTTAACTACTTTTGATTTTATAAGTTATATACCGGTTGAAATCAAATTTTTAGTGCTTGATTTGGATTAGTATATACCCGAGAGCAAAAGTATTGGTATAATTCTATAACATTATTTGCAAGGGGATTTATTATGACAATTCGTATTGGTATTATTGGCATGGGCGGCATGGGAATCAATCATTACAACACTTATACTCGCGTGGCGGGTGCTAAAGTAGTCGCAATTTGCGATACTGACCCCAAAAAATGTACTGGCGACTGGTCAAGCGTGCAAATAAATATTGGCGGTGAAGTAAAGAATGAAGACTTGTCCGCATTGAAGATATATCCTGATGCTGAATTGATGTTTAACGATCAGGATGTTGACGCGGTAGATATTACGCTGCCAACTTTTTTGCATGCCGAATATGCCATACGAGCAATGCAGGCTGGTAAGGATGTTATTTGCGAGAAGCCAATGGCACTGACGCCGCAGGAAGCTGAAAAAATGCTGGAATGTGCGAAAGTTACCGGAAAACAGCTATTTATCGCGCAATGCATCAGATTTTGGCCGCAATATGTCGTCGCTGGTGAAATGGTAAAAAGCAGAAAGTATGGCGAAGTGAAAGCGGCTTATTTTGTCCGCCGGTCTGCTTCTCCAATGTGGAGTTGGGATAACTGGCTGATGGACCAGGCGAGAAGCGGCGGATGCGTGCTGGATATGCATATTCATGATTCAGACTTTATACTTCATCTATTCGGTATGCCGAAATATGTAGCAAGTGCCGGTACTGCCAGTGGGTTGAATTGCGATGTTGTCAGCACATTCCACTATGACAATGACGCATTAATAGTTGCAGAAGGCGGTTGGGGATATCAGCAGGGATTTCCGTTCTCTATGACTTTCACCATTAATATGGAAAATGCTACCCTGTGCCTGGATGATACCGGAAAATTGATGCTGTATGAAAAGAATGAGAAGCCAATACAGGTTGAACATGATTGTGAAAACGGTTATTACCTTGAATTAGTGCATTTTATTCAGTGCATAACTGACGGGAAAACATCTGAGATTTGTCCGCCATCATCCGCATGCCAGACATTGAAACTGGTTTATGGCGAGATAGAATCAATTAAATCTGGAAAGCCTGTATTGTTATAATTAATAATTGGGAGAATTATCATGAAGTGGCCAATTCAAATAAGTTACCTTACTATTGGCGGTTTTGCTGGTGAGACACCGGTAGTTGAGGCTATAAATAAAGCGCGTGAATTTGGATTTGATAGCATCGAGTTATCTTTTGGCGATGGCGAGATGGTGCCGGGTATCAGCAAAGAAAAATGTGAAGAGATTCGAAATAGTGCCGGACAGTCGGAAACGAAACTGCGCACCATAGCAACCGGCAAATATTGGGGACAGTCGCTATCCGACCCGCGCGAAGAAGTAAGGCAGCAGGCAATTGAGTTCACAAAAGATTATTTGTGGGTAGCATACGAATTGGGAATAGAAACGATACTGGTAGTACCTGGATATGTCGCGGTGCCATGGGATGAATCACAACCGGTGGTTTCGTATGTCAAAGCATGGGATTTATCAACTGCATCGCTGCGTGAATGCCTGCCATTGGCAGAAGACCTGGGGATAAATATTGCCATCGAAAATGTGTGGAATTGGTTCCTGACCGACCCAATCGCCATGCGCACCTTCGTCGACCAGTTTGATTCATCACGACTGGGAGTATATTTTGACGCTGGAAATGTGCTGATAAACGGCTATCCTGAACATTGGGTAGAGATATTGGGTGACAGGATAAAAGCTGTCCATGTGAAAAACTTCTCCCGCAACGACTGCGGCGGCGTACTCCATGGCTTCGGCGACGACTTGCTAACCGGCGACCTGAACTGGCCAGCCTTCCTGCAAGCATTACAAGATATCAACTACACCGGTCCCATAACCGCAGAAATGATTCCATTCTGCCGCATCCCCGATTTAGTGCTGCCTGATATGGAATTGGCGGAGAAGACCGGGGTGCAAATGAGGGAAATATTAAATAATTGACGATTGACAATTCGACAATTGACGATTTTACTTCGTATGTGAAAAAAATGTGTATGTAAAAAAATATGAATTGGCAATATATGCAGGACATAGAAAATCTATATAGAAGTCTTATTCTGCCAATCGATGTGAATGATAAAAATAAATGCATATTAGCATTTTAAAGGAATGGAAACATGAATAATCGCCAACGCATTATGGCGGCTTTGAATTATCAGCCTTACGACCGTTTGCCGATATTGCATTTCGGCTTTTGGGGTGAAACACTGCAAAAGTGGATAGATGAAGGCCATCTTAAGGCAGAAGAAGCGCAAGGCTGGGGTGACGGCAACCCTGTTGATGCCGTATTAAGCGCGAAACTTGGTTTTGACAGCAATTACTATTCCGCATTTCATCCAAATACAGGATTAATTCCAACATTTGAAACCAGGATAGTAAAAGAATTTGCGGATGGTACTCAGCATGTAATGAATTTTTATGGTGTGGTAGAATTACACAGTCCTGGTGCCGGCTCTATCCCGGCGGAAATTGACCATCTATTCAAGGGACGCATGGAATGGGAAGACTTATATCTTCCAAAGCTGCAGTTTGACACCGACCGAGTGATGAAAAGCCAGATGCGGGTAAATGATACCACCATGCAGTTTGACAAAGGCGGAATGGAGTTTTTGCAAAAAGATGACCGCGATTATATGTATGGTATTCATTGCGGCAGTTTATACGGCACTATTCGCAATTATATCGGTATAGAAAATCTTTGTTACCTGGTTGCTGATGACGAAGAATTATTGGAAGAAGTCATTAATGTTAATGCAGAACTGTGCTATCAGGCAGTAAAAACAACGCTGGAAACCGGCGCAAAGTTCGACTTTGGCCATTTCTGGGAAGATATCTGCTATAAAAACGGTCCGCTGGTAACTCCCAGTTTCTTTATGGAAAAAGTCGGTCCTCATTACAAACGCATAACAGATTTGCTGAAAAGCTATGATATAAATATTGTCAGCCTTGATTGTGATGGCATGATAGACGCACTGATTCCCACCTGGTTTGAAAATGGCGTGAACACCATGTTCCCAATTGAAGTTGGCACCTGGGACGCAAACATTGCCCCCTGGCGCGCAAAATATGGCAAGGAATTGCGCGGGGTAGGCGGAATGAATAAAGTGGTATTTGCCCATGACCGCGCCGCGATTGACGCAGAGATTGAGCGCTTAAGACCGCTAATTGAATTAGGCGGATTTATCCCATGTCCAGATCACCGCATAGCTCCTGATGCGGAGTTTGATAATGTTCGGTATTACTGCGACCGCTTGCGGGATATGTTTTAGGTATCAATAATATTATCTAACTAAAAGAACTAAAAGAACACAAAGAATATTATTTGTGCTCTTTGTGGTTTAATAAATTATCTATGTGGAAATTTTATTCTGTTCTTATTTTATTGAAATCTCCTTAAATTTAATATAAAATGACAGCCGTTACATTACTAAATTAAAAGGCGGCATAATATGAAAAATGGTTTGATTCAAGCGGGTATTATTGGCAGTGGCATGGTAGCCCAGGAACATATGAGTTACTTCACCACTGATCAGCGGACAGAGTTGCGCTGGATTGCTGACCTTAATCCTGAAGCATTGGCGAAATCGGCTGAAGCATTTAATGTGCCGAAAACAACCGCGGATTATCATGATATATTAAATGATGATGAAGTAGATGCGGTAGTTATTTGTACCCCGCCATCTACGCATTTAAAGATAGGTTTGGACGTTATCGCCGCTGGTAAACACTTGCTGATGGAAAAGCCATTGACGACATCAATGTCAGCAACCCGCAGGCTGGTGAAAGTCGCGGCACAGCATCCTGAATTAAAAATATCTGGCTGCACCGCACGCCACGCGCGATTGCAACCCAAGTATACATTTGTTAAAAAGTTTATTGATGATGGCAAGCTGGGTGATATTTATTATATTCATCACCGTTCAGTCGGTCGCCAATCTCGTGGTGGATTGGAATACAATCCGACGGCAAAATGGTTTCTTAATCGCAACATAGCCGGTGGCGGCCCTATGTTTGACTGGGGGGTATATGACCTGTCATTTCATCTGGGTCTGCTGGATGAACCGCGCTTTATCAAGGCTGATGGCTTTTGCATAAATGGTCTGGACAAAGTTGACCCGGGTACCGATATATTCACAGTTGAAGAACATGGCTGTGCTATGATGACGTTTGAAGGCGGTTTGAAATATTATTGGGAACGCGCCAGCAATGCCAACATGGAATCACCCAACCAGACGGCTATCTATGGTACCAAAGGCGGCCTGAAATTCGCTTTCTGCTCGTGGGATGACCCGACAGTGGAGTTCTTTTATGTTGATGATGACGGAAAAGGCAAGGCGCAGTCAGAGAAGTTCACTGTTGATATGGAAGGCCATCCCGGTGACATGGCTAACCTGGGAATTGCCTACATAGATTACCTGTGCGGCACCGGTCCGGTACCCATGCCGTTGGAACGCGAATTGATAAACCTGAATATAATCCACCAGGTATATCGCGCTGCCGGATGGTAGGGGGAAGAGAGAAGATTGAAGAGAGAAGAGTGAAGATGGAAACCAATTAATCCTAATTTTCTCTCTTTATTTTTTACCCCATCTCAACAATCACCAGTTCACTAAACACAACTTCACAATCTTCCGCTATCAAACCTATTTCATTGAGTATAAATGGCAGTGATATTACGTCTACAAGACGGTCGTTTAAATAAAATTCCGCGAAGCTGTTGCGGGTCAGGCATTTTAGGTGATAACAGTCTGTAGGTGATATGAAATTGGGTAGGGTGTGCAGCGGTTCTATGTTCCAACCGTACCTGTTTTTATGTATAGTGCCAACTTCTGCGGTACCGTTTTGGTGAATTAATAATACGTAGCCATTATTATTTCCTGGTGCGAGCAATAAGCCTGCTGAACCTGATTTACTGTTAAATTTTATCTCTATATCGATTATGATACCATTTTTGTTTTGTTCGTTTAGATTAGTTGTAGTTATGCCAGTGCACCCATCAGCAACTGATGTCATTGAATTAGTTCCTGTTGTCCATTGGCAGGGGTCGATAGTTCCGCAGAATGTCGGTTTAAAGTTATTTAATTTTATAGGTAATGACTGTCCTTTCAAAGCGTCATTGCCTGACCAGTAAAATAATGCAATTGAACCGTCTTCAACTGCCCGCACTTCTTTCAATGGGGCAAAGCTAATGCCGTCTTCGGCAAATGCCGGGATGACGTGGTGATTGAGAAAGACTTTGTCGGCATGGCTGAAAAAGCGTCCGAAATACGACCATCCTTTTGGTGCAGAAAGCAGTCGGTTATTCCCTATTGGCAAATGGTACGGTCCGGTCTGATTTTTGGATACCAGGTATTGGGTTCCCGAGTTTGCCGCGTCAGGCCATGCATTGCGTTCTCCCAGCAGATTATGGGGCAGGCTGACCGCCATATACCAGTTGCTGCCGATTTTTGCCACTCCGCCAACTTCTATTTCTGCGCTTAATCCGGGATTTACCGCTGGTGGCAGCGCTTCAAAATGCAGTCCATCTTTCGAATATACACAACCGGCAACTCCGCGTCGGGAAGGATGTCCGAAATTAGCGTTGGCGGTCAAAAAGCCAACATATCCATTTCCATCTTCGGCTGGCACCACATAAATACAATCCCACCGCGGGGTAGCAGTCGGGCTGTTTTCCAGTCCAACCTGGTACCATCTCGAATCAGGCAAGCTGATATAGTCATCACCGAGTTCATCCCATTGCAGCAAGTCAGATGAAGTCGCGAATTTTATCGTTTGCAGATTACCGGTACATTCCGAGTAATTCAATACATATTTATCGCCGACTTTCCAGGTATGTCCGGTTCCCATCCAATCTACATTATCAGCCTTGCGTAATATGACACCTTTATCATGCCAATGCACACAGTCATTTGAGATTGCCAGTCTAAAACTATCCCATAACGGTGTGGCAGGATTATCACGAGTTAGTGAAAAGAGATAGAATATTCCATCTTTTTCAAGCAGCCAGGTATCCCATAACGCGTTTTTTTCTGCTGGCGGACGATATAACATGGCGGTTCCTTTATTTAAACGTTAAAGTCGCGTGAACCATCATATCTTCCTGATGTTCTATCACCAAAGTTCCGGGTATTTGCGCCCGTAAGACACGGTATTTATCCACTATCATGCAATGCCCCATGTGGCGTATTCCGGTGCCATCATCACCCATGGCGTTAGCTGACGCAAAACCGGTGAATGGGATAGGATCTTCGGGAATTATGGCGTCATTCACGCATACTTTTTGCCGATATTCTGCGGCGAGTGCCTGTTTTTCTTCAGATTCCAATTCATCTTCGTGAATATATGGTATCGGCTTTCCGTTGATGATATTGCCGCCGGCGGTAGGGCATAGCCGGTATTCAACTCCCTGGCTTGCCAGTGCAGTATGCAGATTTTCGATTCCGCTGTCAGCACAGATGATAATTGCGCATTTAACCCCGTTAAAGTCGAATACGGTGCGTTCTGCCTTGCCGCCGGTTAATCCGCCAGCTATTTCGCTATCGGTTATTTTGTGTTTTCTTTCTACTGATATGCTGCCATCCGGACGGGCAACAAGATGGCTGTTATATAGCTTGACGTCATCTTTTTCAATAAAACCGGCAAGTATAATGATATTATATTCTGCCGCCCATGCGGATACCTGGCTGGTTAATGGACCGCCAACAGCTTCAGCAAGTGCCAGGTTTTCCGGCGAAAAGTTGTAGGCATGAATTACCGTTTCACCAAATAATATCAGGTCGACACCAACTGCGGACGCAGATTTTACCTGGCGATGGATTCGTTTTAAGTTTTCCTGCGGTCCCAGCGCAACAGCATTTATTTGGGAAACAGCAACATGTAATTTACGCATAATAATATCCTTCTATCAGATGGTATATTATGGTAAAAATAGAGATAGTTTGTCAAAAGAAAGAGAGAGGCAATTGCAAAACCTATTTTTCAAATTATAGATTTGTCACCTTAAAAAGCCCCTCCCCTCAATCCCCTCCCCGGCTGGAGAGGGGAAGAACGACTATCTGGGACTGACATCGAGTGGCGAAGGCATGAAGGTGTCTGTCCCATCGGGCTAAATCTCCCCTCCTTGACAGGCATAGGGTGGTTAAAATTACTTAATACCGTCCATAAGTTCGTGCTGTTTCTATCATTGCGTGCAGGTTTTCGAATGGGGTGTCGCGACCGCACTGGTCGCCGGTGGATAATATGAACCTGCCATTTGCAGCACCATCGTCGATTGCCTGTTTTGCCGCTTTTATCACATCGTCAACCGTCCCGCGCAGCATTACATCGGTGGTGTGAAGGTTGCCTTTCAAGGTTATTTTATCACCATAGAGGCGTTTTAACTCTTTCAGGTTGCAGTCGCCCATAGGTGGTATTTCCAGTGGGTCTATAACAGTTAATGTTGTTTCTTCTGCCATTATTTTCACCAATTCTTTCTCGGGGCCGCAGGAATGTATTTGCGTGGGTATCCCGGCGGCGGTGGCGAGTTCGATGGCGCGTTTTACCGCTGGCAGTGCGATACGGCGAAATATATCTACCGTCTGGAAAACTAAAGTGCCGGAACCACCAACACAAAGGAAATCCGGCTTAACATCCAGCGACATTATGTAGGCAAAACGCTCTTCAACCTGTTTTACGCGGTCAATTGCCAACTGTTCATATTTCTCCGGGTAATCGTAGTAGTCGTAGATGGCTTCATCATTACCCAATACGGATGAACAGGTGAGGAATATCCCGACCAACCCCTGATCACCCATTAATTCTTTTACATGCTTCAGTCCTTCCGGGCCAAGGTTGACAGGTTTTATGCCTGTTACCGGTTCATACCATGTCGGTATATCTGGATAGGCTAATTTTTCGCAATGCACGTGACAGGTCGGCGGGTCGGCAACCGGAAAGGTATCTACATAAGGCATCCAAACTCGCTGGCCATCTTCAATTCGCGACCACTGGGTGACAATTTTCTCTTCATTTTTTAAAATGATAAATTGTTCCCATGGCTCACCATCACCTGGCGGTGTTGGATATTGAAATGGAAAATATCCGTCCATCACGGAATCAATGTTAAAATATTTCGCGCAATCAATATATGCTTCCCATATCGGCGGGTCATTATAAAGATACAAATCCCAAAATGGCTTGCCGGTCATTTTAGCAGGAATCATATTCGAAAAATCCGGTGCCACCGGCACACAGTCCGGTATGCCGCCATTAATAACCGTCAACAATCGTTCACGTGGTGTCATGTGATGTTCTCCAAGAAGTTACATTTTTGCATATTTTACAGTAAAGTTATTTTACCAAAAAGCAATGAGTTTTTGTTGAAAGATAAATTAATATAAAAGGTTTGACCTTACAATATGAATTCATCTATAATCTAATTAGAAGAAAAATGCGTTAAATATGAGAGATTATGAGTTCTGAAGCGGATACCAGAAAAAAAATAATTGATGCAAAACTCCTTGCTGCAGGTTGGGATGTAGATAATCTTAGCCTGGTCAGGAAGGAATTCGATATAACTGTTCCTTTACCGGATGGTATGACAGAACCATTCACTCCATACAATGGCCACCAATTCAGTGATTATGTTTTGTTGGGGAAAGATAGAAAACCGATAGCCGTTGTCGAAGCTAAAAAAACCTCTAAAGACGCAGAAATCGGTCGTGAACAGGCTAAACAATATTGCTATCATATAAAGAATGAACATGGGCAACTTCCATTTTGTTTTTATACTAATGGACTTGAGATTTACTTCTGGGATTTAGAAAATTACCCGCCGCGAAAAGTAATCGGTTTCCCAACACGAGATGATTTAGAACGGCTTCTATATATCAGAGAAAACAGAAAACAACTTTCTGATGAATTGATAAATACAAATATTGCAGGAAGAGATTATCAAATCCGTGCAATCCGCGCGGTGATGGAAGGCATTGAAAAGCAACGACGGAATTTCCTGCTGGTGATGGCGACTGGAACCGGCAAAACAAGAACTTGTATTGCTTTGGTTGATGCTTTAATGCGAGCGGGACATGTTGAACGTGTATTGTTTTTGGTTGACCGTATTGCATTACGTGAACAAGCATTGTCTGCTTTCAAAGAACATTTGCCTAATGAACCGCGTTGGCCCAAGGTTGGTGAAAAACTCATTTCTAAAGATCGTCGTATTTATGTTTCGACTTATCAAACAATGCTGAATATAATTCGAGAAGATGATAATGTCCTCTCACCACACTTCTTTGATTTGATTGTTATCGATGAAAGTCATCGTTCTATATATAACACGTATGGAGAAGTGCTGGATTATTTTAAGGCTATCAGTCTTGGATTAACCGCTACTCCAACTGATATTATTGACCATAACACTTTCAAACTTTTTAATTGCGATGATGGTTTACCATCTTTTGCCTTTACTTATGAGGAAGCAGTTAATAATATCCCGCCTTTTTTATGCAATTTTCAGGTGATGAAGATACATACCAAGTTTCAGGATGAAGGGATTAGCAAGCGAACCATAACACTGGAAGACCAGAAGAAGTTGATTCTTGAAGGTAAAGATGTTGAAGAAATAAATTTTGAAGGTACCGAATTAGAGAAAACTGTCACTAATAAGGGAACTAATGCGCTCATAGTTAAAGAGTTCATGGAAGAATCAATAAAAGATATGAATGGCGTGTTGCCCGGCAAGACTATATTTTTCTGTTCTACTATGTCACATGCCCGACGAATTGCAAAGATATTTGATTCGCTGTACCCCGAATATAAAGGCGAACTGGCAAAGGTGCTGGTTTCTGATGATCCACGAGTATACGGCAAAGGCGGGCTTTTGGATCAGTTCACTAATAACGATTTACCGCGTATTGCTCTCAGCGTTGATATGTTGGATACCGGCATTGATATTCGCGAGATCGTGAATCTGGTATTTGCAAAACCGGTCTATTCTTACACAAAATTCTGGCAAATGATTGGCCGTGGTACACGATTATTGGAATCGAACAAAATAAAACCATGGTGTACCGAAAAAGATAAATTCCTAATACTGGATTGCTGGGACAACTTTGAATATTTCAAGCTTAATCCTAAAGGTAAAGATTCAATTATTCAAATACCATTGCCAGTGCGTTTTGTTGGCATCCGACTTGATAAAATTGAAAAGGCGATCGACATAGGAAATGATATTATTGCCGAAAAAGAGATTAAAAAACTTCGACAACAGATTTGCGAATTGCCAAAAAAATCGGTTGTTATTCAGGAATCTTCAACAGATTTGCACCGGATAGAAGATGATAATTTCTGGGTCAAGTTGACACATGAAAAAATAGAATATTTACGGACTACAATAAAACCGTTATTTAGAACTATGTCGCAAATTGATTTTACCATCATGCGTTTCCAGAAAGATTTGCTGGAAGCATCATTAGTGAAGTTGGCAGATGAAAAATCAAAATTCGAAATACTCAAAGATAATATCATTGAGCAAATCGGTGAACTTCCATTATCGGTTAATATCGTATTCCGTCAGGAAGCTATCATCAAACTGGCACAAACCAATCAATATTGGGCAAAGATAACAGACGAATCATTTGATGAACTTGATGAGAAGTTATCTGTGTTGATGAAATTTCGTGATAATATAGTTAACACAACGGGACCAGCAAATTATGATTTTTATGATTCAATAACTACAAAAGAAATGGTAGAGTTTGGGCCTGAACATTCGTCAGTGAGCGTTACTCTTTACCGTGAAATGGTAGAGAAACTCATTATGGAACTCACCGAGAGTAACCCTATTTTGCAGAAAATAAAAGATGGAAAAGAAATAACCGAGGAAGAAGCACAGGAACTTGCTGCTTTGCTGAATGATGAACATCCGCATGTTACTGAAGATTTGCTGAAAACTGTTTATAAAAATCGGAAAGCAAAGTTCATTCAATTTATCCGGCATATATTGGGTTTAGAAGTATTGGAAAGTTTCCCGGATACAGTTACCAAAGCATTTGAACAGTTTATTCAAAGTCATACTCATCTCAGTACAAGACAGTTGGACTTTTTAAATGTATTGAAAATCTTTATTTTGAATAAAGAGTCTGTTAATAGACGGGATTTAATTGAATCACCATTTACGCTAATTCACCGTGACGGCATTCTGGGATTGTTTAACGGTGCGGAAATCGATGAAATTTTAGAACTCACACAAAGGTTGGCGTCATAATATGCTGAAAAGCAACTCGATACTAAAAAGTAAAATAGATCTTTTATGGAACAAATTCTGGAGTGGCGGTATTTCAAATCCTCTCACAGCAATTGAACAAATCACTTACCTGCTTTTCATGAAACGGTTGGATGACCTTGATTTGAAAAGGGTTAATGATGCGAATTTTACCGGTGAAACTTATATATCAAAGTTTGCTGGCGAATTCATTATTCCTGGTACTGAGCAATCTGTAGATAAAAAGACACTTCGCTGGAGCTATTTCAAACATTTACAAGCCGATGAAATGTTAACCCATGTACAGATGAAAGTTTTTCCTTTTCTGAAAACCCTTAATGGTGATGAATCACCATTTACCCATCACATGGCTAATGCTGTATTTATTATTCCTAAATCTTCGTTGCTGGTAGAGTCAATATCTACTATTGAAGAAATCTTTGATGAGATAGAAAGAGATACTAACCAAGGGGGACAGGCGTTTCAGGATATTCAAGGCGACGTTTATGAAATGCTGCTGTCAGAAATTGCCAGCGCCGGTAAAAACGGACAGTTTCGCACACCACGTCATATAATTAAACTTATTGCAGAACTAGTTGATCCTCGACTTGGTGATAAGATAGCCGACCCCGCCTGCGGTACCGGCGGGTTTTTGCTGGGTGCTTACCAATATATTGTAACTCAACTTGATAAAGATAAGGATAATTTACAACCTGATGAAGATGGTTTTATACGTAATTCAGTAAGTGCCCTGTTAAATAAAGAAAGAAGCGATATTCTGAATGACAGCCTGTACGGGTACGACTTTGATGTTACCATGGTGCGTCTTGCCTTGATGAACCTGATGATGCATGGCGTGGATACCCCGCATATTAATTACCAGGATACCCTGAGCAAGGGATTCACTGAATATAACAGATACAATACCATCATGGCAAACCCGCCATTCACCGGCAGCATTGATAAGGGCGATATTAACGAAACGCTGAAATTGGGAACCACCAAGACGGAACTGCTGTTTGTGGAGACAATTTACAACCTGTTGAAAATCGGCGGAACCGCCGGGGTTATTGTACCGCAGGGGGTATTATTCGGCAGCGGCAACGCCTTTGTGGAAGCGCGGAAAATCCTTATCGAGAAATGCGAGTTGAAAGCGGTCATCGCTATGCCTAGCGGAGTTTTTAAGCCATACGCGGGGGTCAGCACCGCCATATTGATATTCACCAAGGGCGGCGATACCGACAAGGTGTGGTTTTACGATATGCAGAGCGATGGGTACAGCCTGGATGACAAACGGACGAAACAGGATGGCAACGGCGACCTGCAGGATATCGTGGCGCAATATAAAAAACGCAACCCTCAGGCAGAAAGCGACCGCAAAGCAAAGTTCTTCTTCGTCCCCCGGGCAGAGATAGTCGCGGAAAAATACGATTTATCCATCAGCAAATACAAGGAAGATGTATTTCAAGAAGTCGCCTATGAAAAACCGGCGGTGATAATCGAAAAATTGAAAAATTTGGAGAAAGAGATAGGTATGGAATTGGCGGAACTTGAGGAGATGTTGGGATGAACAAAAAAGGAAAAAATGAACTAATTACAAAACCAGACTGCAGCCATCTTTTTAACAAAGTTGTTACTATTTTAGAACAGGCAAAGTTAAATGTTGTTAAAGCTGTAAACAGTAACATGATAATTGCATATTGGAGTATTGGAAAAGTTCTTGTTGATGAAATCCAAGGTGGTGAAGAACGTGCAGAATATGGTAAAAAAATAATAGAAGAATTATCAGTAAATCTTAATAAAATGTATGGAAAAGGATTTTCTACATCTAATCTCTGGTATTTCAGGCAATTTTATATTGTTTATTCAGATAGAAAACCGGTAATTCTCCACAAGCTTTGTGGAGAATTGGAGGTAGATGAAAAACTCCACAAGCCTTGTGGAGTATTAAGTGATATGAATCTTTCATTAGATAAAAGTTTTTTGATAGAAGGTTTTTCATCATCATTAAGCTGGTCTCATTACAGAACATTAAGCAAGATTGAAAATAGAAATGAACGATTATTTTATGAGATAGAATCTGAAAAAGAAGGTTGGAGTGTTCCTGTTCTGGAACGTCAGATTCATTCTTTTCTATTCGCCAGGTTATTTAAAAGTAAAAATAAAGACGGTGTAGTAGAATTAGCTAAAAAGGGACAAGAAGTTCTAAAACCGATAGACACAATAAAAGATCCCTATATCTTAGATTTCCTCGGGTTAAACTCTTCTAAAGAATTTATAGAGTCAGATATTGAGCAAGCGATTATTGATAATCTACAATCATTTATTCTTGAATTAGGAAAAGGATTTGCATTTGTTGCCAGGCAGAAAAGGCTGCAATATGATGATACATTTTTTTATGTTGATTTGGTATTTTATAATTGTATTCTAAAATGCTATCTGCTGATTGACTTAAAAATCGGGAAATTAACGCATAAAGACGTTGGACAGATGGACAGCTATGTTCGAATGTATGATGACCTTTTTACCGTTGATGATGATAATCCTACAATAGGACTTATTCTATGCGCAGAAAAAAATGAAGCAATAGCAAGATATTCTATACTAAATGAAAGTAATAAACTTTTTGTAGCAAAATATCTGTTGTACCTGCCAACAGAAGAAGACCTTAAGCAGGAATTAATTAAGGAATTGGCTGAACTTGAGGAGATGTTGGGATGAAAATAGTTAAACTTTCTAAGGTTGTAAAAGAATTAGAATCTGGGTCAAGACCAAAAGGGGGTGTTTCATCAGACACAGGAACAATACCAAGTCTTGGTGCTGAACATTTATCAGATGAAGGTGGTTTTAAATTTTATAAAAACAAGTTTATATCAATTGATTTTTTCAACAATTTAACGTCAGGAAAAATAAAAATTAATGATATTTTAATTGTAAAAGATGGTGCAACAACAGGAAAGGTATCATTTGTTAATAATGATTTCCCTTTTATTAATGCTGCAATAAATGAGCATGTTTTTCGTCTCGAAATCGATACTCAAATTGGATGTTCAAAATTTGTGTTTTTTTTCTTAAAATCTTCAGAAGGTAAAAAACAGATACTTAATGACTTTCGTGGGGCAACAGTTGGTGGAATATCACGTCAATTTATTGAATCAACTAAAATCCCCCTTCCACCCATCGACGACCAGATCCGTATTGCCGATATTCTCACCCGCGCGGAAAATCTGATAGCCAAACGCAAAGAAAGCATCAAGGCACTGGACGAACTGCTGAAAAGCACTTTTCTGGAGATGTTTGGCGACCCGGTTAGGAATGAGAAAGGGTGGAAGAAGAAACGCATTGACGAGATTGCTGAAGTTAGAATTGGACCATTTGGTAGTTTACTTCATTCAGAAGATTATGTTGCTAATCAAATACCACTTATTAATCCAAGCCATATAATAGAAGGTGAAATATCTCCAGATTATTCATTAACAATAACACCTGAAAAGTATAAAGAACTGGAATCTTATCAACTTAAAAAAGATGATGTTGTAGTGGCAAGACGGGGAGAAATAGGACGTTGTGCTATTGTTCGTACAGATGAACCATTATTTTGTGGTACTGGAAGTATGTTTATAAGGATAACTAAAAAATATTACCCACTTTTGCTGCAATATCAAATTTATAATACTTCTTTAAAAGATTATTTGGAAAGTAAAGCCAAAGGTGTAACAATGAAGAATCTTAACTCTACTACGTTAGGAAACTTAGAAGTATTATATCCACCAATTTATATCCAAACCCGATTCGCCACCATCGTCGAAAAAGTTGAATCTTTGAAGGCGAAATACCAGCAGAACCTTGATGAGTTGGAAAAGCTGTATGGGTCTTTGAGTCAGCAGGCGTTTAGCGGGGAAATGGATTTAAATTTGTATCAAAAATGATATAATGTATATGAAAGTATAATAAACCAATTTAAATAAGTTAAAGGAATGTATAAAATGTTAAAAACTGATTTTGAAATTATCAACCCAAATAATATCACATTACAATTGCATTTTTATTTTAATGATGTAGAATCACATTCAATGAATGCGAAAACTCATAATGAATGTGAAAAACAATTTATTCATTTGATTCAATCAATAAATAGATATTTTGATACTGCAATTAATATAGAAATACAAGCAAAGAATGAAGGTGGAATATTAGATTTATATAATGTCATTATAGAAAATCCTCTAATCAAAACTAGTTTTATAATTTTGTTATCATCATATTTAACAAATTTCTTTTCTTCAAAATTAAGACCTTCTATCAATGTATCTGAAGAAACAAAAAATAAACTTGATAACCTTACTAAAATCAAAGAGTTGATAAAAACTAATTCATTAACTACTGATGAATACGATTATATAGTGACTAATGATAAAGAGTTAAAAAAACTTAAAAGCAATTTCTATAAGTCAGCAAAACAAGACGATAGAATAGAAAAAATTGAATTTGATGCTATTGATCAGAAAAAAGATATCATTTGTAATAAAAAATCTATAACTTATAATGATTTTGATAAGTTAATAATAAAAGAAGAAATAATAGAAAATCATGAAGAAATCGATGTAAAAATATTTATCATTGCACCAGTATTAATAAAAGGGCGAAAAGATCCTTGGAAAGGAATATGTAACAATGAATATATAGAATTTAGAGTTTTAGATAAAAGTTTTTTAGAATCAGTTTATCTTCAACTAATTAGGTTTAGCAATGGTACATTCATAAATTGCAAGATGAAAATATCAACAATTTCATATTTTTTTAGTGAAAAGGTGAAGATATCAAGAGATATAATAGAAGTTATTAATTTTGGAGATGGAACCAATATAAAAGCAATTAATAAATATAATCAAAAGAAAAATAACCAGTATGATGATACTGGTAGTCTTTTTTAAGTTCAATAATATATAAGTTTAATTGATTTTTTGATAAAGAGATAAATATTCACCACAGACCGAAACAATCTATTGAGAAGAATTTATTAGGGGATTTTTTATTTAGCTGTTCAGTGCCAATAGAATAATTAACCAAATGGAGGAACGTTGTACCCAGCAGTATCCATAAAAAAAATTACTCTCTCGTCCCTTCAACCAAATAAACCGATGGTATAAACCATTTTCTTGGTAGTGGCGTGATGGCAGTTACATTTAAATTGGCGGATTTCATCAGTTGCGATATTTTTTGGGTGGACAGGTATTCTGCTTTGCTTACGGTTAGTTTTACACCCAGGAAGAAAAGTTTGTCATATAGGTTTTGGGTATTGCCTTGTATTATTATCACGCGTCCACCGGAATTCAGCATGGCGCGGATTTGTTGCAGTGCCGATAATTTATCGGATATGTAGGGGAAGGAGTGGGTGCTGACTATCAGGTCAAAACGTTTGTCAGTCGGAATATCGTTTAAAACGCCGGTATGATAGGTGATATTAGTTCGGGTGTAATCCGCCATGGCGCGTTTAATCATGGCCGAGGTAGGGTCGATGGCGGTAATTTCGGCGTTCGGATATAAATCTGCCAATTCAGAGGCTAATTGGCCTATTCCGCATCCAAGATCGAGGATATGAAGTGGTGAAGCGCCAATGCTGTGTAAGTGGTCTATTACTAATTTGCGGGTAGGACCGAGAGCAAAATATTGGGCATATAGCCGTTCGTAACGAGGTGCCCAGAATTTCCAGATAGTTGAAAACATTTAATATTATCTCCAGATGAATAATTTGCATAAAAACTCGATTCCGGTAATTGTGCTGATGAATAATATTCTTACTGCTTGCAGAAAACCGCATTGATGGATTAATCGCCGCAAGGTGGCAATATTCATCCCCGGGATTAAATAAAGATAAAATATCCACCGGTAAAATTGCCATCGCGTCATATTTTCGGGTTCTTCCTGCAGGTGTAATAAGTTGTATCGCCACCACCTGGTATCCGCAGGCAATGGTACGCTGTTATCAGGGAATTTCGTCATTACCGAGAAAGTAGCAAAGATTATCTGCTTTTTTTTCAGGTAGGCGGTCAGTTGTTTAAAATCGGCAACTTTCCAGCGCGGGTCAGCAATGAACAGCGCGGTCAAGTCGATATTCAGGCGATTGCAGATTTCAACGGTTGCATCGTTATCTTTCGCTGACGCGGCTTTTGCGACATCGTTAAGTGAAGAATCGTTAATAAATTCAAACCCGACAATCACATTTCGCAGTCCAATATCGCGTAGTTTCGCCATGATATCCGGGTTGTTTGCGATGAAGTTTGCGGTGCCATATATGATGAATTGTTTCTTTATACTTTTTGCCTGCCATTTTTCACAAAACTCCAGCAATCTCGCGCGGTTAATCAGAAAATTATCATCAATGATGAATATAGTTTCTGATTTTGTGATGTCGGCTATTTCGTCGATTACTTCATCAATATTTCGTGCGGTGTATTTGCCGCCATTCATTAACCGGCAATAGCAAAACGAGCATTTTCCCGGGCAGCCATACGCTGTTTTAACCACCGCGCATTTTTGGTAATGCATATAGCGGAAACGCGACGGGTTTTGCTCAAAAAATATTCTTTTGGGAACAGGCAGTTCTGCGGTTTTATCTTCTGGCGGATTTTTCACCAGTATATTATCTATTCGAAATAACGCGCCGGAGGTATTGGTATAATCAACCTTTTGTTGAATATTGTTCAATACAGAAGCTATGCCGGATAACTGGTTATGATAAAAAACGCCGTCAATTGCCGGGTCATTAAAAAATTCCGGCGTCACTTCTGCCTGTACCCCACCAACAAATATTAAAGGTGGTTTTGTAAACATTTTCAGTTGTCGTGCTGCATGGAAAATTGCGTTAATATCCGTAATGTAGCCGGTGAATAATACTACATCCGGCTGTAATTTATGCGCTAATTTTACCGGTGATTTTCGTGAAGTCACACCGTCCAGCAATGCAACATCGTAACCTTGCAGAATAGTATACAGGTATTCCAATTCCAGCGGTTCACTGCGCATCAACCGGTCAACCCGAATATTCTGGTAAGATGGCCTTGGCTTTACCACTAATATCCGCAGGCTGCCCGCTTTATTTAATTCAGAGGATATTTGGTGGTACACGTTTCTTTACATACTTCCTATAATGAAAATTTACATAGCAGGCAAAAAGATAAGCGAGTGGATTGATGAAAAAATTAGGATGAAACAATGTCCGGCGCAAGATGCTCATTACCGAAAATACCCGTTCATTTAGCTGCCAATACAGTTCATTCACCCGTTCTGCACTGATTTTTGCGGGACGATGCACGCAGTTAGAGCCGTTGTAATGGTGAAAATCTTCAGTGAGCAAGCGTCCTTCCGCTTTGCATTGATAATAAAATGGTGTGCCAGGGGTGGGGGTTAGCACATAAAAACGCGGAATAGGTATCCGGCATTTTTCGATAAATTGATAGCTGTCTTCAAAGGTTTTTTCAGTATCGGCATCGGTGCCAACTATCATTTCGGTGCTGACAAGTATACCGGCCCGGGTTATAGCCTGCAGCGATTGCGCGTGTTTGTCGACGTGCAGCCAACCTTTCCCCAGTTTATCTATTCCTTCCTGTTCAACGCTTTCCACGCCAAAACTCATCATATACGCTCCGGCCTTTCGCACGCGTTTCAACAACTCAGGATGATCTGCCAGTTGCAGGGAACATTGTGTTGCCCATGCCATTTTCAACGGTTCAATAGCATCGCATAAATCATGCAGGTATTTTGGATTGGAAACGATATTATCATCAATCAGGATGAACCTTTTTATTCCCAGCGCCTTAATAGCCTTGATGTCCCGTATCACCTCGTCAACCGGACGAGTCATATAACGTCCGCGATATAGGCAGGCTATCGCGCAGAATGTGCAGGAATGCGGACAGCCGCGGCCAGCCTGTGCCGGCAGCAACCCGCCGATAGGCTTGCTCATCAGCATTTCGTATTTTGGAATCGGCAAACCTGCCAGCGAAGTCACCAGGTTATTATAAAAAGGCTGCACTTTGCCGGTTTTTTCAAAATCTGCCAGCATCATGGGATATGATATTTCCGCATCACCGACGATAACTGAATCAGCGTATTTAATAGCCTCTTCAGGCACCAGCGATGCCATGTAGCCACCCATCACCACCGTCTTGCCGCGACGGCGAAATTCCTCGGCTATCTCAATGCCGTGAAACATAGCGTGTCCCATGGTGCCAATGCCGACAATATCGGCGTCGCTGTCAAAGTTTATATCTTCTACCACCTCAAGGATTATTTCTACTGCCCAGTGCGCGGGTGTTAATGCTGCCAGCAAAGGTAGCGCCAAGCCGGGCAAGTAAATGCGGTTTTGCTTGCAGAGCTTGCCATCATTTGCGTATTGGGTTGGCTGGATCAAGAGGATTTTTGGCATCATTTCCTCTCCATTTTTTCGGCTTCGCGAATTTTTTCCATATATTGCTGCCGCACCAGATAACTGCCGCGAATCATCCGCCACCATTGCGATGGGGTATATTGCCGCAGATATTTCCATATTATTTTAGGCTGAAAAACTATCACGTCATAAAGTCCGATTATTTCGCGGTAAAATTGTGAAATTGGCATTTTTTCCGGTTTCATGCTGATATGCGCCAGATCCCAACGAACAAAATCATTCTGCTTTATCAGGATATCATCAGGATTAACTATAATGCCAGTTCCAGGAAACGGGGTCAGTGGTTGCAGGTTGACATAATGAATTCCCAAAGATTTCAGCATCTTCCCGCATGCTTTAAATTTTTCATGGTCCCATGTCGGCGGTATAATTAACGTGGCAAAACAATCGATTCCAAGACCATTCAGCACTTCTAAGGCTGTGATATTGATTTCGACAGTTGTTTGTTTATGGTATTGCGACAACTCGTCATCAAAGAAAGATTCAATGCCGACAATCACTGTCCGCAACCCGATCTCGCGGAAATCTGCCATTATTTCCGGATTATTCGCAATAAAATCAGCGCGTCCATATATCAAATAACGTTTATTTAGCTGATTCTTTTTATTCTCACTGATAAAGTTTTGCACTCGTTTTTTATCTGCTAAAAAATCATCGTCAACTATATAAATTTCCCGTTCTACAATAGCGGCTAATTCATCGATTACTTTTTCCAATGGCCGTTGGGCATAGTTATTGCAGGTAATAGCCTTGCAAAAACAAAACTGGCAACTGTGGGGGCAGCCAAATGATGTTTTTATAAGTGCGATGTGGTGATGAAAAATGTAGAAATAGTCATTTCTGTATCGCTGGGTCAGTGCGCGATTTGGAATTGGGAAAGTGTAATCAAAAGCCGGCAAGTTATCAGTGATTATCTTTTCACCAGGTTTAAACACGCATTCAGGCATGATGCCTTTACCATGCAGGTGTGCTATCAGTTGGGGAAATGCAGTGGTTGCATTTCGAACAATGCGATAATCTATCGCGGGATTATCCAAGTCATCCGGGCATACTTCGCAATGTACCCCGCCGACAATTGTAATTACATGCGGGTTTATCTTTTTTGCGGTAGCGCAATATTCTATCATCGCCGGCACATTGGTAATATATCCGGTAACGCAAAGAATATCTGGATTCTCCCGTTTTAATATTTCTTCAAATGGCTTATTTTCCAGAATCATGTCTATAATTTGGGGGATATCATCACTGCCAATAGTTGCCGCCAGCACTTCAAGTTCCAACGGTTCTACTATCATGACATGCTGAAGGCCGATAGTTTCCGGGTCAGGCCGTGGACGAACGAATAAGATATTCATAATTTATCCTCCTGAAATATACGTACCGGCGGTACCTGGCGGGTGTATGACAGCAGCGGGCTTAGTTTATGCAGGATTGAGTGGATGAACCGATTGCTGTGATGTCCCAGCATATATTTTTCATGCAGTTTTCCGCCTAATCGCATTTTCGGTATTTCTGCTGTTTGTCCAAAATCTATCACTTGTGTGCCGGCATTGATTGCCTGTTTCAATACCATTTGCAGCATGCAGAAATAAATGTTATCAGATGAGCTAATCCTATAATCGCGTCCGCCTAAAAAGAAAAACCAGTTTTTATCATCATGCAGACTGATTGTCCAGCCATATAGTTTGTTGTCTTTTTCGTATCTGGTAAGTGCGAAATCTGCCGGCAAATTTCGCATAAAATCTGCTGATAATTTTTCGAGTTTGTCTTTGCTGCGGTGATATACCTGCAGATACAGTTTGTGCATTTCTTCTGTATATTCGCTGCATGGCGTGGTGGTAATGGTGAAAGATGACAGTTTGTTTTCTATTTGTATTAATCGTCGGCGATATGGCGAACGCAAAGATTTGATATATTCATCCCAAGACGCGAATGACCGGTTCAATACCATGGTGGGTAAGGTGCGTCCGGTAAACATGGATGATTGTGCCGGTAAGCAATCAAGGTTAAGGCAAAGTAAAAATCCCTTTTCAATTTCCATTATTTTATCCAATAACATTGCCTGGTTTTCAATTTTGCCGATTATTCCGCTGGCGGATACAGAACAGGGAATACCGACTATTTGCATGGCAACTGGACTGGGAATGGCGAGATAAGTGAGCAAATCCAGACGAAGTGTATAGACTATTGCACCGGCAGATATGATGCCATCATTAATCAGCAGGTAATAACGCTGCTGGCAGGGGTTATAGCTATGGGCATGGTGTAAAAACAGGCGGCGCTGCCAATAATTTGCTGCTAATGAATCCCATTCATCAGGCAGTTTTGCGGGGTCATCTATACGTTCAATGGTCACACTCATAAGCTGCCTTCAAAAATGCCAAAACGCCGGTAAGGTTCGTATTTCGTGCCGAAAGCGCGTTCGATGAATTTTCTGGTCATATTTATGCTGGCGGTGTTTTCTTCAAATATAAATCCGCCTTCGCCGTGAGTATAGCCATGTTTTTTTACCAGTGGTATAAGATAGCGAATCATCGCGTAAACTGCCCGGGTACAGCGCGCTTCCGGCAGCAGCGCAATTTCGGTAAAACGGTATGTTTTAATCGGGTTGGCGATTCGAAAATGTAATAGTTCAGGCAGGCCAATGTCATTTCCGCTGCCGACTAATTCGTTGAAGTTTGGGTACCACAACAAAAAGCCCAGCGGTTTGCCATCGCGTTCAGCAAACAGTAGATTTTCACCTTTTAACAGATGACGGAAAGGGTGAAAGAGTTCATAATTTTCTATCGGCTGGCGGGCTGACCAGTAAGTGGTATCGGTAAAACTGTTATTGTCGATGTAGGTATATAGTTCAACTTCTTCGCGCAGACGGCTCATATCCATGGTGCGTACCGTTATGCCATCAATGTCGCCGGGCGGTTGTTTTGCTCCCCATTCTTCAAAACCATCCATTCCATAGCGGAAAGAAACCATGCTGCGCAAAGTGAGAGATGAAAAATATGCCGGATAATAATCCGCAGTATATGGCAACCCAAACATCGGCGGTAAATCGAAATGATCAAGGAGAAAACCGGCACCATAATTAAGATGACCATTAATACCGAATACGATTTTGCTGGCAGCGGGATGCGATTTGTGCGCTTCAGCCATTATTAATCCACAGGGGTCTGGTAAATTTGGCATGGCTTCAAAAAACGCAATTTGCACATATTCCGGCAGCATTTTGTCATATATTATGGCGCATCTTCCCACTACTTGGTCGGCTTCGATGAATATATATGGCATAACGCTTGCGTGCTGGTGAAATTCAGTAGGACCGTTAACCAGCAGACGAGTCAGCGATTCTTCAGTAGCGCGATGACAAGTGTTTCCCTTGTAAACAATAGCAGGAACATTGTAAAATTGCCACAATTCTTTTCTATTTGTCACCCGCAGTAATTTCATATAAATATTTCCTTTGCCGGCGGGAAACCAAGGAAATTTGTATAACATGCCGCGCAGTATGAACCTGCTTCGCCTAATACAATAATATCGCCGACTTCAGCGACTGGCAGCATTACATCGCGGGAAAGATAATCGTTTGAATATGTCGAACAGCCGTAAATTGCGCTTGGAATTAAATCCTGATAGATACTTTTTTCATGACCTTTAATGATTGTTGCCGGGTGAAAAGCGACATCCGGGTGAAACAGCGGTCGCGGGAATTGTGCGCATGATGCGTTGACTCCCACCAGTTGTCGTCCTTCAATGGTTTTAATATCAGTAACCCGGCAAACAAAATATCCTGCCTGACCAGTTATAACGCGTCCCGGTTCCATTATCAGCTTTATCGCGCGTCCTGTTTTATTCGACAGTTGTGCCATTACTTCAGTGACCATCAAACCATATTCGGTGAAGTTGAAACCGTCTGTATTATTCTCAAGTGCAAAGCCGCCGCCGACGTTAATGTATTCAATCTGCGGAAATAGCGTAGCAAATTCGCATAAAGTGGAGTAGCAGCGGTGAAAATATTCAATTTCATTAATATTTGTTCCCAAGTATAAATGCAAACCGGCGACATTATTATTACCGGACAGCGACTTTATTTCTTCCGGCGATAATCCCAGGCGGCTGCCTTTTCCGATATATACTCCGCCATGGGTAATCAGCGTCTCCAGTAATGATCCAATATTGCAGCGAATCCCGAATTTTGCATCGGGGAATAATGATTGCCACTGGTTAACTTGCTTCATAGAGTCGAGGTTTACCATTGCTCCGGCATCATGCACTTGCTGCATTGCGGTTTCATTCATGGCGGAGGCAGTAAAGATAATCTCATCTTTAGTGTAGCCATGTTCCAGCACCATTTGCAGGTGTGGCAGCGAATTAACAAACATCAAAATGCCTTCCTCGCGCATGATGTTCAGAATAATCTCATGATTACTCGCTTGGGTGGCTAAATGGATGGCTTTGTTTTTATATGGAATTTCTTGCAGCGCACGGCAGATATGCCGAATTACAGCAGTATCGTACAAATAATATGGTTCAGAGACCTTATCAATTAATTCCATAATCTTATCAACAATATGTGCAGGTAATTGCAAAGGTACAGTCATAAAATATCTCCTGATAAACTTCAACAAATTATAACAAATATAATGCCTTTAGAGAATCTTTTTTAACCTATGTAGATAGATACATTTTAATTTTCTGTAAGTATTCGGTAAACCCCATCTATTATAGATGATTTTTTTGTAATCCGAATA
>CAZWZF010000021.1:48580-71506 GCA_964638715.1 uncultured bacterium | reverse complement strand
CAATTATCACATCGCTTTTATATTCTTTAATGCCATTCCATAATTTGTTGATAATAGGCTTAATTTCGCTGCGCCACATTTCCGGTGATATCAACATTCCTTGCTGAGTTCCCCAGTCGTCGCCGGTCCATATTATATCTGTGCCGTGGTCGATACTGTGTTTTGCGACAGCAAGGGTATATGCGACATGTTTTTCAAAGAGATGTTTCAGCGTTTCCGGTTCCATGGCAAGAGCAATCATCGTTTCTTCGATACCCATCAGACTGTATGCAGCCTCAAAAGCAACCGGCGAGATATCCACCAGAATGGGGTAATCATTCCCAAATTTCTTCACCTGGGTATCAAGTAAGTCATATCGTCCCGGGGCATTCGGGTCGGGGTGAATATAATCTGCGACGTCATCAATCGATTTGATGGGGAAATCAACTATGTTAAAAGTCTCACCAATTTTGTTGTATGTAAAACCAAACTCCGACTGGCGCACCTCGCCTTCCGGCATATCTTCCATCATGTAGGCGTTAATGCCAATGTCAACTGGAATGATGTCATTTCCCAAAGCGGGATGAAGATCATTCCTACTGACATTCAACGCTTTTGCCAGTTTTTTCTCCCAATCCGGACTGAACCCAATATACATCGCCGGGATATCGGTTTTATTATGCCGAACAGTTTCAATAATTCGTTGTTTGGGTGTCATGTTGATACCTTTCTTTTAATGTATTAAAAAAATTACCTTGAAAACCACGAAAAGCACGAAGATTATATCAATATTCACATATAATTTCGTGCCTTTCGTGTATTTCGTGGTTAAAAAATATTTAACCTTATTTATTCAAAGTTCAAAATACCCCAGTGGTTTGGTTCCATTTTTAACTCGAATACTTCGTCTGCCACCAGGCCGGTGAACTGGTTGTTCCAGTAGGTGCGCAATATAGTGTCGGTGCCTGCCTGGTCGCCGTGGGTTGCGCCAAAGTCGCCGTATAGTTTCAAGCCGGGTGCCGGGGTTAAGCCGATGTCGGCTAATGGAATGGCGGCTTCTACGGTATACATTTTGCGTTTAGCATCAATTTTAACATTGATTTTCGCGCTATCCAATACCTTTACACTGTCCATCTGGTATCCGCTCTTCACCACGCCGGAATAGAATTTCCGCGGTGCTTTATCTTTTTCGGATGATACACGGCGATAAACTACTGCGGTTGATTTACCCTGGAAATAGCCGATGGATAATCGAAGATCACCCATGACGGCTTCAGTGCGTTTCTTGTCAGCCTTCGGGTCGGTGCCGATTTGGAAGTCAACGGTGTCGCCAAGAGCATACATTACAGCTGGTTCGGTGGCGCCGTTTACCCATGGTGAGTCATCGTTTACCTGCCAGCCAAGATACAGGTTATTATCGTCATAGCTGATGGTTGCTTCTACGCCAGCAGACGGACTCTTTGCAAACTTCATAGTATTATTATCGGCAAAGTCTTTGCGGATATCGCCGGTGAATGCGACAGTCAGCTTTTTCACGGTTTCCTGCTTGTTGCCAACTACCTGCTGGAGCAGTTTTTCGCGGAAAGCGTTAGCCTGTACCAGGTTTTCAGGTGTTACTGTCAATGTACCTTTGTCCAGTTTCTTTACGGTATCCAGGCCATTAACTTTGATATTTACAAACGCTGTTTTGCCGGCCTGTATGTATAACTGTCCATCTTTGGTGTAAATCATTGAGCCTCCAAAGTCTTCAGCGCCCATACCCGGAGGTGTATTATTCATCATGGCACCCGGCACTGCCTGGTCTGGCCATTTTATTTTCATCGGGTCGCTTTCAAACAGACTGGTGAGGTAATATCCTTCGCCGGTAAGAATGTGCCACTCGCCTTTGTCTGTTGCGATTACAAAGATATCGCCAATTGGGTCGGGCAGTTTGGCGGTACCGACGATGTCATAAGCCGCACGAATTAACCCGGTCTGTTTTGGTGGAGCCTGATGGCCGCCGTGAACGCCGACATAGGTGTTCGGGTAAGACCACACCTGCTTGCCGCTTTCGATATCATAACATACGAAATCGCTATTGTTTGCGCCATATCTGCCATTATAAATTGCCAGCTTGCCATCTTCTGATCCGCTGCCGCGCTGTGCGCCCATGCCGCCGCGAATATTTATATCATCAGGAGCGGGCATCTTTTTGGCAAGGCTTAAATCATACAATGGCGCGCCGCATGCGGTATAGCCAGTTACTGCTATGCGATAGACTCCGCCATAGAAAATAAGGCTCTGAGTCATCGGCATATACCATCCGGTTATCCATCCGTTTAATTCGATGTTGTAAGTTTTTACTTCTTCATCCTGAACCAGTTGGTCGTCGTTAATATCGCTCCATACCTTTGCGCCGATAAGTTTATTTCTGGCGTCATTAATGGCGGTGAATGAAGTGCGCAGTTTCCAATTGCCAGCGGAGATTCTTTCATAAATATAGACAGGATTTGTCTTGTGTGCGTCATCCCCAATAGCTAAATAGAGACGGCCATTGGTGCCGATGCCGAATCGCGCATTCATCATGCCGCCGCGATGGAAAACGCCAACACAACTTGCTCTTCCGGTTGCTTTATCCAGTTTCCATTCGCAGCCATGACCGACCATAGTATATGGATCAAGCGGACTGATAGCACCGCCTTGCGCACCATAATCGGTAGGTCCAAAGAACTCTTTCACAAATTTGCCGGTCTTAGCATCCCATACAGAAATGCGGCGCGGGTGGCTGTCATTTTCCATTACCCACAATTTGCCTTGAGCATCAATGCGCAATCCCTGTACAAAATGCATGCCGTCTTGTTCCCATGGGCCGAATAATGCTCTTCCACTGGTCTTGCCGATGGTGCGGACTGGTTTTCCATCTACGCCAAATACCTTAACCTGGTTATCCGGGTCGCCAACGCCAACGTAAATCTGGCCGTCAGCATCCAGTGCCAAACCTGACGCATTGGTCAAACCATCAACGATAGTTTCTACTTTATCTACATCAAGGTCGACTTTAAGCACCTTGCTCTTCATCGACACTACATATAACTTGCCATCTTTACCGACTTCCAAATCACTGGCACCAGGGACGGCTATTTGTCTTATTAAAGTGCCGGTGGAATCGTCTATTACAGCAACGGTATCACCAGTGCTGACAATCAATTTTCTGTTTACAGCAAACATGCCATTCAATATCGGCGGGGTATCAGCATTTAATAATTTTGTGATATTTAATGTGGCGTCGTCAGTACCTTTCCATGATGAATAATCGCCTTTATTGGCATTCAATCTGTAGATGACGTTATCGCCTTGCTGTCGGTCATAGATGTATACTATACCGCCATCAACGGCTACTAAACGAGCATTGCCAAATCCGCCGCGTTTGTGACGCCATCTAACATTTCCGTCCAAATCAGTTGCTACCAGTGCCCGTCCAGCCTCAGCACCACTCCAACCTAAATACATTGATGTGCCATCAGTATCAACTGCAATTGGATTTCCCTGGTCGCCTCCCCAGTTGCCGCCTGTTGATTCATACGGAGCGCGTCCGCCGTTGTGTGCCCAGCCTACTAATTGCATGTTGATATCTTTATGGTAGATTGCTTCCCAACTGTAATTGCCTGCCGGTACTACAACGCCGGGCTGTTTATGGTTTAGGTTAGTCAAGCCATCCCAGGGGATTTCGTGCTTCCCTTTTGTTAAGAATGCTGCTGATAACAATTGGCGAACAACCTGGCCATCGCCATTTTTAATATTCAATGAAACATAACCATCTTCCGGCATATTTAATGGAATATTTACAAATCCTTCCATCTTTTGACTTTCATACAAACCATTCCAGTCGATGACAGTCTCGCCTTTGCTTACTTTAACCGGAAATTCGCGGTTGTCTGTCAGGCGCAGCGGTTGCGGTTCAACATTACCCTTGTCCATAAAGGTGGCAAATCCCCAGCAGTTTATGGCACGGAAAGTAAATACGCGGTCGGGGGTAACGCCGGGACGGAAAAGGTCTTTCAGGGTAATCCTGAATTTCGCGTCTGTGCTGAAGTTAGGTTCTGCAGACAGGATAATTTTTTTGCCTGGTACCGGGGTGATGCCGTCTTTAATCAGCACTTTCCACGGCAGTTTCATTTCCTGCACATATCCTTTGCCGTCAGCATTTTTCAGGAATGCCTGTTCTGCGCCTTTGGTCTTGGCATCGCGCAGTTTTTCGCCATCATATTTGTAGAAATCAATATTAACAACGTCTTTGCCATCGCGGTCGCGCCATGCGGTAAGCCAGCAGATAGCAGGATTCTTCGTATCTTCCGGGTTGCAGACTATACGCAATTGCAAACAGTCGCCTTGAAAACCCATATCGCCAGTAACGCTTCCCGGGTTATTCATTGGTGTTTCGTCGACCCATTTTGTCAGTACATACAGGTTATCCTGGTCATACATGGTGTAAATCCAGCAGCCAATCTTATCGCGTAGGTTTTCTACGTCACCGCAGACAAACACCCCGCCCGACAGGTCCCAGTCATTAGTTTTGCCATCAATAACCATCTTGCTGGGGGTAGGCAAAACACGAATACCCAGGTTCTCAGTCTCCGTCGCAAAGACAGATAAAGAGAGGACTAAAAACAGAAATAGAAATAGCGCACGCTGCATAATTGAACTCCTCGGGGAAATATTGGTATAAATTTAAAAACCCAATTAACCGGAAAGTTTTGTATTTTGTGAAACCGGTTTACAGAATTGTTTAGATACCACATATTTGATAAACAATTGTATCAATCTTTTGTTTTTTGGGGAAGGGGGAGATTGGCAGTTGATAGTTGACAGTTGACAGTTGACAGAGGTGTTATACGTTTATGGTTAAGTTAGGAAAGAATGCAATAAATTACAGTAACAGTATAGAATGGACAAGCCCAGTTATATCTGACAGATTTTTTATATAAAATTTTCTAAATTATGATGTTTATTCAATATCAAAATATTCCTTTAAGATATCATCAAGATATCGCCAGTTAGAACCTAAAAAACCACCAACTTTTTGTGAAGGCATTAACACAATTCCTAATCGTTCTACCCTATGAATTGGCAGTTCATTTTCTGCAATTCGTCCAATAAGCAATTGTGATATTTTTTGATTACAATTTGGATATACCTTTTTCTTTATTTCCATAAATATCATCTGCCAGATCGTAGGGATTTTTTCACCTTTCCAATTTAAAAGTTCACAAACAGGACTTTCCCCCCCTTTGTCTATATGAAAACCTATAACTCGAAATAATATTTTATCTTTCGATAAAGTAGTGTAAGCAATCACCTCGCCAATTTTCCAATCACAGTGGTCTTTGAATCTTTTAGGAATCTTTTTTGTAGCTGGTTGCGGTGATTCAAGTTGTATTTTAGTTTTTTCTAATACAATTCTTCTTTTTTCTTTATCTCTTCCTGTCCAACGTTCTAAATTACTTCCTGAATCAATAACTTCAATAGCCTTATTTTTTACCCGTTCCTCAAGACAACCTATTTTCCATTGAGTAACAGCGAGTGCTAACCAAATAACCGGACCGTCATCAGAATCATCTATTGAAGCATCCCATTCAGTAAGAATTTTATTCGTTGCTTCAGAAGGTGATAAGCCATCACCGATTAAATCTTTATAGTCATTCCGAATATCACTTGCAATGTCATCAGAAAATATAGCTGTGCCCCATGCTCCCATAATATATCCTCATCTTATCATTCTTTTAATTTCAGTAAAACTAATAAAATATAATAAGTTCGACATTCTTCTGTCAACATCACTATAACACACCACATGAATCCATGTCATATAAAATCTAATATATCCAAATCAACTAAAAAAGCATAAAATAATTTCAGAAAGAAAAGGATGATAAAGATGATAATTAATTTCTCAATATTCAAATCCACGCGATTTTTATTTTTATGCTTATTGCTGGCAATATGTGCATGCTCTCTCTTTGCTGTCGAACCAGCAGAATCGAAATTTGCATCTATCCGTGTTGAATGTGAAAAGGTGTTGGCAAGTGATGCTTCACCGCAACAGAAAAGCTGCGCGCAATTGCGATTAGCTCAAAGCTATCAGACTGAAAAGAGTTTTGAAAAAGCGATTATTGAATATGAGAAAATAAAGGCTGATAAAACATATCCTGATGTTCATCGCTATGAGGCTGATGAATCTATAAAAGAGATTAAGCGGGTGATAAATGGTTTGCCGCCACGCGACCCGGCAGCAACCAGAACGACAATACCAGCATTTAAATCAGCAAAAGAATATTTTGTTTCAGTTGATGGCAGCGATAACAACCCGGGAACGAAGGAAAAGCCATTCAAGACAATTGAAAAAGCACGCGACGCAATTCGCGGTGATTTAGCAATTATAAACGCCATGCCAAAAGGCGGGTTTGCTATAACTATTATGCCGGGTGAATACCCAATAAAAGATACATTTTCGTTGATAGGATCGAAAGACAGCGGAACGATTGAATCCCCGATAATTTATCGTGCGCAAAAGAAAGGTACAGTTGTCTTCTACGGTGGTTCGCGTTTGTCAGGTTTCAAGCTTGTGACTGATGAGAAGATATTAACCCGTTTGCCGGAAGAATCTCGTGGGAAAGTTTATCAATGCGACTTGAAAGCGCTGGGAATAACCGATTATGGCGAGTTAAAAGTGCGTGGAATGGGACAACCGCCATCACCGCCGACATTGGAATTATTTTTTAATGGCAAGCCGATGACACTGTCACGTTGGCCAAATGTAGGATTTGTTAAAATAAAGAAACTCGTTGAACCTGGTGCAAAAGGTATAAAACCGTCGGTAATTGAATATGATTCACCCCGGCATGAACGATGGACCAAAGCGGAAGATTTATGGCTGTTTGGATATTTTAAATGGTTGTGGGCAGATGCAACTATAAAAGTGGCAAGTATTGATACTACAGCAAAAACTTTAACTACAGCAGAGGCTTACAATTATGGCGGCGATGGCATGAATGATGGACAGGGAATTATTTATTACGCATTCAACCTGCTGGAAGAAATCGATACGCCAGGCGAATGGTATCTTGATCGGGCAAACGGCATACTGTATCTTTGGCCGCCATCTGACCCGGCGCAGGCAGTTGTTGAAATAGGACAATTATCTGTGCCGATGATATCAATGGATAAAGTCGCGAATGTTCAAATCGAAGGAATAACATTTGACCTGTCGAGATATAACGGCATCATCATGAAGGATTGCGAAAATTGTTTAATAGCAGGTGCTGTGGTTAAACGATTTGCCGGCAATGGAATCACTATAAACGGCGGCAAACAATGTGGAATAATCAGCAGCGATATAAATACTATAGGTAGGCGTGCAACAGAGGTAATCGGCGGTAATCGTGCGGCGCTGACTCCCGGTGGACATTTTGTAGAGAATTGCCGCATTTATGATTTTGGGCGTATTGACCGCACCTACACACCTGCTATCCAGTTGGAAGGTGTCGGCAATCGGGCAGCACATAATGAGATGTATAATTGCCCAAGCAGTGTGATGCGAATAGAAGGAAACGATCACATAATCGAATACAATGTTGTACATGACGCTGTACAGGAATCTGATGATCAAGGGAGCATGGAGCTATGGGGTAATCCAACATACCGCGGGGTAATATTTCGATATAACAAGTTTAGCAACATCGGTATAACTGATACGAGGAAAGCAGTTAACGGGCAAGCTGCCATACGATTTGATGATGCTATCAGCGGCATGCAGGTATATGGCAATATCTTTTATCGGAGTTCAGGTGGTATTTTTGGTGCGGTACAAATTAATGGCGGCCGCGATAATATTATCGATAACAATATTTTTGCTGAATGTAAAAAGGGTATAACTGGTAGATGGTACCCGGGAAATGAATTTTGGCAAAAGTTAGCAACAAAAACAGCACCGAATAATTTTTACACCAATGATCTATATCAAACTCGCTATCCGGCAATAATGACAATGACAGATAACAAAGGAACCAATTTTGTATGGAGAAATATTTTTTATAAATGCGGAAATACAAACTTGGCTAATTATGATGCGGTCGGCAATGGTATTTTCACCACCGACCCGGGATTTGCAAATACAGAAAAAGGTGATTATACCATAAAATCAGATGCTGAAATGTTAAATACCATCGGGTTTAAACCACTGCCTATTGCAGAAATGGGATTATACGAGGATAATTACAGTATATTAAAATGAGGACAATAACATAAAAAAACTTACTTTAATCGGCGACTCTATTCGCATGGGGTACCAACAGACGGTAAATAGATTGCTTGCTGATGAATATGAAATATGGCAGCCGGCGGAGAATGGCGGGAATAGTTGACAGTTATTTTTAGGTTTAAAACCTTTTGTATTTATATATCCAAACTCTATAAAAAAGCATAAAATACCTGCATAATCACCATGAATAATATGATAGAATTTTCACCTGAAATTAAACGGCTATATGATGCTTATGTAATAAACAGTACAGAAGCAGCGGCAAGGCATGGCAGAACCATATATTTTGTCGATGATGAATTGACTGCTTTTGCTGAAGCGCGGTTGCTGGCATACCAGGAAACGGTAGGGTTGCCGGCTATTTTGCGTCGCACCCGCATGATGGAGTTATTTGCAGAGAAGGCTATTGTTCGTTGTGATGCCGGTGATATCTTTGCCGGTAGCCAAAAGTTCTGTTCTTTCGGGTTTCCACCGGAAATTAATGATGAATTGTATGAATTGGGATATGCCCATAACCCCGGGCATATTGTGCATAATTATGCGGCACTGCTGGACAATGGAATTGCAGGTTTGGTTGATAAAATTACTGTCCGGTTAAAAGATGAGTTGATTGAAGAAGAAGCACTTAATCTAAACTCTTTCCTTCGTGCTTTACAAGCTTTTAAGAAGTTTGTGAATCGATATACCCTGGCGATGCTTGAGATGGTTAATTCCACAGATGACTCTGCTAATGCTTTAAAGACTGCCATGTCGCTGAAACGGTTGGGGCAAGGCGAAAAACCGGTTACTTTTCATGAAGCATTACAAATGGTCTGGTTCATGCAGATATTCCTGCATGCGGAAAATCCATCGGCGGCGATATCATTTGGACGTATAGACCAGTGCCTGTGGCCATTTTTACGTGACGATATAAAATCGAAAATTATCAACATGAAAGATGCCGCGAATATGGTCGCCGCGTTTTATCTGCGCTGTTGCGAAGGCGAGGAAAGCCAAAACCTGACGCTTGGCGGCGTGGATAGTGAAGGTGAAGACGCCACTAACCCGTTATCAATTTTAATGCTGCAGGTAATGCAGGAATTACGAGTAACTCAGCCATCATTGTCGGTTCGTATTCATGAGAACACCCCGCAGGAATTTATCGATGAAGCGTGCAAATTAGCGGCGACAGGCACCGGTCAACCGGGATTCATTAATGATAATGCGGCAATATCCGGGTTGCAGGTTGCCGGTATACCATTGGAACGTGCGCGTGATTATGGAATAGTGGGTTGTTACGAAGCAACTCCGCAAGGCGATTGCTACCCGAATACTGTAGGCGGCAGTGTGCCGACTTTGCCAAAATTGCTGAATAAATTTATTAATACCACCGAAGCGCAAAACACGCCTGATTTTCAGTCATTTATAAATGGCTGGTATAGTTATGTAGATACAATTTACCAGCAAGCAGTGAAGACTGATTTTCAGAATGTCTGGAATCACTGGCGCGACATGGCACCGTCGTCATTCAGCAGCGTTTTTACCGATGGATGTATTGAACGCGCGAAACCGCTGGAAGCCGGCGGTGCAAATTATAATTTATTCGGCGTGAATATGCTTGGCTTGGGTACAACGATTGATAGCCTGCATGCAATTAATGAAATGGTTTTTGAAAGTAAAGCATTAACGCTGACAGAACTTGCTGCTGCTATTATTAATGAATTTCCTGATGAAACATTGAGAAGAAAGCTGTCTGTCATCACCGGGAAATATGGAACTGATAATGCGGTTACTAATAAATTAGCGGCAGAGATATCATCACGTATTGCGCGGATGGTGCTGGATAGCAAGATGGAAAATGATGTGCAGCCATATCCCGCTTTCTTCCGTTTTACCGCTGATATTCACGACCATCCATACGCCACCCCGGACGGTCGAAGAAAAGCTGACAATCTATCCTACGGTTGCGGACCATCTTCTGGTTGCGGGGGAACGCCAACTTCTATATTGGCATCAGCCAGTAATGTTGCCCACTATTTATGCGGTTGCGGAAACCTGTTGGCATTATCGCTGCCGGCAGAAAGCATGAGCGGCGATGACGGCATAGCTACATTGAAATCACTGGTGAAGGGATATTTTGCAAGCAGTGGTTTTCACCTGCATTTCAACCTGCAATCAGCGGAAACTTTGCGCACGGCAAAGGCCGACCCGGCAAACAATGCTGATGTAACCATACGAATCAGCGGACTAAGCGCAAAGTTTGTCACTTTAAATGAAAATCTACAGGATGCGCTTATTGAACGGGCAGAAAAGGGAACCTGATGTTTTTACATCGATTAAAAGGATAAAAAGATATTATGTGATAGGAACTGAAAAGGAAAATATCTCACTTTTGTTTACAGCCTATTGCGCCACAATACATCAGACAAATATCATAAAATCATGATATGTTTTTAAAATGCAACTATTAATAACTCACCGTGTCAAATAAAATCACATTTATTATAAAAAGGTGATATTTATGAGAAAAGCGTTTTTCCTTCTGTTAGTGCTGTCGGCATTACAGATATTCGCTGTACCACAGGTGCAGTTGCTGCTGCCATTGGGACGCACAGCATACCAGACAAATGAATTAATTGATTTGTCAGTAGTACGCAGCGATAATGCGGCATTGTCCGCCGGTATGCTGCAATTGTTGCTCACCAGCGATGATGGCAGCAAGCTGACTTTTTCCTTCCCGGTATCGGCAGTGAAACTGGCAGGAAATGATGCGAGAATTACTGAACATCTGCATCTTAACGGCTGGCTGCTGCGTCCTGGAAAATACCAGGTAAATGTTGCCGTGGATGGCACAACCCTGGCAAAACCTGCCATTATTGAAATCTATAATCACATTCGCAAAAGTACCTTCAAGATAATCGACTGGGGCAGTGGCGCCAGAGGTGCTGATATTACCAAAATCGGTGAGGATAGCATGGGATTCAACCTGCTTTACTCTTCAGCAGGTGGTGATGATTCCATACGCGGCGGAATGGATTACATGGGTTGCTGCGTTATGAGCGGCGGTCATCAGATGGATTTGCGTGCGGAATGCGACTGGTCTGACCCGTATGTATTGCAAGGTGCCAAGGCGCGCGCCGTGCGTACAGCGCTGCAATTCCGCACTACTCCCAACGCCATCGGCGTGCATTTTTATGATGAGCCGGGTCTTACCTGGCTGAATGGTTCACCACATGATTTGCCACCGCAAATCCGTTCTTACAAAGGTGCCTTTGGCATAGATCCACAGCGATCTACCGGCGTGAAAGCCGATGATCCTGCATCAATCGATAAATGGAAACAGTTCGGACTGTGGAAACTTGGTTTCATGGATGCCGCTTGGAAAGATGCGCAATCCGGCGTGAGTGCTGTCAGTCCAAATCTAATGTCTGTTACCCAAAGCCAGTATGGCTACATGGCATTTACTGACGGGTATTATTTTAACGTTGCACGCAGTCTGCCGGTTACCAGCGGTCACGGCGGTTACGATGAGTGGGGTGGATATTTAAACCCGTATCTTTGTCTGGAAGCTGCCCGGGCACGCGATCTGTCAAAACCGGATTGGTACCTGCCAGATTGGGACAACATTCCTTCCGAGCGTTTTCGTCTGGAACAATATACCTGCTTTATGCTTGGCCTGCAGGGATTGGCAAAGCCGCCCAGCATAGCTATTCAGAATCCGGCAAGTTCACCTACCTCTGATGGTGTAGTGGAATCAAACAAGACAGAATTGCGTTTGGGAACTATATTCAACACCATGCCCGCGCCGCGTACGCAGGTGGCTGAATTGTATTCAATATCGCATTTATTGGATGCGCAGACAAAAAATATAACCACTGTTTTATACTCGCATCAGGACCCGCATGGTATAGCGCTCAATGATGTTATGAATGCCGGTATCCTCGACCAGCAGCGAATAGGTGTCATTACCGATGAAGATATCATCGACGGCACTGCCGCACAATACCATAAAGTAATTATCCTGCCGGCAATCAATTATCTTGATCCGAAAGTTGTAAAAGGTCTGGGAGATTTTATAGCTGGCGGTGGAAAAGTATATCTGACTGGAGACTGCAAAGTTAAAATTGATGGCGCCATTAACCTTGGATTGCCGTCAGCCATTTCTGACGCAGAATTGATTAAACAATTAAACGCGCAGGGACGTCCAAAAGAAGCTGATCCAAAGAACTTCACTACCGGCAAGGCTTTTCTTAGCGTAACCCCATTCGCAAAAGTATTGAAAGCACAACTGTTAAAAGATGGTATTGCACCAATTATCGAATCCAGCAATCCAGAAATCGCTGCTGCTCGCGCCGCTTATGGCGATATTGAATATATCTTTGCAATCAATGTGAAATATAATGAGGCGGAAGGCGCGATGAACTCCATCAAGGCTACCACCTCTACCATCAGCCTGCCGGATGATGGCCGACCGCTGTATGACGCCATGATTGGCGGGCCGGCGCAAGGTTTCACCAAGGCCGCTAATAAACTCACTGCTGACTTCCGCTGGGGTGCCGGTCAAATGCGTGCTTATGCCCGCACAGCACGTCCTATCGGTGGGGTTAATGTGGTAGCGCCTACAGTAACAAATGACTTGACCCAGTCAAGTAGTCCGATTACTTTGCATATTAATGCCATGTTAATGGATACACAAAATGGGGTACTTGTAGGATCTGCACCTTTGCAAATTATCGTTACCGACCCGCTGGGTACCGTACGTTATGACCTTTTCCGCGCAACCGACCAGGGAATTTGCCATGTAAATCTTCCATTAGCGGCTAATGACCCAACGGGAAAATGGACAGTTGCAGTCACCGAATTACTGTCAAACAAGACTGGTAATGCAACATTTACAGTTACTGCCCCGACGCGAAATGGTGCCGTTGCCGGCGTAACACAGCGCGCGGTGGTATTTGGCAATGACAGCGAACATTTCTTTAATTTCTTCCGCACCCATCAGGATGTTACCATTGTGAAAGGAACATCGGAATATAACAGTGCTGCTGCCGACCGGTTGGCAGAAAGCATGAAGCCATGGGGCATACGCTGTAAAATCGTGAATGCTGCCGATGTTAACAAGGCACGTGAAGTATCTGCTGAAGAAGCTAAAACCATGTGTGGAATAGACTATGTTGGAACCGGGCAAATCAAGGCTGGTCGTGATAACAGCCCGGCGCTGGTAGGCTATGATGTTCAAGGACCGGTAGTGCTGCTTGGCACACCGGAAGATAACCCGCTGATTAAAAACATCGTTTCGCAGAAGGTGCTGCCATATACATTTAGCGCAGATTTCCCTGGTCGCGAACACGGAATGGTCGCCTGGCAGCTTGATATAATCGGGCATAACCAGGAATCTATTTCATGTATTTCTTACGATACAGCAGGTATGAGCGAAGCAGTTGGAACATTATACGAAGCTGCTGCTGGCTTAATGCCGCTTACCCCGATGGCACAACCAACGGAAGCTACGGTTATCGCAGCAAATCAGCCAGCAAATCTGCCGCCAGCAGCAAAAATAACCTGGCAATTGCTGCTGCCTGACCGTGCACAGTGGATGAAATCGACTGACACCGACCTGCAGGTTTGTACTATCGATGGTTCTGTTTCGCAGATAAAAGGTGATAAGCTGGTATCAACACAACCAGCCACCGCAGCAGAACTGGCAATCACGAAAGCCGCCATTGCACCCGTGCCTGCTGCTTGCAAAGCACTGCTGCCGTCACGCGTTGTTAAGTTTGTTGCTGTCAGCAACGACTTCACAGCTATCGGTTACTGGGGTGGTGCGCTGCAAGTATTTGATACTGATGGCAACTTGAAAACCCAGCAAATGCTGCCGCAAGACTTTGCCGGTCTGCAATGGGTTGGCACAACTCTCACAGCCGGTCTTGCAGACGGCCGAATCCTTGGCTTATCAGTTAAATAAAAGAATATAGGATGAAATATAAAAACCCCGGAAATATTTATATATCTCTGGGGTTTTTTTTGTTAACATAAGTGTTAAGTTTTCGGTTTTCAGTTTTCAGAATAAGTCACTTCGGAAAACTCAGTGACCGAAAGATATTGCGATAAAAGTAAACTTCCCTCCTTGCCAAGGAGGGGCGGGGGTGGTTTTCGACGATATGCAGTTCTTAATTTAAATTCATAACTTTTTTTGTTCGAAATTGGTTGCTAACTGACTAACACCCCTAACTATTTTGCTACCTGGTAACTAACCCAATCATCGGTGCGGAATGGCGCGGCGGGAAGGTCGGCACTGTTATATAAATTGCATGGCGGGTTGTTTGCCCAACCGTAACGTACCGCAACAGGTTTATTCACCTGGTCTGACGATACAACAACGGTATCCTTATCGATAGTAGCTTGGGGGGAATAAAATACTTTATCTGCTCCGGCGATGGCAAAGCTGTTTAATTTGTCACCTTTGCATTTCAGCCCATCGCTGAAATTAAACTTTAATATGACGGTATTGCCTTTTACACGCATTGATTTATATACCGGACCAGAATAGAGCGGGATATTTTGTTTGTAGGTGTTTGCCAATACCCCCAATGCCAGTCGTTTTCCCACATCTAATTTGTTGCGCGGGTGAATACTTTCTGCTTCGCCGATATCAATGATTACCGCCATGGTGGTATTTGGCAATGACAGTGTTTTTGTCTGTGCTTCGCGAACTTCCGCCCAGCTTCCGTTTTCTACGGCTAATTTCTGCGGTGCCATAAAATTGGCAAGCTGTACGATTGCAAATGGAAAATCGCCTTCCTTCCATGCGCTGCGCCAAGATTTAATAACAGTACCGAGAAGTTCATTATATTCTGTGGGTGAATCGGCGTTTGACTCTCCCTGGTACCATATCGCACCGCGAATGGCATAAGGAACCAGCGGGTGAATCATGTAATTATACAATACCGACGGGTCGTTTGCCGCGTTGCCGGGTTGGCCATTCAGTGGTTGTGCCGGCATATCTTTAAATGTTATCGGCATGCCATCGGTATATAGCCATTTGCCGGCAATGGATACCGCGTTGCCATCAGAGTTATCTTTCAAAGACAATGACATTGATTCTGGCGCGCCAAAAAAGCCAAGACCATAATAGAGATTTAATACCCGTACAGTCAGGTTGATTTTTGTTGATTTAACCAATTCTGCGGGGATGGTATAATTTCTTGGCAATTTCCAAAACTCTGTCGTTTCAAACCAGGTGCGTCCTATCTGTGTCCCGTTAACATAGGTGTCATCCACCTCATCAATTGGGCACATTCGCAATTGAATCGATTTTCCAACCCATGACTTTGGTATTTCAACATCTTTGCGAAACCATAACGAACCCACCATATCTGTCAGCGGATTATTTTCTTTTGTTGATGGCAAATCTATTTCCCGCCAATATTTCGTCTTTGTCGATGGGGACATCCATTTTTCTTTTAATCCCGGGTCTTTCGCGTCCAGCAGTTTGTACCATTCCGCACGTTTTGCCGGATAATCAGCTTTCACCCGTTCTTGTTCTTTGGTAAATTCAACTTTGTCAGTTGCCCATAATTGAGCTGCTTTTTCAAATTGCACGGCGCGGTTATGGAATATCGGTGACGCTTTCATGCCATCAAGACTTGTCCACGGTTCTGCGCGGGTGCCGCCATAGGATGAGTTAAGCATACCAACCGGCACATGCAAGGCATTAGACAATTCGCGGGCAAAATAATATCCGACAGCAGAAAAACTGCCGCTGGTTTTTGCTGAATATATCATCCATAAACCGCGGCAAAAATCCTGCGGCATATTCGCGCGGCCTTTTTCAACAGTAAACATTCGAACCAAGCCTTCGTCAGCATCAGCATAATTCTGTACTGTTTTCGGCAACATTCCCAACGCCCATTCCATATTGGATTGACCGCTGCAAACCCAAACTTCACCCACCAGCACATTAGAAAATGTCAATGTGGTTTTCCCGCTGGTAATCATCATTTTATCCGGTACCGCACTTGCGGTTAACGGTTTCAATTGCAGCGTCCATTTTCCATTTGCGTCAGCAACAGTCTTGACTGACTGCAAACCGAATGTAACTGTCACCTCATCGGATGGCGCAGCAGTACCCCATACCGGCACATTTATTCCCTGCTGCAAAACCATGTTGTCACCGAATGGCGATCCGACTTTAACATCTGCAAAAGCTGTTGCTGTAATAATAAACAAAAACAAAACCAACAAATTTATTCGCATGATATATCCTTTTTATTTATATTTCGATTTCAATATTTAATAAATATCCGGTAAAGGTAGGGGAGCTGTCCCCAGCTCCCGCGACAGCGCCTTTTTTAATAAAGATGAATCGGATGCAGCGACAAAACAAGGTTAAAAATCACAACACACCACACAAAAAATCTGTCGCTATTTCGCTTATTTACATCATTATTCCGGTTCATCGCGGGAACTGAGGACAGTTCCCCTACCTCGCATTAAGATGGTTTGATTATTATAATAATTCTATATCTTCAACCGAACCGTCACAATCTGCCATGGTTTCATGGTTGCTTTTATTGTACCATTATTTATAGGCAGTTGTTCACCGTCATCTTCCAGCAGGCTGCACAGGTTTGCATATGTATATTTCAATGGCAGGTTAATAGATATTTCTTCTGATTTGCCGGTTTTTTCTACCAACCGTAAAATTATACCGCTGCCGTTTTCTGCAGTCTTCACGGATGAAATTTCGGTGTGATTTGCAGATATTTCCCAATTTGGCAATTCGCTATTCAACGCACCAGGTACAGTTGAAAATATGCTGTTGAAAATTGCTGCCTGGCGTCCGGTATCATTATTGCTCCAGTCGCCAGCACCAATATAAATCGCGTGTTTGAAGCTATGGCTGCCGTGGTCTGCCATACCGTGATAGTTGTATGCGACATAAGACTCCGGTTCCAGCAGTGCATAAGGCAGTTGCGGACTGCGCAATACACTGACTGTCACTACGCCATCTTCAACACGATAGCTGGGAGTTCCCTGGTTGAATATCGCAAAGGTGTGGTAGGCAGTCTGTACTCCACCCCAATGAAGCGTTGGCCAATCGCCGCCGGCACTGCCGCCATAATTAGTCTTTCCTTCATATCGTTCGCGTTCCAGCACGCCGTATGGCACATCATATATGCCAATATCTGACTTTGTCGTTGATGGAAAAGCCAGGCGCAGGCGCCGTCCCTGGGTGTACCATTCAACGTCGGTCTCTACCTCAATATATGATAAACCGGTGCGCAGAATAAATCGCTGTTTCCAGGTGAGAAATGTCACCGATGGGTCGGCACAGGTGTGCGGGTCGTCGCAAGATGGATGTCTGCCGGTGTAGGTTATTACTATACTGTCGCCGCGGCGTTCAATATCTTTTAAATGTGTATAAGCAGCCAGTTGTTCGCGGGTTCGGTCAAGCGAGCGTGTTGCCCACGGGTCGCCCAAGTCATGTTCAAGAATCAATTCGCCAACCAGGAATTTCCCGGTATCTGCTGCTTTGCCAATTCCTTTTACAACAATATCAGTAATGCCATTTTTACCGGCAGTTACGGTTAAATCGCCGCAAACAACTACATTGTCAGTGATTTTTTCGACGGCAAGTTTTGCATCGGCAATTGCAAAAGTTTTTGCGCCCAATTCCGGCACATCGGCAGCAAGAAATGTGACTTCGGTATTATCTTTTCCTGCCTTAACATCATATACCGGCAGTTGCTTGTTGTCGGCAGATATTTTCAGTCCGTTTATTATCCCCGGCAATACAACTCTAACAGGGGCAGAAATTGCTGCTGATGTATGATTGAACACGGTTACTGATTTTGTATCATCTGCGATAACTTTTCGGCAGGCTGCGTTATTTATATTGCTGACAGTTTTGGCAAGTCCGGCATGCAAGTCGCGCAATTCGTCATACGCCGGATCGCAGTGTGAAGAGGTGATGGCGTCATGAAACGCGGAGAAGGTCATATCTTTCCAGACATTGCGAAGTATGTCTTGATTGCTGCCGTCATTCAACAAGGTATCCCAACATTCTGCTGCCAGCAATTGGTGCTCAATTTCGCGGTGTCCCTGCTTAATTTTAATTCGCGATACGTAACATCCCGACTGGCTGGGGTTGTTTTCCACCTTGGTGCTGATTTGTTTTACCGGCGGGTTATCAACCTGTTCCAGGTATTCGCTGATGAACGGGTACAGGTCGCGATATACACCCTGTTTTACTATTACTTCGGGGTTTATCGCATTGTACTTTTTAATATCTTCTCTTACATGCTGGCCCGGCATGAATTCTTCACCCCAGAGCATTATTACCCCGGCTTTGCCTGGTAATGGTGTTTTAAAGGTAGGAGCAAATTCGGCGCGGTCTCCGACGACAAATCCTTTGTTGTCGCAATCGCCGCAGCCTTTTCCCATACAGGCTGGGCATGGAGACAATTTGCGGAAACAGGTGGTGTTTACCCCCTGGCGATGAACCAGTACTTCGCCGCCAAATGGTGCGGAGGTGGCATCAGGCGAGAAGAAAATTGTGCTGCCGTCCATCCCTTTCCAGTAAGGAGCATTGGGAGTGTTATAGCTGATTGCCGGCAGCCATTTGTACCCGCACTGGCGAAAAACCTGTGGCATTTGCGCACAGGACCCGAACCCGTCGCTGTGCCATCCGGTGGTGGGACGCACTCCCAGGACTTCTTCAGCCCATAATGTCCCCAACACCAGGTTGCGCACCAGCAACTCGCCATGAATCATATTCACGTCAATAATGTTCTCACCAGACCCCAGCAGTTCAAACCGGCCTTCCTTTGATAACTGCCGCAAAGTTTCAACATGCTCCGGGTGGCGTTCCAGGTAATGCCGCAGCACCCAGGAACATTCCACCAAAAAGCATCCTTCGCCATCTGCACAGGTAGCAATCGCATCCGATATCCAGTTTTCTTCAATAGTGCGGTAAGAGACAAACCGACGTCCACCATCCACAAAATCCCGATCCCAGCACCGCCGCCAGGTAGGGTCGAAATGGTTAAAACGCAAAACAAACCATGGTTGTTGTATAGACATATTTTCTCCTGTTAAAAGGTAATAATGACTTAACCGATTAAGCGTAATTATACCAGTAGCGTTTTGGTGTGTCTATGGTGAAGAGGGACTGATACCGAGTGGCGAAGCCAGGAAGGTGTCAGTCCCATCATGGTATCGCAAGTACCTGATGGAACAGTATATTTTCAGCATTTGATTGATAATAATAACTTTAAAAGGATATTTATAAGTATAATCGAATTAAAATTTAGATTAATCAGGAATTGAAAAAAATAATAAAGTAGGAGAAATCAATGAAGCGGTTTTTTATTGTGATAATAATGTCATGTTTATTATTACTGGTGTCAACTCAATTATTGAGTGAAGGTGAATATACTACAGGTATAAAGGTGAATGACGTCACTCTTGTTCCGATTCGTTATATAGCGGAATGGTTTGGTGCGACAGTAGATTTTAATGCAGAAACAAATAATATTGTATTGCAGACTGAAAAAACGACAATTAGTTTAACATTAAATAAAGCGAAAGCGATGATTGGCGATACTGAGTATATTTTACAGATACCTGCTTTTGAAAAGAATGGTACTACATATTTGCCATTAAGATTTATTTCTGAAGGATTTAACGCACAAATCGCGTGGAATGAACAAACCAAACAAGCAATAATTACAAATGATGCAAATGGTAAGGTTTTAACTGTTTCAATTCAAAAGGACGATATATCGGCAAAGTCAGGAAATACAAAGCCAGAAATTGTTAAGTTCACTCTTGCAAACAATAATTACAAATTAACGGCTCCAGCAGGATATAGATTTCTATTGGAAAAAGATAATACAGTAATTAATGCTGTTTCAGCTATAGATAATCAAAATATAACACTTTATACATTCGTTCCAATTGATGAAGTTGGACATAATGTCACATTTACTAATTGGTCCACTATTGTGACGCCAGATGTTTTTGCAGATACACCAACTCCATCAAGAAAAGTGTTAATTGAATCTGCCAGAAGAAAGTTAACACCAGGATATATGAAAAAGAAATCTGATGATACATCAGATCTTGTAAATAAGAGATGTATCGAAGAATTAGGTGAAAATCCGCAACTTGGCATACAGGTAAAGTTAGCTGATACCGATAAGTATGCTGCATATATAATTGGAACCATTACATGTAAAATAACAGATAATGAAGAAACATCAGCACTTGTTGCAGCCATGACAGTTGTTCGAGGCAGCGTTTTTTATTATTACAAATATGCTTCATACAATGATAATACAGACTTTTCCGGGTTGTTGAATCAGGTTAAGAAAGACATCCGAAAGTTTATTAATGATAACCCATAATTAAAAAAAGTCCGCCTTAATAAATAAGGCGGACTTTTTCTATTTATTTCCCATCCACTTCACTCAACAATCGACAGCAAGTCAGGTAGCTTGCCATTGCCCAGCCGTGGGGTACTGCCCATAGCGGAGTGGTGGGGCTGCCGCCGATTAGTTCGGGGAGCAGGCCGGTGGTGGTGCCGCGGGTTATCACGGTGCGCATATATTTTACGGCGTCATTGCGGTATTGTTTTGATTTTTTGGGGTTGGATTGTTTCAGCTTTATTGCCAGCCGCAAAATTACCCGGGCTATCCACAGGGTGTTTACCCCGCCGGCGCAGCCGTCTACGTAATCGTCGTATTCATGGCGGATTATCGCGTCGCCGGTGGGCAGGTGCTTGGTCAGACGCTGGCGGATGGTTGCGACCATTTGTTCTATCATTTTCAGTTCTTCCGGGTCGTCGGTGTCAATCATTTTAAAGGGATCGAAAATGCCAACTATTGACGAGTCTAATTGCCAATCTACTTTGCCATCCTGTCCGTAACCGCGGGCAAAATATTCGCCGTTCCAACATTCTTTCATAATTACTTTTTTAATTTTATCGGCAATAGCATTCATTTTCTTCGCCAATATCTTCTCGTTTCTCATCTCTGCCCATTTGGCGCCTACCTTCATACCTGCCCAGATGGACGCGTTGGAGTAGCTGAAGGAACCCTTAAATTTTTCCCACAGGTCAAACGCCTGCTGGTGCAGACCATCTTTGCCCAAGGCGGATTTTAAATAGGTAAGGGCATTTTCTGTCATCGCCCAATATTCGTCAATTACCTTTTCTTTTTCTTTATGTCCTTTTATATTATCTACGTGATCACCCAGCGCTGTTATAATTGAACCGATCTGGTCTATTTGCAGCGAATCAAGGAAACTGCACCATCCCGGACCTACTTCGCCATTTGCCCAATAGCGCTGGTCCCAATACCCGCATTCGTGCTGGGTTTTCTTCGCCCATTTCATGAACTTGCTGACTAATTCCGGGTAGCCGGATTCTTCCAGCGACAGCGCAACCTCGGCGGCATCGCGGGGCCAGACGAATCCGTAGCCGCCACAGCGTTCAAACTGCGGGTCAAATTCGGGGGCGGCGAGAACAGAGCCATATTCATCATCAAAGAGCAATTTAACCGCCAGCAGCGACCGATCGTAAATCTTCTTTAAATCAGGTTCAATATTTACCTGAACGCCTTGACCCAGCCATTCGTGCCAATAACTGGCGGTATCACTGTGGAGTTTTTCATATCCGGCGTTTTTTGCAAAGTTGAGGCTGGTCAATGCACCTATTTCGTCGCGGGCAGCGCAGATAAACAGCAATTTTTTAACGCAGTCGCCAGGATTCAGATGAAATCGCCAGCCATAGGCGGTATCAACGTCACCTAATTCCTCGCGCTGGCCGTTCAGCCAGCCATCATACATGTCAGTTTTCGCGCTGTTATCGCGTTCTGACTTGCCGATCGCTGTCATATCCGGCCAATCGCCGCCCATGGCAAAACATATATCGCGCCAATACTGCACCAGCGCGTTTTTATCTTTCAGGCAGCGTGCAGAATTCTTGCGCGGAGTCTCACCCAGTCGAAAGAAAAGGTATTGCATCATAGTTCCGGTGATTAGCGTTTCCGAATCATTAATTAATTCAAATTGCCGGACAAAAGTATCGTCAGATTTATGGGCAAATATATTGTGACCGGGAGTGATGAAGTCGGTAATTAGCAATTTTAGACCGGTTTGTTTATCCCGCAGTTCTGTAATAAGGATATTTGCCTGGTCTTCATAATACTGTTTTCGTTCAAAACAATCGTCATACGTCCAGGCGAATCTGCCAAAACCGGGTTCGCCAAAATAAACAGCAGGCATGCCTTCCTGAATATTTTGCGGAAAGTCTATATGCGGATAAAAAAAAGTCATAATTTCGCCGGATAAACCAAGGGTTATAAGGCTGCGTGAATTGCCAAGAATGGCGTTAGGTTGAAATACTGGCATAAGGGATATCCTTTATAAGTTTTTTTTGACATGATTAACATGATTGACATGATTTTTGGCATCGCTAATTGTAAATATTAAAATTTATTTAACCGCAAAGAACGCAAAGAACACAAAAATATAATGTGGTCATAGAAAAATAAGGCATTAATTTTTAACGATTACTTTTTTCGTGCCTTTAGTGGTTAAAAATATTAATCTATATATTTACATAAAACTTGTATTTTATAGCTGCAAGTTATTAATATAATTATCTG
>CAZWZF010000021.1:0-48480 GCA_964638715.1 uncultured bacterium | reverse complement strand
AACACTGAACACTGAACACTGAACACTGAACACTGAACACTGAACACTGAACACTGAACACTACAGATAGTGTAATCTATGCAAATTATACCCTAAATAAATATTTTTTCACAAATTTTAAAAAAACTTCAAAAAATAATTGCAGAATTGTTAAAATCTTGTTAATATAATTCAACACCATAAATTGGTGAATTAATGTTCAGTAAGGAGGTTGTGGATGAGAACTCCACTTCGCGCGCTGTTAGTCAGCGGTTTACTGGCAGCATCTCTGATGGCTTTTGCAGCACCTGTGAAAATTGAGACAGCAGGTTATGTGCAGGGTCGTTACGAGTCTGCTCCTGGCGTTACCGGAAAACAGTTCAACATGACTCGTGCTCTGGTCGCCTCTCGCATTTTTGCTACTGCCGATACCGGCATCTACTTAGTAGCATGCAACACCTACAAAACTAACTCCCCCGAACTTCAGTATGCTTATGCATTCTTGATTGACGGAACAATGGAGTACCGCGCAGGTATGTCGACTATTCCTTTCGGTTATGAAAACCCAAGTTCAGCAAGCCGATTGATTACACTTGAGCGTTCAAAAATCAGCTCGGTGTTATTTAACAATGCAGCCGTCGGTGGAAATGCAGCACTTGACCGTGGCGTATTTGTTAACTACACTCCGAAGACTGGAATTGGCATTCAAGGTGCAATCATTAATGGAACTCCTTATTCAAAAGCAGCTGATAGCAATGCTAACAAAAACGTATTAGTACGTGCTTTCAAACCAGTTGCCGGCGGCGAATTAGGCGCATCATTATATGTTGGCAAGAGCGAAACCAGTTCCCTCATGAACCGCGCAGGCTTAGACTTAACCACCATTCGCGGCAACTACACCATCGTCAGCGAAATCATGGCTGGCAAAGGTTCAGTTCCAGCTGCCGGCAACGCCAGCGCTTATGGCGGATATGTATCAGTACAGCGCCGCGTACAAGGCAGCGATATTGCTCCTTATGCACGTTTAGAACTCACCGACCAGAATGCAAGAGTTGATGGCGGCCTTTATAAGGCACTAACCCTTGGCACCGCATACTTCGTTGGCCCAACTGCAAAAATCAGCGGTCAAGTCATTGTTGAAAAGAACACTGGCAAAACCACTTTCAACCAGTTTGGTCTTCAGTATCAAGTGATTTTTAAATAAATCATTAGTTACCACGGGCGGCAGTGTAAAAACTGCCGCCTTTTTTTGTGCGTCTGCAAGGTAAAATTTATTGTTGGCAGAATATAATAAATGTGAAAGTATCTGTAGTTTTATGCACATATAATGGCGAGAAATACTTGCAGGATCAATTGGCTTCACTGTTGGAACAGACAAGATTGCCGGATGAACTGGTGGTAGTTGACGATCAGTCGACAGATAATACTCTTTCGATTGTATTTGATTATGCTCGCAAAATAAAATTTCCAGTTTCAATTTACCGCAATTCAGAAAACCTGGGTGTAACAGATAATTATGCCCGTGGAACTGCGTTGGCACATGGCGATATTATATTTTATTGCGACCAGGACGATATATGGCAGCGTGATAAGATAGCGAATTTCTGCAAAGTATTTGACGAAAATCCAGACGAAGTACTGGTTTTTTCGGATGGCGAATGTGTTGATGCCTCGCTCGAACCGCTGGGTTACACTATCTGGCAGTCAGTTGGATTTAATAAAATCAGGCGCGAAATGTGGAGAAATGGCAAGAAGTTCGATGTGTTAATGAAATCTAATGTGGTAACAGGTGCAGCAATGGCGGTTAAACGTGATTTTGCCATGTCGGTGATGCCATTCTCGCCGGTGTGGGTACATGATGGCTGGCTGGCTATAATAGCCGCTGCTTATGGGCATGGCTTTCCACTGGGTGAAATTTCTATTTTATACCGGCAGCATGATAAAAATCAGATTGGCGCAATAAAACAATCAACAGCGGAAAAAGTTATGAGTGCGAAAATTAAGGGAAAATCGGGTATACTGTTACAAATAGCGAGATATTTTGACTTACTGCAAAGATTGCAGGAAGACCAGGCAGATGATGAGTTATTACATTTAGTAATTGCGAAATTAATGCATCTGCAAAAACGGGAAGATTTGCAAGGCAATATATTCAAGCGTTTTATGCCGATTTGTCATGAATTATGCAGTGGAAATTACCACAAATATTCAAATGGATTGGTAAGCGCAATTCGCGATTTAATAATATAAGGTGAGAGAAATGAACAAAGAAAATAATTTACTAAAAATTAAGCTGCTGGTGTCTGATGTCGACGGCGTTATGACTGACGGGTCGATAATTTACAGCAGCAATAACAGCGAACTAAAAGCATTTAACATTAAGGACGGCCTGGGCATTCGCATAGCAGGCTTAATTGGTTTAAATGTGGTTATTTTGACCGGCCGCAAATCCGAAGTGGTTACCCGCCGCGCCGCAGAATTGGGAATAGAAGTCGTACAAGGTCAGAATGACAAATCAGCCGGTATTCGGCAAATTACTGAAAAATATGAGTTAACTTATGATCAAGTAGCGTATATTGGTGATGATTTAAATGACCTGCCCGCTATGCATCTGGTCGGTTATGTTTTTGCCCCGGCAGATTCGGTAGAGGAAATAATTGAAATAGCCAATTGCGTTACAGAATCAAAAGGCGGCCGCGGTGCAGTGCGCGAGGCAATAGAAAAGATATTGAAAGCACAGAATAAATGGGAAGATGGAAAGAAAAAGTTTACCGAGTTTTGTACTGGTAAACATCCATAATACTAATAAAAGTATCCCACAACCTAATATCATTCACCGCAAAAGAACGCAAAGATCGCAAAAGAAGAGTTTTAAATACTCTTTGTGTTCCTTGCGTTCTTTTGCGGTGAATAGATTATTTTTAAATTAAAGTAAACAAACATGTAAGGTCCTGATGGAAGAATTGGCTGATATCATAACTCATCTTAACGAATTGCGGACACGGATTTTGTGGTCGCTATTGTTTTTGGTTATTGGTATCATAATTGGCTGGTTCATATTTCCTTTTCTATATGAATATATTTCTGCTCCGGTGTTAAAGGCTGTCGCGGCAAAACATGGCGAGATTATCAGTACAACTACAACAGGCCCGTTGTTCACCATGATGAATGTGGCGTTAATCGCCGGAGTTGCGATATCGCTGCCGTTTATTTTATGGCAGTTATGGCTTTTTATCCGCCCCGGTTTACACCCGCACGAACAGAGAGCCATGGGACCGTTTGTGCCGGCAATTGGGGTGTTGTTTCTTTTTGGTATTCTGCTGGCGTATTATATGCTGCCGGTTACGGTTTCGTTTCTTTTGTCATTTTATCCATCAGATGTAAAACCGCTGATTGATTATCAGCATGCTTTAGAAATGCCGATAAAGTTCATGCTCAGTTTCGGTTTGGCTTTTCAACTGCCAATTATCATGTTTGGGTTGGTAAAATTACGTATCATATCTGCGGAATGGCTGCTGAAGCAATGGCGATTCGCGATAGTGATTATTTCTATTATTGCCGCGATAGTCACCCCGACGCCGGATCCTTTTAATATGTCGCTGGTAATGATACCATTGATTATCTTATATTTTATCACTGCACTATTTGCCCGGCGCATAGGCGGAGTGGAAAAATGAAATCTCTCGCAGCAATTATCATATTATTAATATTTAGTATCAATTCATTCGCGATGACTGTTAAAACCGATAGGAATCGGGTATTAATTGACGGCAATCCTTATGCGTTTTTTGCTTCTCGCGGCATGATTGATGCCACAGAAATGCAGTCATATCGTGCGATAGGATTAAATACTGTCATCTTGCCGGTATCTACCACCGCAGCGGAAACTGAGAACAAAGAAGGCTTTACGCTGAATGGTTTGAAACTGATGATTTCTGCCGCTGAAAAAAACGGCTTATATATTATCATAGAGTTTACCCCTGGTGATTGGACGCCAGACTATTACATCAATCTTAAAAATCCTGTTTACAACGCTGCCGCGGAAAACTTCATTAAAACTATAATTACTGAAACCGGCAATACTGAACACTTGATAGGTTGGCTTATTTCTACCACCAATGAAGATAAATCAATTCCGTCAGTATCTACTTTTTCGGCATATACTTTTACAAAATATCGCACTCTTGATAATTTAAACAAAGCATGGAGCACACCGGATAGAAATGTTAATGAAAATGAAAAGAGGCAAAACCAATCCCGGATCCAGTCATTTGCGACATTAACCGAGCAAACCGCGCCGCGTCTTGCCATGCAATCAGCGGTAGTGCAGAAACTGGTTTATGCCGATATTCAGGAATTTCGGAAGTTAAAAAATGATTGTAACCTTCAATTTCAGCAGTTTTTGAAGAGTCGATATGCGACTCTGGACCAACTAAATAAAATGTGGCTGACAAAATGGAAGATTTGGGAAGAAATTACCGTTGACCGGATTTCCAGCCGTGCAAAACCTTTAAAAATTGCTCCGATGGCGATGATAGAACTTGCGAAATTTTCTGCGGATGAGCAGCGCAGCAATATGGCGTGGTGGACACAAAAAATTGCTGATGAAGAAAAGAAGCTGAAAAGAAATGACGGGAGAAGGCTGATATTTGCCGGCAGTCAGGAAAAATATCGTACTTTGATTGGCTTGCCGGGTAATATTGACGCGGTAATGGCGGATTGCCATCCCGGCAATGCCGAGGCCGACCTTGATTTGCAAAATCCCCACGCGGTTGATATAGCGCGTCGCGGTGAAAAGTTTGCGGTATTTACTGAAATAACCCTGAATGGCATTGATTCTTATCAAATGGCTAACGCGACATACGCTGCATTCTTTCATGGTGCTGCCGGTGTGGTGGTTAACGACTGGCAATCACTGGCAAATTCGCATAGCAATGTTGAAATTTTCACGGCATGTATAAATGATATCATCAATCGCCGAATAGCATGTAGAACGCCGATGCCGACGACGGCAATAATTTACAGTCCTTACACCCCGGGCACACCGGCAATGAAAGAACCGTTGTATGGCTATCTGCCGGGACAGGTTAATTATGGCGCGTCAATGCTGTTTTACACTTGGCGCGACGGAACTGCGTTCGGGCAGTTCGATTACCTGTCTGTTTACGATATTCCGGCACGGAAAATCGGGGATATTGCAAACCCAACTGGTGATGACCCGGCGGCTAACCTGAAAAAATATTCGGTCATCATCATGCCGAACGCCATTGACTTGCCGGAACCGGCAGCAGTCGCGCTGCGGGCATGGGTGAAAGGCGGGGGGATATTGCTGGCTGATGCCAACGCCGGCATTTACCAGGCAAACGGCAACGAGGACAGTATGCCCGGATACCTGGAGAATTTATTTGGTATCAAGATGGAAAAAGGGATGGAATATAAGCCGTTAAACCTGGAAGTTATCTTTAAAAGTCCATATTTCAAACTGCTGACCCCCGGCCTTCGCACTACCGGTCTCGCAAAGGGATTCGTCATGTCTGACAATGTGAAGGCAACATTGCAGCCCGGGGCGGATTTGTTATGCGACGTTGTAGATACCAATGTGATACCCGCGACGCCGGCATATCGCAAGTATGTGCCATTAACCGGCAAGGTTATACGCGGCATGACAATTATGCCGCAGGGAGAAGGCGCGGCAATATTCGCGCTCTTTAATTTATACTCGCGCTGGGCGCCCGGCAATATGATGTTTGATGAACTGCATCGTGATTTATTGAGTAGAGGCGCGAAAATTGCGCTGGAAAAACCCATCGATTTGATACCTACTAATGCCAGCGTGGCATATTACGCCGATAAATCCGTGGCATTATGGCTGCGTGATGATAATGCAGGTTCGGTTGTGGTGAATAACGCCGATGGCCAGGTATACGCCGGTCGCGATTTAAAATGCACCATAGACGAAAATATCGTTAGAATTTCTGCCATCGCCGGCCTGGTAATAGCCGACCCGCTGCCGATATACTTCCGCCGCAACCGCTTCCCGACTGATATTGAAATGAAAAAATATGATGAAACAGAGATATCCTTCGCAGTAATCGCCCAGGAAGGCAACCAAATACGCCCGATATCATGGGTAATATCATCAGGCAAATACAAGATACTCCCGTCATCAAAACACCATGTGCAAATAACCACAAGATCCGGCATAAAATACGACAAAGTCATTGCAGCAGACGAACAAGGAAGGTTAGATTTGATATCCCCGGAAGCATGCTGCCAGGTTAGTGTGACGGTGGTTAAAGAATAAGAACAAATTAACATGGATGGGCAGGATATATTTAATCATGTGAATCTTGTTAATCATGTCAAAAAATCAATAAATATCCAATCTTCTTAAAATTGCCTTCTTTGCAGGTAATAAAGCCGATTTGTGGAAAAAATAAATATGTTTAAATTTCATCTGTCATATTTTGCCGGGCGGATGGGGAAAAGGTAATGAATAAAGAACGCGTTGAACAGTTGATTCGTGAATTAATAATAGAGATAGGCGATGACCCGGACCGCGAAGGGTTGTTGAAAACCCCGTCGCGGGTGGCGAAATCATTTGAGTTTCTTTACCAGGGTTATCAGCAGCACCCGGAAGAAATGGTGAACGGGGCTGTTTTCACCCAGGAAGCCAGCAACATGATTATTCTCCGCGATATTGAGATATATTCGATGTGTGAGCATCACATGCTGCCTTTCTATGGCCGCTGCCATATTGGCTATATTCCGCAGGGGAAAATATTCGGGGTCAGCAAACTGGCACGTCTGGTAGATATGTATGCCCGCCGATTGCAAATACAGGAACGACTTACCGAGCAGGTTGCCCATGCGATAATGGATTCTATCGGCGCCGAAGGGGTGGGGGTAATTATCGAGGCACGGCACCTGTGCATGATGATGCGCGGAGTGGAAAAACAGAACTCCATGATGACCACATCATCGGTACTCGGTAGTTTCCGCAACAGTGCCGCCACCAGAAACGAATTTTTATCGTTAATTGACCGGCAGAAATTTTAAGATATCTGGTATAATTATATAGGCAAAGCTGCCTGGAGGTTTATGTGAAAAAGAAAATTTTATCATTAGCTATATCTGTTTTAATATTGTCGATATGCGCATTTTTTATGATTCAGCGGGCTGCTAATGCATATATTGATGGCAATTCGGTGATGTATCTATTTTCAGTAGTGGCAGCGTCAATATGCGCGGTAGGTTATGCGATAAAGGTATACTGGCAAAAGATATTGGAATTTTTTAAACGAATGTCTGGCAGGAAATAGCAATGAATGACATGCAGCAAAACACGGCATCTTTTCGCGACCCGGACGGGCATATATTTTCCATAAATGGTCAAATATTCCGTCAGGTTAACTTTTCGGCACAGGAAGATTATGACTTGCTGATTTCGTCAGGTTTATATGCGGAGTTAATTGACAGCAAGGTGCTGGTTGAGCATGAGGAAGCAGTAGGGGTAACCGGGGTTGGCGAGTATTACAAAATAATCATGCCCGAGAAAATACCCTTCATTTCATACCCCTATGAATGGTCATTCAGCCAGTTGAAACAGGCGGCTATTTTGACATTGAAATTGCAGATTGCGGCTATGGCGCGGGGAATGTCGTTGAAAGACGCTTCTGCATACAATATCCAATTCATCGGCAGTCAGCCGATATTTATCGACACCTTGTCATTCGAGAAATATAACGAAGGCAAACCCTGGATAGCTTATGGTCAATTTGTCCGCCATTTTCTTGCTCCACTGGCATTAATGGCAAAGACTGACGCGCGGTTGTCATCGCTGCTGCGTTGTTTTATTGACGGTGTGCCGGTAGATATGGCGGCAAAAATGCTGCCGGGTTCGAGTCGGTTTAATATGGGACTGCTGCTGCATTTATTTGGCATGGCGCGGGCAATGGGCGGCGACGCGGAAGCTGCCAATAGCCGCGCCGGCGAGGTAAAAGTATCCAAATTTGGCTTAATGGCGACGCTGGATTCGCTATTGTCAACAGTAAATAAACTCACCTGGGAACCGCCAAAAACCACCTGGTCCGACTATTACGACAATACTAATTACACCGATTCATCGTCTGCTCACAAGGCCGCACTGGTGTTGGCTTACATGCGCGAGGCGGCCCCGCATACCGTGTGGGACCTGGGGGCGAATACCGGCAGATACAGCGAAATTGGCGAAGGCATAGGCGCGCAGGTAACAGCTTTTGATTTTGACGTTGCCGCCGTTGAGTTTATGTATCGCGACTTCGCGTCTAAGGAAAACCGGAATATATTACCGCTGGTGATGGATTTGTCGAATCCCAGTCCCGCTCTGGGCTGGCATCACAATGAACGCGCATCTATGATACAGCGCGGCCCGGCGGATTGCGTATTGGCACTTGCTATTATCCACCACCTGGCAATTGCAAATAACCTGCCGCTGGGAATGATTGCCGATTTCTTTTCTCAATGCGGAAAATGGCTGATAATCGAGTTTGTCCCGAAAGAAGATTCACAGATTAAGCGAATGCTGGCGGCGCGCGAAGATATATTTGTTAACTACACCCGCGAAGAATTTGAAAGAGCTTTTGGTGAATATTTCTACATGGTTCACCGCGAAGATATTACCGATTCATGCCGGACGCTGTATTTGCTTTGTAAACGAGATGATAAATGAAGCGGGTATTACGGCTATTATTTCCGCTGATATTCGCAATTTTCCCAGTGATTGCACTTTACGCCGGCAATATAATTGAGGTAACCAGCGAAGAAATAATTCGGTCGCTGGTGATAAGTATCGGTGCTGTAATTATACTGTGGGGCTTACTATATCTGGTTATCCGCCGTGCTGATAAAGTATCGATCATTACCTCATTGTTCTTCCTTTGGTTTTTCTCCTATCAACATGTCATTGGCTGGCTGCGAACGGTTTATATAGCAAAACAGATTATAGAGTATAATCCGATTATACCGCTGACATTCTGGGTGATAATTTTATTAATTCCGGTGATTCCGTTATTGCGCACGGCGAAAAAGTTAGATGTCATGGTAAACTTCGCCTGGATATTCGGTATTGCACTGATTATCCCGCCAACGCTGATGACTTTGAAAGTAACTTATGGCAGAGTGTCAAAACCGGCAGTGGTACAGGCGGAAGGCCCGGAATTAAACGCAAAAGTAAGAGTAAAGGTGCTGCCGAATATTTATCACATCATTCTGGATGCCTATGGCCGTAACGATATATTGAATGATGTTTATAAATACGACAACGCCGATTTTACTAATTTTCTCCACGTTAATGACTTTCAACTTGCAACAAATAGCTCCACAAATTATTGCCAAACTTTGCTGGTGATGTCTTCAATGCTTAACTATGATTACCTGCAGGATATGGTACCGACAAAGATTCCGCCAAAATCAGCGGACAGGCTGCCTTTGAAAGAACTGATTGATTATAACCGCGTTTTTGCTACCCTGAAAAATCATGGCTACACCACCATAACATTCAAATCCGCGTATGATTGGCTGGGAATTAAAAATGCTGATTATTACATTGCCGAAAAAGACGATAAAATAAATAACTTTGAAACAAAACTGCTGCAGTCAACTCCGATTTCTGCGGGTATATCTGAAAAGAATAAATCTGTAATAACATCATACAAACAACACCGCCACACTATTTTGTATACTCTGGATTATTTGTCTCACACCACCAAGTTCAAAGCGCCGATTTATGTTTATGCCCATATTCTTTCTCCGCATCCGCCTTTTGTATTTTATCAGGACGGTTCACCACGCAACCCGGACCGCGAATTTGCAATTGAAGATGGAAAAGATTTTCAAAAAGTCGGTGGTTCGTATGAAGAATACCTGGCATATTATAAAGAGCAGGTAATATTTATAAATCGCAAAGTAGAAGCAATGGTGAAATCAATCCTGGCACGCTCTACCCGTCCGACAATAATTATAATTCAGTCCGACCACGGTCCCGGTTCTCACATGGATTGGATAAACCCCGATAAATCCGCCATTCAGGAAAGACTGCGCAACATGGTGGCGATCCGCGCACCCAAGGAATACAACATTGTTGTACCTGACGACCTGCAGCCAGTTAATGAATACCGGTTGATATTCAACTCGCTGTTTGACGTTAATTTACCCATGCTCCCACATCACAGCTATTTCTCCACCTGGGATGAACCATACAACTTTAATGATTACCAGACGGTTGTGGATGAGAAGAAAATAATCAAGTGATAATTCGGTTATGTTTTTTTTACATCGATTAACAGGATTAAAAAGATATTGATATCACAGATACTGCGAAAATTATTTTAAAAATACTTATCTTATCCTTTTAATCCTGTTAATCGATGTAAAAATACAATCAATTTCCTATTGACTTTAATACATCTTCAGGAATAAACTTTGCACAGAAACCCGGTTTATTTCTTGGGGGCATTTATGCAGTTATTGCGGGACGAGTTGCGGGAATATTACGCTGAATTTCGGAGCGATAAAGTCGCTGGTGTGCCTGCGCCGGTACGGCAGATTTGGGCGGGTATCGTTGTCGCGATGAATGATTTTGCTGCCAGTAACCCGGATTGCCATCCTTCGCTGATGAAAGCGCAACTTCACCATGAAATTGCTGAACGTTTTCAACCGGTTATTTTTCCTCACAGTCCATTTTTCTTTGAAATGGGAATGCGTTTTTCCGAGAATTGGGGATGCCCATACCCAACTGACCGAATGCCTGCCGCCTGGCTGTTTAACCGCAACCTTCCATTAATTGATGAAAAGCCGGAAAGAGAATTCCTCCAGCCATTTAATCTACATGGCGAAGAAAATAGAATCGGCTTGTGGAATGTTTATGGCGCGTCCGGGTTTGATTCCGACCATCACAGTATTGGATATACCAAACTTCTTCGTGTGGGGATAAATGGCATTTTGCAGGAAATTGTAGAGCGTATGGCTAATCCAGTCACCCCTCACCAGTTGGCAAATCTTCAGGCAATGGAGATGAGTTGCCGGGCGGTATTGCGAGTAGCGGAACGTTTTAACGAGACTGCACGGGTGCAATTGCTGCTGGCAACTGACCCGCAGGTTTGCAAGTTCCTCAACATGATTATTGATGCGACAGAACGCGTTCCCGCATTGCCGCCGCGGACATTTCATGAAGGATTGGCGATGATGTGGTTCCTGCGCGAGGTGACGGCATCAATGGAAGCTATCGGGATATCTGTTGTTGGCCATATCGACCGCCTGTTGTATCCGCTATATCGCGCGGATATCGACGCCGGACGGCTGACCGAGGATGAAGCACGAGATTTGTTGGCGCGTTGGATGATGCCAAATGATATAAAGTTTCATGTCGATGATAGTTCATGGCCGGAAACCAGCACCTGTATGGAACTTGGCGGATGTGATGAAAACGGTGATGTTGTATGGAATGATCTTACCAGGCTGATAATTGAAACCCACCATGCCCATAAGTTTTTCAATCCCAAACTGAACTGCCGCTACAGCGCTAACTCGCCGCAGGAATATCTCGATTTGATCAGCGAAACTATTCTTGATGGCCATAATCATTTTGCATTATTGAATGATGACATTCTTATTCCCGCGTGCGTGCGCGCAGGGAAAACTATTGGTGAAGCGCGTCTGTATGTCAACGGCGGCTGCCAGGAAACGATAGTCGAAGGTGTAGAACACAGCGCGGGAGCCTATTATTATTTCAACATGTCGCGGGTGCTTGATATCTGCCTGCGACCGCTGGACCATTTGCCCGCAAAGATGTCGGCAGAATCATCAGCATTATTGCCAAAACCAATTACCGCTGATAACTTTGAAGAATTTTATGGGGATTTTATACGAATATTCAAGCAATTGGTAGCAACCGGTGCCGGTTGGATGGCGGAAATTGGCAAAGAACAGTGGAAACTTCACCCGTGCCCGTTTTTTTCGACTACCTTGTCAGGATGTATTGATAATGGTATGGATTATACCCAGGGTGGCGCGAAATATAATCCGAGTGGCATATCGCTGGTGGGACTTGGTACATTAGTTGATTCACTGTTTGCCATTAAAAAAGCCGTTTATGAAGATAAAAAACTGACGCTGGATGAATTGCGGCAATGCCTGACGGATAATTGGGTTGGGCATGAAGATATGCGAAGATATTTGAAAGAGTTGCCGAAATTTGGACATGGTGATGAAGGAATTGATAATTTTGCCGCTGATTTTGCCAAAGAGATAGCAGAATTCGTACGAACTATTCCCTCAGAACGAGGTGGGAAATTCCAGCCGGGGTTCTTCGTTTATTACGCGTTTGAATGGTTCGCTCCTTTCGTCCGTGCATTGCCGGATGGCCGTCAGGCGGGTGATCTTTTATCGCAAGGCGTTACCCCGCATCGTGCCACCGCGCCGGACAGCTTGACAGATGTTTTTCATTCATTGTCACACATTGATTTTCGAGATTATTCCGGCAACTGCGTGCTTGATGTGCAATTGCCAACCGGCAGTGAGTTACCGGTGAACACCCTGTCAGCAGTTATCCGCACTTTTGCGGCATTAGGCGGTCCGACGCTGCAATTAAATTACACCTCGGTAGATGAACTGAAAGATGCCCAACTGCACCCGGATGAACACCGCGACCTGGTAGTTCGCATCAGTGGATTATCTGCACATTTTGTATGCCTGCAAAAATATGTGCAGGATGAGATAATAAGCCGGGCGTTGATGAGCGTATAACATCCGGTTTATCTTTTTATTTATTTGCATAGTAAAAGATAACAGTCACCGTTTGGAACAGGGTCGCAGCCCGGCTGATTTCTTTGAATCTATCATTTTTACCACTTGCCAATCAGGAGATTGGCATTCCCGGGGAGAGCCGGGCTGCGACCCTGTTCCAAACGGTGACTATAATTATTAGATATCTTCTTCATAGCAGTTATTTATGAAATAAATAACCTTAAATTTGCAGGTAACATTATTTTACTGGCGTAAATAATTAGTGAGGTAGAAAAGAATGATTCCTGATACTAATTACCCTGAAAAAGCCGCTTCAATGGCTGATCTCATTGATAGAATTCGTCTTGCCCCCGACCGTTTGGCTGCCGCATTGGAAGGTTTGACTGCTGATGATGTTGAGGCCCATCCCATTCCCGGCAAATGGTCAATCCGCGAATGTGCCGAACACATCGCTGGTGTCAGTATTGGCTGGTCCGATATGTTTTTTGAGGCAATTGAGGATTTTTACACAACTCCCCGAACGAATGATGTAAAGTGGCGGGTTCCACAGGAAATTGAACTTAAAGAAAGCATTGACTCTGCTGTTTCGGTATATCGTCATCATTGCAATAACCTTGCTGATTTGCTTGCCACACTGCCGGCAGAAGATTTTACCCGCAAGTTTAAACCCGTATCATGGCTCACTGAACCATTCCAAATAAACGAAAGCATTAACTGGGGTGTGGTGATTCACTGCGATTATCACCTTGTCACTCTTCACCGTCTGCGTACTGCACTTGGTAAACCTCTGGATTGGATGGCTGTTTATACAGAAAGGTATCAAGTCGGTAAGTAGTTTTTAGTGTTCAGTTTTCGGTGTATGTGAAAAATAGATTGACAACTGTAATTAATTCAACAACTTATCCATATTCATATTGTCAAACCATAGCATTATAAATTACATTTATTAATAAATGTAAAAGTTTTGAAAGAGGGAGAGCATCAATGATTAGAAAATTAATCATGACCGTAGTGGTAACGATTGCCTGTTTATTTGCAGGTGCAGTGGAATTGGCAATCAAATTTCCACTTAACCGGATAGCATTGCAGACTAACGAATCTGTACCGGTAGCGGTTATACGTTCAAACGCGACAGCATTACCGGCAGATACGCTGGTTTCGACAATTACCAGCGATAATGGCAGCAAACTGCGGTTTACCTTCGCTGTTCCTGCTGTTGATGTGGTGAATAATTCCGTTCGCAACACCCAATATTTTAATATTGATGCCCGATTGTTGAAACCAGGAAATTATACCTTGCAGGTTGATGTTAATGGAGCCACCGCAACTACACCATTTGAAGTATATTCATATTTACGCCGTTCTACCTTTAAATTAATAAATTGGGGATCACCGGCAGGGGCAGCTAACCAGAAAATCCAGGGAGATGCAGATGGGGGATTGGGTTACAATTTAATGTATGACCATCCTGCTGATTTAACAGATTATATTCGCGCCGGTGTTGATGTAATGCCGGTTAATATCATGGGTGGCGGCCACCAGATGGAATTGCGATCAGAATGTGACTGGAGCGACCCGTATGTTTTGCTTGGCGGAACTCGCAGAGCTACCCGCGCGGTTTTTCAATACAGAATGTTTCCCAATTTCATTGGTTTGAATTTTTATGATGAGCCAGGGTTGACCTGGGGTAAAAATGCTGTTACTGGCGAGTGGTCTCCACATGGTATCCCGGCACAGGTTCGTTCTTTTGAAAGCGCATTTGACAAAAAAGCTCCCCAATATAATACTGTTGACCCGACTAAACCGGAAGATGTATCAGCATGGAAAGAATGGGGAAGCTGGAAATTAGGATTTATGGATGCAGCATGGCGCGAATCGGCCTACGGTGCAAATCAGGCAAAACCCGGCTTGATAAATAACACCCAAAGCCAATATGGATGGACTGCATTCACTGATGGTTATTATTTTAACGTGACCCGCAGCCTGAATGTTGCCAGTGGTCACGGCGGATATGATGATTTGAGCGGCGGCTATTATTGTCCTTCTTATTTTCTGGAAATGGCACGTGCCAGAGACCGCGCACGTCCCAACTGGTATTTGCCTACTTGGTATCGCAATATAACTGATGACACCATGCGGGTGGAAAATTATCTTTCATTTTCAGTTGGCATTCAGGGTGTAATGACCCCTCCATGGATTGAGCCGACCGGCAAAACTCCATCAGGAAAACAGGCTATCATTGAAACAAACCGCGCTATGGGACGTTTGGGAACTATTTTCAACACCATGCCAAACACCCCAAAACAGGTGGCGATGCTTTATTCAATGTCAAATAACCTTGACGCGCAATCAAAAGACCGTTCGATGAACTATGCCCACGGTTATAAACATGGTAGAAATCTGGTTTTTGGATATATAGCAGGCTTGATAAGCCAGCAACCGGTTGATGCTATTGTTGATGAAGATGTTATTGATGGCTCATTGCAGGCTAACCATAAGGCTGTATTGCTGACCAGTATAGATTATCTTGAACCGAGAGTAATTCGCGGACTTGAACAGTTTGCTGCCAATGGTGGTTTAGTATTAAAAACTGCTGATAGTGCTGTACAGGTGAAAGGCGCTTTTGATTTAGGTGTGACACCAGGGTTGCCGGATCAGGCGACTGTTGATGCGCTGGTAAAAGAAATTATGGCTGCGCCGAAACGTGATTGGAGCAAATTATCACCTTACCAGACCGTTGGAAAATATCTGGAAGGTTCAACACCGCTGTCAAAAGCAATGTCTGCTCAGTTAATTAAGGCTGGCATCAAACCGATATTTGAAACCGATCAACCGGAAGTTATTGCTCAACGACATGCAGCTGGTGATGTAGAATATATCTTTGCAATTAATACAACAAATGATAGAGCAAAGGGAACTACCCAGATAATATTGCCGGTTACAGCTAAAATTACTTTAACGAATGATGGTCGTCCGGTATATGATGCGATGACTGGAGAGAATATTAAAGAATTGAAAGCCACCAAGAAAGAGTTATCAGGCAGCTTTAATTTCGGTCCCGGTCAGATGCGAGTATTTGCCCGCACTGCACGTCCTATCGGTGGTGTTACTGTTGGTACCCCGGTTATAAGCAGCGACTTTACCCGTGAAGCAAATCCAATACAATTCTCGTTCAGTGCCAGTCTTGTTGATACTAAAGGTCAACTTTTATCTGGTTCAGTGCCGATGCGCGTACAGGTTATCGACCCGATTTTGCAAGCTCGTTTAGACACTCCGAAAAATAAGTCTATTGATGCTAACCCGGTTTTAGTAAATCGTTATGACCTGTATCGGGCGACAACTGATGGCACATTACAGATTTCTTTGCCGTTAGCCGCTAATGATGCCGCAGGGAAATGGACAGTAATAGTTACCGAATTATTATCTAATAAATCAGCAACATCAAGCTTTATTTACAAACCATCTTCTCGTAATGCGAATATCGTTGGCGGTGTATCCCGCGCGATTATGTTAGATGGCGAGGAAGCTAATTTGTACCGATTTGTTCGTGAAAATCAGACAGTTACTATTGTTCCAGGTACCGGTGATTATAAAACCGCTGCGGAAAGAGTGCAAAAAATGCTGGTACCATGGGGAGTAAAAGCTACCATTATGGATGTCGCACAGGCATACAAGGCGAGAACTATAACTGATGAAGAAGCTGTCACCTGGGTTGGTATAGATTACACTCCGCGTGGTTCCATCAAAGCAGGCGATGCCAATTCACCGTTACAGGCTGGACTTGCCGTACAAGGAGCAATGATATTATTGGGTACTCCGGAAGATAACGCGATTATCAAAATGATTCAAGGAGCCAAATTCCTGCCTATGGTGCCTAAAGCCGGTGATTTCCCCGGTCGCAATCGTGGATTCATTGCCTGGCAGCGGGAAGCAATTGGTCCGCGCCAGGAATCTGTAACGCTAATAGCCAACGATGCTGCCGGCATAAATGAAGCAATAGGTACATTCTATGAGGCAGCAGCAGGCATGCAGCCATTAACCCGTTTTACATTGCCAGATGAAGCAGAAATAACACCGGCAAATAAATAGGGAGTTTTCAGTTATATGAATTTTAGACAAGATTAACATGATTAACAGGATGAATATCTCAATTGACGAAGCCAAATAATCTTGTTAATCATGTTAATCTTGTCTAAAATCATTTTTGTGGAGATAATCATGAATCAATTGTTAGTTTTAGGTTCCAATCGGTTTGAAGTATTAACCGATTGCGACTTTTTTGTCGGATTGGGCAAGATTTGGATTGGCGATACTCTGGTGCGTTCCGGACGCTTGCCGTTATTCCCATATACTCAAACCTTTACCGGTCTTGAAATTGCAAAATTGCAGCTACTTGGTGTTGATGAATCTGCAGACGAAATTCGCATCAAGTTAGGTGCAGATTTTCGACCATTACAGGTTAATCTTATGCGCGACCACAGCTTTGACCCGATTCATGATTTAAGCGACTGGGATAACGAAGAACCTGCCGGTACCGGTAAAATTGACCTGGTTTTGTGTAAAGCAAGCGATAGTTTTAATGGCATAAAGTTCGACGGTTTTTCGTATCATTATGAATATGAAAGCCAGGATGTACCGCTGTTTTACTTGTTTGACCGTGCAAGTTGGGAATTAGATGGCGATATAAATGGAGCAACAGTAGTGTCGCAATCGTCATGTTCTGACCCGCTGGTAACTTTTAAACCGGATACCGCTTGGACTACCGAAGGCGTAATTTACTGGGCACCAGAACTGTACAACAAAAATATGACCCACAATCTGCCGCGATGGGCATCTCACCAAGCTTTCGACTTTCAATACAAAGATAGCCGTGTGCTGATGGGTGTGTTTGATCATGTAGATTTGATTCGCACTACCATTGCGCGTGATGTCGGCAAGGCAGAATTGAAAACCTTTGATAAACATATCTTTGACCAGGCAACCGCGTATAAAACTTCGCCAAAAATGATTCTGCTTAATACTGCGCATAAATCAGAGACTGCTATTCGCAATGTATGGACCTGGGTAATTGACGAAGTTCATGACCGCGCCCGCGGCGAATTCGGCATGAAAGAAGTGCCGACTATCCCGCGGCTTTCACATAATTATTGGGTAAAATTTACTATTGACACATATTTCCGCGACTTATTGCCGGCAGCAATTAATCTCGGGTTTAAAGAATTATTCATAGATAATCTGAATAAATCAGACATGACTGCATCTATCGGTGCTGCCAACGAAGGCAATATGTGCAGTGGTCGTGAATATGAAACCGCGCCGGAACTTGGCGGGCCGGAAAAACTGAAAATATTCATTGATCGATGTAAACAACACGGCATCCGGGCATTTTCATGGACAAATAACGACCAGTCACGCTTGAGTCCGTTACAGTTTAATCCAATAGAACATACCGATGATGCGTGGTTTGTGCGTATGGAAGACACCCGCATTCGTTATGGCGGTGCTTATACCGACGGGTTCGCTATTCTTGATTTCAAGCGCGAAGGCCCGCGCAAATACTGGGTAGATTGTCTTAAAAAAATTAACCAGGAATCCGGTTTGAATGGTTATCTGTTCGACAGTTTTTACAATCTTGGTTTCATGCCGGTTAATTATCAAAATGGAAAATGCACCACTCAGTGGCGCGAGATTTGCCAGGCATTCAAGGAATTGCAGGATGATGGAGTAGAGTTCTTAATCGAATCATTCGGTCCGTGGGGACAACCACAACATGGCTGTCCGCGTTCGTATTCTATAGATCGTTGTTGGGTGGTTTATAAAGTAGGACTGGGTAATGACTACACCACCATACCAACCGGAAAAACATACGAAGACCCGCGCGCAAATGATGCCGCGGCACTATTTTATGCCATGGCACACAAAACTTCAGTAGGGGCACCGCTATTTAAAGACGGCAAACGTATTGATGAAGTATGGGGAGATGACCATCGCCAGGCATTGGCAGATTATCATGCGGTGATGAATAATATGAAGATGCGATTCCTGCAGGAAGATGGCTTAGGCATATTATGGCATGATAAAGATGGTAAAACCTCCACCTTCTGGAACTTTGCTGATCGTGATGTGAAACTGCCGGGTAAACTGTTTGATGTGACAGCCGGAACAGAATTGCCACAGTCTGAATCATACCAAGTAGAGGCAAGTCATGTGTATTCGATTACCGGTTGTGAATTGCCGGTTGTTGTTGGATAATTAATTATCAGACGGATTGGTCAGATCGGACATATCTGATTAATATTATTTAAAGGTGAATAAAATGCAGTCAACAGTGACTTACACTAAAGAAAATGGTTTGCAATTGTGCTGGCAGATGCCGAATGGTATTTCTGTAAATGCGCCGGTGCGTGTTAAGGTTCGCGGGGCAAACCTTTTTAATGTTTGGGGAACTGTTGATTCCGGTGAGGGTTTGCCGGCATGGGCAGATACGAATTTTAATCCGGTATTGTTTGCTGGAAATGATGAATCTTGTCGGGTTGAAACTTTGTCTGAGAATGGTGACATTACCGGATACCGCGCTTTTGCCGGTAATTCACGCATTGAAGCATCGGTAGAGTTTCGTGATATAAATGGTGAATTAAGCATTTCAATGCAACTTCGCAACCCGCAATATGCTGGTGGTCAGCGTTTACCGTTGTGCCTGGTAGAATTACAGATTTGTAATTTGTATCTTGGCGATAATGCTGAATTTGCCAGTGCTCATAGTTATGGCGGGCGTACTCATGGGGTGGGGAAAATCACTGATTTAGTAGAACCCGGAATGCCTTTTCCTCATGGTTGTATTGGTCTTGCACTACCGCTGGTATATCTGCACAATCCTTCGTCTGCAAATGGGATGCAATTTGAATTTATGATGGATGGTCGTCCAACTTTATGGTTGCGTCCCGGTGAGTTGAATAATACCGCAACTTGTGTTATTAATTGGATGCCGGATCGGTTATTACTGCCCGGACAGTCGCATATATTTGGCGGTGATTTAAAGATAAAACCGACAGTTGGCAGACCGGTACAATTGATTCGCGATTGGCGTGATAATGCTGATGCCCGATATGGTATTCATCCGCCGCAAGTTGCCGACTGGGTGAAACGGCGAAGCTGTATTGAACTTCATTTGTTCCCGGGTGCATATAAAGAGTTTACCCACCTGGATGACCCGGCGCTTTATGTGATGCTGAAACGCTGGCGTGATTGGGGTTATGATGCCATCATGGCGGTATCCCCAAACCCGGTGGTGACGAACTTTCTCAGTCCGCTACATTACCATGCTTCAGAAGAAGCTGGTGGGGCAGCGGCAGAGCAGGTGATGCTGAAATGGATGCATGAACTCGGTTTTCATGTGGGAATATGGTTTACTACCGTTGGGTTGGACAAGACCGCGCCAGAGGTGAAAGAACGCCGTGACTGGTGGACGCACCGACCTAACCAGGAACTTTTTTACGCATGGGATTCTACCCCGGCTACGAATTTCGTAGGTTATGCCCCAGATGCTGACCCGGGTTCTACCGGTTGGCGAAAATTTATGCTTGATCAGTTGGATAGTTTGTTGGAACGCGGCTGGAACGGTGTCTTCATTGACGGATGTATCCCGCGTGCCAGCAATCATGCCCGCTGGTTCTGGCCAGGTGAAACGCGTAATTCTGTCGAGGATCAGGTAGCGGAATTAGCGGAAACTATCCGTAATTCCGGCAAAGATGCCATTCTGGTTGATGAAGATTCCGGGTTAGTGGAGCAAGTCGTTGCCGACATCACCACTGGTCGCTATACCCCAATGGTGCCATTTATTAAAAAGGCATATTGGGACCATGGCATGGGTGGCGGTCCCAAGGAATTGGGTGAACCACCGGCACGAATTTCACCGGAAATGGCGCGTGATTACCTGCTGATTCGCTACGCCTCATTATTACCAGGAGCAATCAGCGAAGATGGCGTAGAAGGATATTGTTCCGAGGAAGCCAGGCCGTGGACGGTAGTGTCAATGCTGGCGGGACCTACGACTTTCAAGACACATGCCGAATACCTGAATGACCCGCTGACATTCCGTCAGTTGTCTGACTCGCCACCCGCTGGTGCATTGGCAAACGATATCGAAAACCGCCGCAAAGGTTATGAAGAGTTCCTGAAAATATTGCGATTGCGTGCCGATGATCCAATTATCGGCGCTGATACCCCGCTGAGTATTGAAGGTGTAAAAGTTGAAGGCGACCAGGCAGTTGTAGGATTGCTGCGTCCAACCGCCAACCGCTGTCTGTTAGTTATCATCCAATTCGCCGATCGTCCTGCTACTGTTAAAGTACGTCTCAGCGAAACGATAGACTGCAAATGCACCACAAACCCGCACCGACAGGAATGGAAAACCAGAGAAATATTATCATCCATGGTAAATCCGGAATTAACATCAGACGGTGTGATATCAGGTGAAAAAGCATTAGAAATGAATATCGGCGCGTATGGGTTTAGAGTTTTTGAGATGAAACAGTAAAAGAATTAACATGGATGGGCAGGATGGAGTAAAATTGAGAATTGAGAATTTAACAGGAATACAAAATATTTACCAGAATTATTGATTATAATTAAGATGATTTTATTACAGGACTTTCGCTTGAAGTCACTTCGACAGTCTCAGTGACCGGTCGCAGAGTTTGTCGAAGCGACCATTTTTAAAGCAGATTTATCTTGAAAGCGAAAGTACTGTATTATTTATCCCTTAAATCCTGTTTATCGATGTAAAATTTAAAAAAGAAGAGGTTTTCTATGAATGCTGTTATGCCGGAGTTTCAAGTTGTACCAGTAGGCAACAACTGTTATACCATTAATGACCATGGGCGTACTGTGGCACTTATTACCAGTCAGGGTTACATCGACTGGCTGCTTCGGTCGATGGATACACCGGGGGAGCTTATTACTGAAATAGTAAAGGAAACTCATCTTTGTTATGTGCTGGGATTAAAAATATTATTAATCACACCATCGCCAGCGACTGAAATAACGGATTTCTCTTACCAGGTTGATGCTGATGGCGAGACGGTAACTTTACGGGGATTAGGGATGACTGCGGACAAGAATTGGCGGTCGGAGACCATAGCTATCCTTACTGCAGATTTCACCACCCGCGAATATCGCTGGCAGCTTAGCACTTCGCTGGTATATCTTGGTTCCGAGCCATTTACACCGCCATTTCATGAATGGGGTTTCGAATATAACAACGTTTACCCTCATGGTACCGGACGATGTATGCTGTTTGCACCGGAAAAGCGTTATAGCTGCACCCTGATGACAGATAAAGATGAGACCATCTGGCGATTCCCACATCAGCACCAGTTGCATTACGGTCATAAAGTTCATTCACTACAAAATGGTCCAACTTCAACAGCAGGTTTCTTTGGTGAACCATCTCCGTCGGGTTGTCCGGTGGTCACTGTAGATAACAGTCCATTAGAACCGTTCTGGCCTATTTGCGATATGTTTTACGACCTGCATTGCTGTGCAAAACTTGACCGCAAAATACATCCGGGTGAAAGCTGGACATTTAATTATCGGATATATTATCTCGATGATGAAACGGCTAACCAGATGCTGGCGCAGTCGCGTCCGGTGCAGATTACCCTGGATGATTGGGAACAGCACGAACGTCCTCGCCTTGATCTGGGGATGAATTCGTTTGAACATGGCTGCGATATCCACAAGCCAGATGACTGCAGCGCATTTGTACAAAAACCGCCGCAACTGGTTTGGGATAAGGAAGTCGGTCACGTCGCAAAGGGTTCACTGCGGATAATCAATGAAAAGTCAGAAGAAACCGTATGGTCGGCTGTTCCGCCATCTCAGATACCGCAAAGTACCCGGCTGAATATTACCGGTAAAATAATGACGAAAGATGTAGTTGGAATAGGGGCGTCTGTCAGGTTGCGTTATCACACCTTTGTATGGTATCCGACTCCGCATGTTGAATGGCTGGATGTGTGCCAGTCTACCCCGATAACAGGAACCAGTGATGGCTGGGTGCAGATTACCGTGCCGGAATTAAAGGTGCCAAAAGAGCATTTTGATTACCTGGTGTGGATAGATTTTGTGGTAGATGGTACCGGCGTCGCCTGGCTGACTGATGTTGATGTAGATTTGCAGTATGATGAGATAGAGCCACCGACACTACAGGAAGGTGGACGCGAAAAACAGACCAACGTAAAGGCGAAAAGCAGCGCGTCGACCGGGTCTGGTATGATTGGGTAGTAAATTATGAAGACTCTTGAAAACCTAATTTTTCATTGTTTCACATTGAAATTTTGAGTATAAATAAGGGACTGACACCGAGTGGCGAAGCCATGACGGTGTCAGTCCCATTGGGGTGTCGCAAGGTTTGAAATTATGAAGGTTTTGTAAAATCTATATTAAAAAAATGTATTGCAAGCATTCTGCTTGCGATTCACGAGCTGGAAGCTCGTGATACATTAAATTTTGGATAATATATGCTGCAAGATGAAGAAGGTAAAATAAATACAGGCTATAACAAAAGTGATGCCGCAAAAATTCGCGCTATCCCGTGGTTTTTGACGGGTGGCGCGTTAAATACAATCTTTTATCTTTGGACATTTGGCGGGTCTTTATTCTTGCTTTTTCTTAACGAATTGGGATTGCCAAAAGGACAAATTGGCATGTTGTTGTCGTTGTTTCCATTTTGCGGGGTGCTTGCATTGGCATTTTCACCGACTGCAACCCGTCTTGGCAGAAAAAAAGTTTTTCTGTGGTGTTACGGCGTTAGAAAATTTGTTATGGCATTGCTTCTTTTCCTTCCCTGGATAATATCGAATTTCGGACATGCTGTTGGATTAATCTTCTTATTTACTATTCTGATAATATTCGCTCTACTGCGGGCATTTGCTGAAACAGCATCTTATCCCTGGGCGCAGGAATGTATCCCCAATTATGTTCGCGGCAAGGTTACCGGGATGAGCATAGTGCTGGGTACTATAACCTCGGGCATCGCATTATGGATTGCCGGACGGGTAATAGGCAGCAGCACTGGTTTGTCCGGTTATTTATTATTGATAGCGATTGGCTGTTTTGCCGGTATCCTTGGTGTTCTGGCGATGTTTAAAGTGCCAGGTGGCGACCCGCAGGATGAAGTAATTGAACCCGGGACACACCGGACAAACCTTTTCCTTGCATTGCGCGATAGCAATTTTGTCGCTTTTCTCACCGGTATAGGGTGTGTTAACTTTGGAACTACGCTATTAGTCAGTTTTTTGCCTTTGTATGTTAAGGAAAAGCTGGGAGTTTCGCCGGGAAATGTGGTAGCGTTGGATATCGCGGTAATGATTGGCGGCGCATTATCTGGTTTGTTTTTAGGAAAACTGACGGATAAGGTAGGCAGCAGGCCAATTTTGATGATAGTGTCGGCAGTTGCTTTGTTTTTGCCAGTGGGGTGGCTGTTGATGCCGCGAAATATTTCTTATGCAATATTTCTGTGTATCGGGTTGTATTTGCTGTATGGCGCAATCGCAAATGGACTCGCACTGGCATCCGGACGCCTTCTATTCAACAGCGTTATCCCGGTGGAACAAAATACCGCATATACGGCGATATATTACGCCTGGGTCGGATTGACCGGCGGAATAGCGACTTTGCTTACCGGGTCGCTATTATCAGCTTTCGGCAAATGGCAGCATAATATCGGCTCTTTCACTGTAGACGGGCAAAGAATAATTTTTGTCTTCGCCATATTATTGTTGTCAGCAGGCTGGTGGCAATATAGCCGGGTAAAACCGGATGATATCTATTCAACCCGGGATGTGCTGAAGAGTATTTTTCAAGTTGTTAAATGAGAAAAAATGATAAATCAAGAATCAGATAAATTAAAACAATTTTCGCAGCATCGGTTTGGGATGTTTGTTCATTGGGGGTTGTATGCCATCAATGGATGGCACGAACAGGAGATGTGGCGGCGGCGAGTGTCGCGTGAAGATTATATTCCATTGATTGATAAATGGAACCCGGTTAATTTCAACCCGGATGCCTGGCTGGACCTGGCGCAGGAAGCGGGAATGGAATATCTGGTTTTTACCACCAAGCATCATGACGGATTTTGCTTGTTCAATACCAAGTATACCAGTTTTAATGTTATGAATTCGCCGTATAGCCGTGATATTCTCGGTGAATTGGCGGCGGCATGCCAGCGTCGCAATTTTCCGCTGGGGGTCTATTATTCAGTGGTTGACTGGATGCAGCCAAATTACCCAAATCAGGGAAGGCATCATGAGATACTGCCGCAACTCGGTGATAATCCTGATATGAAAAGGTATATGGAGTTCCTGCGCTCGCAGGTGCGGGAATTGTGTACCGGATATGGCCCGTTGCATTCTTTCTGGTGGGATATGAATGTCGAGGGGTATCGCGATCCGACTATCAACCAGATGATACGAGAATTGCAGCCTAATTGTTTTATCAATAACCGGGGAATGGATGATGGCGATTTTGGCACCCCGGAACGCGACTGGAACGACCACGCCGGCGCGTCAGGCGTGCCGGTTGAGGCTTGTCAATCCGTGGGGATGGAAAGTTGGGGATACCGGCAGGATGAAAGCTATTATTCTGATCGCCACATCATTCGAAGCATGGATCGGTTCCTGGCGAAAGGCGCGAATTACCTGCTGAATGTTGGACCACAAGCAGATGGCATAATCCTGGAAAAAAGTGCGGAAATGCTGCGGCAAATAGGGAAATGGTATAAAAAAGTACGAATTGCTTTTGATAATGTAGAAACGTTGGGAGAAGTGCCGGGAATAGCGGGAAGTATTCTTACCCGCAAAGAAAATAAACTTTACCTGCATTTACCGGCAGATTTTCCAGGTGAAGATGTTATAATAAAACCGTTGCAAACATTGCCAAAACGGGCAGTGCTGCTTAACACCGGTCAGAAATTGCGATGCGCCAATGACATGACCCCATCCCAACATTCGGAACAAACAGGATATTTGCGGTTATGCGGATTGCCTATTAATGAAATGAGCAATACCTGCATTGTGGTGGAGATGGAATTTGATATAACACCTGAATGGCAGACTTATGAAAAAATAAATGCAGGATATGATATCAACACTATGTAGACAGCAAGGGGGATTAAATGCCGAATTATACACGCATCATTTACATATTTATTTTATTAATCATTGTTGCCACATGCACATATAGTGATGATTGGTCGCAATGGCGTGGTAATAATCGCGATGGTCTTTCTAAAGAAACCCATTTGCTTAAAGAGTGGCCAAAAGAAGGCCCGGCTTTATTGTGGTCGGTTAGCGGCCTTGGCAGGGGATATTCTTCGGTTGCGATAGCGGATGGAAAAGTTTATACCATTGGTCTGGTCGGGAAAGACGGGATTCTTTTTGCCTATGACTTGAACGGAAAATTATTATGGAAAACTGTGTATGGGCCGGAATATACCCGTTCGTTTAACGGGTCGCGCAGCACGCCGACAGTGAAAGATGGCAAGGTATATGTATACAGCGGTAATGCTTTGCTGGTATGTTTCAACGCTAAGAACGGCGATATTATCTGGTCGGTTGATACTTTGAAAGAATACAAGGCAACGTTGGTGAATCATGGTATTTGCGAGTCGCCACTGGTAGTAGGAAGTAATGTTATCGTTTGTCCCGGCGGTCCTAATGCGGGTGTTGCCGCCTTTAATAAAAATACCGGTAAACTCGCCTGGAAAACTGACAGTATTAGCGAACTGCAGGGATATAATTCAACTATTTTGATAAAAGCAAACGGCAAACAAATCGTGGTGGCAATGCTGGCAAATTCTGTGTATGGTATAAATCCGGCAAACGGTAAAATATACTGGAGTTATGTATATTTTGAGAAGAAAAAAGGCGACTGCTGGCCATGCTTCACCCCGCTGTATGCAGATGGTGTTCTGTATTTGCCATCCGGGGAGATTGGTTGTGCAGCAGAAGGTTTTTCTATTTCCCGCGATAATAAAAAAATAACAAAGCTATGGACATTGAAAAAAATGGGCGTTCATCACGGCGGTGTGGTGGTAGTTGATGGGTATGTGTATGGTACACCCGGGCAAAATGAAAGCCACCTCAGCATACTGTGTTTTAACATTCAGGATGGCAAAGAAACATACGATATAAAGAAAACCGGGGACGCTTCAATTATTTCCGCAAATGGTATGCTGTATGTTTATTTCACTAATGGAACAGTAAGCCTGATACCCGCAAATCCTAAAGAATACGCTCCTGTCAGTTCATTCAGTATTACAAAAGGCACTGGCGAACACTGGTCGCATCCTGCGCTTTCAGATGGCCGCCTTTTCATTCGTCATGGCGATAGCATGATGGTTTATAATGTCAGCGATATTCCATTAAAATAAGAAATCATTACAATACCAGGCGATTGAGTTTTATCTGCGATATTAATCCTTTTGAAAAGGAGAATAGTTATGAAATTTAGTAATGAACTTGTTCGGTTTGATTTTGATGAATTAACCGGAAGTATCAGGCAGATTACTGACCTGACAACCGGAAAACGATATCTTAGCGATTCGCGTGGGGCACGTCTGGCGAAGTTGATAGTACCAACGCCAGAGCACATTTCCCGACCACTTTATTCTCATGAGGCTGGAAAACCTAAAATTACCAGGTGCGGCGAAAAACTTGATATTGAATTTCCAGAGTTGCGATATCATGGAGAAGTTACAGGTGTTTTTATTACTGTTCATGTCAACCTGCCGGTTGGGAGTTCGGAAGCATTATTTTCTGCAGAGATTCGTAATGAAAGTCCGTATAGAGTGCATGAGATGTGGTTTCCCTGGTTGGGTGGACGCCGCGGAAAACCAGGAAAATCAAATGATGTAATCACTACGAGTATTCGAACAGAGCAAGATATTTATTCACGACTATACGATGCAGGAGTTTCTACTCACACTTTCGGACATCATCATTTGCGTTTTTGTGAAGGTCCAGTGCAGATGCTGCCGATGATGGATATGAGCGATGAGAATGGTGGTCTTTCCTATATCAAGTATGAGCAGCGACCTTCCCCACATATTCTTGTTTTTGAAAGTCCGCTTTATGAACGTAAAGATTTATGCCTTACCTGGTCATGGGCTACCGGTGTATTTATTGAACCCGGGCAGAGCTGGAAAAGCTGCGAGTTTGGCATTGGCATACATCAAAGTGATTGGCATGATTCTGCTGACCGTTTTCGCAAATGGCTTGGTGGATGGTGGAAGCCTTGCGATACTCCAAAAGAGTTGCGTGAACGTATAGGTTTGCTGCATATACATACTCATGGTTTTTCTGGTGAATGCAGCCATGAATTTTCCGAATTGCCAGCGATAGCAAATGATGCAAAAAAATATGGTGTGGACGACCTGATGATATGGGATTACACCGCATCAGTTTATTGCCGTCCTGATCATGGCAATTTCTGGGAGATGCCATTTGCACGTGAGCAGGAACTCAAAAAGGCATTGACTGCTGTTCGCTCATCAGGTTCATTTGTCAGTGCATTCGTGAATTGGCGCTTATTATCTGAATACAATGATACATGGGAACAGTTGAAACCACTGATGCAGGAAAGCTTGTTTGGTGTCGGATTATTTGGTTTTCCTTGCGGTACCATGGATGGCGGCTGGTATAATGATTGTGGTTACGAAATGGGGTCTCATGCTGCTTGTTGTGGTGCTGATGAGTATAAACCTTATGCAGATAAAGTATTGAATCGAACTTTTGAACTTGGATTTGATGCTATCGCTGTAGATCAGGCGAGTGAGTGGAATTATTGCCTTTCGCGTAAGCATGGTCATTCATCACCATGGGAAGCGTGGGAACGCACATATAATTGGTTCGCTGAAGTAACACATGCCACTCGTACCCACAATGCCGCAGCATATACCATTGCTGAAATACCTGACCTTTATAATACCCAGCATATTGACTTATGGTGGAACTGGGGATGGCGTGATAATATGTGGGCTAATCTTCCTGTATTTCGTTATATATTGCCATCAATGATTCCAGTTTGGTGCATTGATGAAAATCAACGCGATGTAATTGCAGAGTCATTTGCCCTGGGGAGTTTTATGGCTATTGCAACTCGCGACATGACAGGATTATTATCAGATGTTCCGGAATTGGCAGGGCAGGTAAAACGGTTGGCAAAATTGCGCAAAGATACAGCTTCATTTGTAAGTCATGGACAATTTGTGGATAAACGTGGACTTATTGTAAAGGGTGGACAAGGCTATGTTTACACGTCTGCATCTGGTTTAGCCATCACCCTTGCAAATAGAAAATCAGGGAATAAAATGCTGAAGATTGCTATTGACTTTAATTCTTTCAGCAATATTAAACCGGATCAGTGTTTATTGTATGTAGAAGGTGAAAAACCGCAAGTGTTAACACCTCGCAGTCGTGGGTCTGTCTTGACGTTTCAAGTGATGCTTCCCGCCTTTGGTGCAGGTGTGCTGACAATTACAAGTGATAGTAAATTAAAAAGTCAATTTTAAAAGGATGTTTTTCTCTTATATTTTTGTAAAAGGTATTTAAAAGGTACGCGAGCAATATATTAATCTTGTACAGTTTTGCAATGCGAGAAAATCTGATACACGGTATTTCTATATCAATAGAAGGCATAATTATTAAGGGAGACGATGGGGTGGTGGGAATCATTCGTCTGGGTGAAAACGGGCAATCATGGCAGCCTATGGTTTTCGCATTTTTGAACTGACCTATACAGAATAGAAGTAGAAAAGAGTGGAGAATGGAAGGCTTTCACTCTTAAGGTTTGATGGATAAGCCATATAATAACATGGTTTATATTATGTTTTATCATACCAAACTATGTTAATTTATTATATAATTCAGAAAAAAGGGAGCAAATAAATGTCTAATCTCGGTTACAGTGATACCCCGGTTATTCCCGGGTCGATTTACAAGGTGCATGATGGCGATCGTCCACAACCTCGCGTTGTTACCCCGGGTGCTGCCGCTGGCGAGGCGCCATCTGATGCTGTTGTTTTATTCAATGGCACCAGCATGGACGGATGGGTTAAGTTCAGCGATGGTTCACCGGCAGAATGGAAGGTGGAAAACGGTTATATGGAAGTTGTTCCGTCTACTGGTGATATCCAAACAACTACTCTTATCGGCGACTGCCAGTTGCATGTTGAACTGGCTTCTCCTGAAGTAGTGAAAGGTAATGGGCAGGGACGCGGCAATAGCGGTGTTTTCCTGATGGGACAGTATGAAATTCAGGTTCTCGACTGCTACCAGAACCCGACTTATCCTGATGGTACAAGTTGCGGTATTTATGGACAATACCCGCCATTGGTAAATGCTTGTCGAAAACCCGGTGAATGGCAGACTTATGATATCATTTGGGAAGGCCCGCGTTTTGATGGTGAAACATTGTTGAAACCAGCACGGGTAACGGTAATTTTCAACGGTATTGTAGTTCATCACGCAAAAGAACTGCAGGGACCAACCCAACATCGGCAACTGGCGGTTTATGTTCCACATGCTGAAAAATTGCCGCTTAAATTGCAGGATCATGGCGACTTGGTAAGGTTCCGCAATATATGGTTTCGTCCGTTGACCGGTTATGATGTGGTGTAATAATTAATCTGATATGAAATTATGATACAGTTTTATTTCAATATTAAGCTGTATCATATTTCACCAGATTATAAATATCGTTATTCAATTTCCACATTAAATTGAGGAGATAATAAAGTTATGCAGATACCTGTAAATATTGGCAGTCGTCGGGAATTATTTGTTGACACGATGCTAATTGATGAATTGCTTAATACCAGATTGCAATTGCAGCATCCAGAACGTCGCGAAGTGGTGTTGGAAACGAACGCAATCGCGGAATGTCAGACATCGGCGTATTACAATTTTATATTTGATGACGGCAAAATACGGCTCTATTATCGTGGTAACTCGCCATATCATGACAGTCCGGAGCAGACTGTAAACTATGCGGAAAGCAGTGATGGCGTTAATTTTACCCGACCGGTGATGGATATCATTGATTTTCAGGGGAATACTGAAAACTCCATAGTTTATCAGGGAGTTGCCGGTCATAATTTCTATGTTTTTCGTGATGATAATCCTGCATGTAAAACAGATGAACGCTACAAGGCTGTGGGTGGCGGAGAATGGCAAAAACTATACGGTCTGGTGTCACCCGACGGTTTGCACTGGCGCAAAATTCAGGATGCACCGTTGAATATTATCGGCGAGTTTGATTCGCTCAATGTTGTATTCTGGGATGCAATAACCTGTAGTTATCGTTTATTCTCGCGCAAATGGATTGGGGTCAGAAGCATTCAAAGTTGCTCTTCCACCGATTTTATTCACTGGTCAGATCCTGTATTGCATGAATACGGCAATGACACAGATCTGGTGGAATATTACACAAACGCCACTATCCCCTGCCCCGGTGCCGAACATATATTGCTGTCATTCCCAAAAAGATTTATTACGTCACATACAAAAGATATTGATAGTGAGGAATACAAGTACCGTGGTGAAGGTACATCTGACGCGGTATTCATGTCAAGCCGCGACGGCGTTAACTGGTACCGGTTCCACGAGGCGTGGGTACGTCCCGGACTGGACCAGCGCAATTGGACACACCGCAATAACATGGTGGCATGTGGTATCGCGCGGACATCAGACAGTGAATGGTCGATGTATATCAGCGAACATTATGGATGGGAAACTAATCGTTTGCGACGGTTGGCAGTACAACCATGGAGATTCGCCGGCATTTCCGCTGATTATAACGGTGGTGAATTAATTACCAACCCGTTGATATTCACCGGAGATAATCTATATATCAACGCGTCCACATCGGCGGCAGGTTCTATTTTTGTTGAAATACAGGATGAAGAAGGCAAATCTTTATCTGGTTACACATTGGAAGACGCGCAACCATGGTTTGGCGACGAACTGAATGCTGTCGTAGAGTGGAAAAATGATGCTGATGTCAGCCACCTTGCAGGTCAGCCGATACGGTTGCGGTTTGTGATGAAAGACGCTGATATATTTTCGTTACAGTTTAAATAAGGGATGACTTAAATGACAAATAAACTTAAAGCTGAACATGGTATTGTATGCCGGATACCGAATGATAAATTCGGGTATTTTGGTTGGCCGTCAGTGGCGCGGTTATCAGATGGAACATTAATAACCATCAGTTCCGGACTAAGGTCAGAACATGTTTGTCCTTGGGGTAAAACGGTGTTGAATATCAGTATAGATGATGGTAATACATGGTCACCACCACGGGTAATTAATGACTCGCCGCTGGATGATCGCGATGCAGGCATAGTGGACTTGGGTGACGGCAAATTGCTGGCGACATGGTTTACATCTGACACCAGAATATATTTCAAAGAAGAGTGGGTAAAAAATTGGCTTGGAGAAGACGAAATAAAGTCATGGGCTGAGAAACTGAATGATGTTACCGATGAGATAGCTAATCAGAATATAGGGTCTTGGGTGATGTTGAGTAATGATGCAGGTATAACATGGAGTAATCCAATCCGTGTACCGGTTTCTACACCGCATGGACCAATAAAGCTAAGGAATGGCAGCCTGCTTTACCTTGGAAAACCTTATGGCACCTGGGACGATATGAATAACGCAATTATGAGTGCTGCAAAAAGTATTGATGGGGGATATACCTGGAGTATTCTGGGATCAATACCGGTATACCCAGGTACATATCCGGCCAACTATCACGAACCACATGTCGTAGAATTGCCGGATGGCAAATTAATTGGCATGATTCGTGTGGAAAATCATAGTGGAAAAGAATTGGCAGATTCTGGTATAACTACATTCAGTATTATGCAGTCTGAATCTATTGATGGTGGTTGCACATGGTCTATTGCAAAACCACTCGGTTTCCACGGATCACCGCCACATTTGCTGTATCATTCTACAGGGGTTCTGATATTAACGTATGGCTATCGTCAGGAACCTTTTGGTCAACGTGCGGCATTGAGTTATGATGAAGGCGTCACATGGCAACATGACTACATCATACGTGACGATGGTCCCGACGGTGATCTGGGTTACCCATCGACGGTTGAGATGGCAGACGGTTCATTATTCACCCTTTGCTATCAAAAAGTACCCGGTGATAAAAAATGTTCACTGTTGTGGTCAAAGTGGGAATTGCCCTAACCAAAGGGAGAACGATATGGAACTTTTATTTGAATCTCGAACTAATGTTGATGGTTATGCCGGTCACCTGAATTTTATTCAGCGTGCGCCGCAACTTTACCCGGAAATGGTTCTGAAGCCTGATACCTTTGCAGATGGGGCAGGGGTGTCAATTTATGGCAGTGTGCTGAATGATGGCGGCAAGTTGCGCATGTGGTATCATGGCATTCCTGAAGACTGGGATTATCAGCGCGACATGTCGTCAATTTGCTATGCGGAATCTGATGACGGCATTAATTGGACAAAACCTGCACTGGGTATTCTGGAGCATGGGCCTGGCGTTAATAATCTGACGAATCTTGGCCTTCATAGTGCCACGGTATTCATTGATCCGAATAGTCCGTCATCGCACCGCTATCGCGCCACCGGATGCGGATACCCAAACCTGTTCCTTTGCCATCCTGATATTGTTGAAATGGGTTATTACACGGCTCATTCTGCGAATGGTTTGCACTGGATTTTAGACTCGTTGAAACCTCGCTGGTATAGCGCGGATGTAATTACCAGTATCTGGCATCCGGGACGAAATTGCGGTATTACTGCGTTAAAATATTCACCGCGCTGGCTTCGCATGGGACGGCGCAGTATTCATACTGCGGAGATGCAGGATGGTGTTTATTCTGATGCAGTTACGGCGTTGTATCCTGATGAGTTCGATGATATATGCGCAAATATTCGTGGTTTTCAATCCTGCGATTATTACGGTATGGGGATGATGCCGGCGGGACAGGGAACAGTAGGTTTTCTCTGGAATTACTGGCATGAAATGCCTTATACCGGCTCACCTGCCAGCCACTTTGCGTTATATGGCACATCTGACGTGACCCTTGTTTATCAGCCAGACCGTGGCGGACGCTGGTTCCACATGCCAGGTCGGCAAAACTTTATTGACCATACTCAAATACCCATGGCGCGAAATGGCTGGATAAACACCGCGTCAAATGTAGTAGAAGTTGGTGATGAACATCGACTCTATTTTTCAGGTTCTTCCACTTCCCATGGATTTGCCTGGACACCTGACTGGAAAGCGACGCCGAAATGGGATGAATGGAAAAAACGTCATAAAACATCCGGCATTGGCTTCGTAAGTTGGCCGAAATGGCAGCTTTTCGGTTTCGAGTCCGACCCGGAAGGTCAGTTTCGCATTCACCTGGGTGAAATTACAGAACCCAGCGAGTTTATTCTTAACTATGAAATTATCAAACCAGAGGGATGTGTGCAATTGGAAGTGCATATAGATGGCGGAGTGAAAGTGCATTCATTTGAAGATAATACTCCGATGACAACCGGCAGCATCGGTGAAAAGGCAACCTGGAAAACCGGAACTGTAATCCCGCCAACCGCGTCAGCATCAGTATTTATCCGTATGGAAAATGCGCGGGTGTATGCTTATGATGTGGTGAAAGCTAAATAAAGGAAATTTCATAATGAACGGTATTGCTTTGAACGAAGATAACAGTCATTTCTTTAACACTCGCGCCGGACAGCCGATTACAGTTGATACTGTTGACATATTTGTTGATCAATATGCAAATACAAAGGTAGAACAACTGTTGTTATGTCCAAATTGCATGCGGACGAGTTATGACAGTAAAGTTTTTGACCCGATATGGCGAGGGTATGACCCTGATGGAGCGGATAATCAACCGCTGTTGGCAAGTTTACCACCAGAAGGACGCAGTCATGCCCGCAAATGGATACATACCGCCTGGGCGTTGAATCAAGCTGGTATTGATGTATATGCACGTTGGATAGATCGGGCACGCCTTCACGGTATTTCACCATGGTTGACCATGCGGATGAATGACTTGCATTGGGTCGATGATGAAAAATCGTATATCCATAGCGAATTTTGGCGTGAACACTCGGAATATCGTCGTGTCCCATATCATTTCACAGCATGGACTGACCGTGCGTTGGATTATGGTCGGGAAGAAGTACGTGATTACCATTTTAAGCTGATCGAAGAAATGGTAGAACATTATGATTTTGACGGATTGGAACTGGATTGGATGCGGTTCGGCTATCATTTACGTCCCGGACATGAGATAGAAGGTGCCGAATTGCTGACAGAGTTTACCGGTAAGGTACGACGATTGCTTGATGGATGGGAAAAACAGCGTGGTCATAAAATCCGTTTAGGAGCACGTGTGCCGGCACGACCGCAGTCGGCACTTGGTCTTGGTATGGATGCTGTAACCTGGGCACGGAAAGGTTACATTGACTGGCTGGTAGTTACACCTTTTTGGGCGTCAACTGACACTGACATGCCGATGGAGATTTGGCGTGAAATGCTTGATGGAACTGGTGTGGAATTATGCGCTGGTCTGGAAATATTGTTGCGGGCATATCCGTCGTATCCTTTGTACCAGACTAATTCAATAGAAACTGTGCGCGGTGCTGCATTATCACTGCTGCATCGCGGCGCAGATAGGATATATCTTTTCAACTACATGGATTCCGAAACAACCATCGACAATCGCGCAGACTATCAAAACCTGTTGCAGGAGATTGGCGATATCAAAGAAATGGAAAAAAAACCGCGACGTCATGTTATAACATTCACCGATACCTGGGCGGTTGGAGAACCACAATCCGCAGCATTGCCAGCAGTGATTGGTGAAGGCGGCTGGCATGCATTTCGCATACACATTGGCCCACGGCCAGCATCTGGCACGGCAAATGTAGTGTTGGCGTTTGATGCTGCTAATGATGTGACTGGTGACTTGGTAGAATTGCGCATCAACGGTGAATTATCTGTGAATGCGGAACCGGTTAAAATGGTAAAGCCATGTCCAAATGAACCGGCATGGAGATATAAGGTACCATTGACCGCATTACGTGATGGTTATAATGTTATTGAATTACATGTCAATACTGCACTTACAGTAATATGGGTAGAAATAGCAATAAATTCAAACGGATAAATCAAGCTTTAGTCTTCCAATAATTTTTTCATTACTCTTTCTTTAGTTCTATCCGCTTCTTTTTCTGCTATTGAGTCGCGTTTGTCATATTCGTGTTTTCCGCGTGCAAGTGCCAGGTCTACCTTGGCACGGCCTTCTTTCAGGTAGACTTTCATTGGTATCAGGGTCAGTCCCTTTTCAATGGTTTTCCCTATCAGACGGCGTATTTCGTCGCCGTGCAGTAGCAGTTTTCGGGGACGCAATGTTTCAACATTATAAATATTGCCTTGTTCGTAATGCCCGATATAGAAATGATGAACCCAAACTTCGCTGCCTTCTATTCGAGCGAAAGAATCGGACAGGTTGCCTTTGCCGCTTCGGAGTGCTTTTATCTCCGTACCCGTCAGTACCAGTCCGGCTTCCATGGCTTCAATTACCGTATAGTCATGTCTTGCCTTACGGTTCTCTACCAGTATATTGCTTTTTTCCTTCTTCTTTTTCATTTCGTTACCTATAAAAAAAGCGCGCACCCGCTACGCCGCCAGGGTGCGCGCAGATATTTTTTATTATTTATTCAATTGATTCTTTTTTAGGACGTCCACGACGTTTGCCAGGTGCTGACGGGTCAGAAGGAACTTTGGGAACTTTTGGAGTTGTCTTTCCAACTTTTAACTCTGCAATCTCCGCGTCAATATTTGCTACTTTTACCATTAAAACATCACGTTTTTTCAGCAAAGTTGCAATTTTGCGCAATATCAGCTTATTTCCGCCTTTAGCGAGATTTTTCTTGCGGGTACGCAGTTGCGCAATTAATTCCTCGATTTCTTCAACCGACTTAAACTTATCAACATTCACCATGGAACTACCTCCAGATTAATAATCTGTGAAATGATTATAATAAGTTATTATTAAAAAAGCAATAGGACGATATCCAATTGACAGTTGACAATGGACAATTCTTTACGTTTTTTTATATCAAAAAACGGGTGGATAATATAAAAAGCCTTGACATCAATCAGGCAATCCCCATAATCCCCACAATCATTAATTGTCCATTGTCAATTCTTCCTACGTCTCGTGCTTCCCCAACCGGCCAGGTATCTTTCTGCCAGAATTACTGCTACGTAGTCATCTATAGGTTCATCCGGGGTGCGCATTCCTATCGGCAATAATCTTGCCAATCCTTTGCCGGGATGCTCGATCAGCCATCTTTTGCGGGCAATTTCGCTACTGTGATCTTCATCTACAAACGCCACGTCATTGCTTATACCGGCGGAACGGATTAGTTCGCGGATATTGCGCGATCCGGTGCGGTCACCCAGCACGATATTTCGTACTCCATACCTGCCAAGGTAATATGAAATACGTTTAGTAATATCATTCACGGGGATTATTTCGCGGACAATTACTTCGCCATCGCGCGTTACCACTGCCAGTCCGCATTTTTCGCGACCGGGATCAATTGCAATAATGGGAGGCAAGTCACCTTCAGCGTTTTTCATGGTGATTTATCGGTAGCATTTAACGGCACAATATCGATAGTTATATCTAATGGCGAATATCTGGTCGTTTCACCTTTACTTCTTGCAATAGCTACCGTATTGCCATGTACTGCCGCTGCCCGTTCTGCTGCCGACAATAAAATATTCCAACTGACAATTGATTCTGTATTATCGCTATCAATTTTTTTGCCGGCAAATCTATGATTTACTGCTATTAAATGTTTTTTTCGCAGTTCATTCGGCACCGATTTGCCTAATAATTCATCAATAATTATTTGCAGCGCAGACGCGGCAGTCTCATTATTTTGTATAGTTATGCGGGCAATTTCATCGGTATTTTTATAGATAACTTCGTCAGGATAAATCATTTCTGCGCTATTTAATGCGACAATTGCCTGACCGTTTGCAGGAACGTTATTTGCCGATACCAGGTGTATTATAACCACGTTTGATTTAAATGCGGAAATTTTGTTTGTCAATATCTTTGTTGCTTCTTCTTCTGTCAGACGAACAGCTTTGTCATTTTTGCTGTCCAGATAAATTATCGGTTCGCTGCCGGCAGGCAATTGTGGCGATGACCGGCGTACTTCATTTCCGGCAGCGGCAATAAATGCTGCCACTTCTGTACGCAGATTCTCTTTTCTATTATCAAACCTGCCTGTTATAATTTCTTGACCGGCAAGTATGGAAGGGGTGGTGAACGTTCCGCTGGCAAGTTTGCTTAATAATGATATCTGGTCACCCAATTCAATAACCTGCTGTTCCAATGCCAGCCGTTTGTCTTCCAACTTACTCTTCTTCTTAGCGATATCCACCAGAATATTTTGGGCTGTCAGCAATCCCTGCCGTTTTGTACCCAATTCGCTTTCAGCTTTTGCAAGCATGATTTTCGCTTTGTTATATTCATCATTCTGGCGTTTCAACTGGTTAGTAATCTTGCTTAGCCTGGCAATGGCGTTTTCCCGCTGGTTGTTTAGTTCTATCAATTTTGCATCAGCGGACGCTAATTTCTTTTCCGCCACAGTTAATTCTGCCGTGCGGGTTTTAATTTTATTTTCCGCTGCCGTTGTTTCAAGATGTGCTTTACTTAATGCGACCCGGCTGTCTGCCAATTCTGATTTAATTTTATCTAATGGGGTGAATAGTAATTCACGCACCTCGCGGCTAACGATAAAAGTGGCGGTAAGGGTGATTGCGGCGATAATGGCACCTGCTACAATGGAAATAACAATCGCGGTATGTTTTGGCCGCAAACCAAAAAGAGAGAGCCTTTTTCTGCCCATACGACGACCAATAAGGTCGCCAACATAAGCAATAAGCCCGCTGACTACGATCATTATTAAAGATAAAATTAAAACACTGCTCATAATTTCCTGAATACGAGCTTATTATACGTTTGAAGAAGGAAAAGAGCAACTTGAAAAATTCAGAATTAATAATTTACTAAGTTAGCAATCAAATCATGACTTTTTTTGTTTCGGATTTGATTGTTAACTGACTAACACCTTATCCCAAATAATAACCTCCGTGAATATCTGTGTCTCCTCTGCGCAACTCTGTGTAACAAAAATTTACACTTCTACCATCGTTCTGTGTCATACAACCATAACAAAACAAATTATAAGGCAGATAAAATGCTGATTAGATTGACATTCAGGTTGATTATCTTAGGGGTATTCGCTATGTGCACATTTGCAGAAAATAAGGCTCCTGTCTGGGCAAAAGGTGCGTTTGTTTAACAATGATGAACTGGCTTCCCACTCTTTTCCATTCCATTTCAAAATGATACTTTGAATTAATGACCGAAGGAACTCTTTCTTTTCACCTGTCGATGCTTCGGCAAGTATAAGTTTACACCGAATGATATACGAGCGAATATCCGCAAGACTCATTTCATAAGACGGCGGGTTCTTAATTTCAGCCTGATATTGGCACCGCATTATTTCTAACTCATTAATTCGTGACTTACGTGTACGAATGCGCTCACTTATGTCATTACCTGATAAATTGCCTTCTTCTATTTGTTCATATATTCTCTCAAGTTTTTTTCTTTCTACTGAAAGATCATGCTCAACATTTTTTAATTTATCTTTTATATTTTTATTACCACCGTTCTGTTCATCTTTAAGCTGTTTTAGAAACATTTGTATTTTATCCTCAGCAAGCAATTCTGTCTTCAGAAAATTAATTACAATATTTTCTAAGATATGTTGTGGAATTGGTCTTAAATCACATTCTTCTTTACCCATCTTGGCCTGTGTTACACATGAGTAATAGGTATACTTTCCTGACTTAGCTTTAGTACCAGACAAAGAACTACCACACTGACAACGCATGAAACCACTTAATATGTAGTCACTTTGAACTCCACGAGGCTCAATTATTCTTGGCTTATTCATGGGATTACATGATGCAAGTCGTTCTTTTACACGTGCAAATGTAACATCATCAATGATTGCAGGATGCGCGTTTTCAGTTCGTATAATTCCTTCAGGATTGCTATAAATAGCTTTACCATAATAATCACGAGTAGTCTTCCCCCAAACAAGGACTCCACTATAAACAGGATTTGCCAACATATCAAGGATTCTTAAATTACTCCATTTCTTGCCTTTCTGCGTTAACACTCCTTCATTATTTAAAGTCATTGCTATCTGCTTTGCACCTATTCCAGACAAATACATCTGAAATACGCGAATGATTACAGGCGCATATGCTTCATCTATTTCATATATATTCCTAATTTTACCGCCAACCATTTTCTTGGCAATGCGGTATCCAATCGGTGTAATACCACCAGGCGAATAGGTCCAGCAGCAGGAACTATTCGGGTAATACGTGGCGGTAGTTGGACTGGTACATACCAAGGTCTTCGATCTACTTACAGGTGTGATATGTATAACTTAGAAGAGCACACTATACAAGATGGTTTCAGATGCGTGGTAAATTCAACAAAATCGTAATTCTACATTAAGTTATGTTTTTGTATGAGTATATAATTAAGGAAAGCTAAAATACTTATTCCCCGCGTCAGATGTAACTGGCACAGGGAATAGAGTTCTTGGTTCTGCAATATATGGTAGACCGAGTGTCACTATACTTGGAACTTTTGAGTGGTGCTTCACCATTAATGCAAGGCAGGTAAAACCTTCCTTAAAACCATCGGAAGACTATATTAAATAGTACCTGATCAATCAGTCTAAATTTCTTCCCATGGGATGGTAACCGGTTTCTTTATTATAGGTGGTTGTGCCACTGGTAAAAATTTCTTTGTCTGGGAACCCGAATTGTTATTGATACTTACTGTGGCAGAAGTCGTTGTGTTTGCTATGACTTGTGATGGTAAAGCAGGTGGTGTGCCTATCATCTTTGACGTTGGGTATCTTTGTTCTGACGACAAGTCAAGTTGCATACCTGGGTCAAGGTACAGTGGAATGCTGGCTTTCTCTGCGTAACTCCTTACATTAAGAATCGTAGCAAAGTTCATGCGGGCTTTCTTTTGTTTGTTGTCATATGATGACTCGATAACGATCCAGTCACATAACTTAACTGAAGGTGTGACTCCACTAATGAAAGTTTTAAGTGATAGATTCCAACTTTCTTTTTCGGCAGGTCGCAGTATTAACAAACGCTTCACCCCTTTAATTTTGAACATAGCGTCTTCTGCTGTCTTAAACTCTTGTTTATTCTCAGCTATAAATGCTATCCACATATTCTTGGGAAATAGATTCTGTTTATTCATACCTATATCGAGATGCTTTGTAAAGAAGATAAACTCGAAATCAGACGATTGCCGGATTATACTGAGTACTTTATCAACTTCTTTAGGATCAATAGAAGTTAATGCTTTAAAGTCTATCTCTGGTGAGACTATTACATATTGCTCTGAGTCATGCTTTTTAAGTGTTGGCATTGTCAGAGGAAAATGAATACTTCCTGCATTAACAACACACTGGTTGCTCTTATCCATAGAGAAAGGAGTCCATTCTAATGCAGCATAACGGTATTGTGTTCTATGATTAAGCTGAATGTCGGTTACTGCATTATTTAATTCGCCTGCATATTTATTAAGAAATAAACTGTAAGCACGATTTGTAGACTGGCTTAGTGCTTCATTTAAAGCGTTAGCCTCATCATATCGACAATTGATATTAAGGTAATCAATGGCTTTAATAACTTGTATGCCATTCCAAAGAGTTTTTTCTGATAAGTTCTCAATGTATGGTCGTATTTTCTTAGCGACTATACTTCGTGCTGTACCATTGGCGTTATTGCTAATTCTTTTATGGCTTGTAGAACCTCGCATTTTAACTGAGACTTTAGCACTGTCTTGAAGGCGTTTTTTTGCACGTCGTTTTTCAATAGAGAAAAGTTCACATGCGACTCTTAGTACTGTTTCTTTTTTATTAAAAGTCTGAGTTGATTGCTGATAATCATTAAGAATTGACATTAAGGCTATCTCTGCGATATTGTCATCGACTGCAACATCAGTGCGTGTTATTTCGATAGTAGCATTACAGCCTTTCCATAACCAATAATTGTCTATTAACACATTGTCTTGTGTAACCGTGAAAATCACCTTGGTTAGTGGTATAGACTGGCATGGTCTATCTTGATGTTTGTCCCCATATATCTTCGCAAATACAGGATGCGGCTGGAGTGCAGCTGCATTAATAAACTCAGTCATAATAAACTCAGTCATAATAAACTCCTTGTGGTAAGACATGTATTTTTTGCCTTACTTATACTATACGAATCTCACCGGGAATTGATTGTGGAACACTTTAGTCTATTGAAATTTCCGTGTTGCCTGACTTTATTAATGAAAGGACATTGTTACTTTATGGAAAATAGCTATTAATGGGTCGCCAGGTCATCCCCTATCACTTATATTTTACCGTCAAAGGAGTATTATAAATATAGACTTAACTCGCAAAAGAAGTTGACGTTATTCTACAGGAGATACTAATCGTAATCATAATGATGCCTACTTTATGTGAAGACGCAGTAGAAGCTATCTATGCGATAACCCCAGATTGGATGCCATAAATATTTCCGGTTTTTTCCCGTGTTGCCTGACTTTATTAATGATAGAATAATCCCAATGTAATCTTGGGAGAGATTAAATTATTCTTTCTTTATTTTATTGTCTTCTTCTGCTTGAAAATGTTTTAAACATATCTCTGCCATTATACATATAAAAGCCTCTGGGAAAACCATTTTAATATCTTCTATAGGTGTTCCTTTGACTGTTCGTTCACCTGTTTTCCGATTAATTGTTATTTCGATACTGTGAGTTTTTGTCATAATTTGATACCTTTACCTTATAAGATATCTTTATTATACTGCTAAAGTAGGCTTTTAATAAGTGGTTTTCAGTCCTAATATACTGAAAACTCATTTTAGGATTTTTCCCGTGTTGACTGACTATATTAATATTTGCTAAGACTAACTTTGTAATTTGTATGGCGAAGTATTTTATGAAGATCAGTTTGCCATGAAATAGTGCTTACAAGAATATGGCACATGAGATACGTGTTGAGTAGTAAAGATTATGCAGTAACTTTGCTGAATGCACCAATCAGTGAAGTCTTCCCAGTCTGATTTAGATGCATTCTATGTGCTTTTAGATTTTGAGTAACTAACATAATCCCGTACCTGTGAGATTAGTGATTCTGACGCATTCGGAAGCACATATAGTATAATCGTGGTAAGAGTATTAGTAATTTTCATGATTTTTCCTTTCAATTATGGAACAATATAATTTTATCTGTTATGAAGTAGTTAAAAGGATTTACTATTTACTTGACGAATTCATTCATTATTGAGATATTATAGAAGCAAGCAATAATGCAAAACGTCTAATTAATATTGAATGTCGGTTAACATTCAATCCCAATATATAAAAAGGGGTGGGTATGGTAGAACAATTAAAAAATAAACCACTCGTTGAAGCGATATTAGAAGTCCGATGGAAGCCCCTTAATAATCTACCGGATTCTAAATCACCTCAATATTATAAACTATTACTGGCTCGATTATCTGACAGTCTCTTAAGTGAATACCCGACATATGAAGAGTTACCAACAGCATCACTACCAGAGCAAGTGATATTAATAAATAATATTGTACAACATCGGTTTAGAATTGATTCTAATAAATGGCCATTAATTCAATTAGGCCCAGGTGTATTTACCGTAAATTCTACTTCTGATTACACATGGGATGACTTCCGTCCTCGAATAATATCAGCAATAAATAAATTATATTCTGCACATCCAAAAGTTTCTGATATGAAAATGACAAATATTATCCTGAGATATATTGATGCGGTAGAATTTGATTACTTGAATGAAGATGCTTATGAATTTATTAAAGATAAACTAAAAATAAATATTTCTATATCTGATAATTTATTAAATGATACAAATGTAAATAAAAATCCTTGCAATTTAACTTGGCATTCGTCATTTAAATGTAATCAACCGAAAGGTATGATATCTATTAGATTAGCTACAGGTCAGAAACAAAATAAACCAGCAATAATTTGGGAAACAGTTATTGAATCTGCTGGCGATGATATGCCTAATATGCCAACTGAATTTGAAAAGTGGATTGATAGCGCACATGAAATTACTAATAACTGTTTTTTTAAAATGATTGATGGTGATTTGATAAAGAGGTTTAAAGGTGAGTAACACATCCTCAATTAATATTTGTATAGATGATGACATGATACAATCGTCAAACACATGGTCATCGAGTCTACATGAAGAATACGCACCTGACATATCAAATAATATATATCGTAATATGATAACTGTTGGTTTATCATTATTAATGACATTTTCGCCGATTACGTCTTTAGCTGATCCATGGTCAATAGAAAAAAACCAACGCGATGCTGTTGTAACCATGACGATATATCATGATGTTATCGGACGTTCAATTTCGCGTAACGAAGCACTGCGATTATCTCGACAGATTCTTGAACAAGCAGAAAAAGAGCGACTTCAGATTGCTGAACTTGATGCTGCAGTTGGAATCCAATGGAATAATAATGATGATTTACGATTTCCCTGATAGTTCATCACCTATAAATCAAGGAGATATCTTTTTCGGTATCCCAAGATTGGAAATATCTCTAAATAATATTATTGTAGCTGACGAAGATGGAGAAAGAGTTGTTACATGGAACGATATTGCTTCATCAAATGAGCCTGTAAGTATTATTGCTTCTGTTCGACCTGTTATTGCTATTGTTGCTACTCAAAATTGCGATGCAAGTAGAAGTCGAGATATTACGCTTTGTGAAATATCTCTATTTAAAGATGTCGAATTAAAATGTAAAGAGACATCTTCGAGTAAGAGTTGGGTTAACATAATTACTCAACATGCACGAATAAATCAGAAATGGTTTTATCTCCCACCAAATGAAGAATTAGGATTTTCCGAAAAAATGGCCGTTGATTTTATGGTTACCTTACGGGTTCCAAGAGCTGATCTTGAAGATATGCGTAATTTAAGGAAAGGAAGGCTTAATTCAATTGCTGACGAACATTTTCGAGAAAGAATTAGTGAGTTTTTTAGACGCTATCCCTATGATGAATGGTATTCGCTTAATCAATCAGAATTCGACATATATAATCGCGAACATCCCGGTACACCACCTTTCCCTTATCAAGCGACCGATGTATAATTGAATAAATAAATAATAATACAGGTATATAACTCTTCTGTATGAGAAATTATTTTGAGATTTTTCCCGCGTTGACTGACTTTATGACTGTTTGTTGAATCAGGCTATAAGCCCAGTCGTGTTGCAGAGTTCTCAGTGAAGAGTTCACCTTCGCGGATATAGCGGCGTACCATTCTTTCTGAGCGATGACCAGTTTGTTTCATGATGACTCTTTCGCTTACTCCTGCCCGAGCAGCGGAGGTGGCGTGTCCGGCGCGAAGGGAGTGACCTGCTACGTGTTTATGATCCAGACTGGCATGTTGTGCTGCTTTTTGTATTATCTGCGCTACTGCTCTGTCGGATAGTCTGACTGATATAATGTGTCCGCCTTTATCAAGTCCACGAAAGATTGCGCCGTCAGTGATGCCTGATGTCTCAAGCCATGCTTTATACGCTCGTACTGGACAAGTCTGCATGTCAGAGCCATATGGAATTCCGACTACTCTTCCTTCGCCTTCCTGGTCTGTTTTTGAGCGTCGTATGCTAATCCGTAATCCCTCAGTGCATTCCTGTACGTCATCAAGGTTAAGGCTTACTAATTCGCTACGGCGAAAGGCACCAGCGAACCCGAGTAGGAGTAATGCACGGTTACGCTGTCCAATGATAGAATCAGGAAGAGACTGGCATATAGCTCTCATGTCTGCGGTCGTTAAAGCGTCAACGGCGTCTACCTGACTGCCATGTTCGCGGCGAATACCTTTTAAGGTCTCTCTTACCACTGTTGCACTGGTGGGTGAAGTATGTCCCTGATATTTATGGGCTTGGCTTATTGCTACCAGACGACGCGCTAAGGTGCTGACTTTGCGTCCTTGGGATATAAGGTCAGTCAGATATAGAGAGACTGTCCCCGGCAATGCTGGAAGGAATTGGCAGCTGTGTTGAATGCACCAGCCAGTGAAGTCTTCCCAGTCTGATTCATACGCATTCCGAGTACTTTCAGATTTAGCATGTGTAACATAAATCTGTGCCTGAGAAATTAGCGACTCTGACACATCTGGCAGCAGGTTTGGGACTACCGTTGTAAGCATCTTTTCGTTAGTATTTTCCATGATTATTCCTTCCGATAATTGAATGTTATCGGAAACAATAATAACATGGAAGTTCTTATTTGTAAAGGCGGTTGCTTTAGATATATGCAGCTGTTGTTAAATAATGAAAATCGTTAGTAGCGGCATTATTCATAATTATGTATAATGACTTATCTGTTGAGTAGTCAAAGTCAAATAAAATTTATTAAAGGTATATTGCTATGACGAATAAAACACCTGAAGAATGGGAAATAGAGTTAGGACGTCGAATTCGGGAGTTACGGTTAAGGAAAAATATAACTCAGCAAGATTTGGCTGATAAAGCAGTCGTATCTTTAAATGTAGTAAAACGGCTTGAGGGAGGAAGTGGCACTACTGTCGGTTTAATGATAAGGATTTTAGTTGCTCTTGAAAGGACAGATTGGATTGAATTGTTGGAACCTAAAGCACCACTTCTCTATTGGGAAAAAGCGGAATTTAATAAGTCGAGAAAACGGGCAAGTAATCGAAAAAAACAATAGTATAATCGATGACTATTAAAATTATCACTTAGCCTGATCCTGGCTTGGAGTTTCTTATTACCCGGGCAAATGTTGACTATGTAAAAATCATCTTTTGCATCTGACGAGAAAACCAGGCTTCACTAATGACTACCTACTCACGAAAAGTTGACTGTAATGATAGATGGAAATACATCGTGTTGTCACTTTACTGCGTTTGTTTAGTAAGTGTTGCATCTATAGTGCTTACAGGAGTTGTTGAAAGTTGACTCTACTTGTTGTCTTGTTGACAATTGTCAACAAAAAACCGTGAAATTCCAAGAATCTTATGCCTGTTCTCTGCGGTCATCTTCTTATAAAGCTCCATGAGTTCGCTCTCGCCTTCAATTTCATTATTCTTTATGGCAAGCATACCGGCATGGCGCAGCATATCTTCCTCCGGCAGCGATAAAGCACGGGCTATTGCTACCAGTGTGTTCATACCAGGAGTACGATCCCCTGATAATATACGGGAGATATGGCTTCTGGTGATATTGCTTCTGCGTGCAAGGTCAGATAACGACAAATTTCGGTGTTTGAGTTCATCTGACAACCATATTCTGAATGACTCATTATTACTATATTTTGGCATATATAAAATCGTACCATAAAACATATAGACTATAGGAATATATTTGTTGACAATATGACACAGTATGTTTAAAATTAGGCAACCCTTTGTTATGGATAGTTTATGAACGAAGGATAAAGGAGCTGAATAGCATGTTTTGCAGAAATTGCGGTAAGGAACTTAATGATGAACACAAGTTTTGTGCATCATGTGGAGCTGTCAACAAGGTAGAGGAAATACCTTCGTCCTCAATACCTGTAGCACCTGTAGAAGCTGAAATTACAGCAATATCCAGTACTACTGATAAACAGGAGCCAGACCAGTTGCATATTGAATCACTTCCAAAGGAATCAGACTCTGTTGTTGAAGACTCAGTAAAAGTGTCGTCAATTGCGTCGTCGATAGAGTCACTTAATGTTTCTGAAAAATGGAAAGTTAAGTTCAGGTTAATCGAAAAAGCAGGCGGTCGGATTGGATATGGGTGTCCGAATATCAGTGTTTTAACACCCAAAGAGCGTAAGGAAATAGGTTTCAACTTTTGGGGTTTTTTCTTTGCCTCAATGTTTTATTTCGTAAAAGGAATGTGGGCTAAAGGATTAATATTGCTTACAGTTAGTATTGTCTTAGGCTTGATATTTCCACCAATTGCCGCAGTTGTGTGGTGTTGGTGTGGAATGGCTGCAAATGGTGACTATTATCGATTAAAAGTCTTAAACCGCCAGTTCTAATTATTGGATGATTGCTATAGTAGTGATTAATGTCATGTGAGGAGAATATAGGCATGTTTTGCACTAACTGTGGATATAAGGTTGTAGATACCAGTAGTTTCTGTACGGAATGTGGGAACGTCTTATCACCGACAGTTACAACTACAGATAATGGCACTGTTGATTCTAATGATGAAAGCAATAATGTTGTGTCATCGCCAGTAACAGGTGGTAACGTGTCTTACCAGTCAAATCCGCAAAATAATAAAACAGGATTTCAGACAGTGCCATTACCAGTAGAAATAAATATATATGAATATGGTATCTGCAGTGCATGTGATAATGTTAATTTCGTTAGTAATACACATTGTTGGTATTGTCACAGACCAGCACCATTTGCTTATATTGGTACGGTGATAGAACT
>CAZWZF010000020.1:0-74761 GCA_964638715.1 uncultured bacterium | reverse complement strand
ACCTGATGAATCCGTTATTTACAAATGGCTAATTCCTTATGGGATGACTGTGTATTTCATGATATATCTGACCGCATTGAGGCGCAGGAGAAATTAGAAGATGAGAAGGAAAAACTGCTGGCGACAATCCAGAGTTTGAATGATGCGATAATAGCTGTTGATAATGCCGGAAAAATAACATTCATAAATAATTCAGCCGAAAATTGGACCGGTTGGAGCAATACCGAGGCTGAAGGACATAATATAAATGAAATAGTTCATTTTTCTGATGCTGATAGAGAAGATAAAATAGTTGGATTAATGCTGAATGCATTGAAAACTGGTGAAGAATTAAGCGCGGATGAGCCGATAAAATTAGTGGAATTAAATAAAAAAACGCGTTTAGTCACTTATAATTTTTTGCCCATCAAGCGGGTTAATGTCGCTTCGATATGTGCGATGTTGGTATTGCGTGATGTAACGCTGGAGGTACAGTTGCGGAATGAACTGAATCGCTCAGACCGAATGGAATCTATTGGAATCCTGGCTGGCGGTATTGCTCATGATTTCAATAATTTATTGACATCAATCTCCGGGAATATGGGATTGGCACAAATACATCTTGATGATAATCATATTCATGATGTCCGTGAATGTATGCGGGAAGCAGAGGATGCGGCCATGCAGGCAAAAGGTCTTACGCAGCAATTACTTACTTTCTCTCGTGGCGGGATGCCGATAATGACAAAAATTGATATGGCTGCATTAGTGAAAGAATCAGCGAAGTTCGCTCTCACCGGATCACACAATCAAGCAAATTTCAATATAAATGAAGATGTTTGGCTAATAGACGCAGACCATAGCCAGATGTCTCAAGTGTTGAATAATTTAATTTTGAATGCTGATCAGGCAATGGAATTACCAGGTGTAATCGATATTACCTTGAAAAATATTGTGTTAACCAGCGATGAAGGATTACCATTGAAGGCAGGTAAATACTTATATCTGTCAGTTGAAGATACCGGTAAAGGAATCTCTCCTGAAATAAGCGAGAAGATATTTAACCCATTTTTCACAACTAAAACTAATGGGAATGGCCTTGGTTTATCATCGGTATACTCTATTATAAAAGCACATGATGGCTATATAAACTTTAATTCAAGTATTGGAAATGGTTCGATTTTTTATCTTTATTTGCCATTATTAGAAAATGAAGTTAATATTAGTATGGTTGATGAACCACTGATAGTATTTGATAACATGCCTTTAAGGCGCGTTTTGGTAATGGATGATGAAATATCTATCAGAAATATTACACGCCAGGTATTGAACGATATGGGGCATCAAGTTTCTGTAGCCAGGAACGGTGAAGAGGCGATGGAAGCTGTCATTGCAGCGTATGAAAATAACGTTCCTTATGATATAATTATGCTTGATTTAACCATTCCAGGCGGCAAAGGTGGGGCAGATATAGTTAATGAAATAAAGTTAATAGATCCACAAGTTAAAATTATAGCTTCCAGTGGTTATGCCACTGATCCGGTAATGGCAAAATATGATGAATATGGGTTTGATGACCGATTGATGAAGCCATATAGACTGCATCAATTAAAGTCAATAATTGTAAAAAACATAAAATAAAGTAGTGTAAAAAAAATAAATTAAAGTTAAGAAATAGTTTAACTTATTGCGATATTGGATAAAAACGTATAGAAATAGTTATTTAATGATACTTTTTTCAAAAAAAACAGTTTCTTTTTGTGAAATTAGCATTTTAGCTATTGCGAAAAGAACTTTAACGTTGTAAACTTTTACAAAAGTAATATTAACTTTAGACACATCCCTAAAGTTAACCCGTTAGTATTTTCCAAAGGAGGAAGTAATGAAATCAGTTACTTTATTGGGGCGTCTTACGACAGGGGTAGTAATATCCGGTCTTTTAATGCTCGGCATCAGTTCCTGTACAGACAAAAATGTAGTAGTAACAGGAAACCCAACTACTAAACAAGTTGAAGTAGTTACGACTATCGAAACTGGAACGACTGCTACCCAGACACCAGCAGTTCAGACCAATATTTCAAGTGGTACCACCGCAAGTACGGCTGCTCTGGCTACCCAGGGTATCGTTATGCCGTCATTGCCTACTGGTACTGTTGCTAACGCAACACTGACAAACAACCTGACAAACTCAGTTGTTGTACCAGCTATTACCTTTACTGCACCGGCTGGCAGTTCATTACATATTAATACATCTAATGTACCTGTTACCAGCGTCGGATTCCAGTTAAGCAGTGTTGTTGGAACTTCAGGCGGCGGAACAGTACCGATGTCAACCAATAACAACATTATTCCTGTTTCAAGTGCTGCTAACGGTTCATCGATTACAACATCCAGCTCAGCAGTTATTCCTGCAGGCGTAAATACATTAACCCTCGGTGCTGTTCAGGATGGTACATTCGTAGCCGGCGGCAACAGTACAGCTATTGCTCCTCTTGAATTGACAGAAGAAAACAGCACACTGAATGCTACTCGTCAGTTAACTAACCGGGTAAAGATTTTCCTTACCGGTGTTGTTATCAAGTTTAATAATAACACATCGACAGTAGGCGGCGTTCCAGTGGAAAAATCAACATTACCTAATAAGCAAGCATGGGTTATTGCTCGCGAACAGAATACCGGTATCGGTACAACACTTGGTTCCAAATTGACACTTGATTGGAATGGTACCAATAAATTGCCACCCGCAGACGGAATGGTTACAATGACAATGAACTTCTATAACTCATTAACAAATACCAGCGTTGTAAAAGTTAAGACTGTTCCTGTTCTTGCCAATAGATGTGTCATTACCGATGATGAAGGCACATATCCGCAGTTCACTCACTTCTCGTTCATACTTGACTTGAGAGATGTTAAAAACTAAAGTAACCTGGTTGTATAAATAAAGAGAGGTGCATTAAACCCACCTCTCTTCCCTTCAGGAAGTAGGTTGTTTTGAAGATTTCTTGCATCGTTATTTTTTTAATTACGCTTTTATTTGCAAATGCTGTTCAGAGTAATGGTTTGGATGTGAAACTTATTTCTGATTATAAGTTTTTATACAGCAACGGCAGATATCTGGGAATTATAAAAAATGGTGGAGAAGTTAAATATGGATTAATTACTATTGGTGCTGATGCAAGGCATATCAGTGGTCACGGTAAATCATCCGATAACACCTATAAATCAACTGGAAATGCGCAATGCATAACTTTTGATATTATACCTGTAGAGAATAATGACCTGGGGTTACAACTGCAATTTGACCGTCGCAGGATAAATAGTGCAGAGATAGAAAGTGGACCGCCAAGTTCTCATTTGTCTATCATAACATCATACTTTATAGATAATGGGTTTACAGCAAAGCTGATTAAGAAATCAGATAAATTTGAAATATATTTGCTGGCCAGTGCTTATAGTATGAATGAATATGGCAAGGAAATAGGAACAGCGGAAAAACTCTCTATAGGTCTTAAGAAAAATTTATCAAAAAAATATTTCATTGATGCTCGAATAGATGGATTTCGTGATGAGTTTTCAAATGTAATTCACTATTCGCAATGCATATCCGGTAGTTTAGGGTTCAATGCAACCAAAAGCTGCAAGTTAATTATTAATGGAGAGGTTTACACACGTGGTGTGCCAATAGCGGGCTGTGATCTATCATCAGTGGCTGCCGTAGGCGGTTTATTTGATAACTCAAAAGTTCACAACAACTTAAGCGGAACCATTGGTGCTAAGTTAATCTATAATTTTTAATTTGATGTCAATGTTTTCGTTGACATTTTAAATATAGTAGTGATACTATTTAACAAACGCAAACGCATTAAGATGCGTATTAAAATCGCCTCGTTCGCTAAAGGGGTAGGAGAAGGAAATCTATAATCTTTTCCAGAAGCCTGAAGTGATAGGCAATAGAGTAAAGTTGGAGGTTTAAATTATGAGAAAATTAGTTGGAGTGCTTACTGCTACCCTCCTGCTGAGTCTGGCGACCACGTCATTCGCGGCTGAGGCTGGACAAGCGTTTACCGACGTTAAGCCTAATCATTGGGCTGAACCTGCTGTAAATCTGTTGGCAGAAAAAGGCATTGTTGAAGGTGTCGGCAAAGGCGCAACATTCGAAGGCCAGCGTCCGATGACCCGTTATGAAGCCGCTATGGCTTTAGCAAGAATGCTTGACGTAGTTCAGGGCATGATTAATGAAGGCAAAAATGTAGAAGCCATCAAGAAAGCAATCATGAATGACCCTGAAGTACGCACCGCGCTGAAAGGCGATGCTGGCAAAGACGGCGTTAATGGCAAAGATGGCCAACCCGGTCTGAATGGCCGAGATGGCAAAGACGGCAAGAATGGCGTTGACGGTCAGAATGGCAAAAACGGCGTTGATGGCAAAAATGGCACCAATGGCGTAGACGGCAAGAATGGCGTAGACGGCAAAAACGGTACCAACGGTCTGAATGGCAAAGACGGCAAGAATGGCGAACCTGGCGCACCAGGCGAAACCAAGGTTGTTAATGCTGATGGAAAAACCGTTACCGCTTTATCAAATGCTGAGAAAGCCACTCTGGATTCAGCCAGCAAGTTCTTAGGCAGTTACAGCTCAGTAGACGTTCTCAATCAAATGATTAAGAACCCGAAAGCTGCAGGTTTAACCGATGACGAAAAAGCAACATTAGTTAAAGTAAAAGAACTGTTAACCGCTTATGGCCCGGAAATCTCTGCTATCCGCAGCGACATTCGTGCATTGCAAGATGAAGTTGCAAAATTGAAAGGCACCACTGGCAACAAAGGTACCGCAGTTACCATCAGCATGACTGGTGGAATGCGTTATGGCCTACAGGGTTCCAGCATTTCATTAACTGATGACACCATCGTTGCTAAAGATAACCAGGATATCTATAATAAAAAGAATGGCATTGCCGCTAATGCAGATGAAACATTAGGCAAAGACATTTTAAAAGGCAGCCGATACGGCGTATATTCCACCGATTTAAACTTTGACGCAAAAGCAAACGATAAGTTTAATGGTCATGTAACCATGCGCATAATCAGTCCACTCGCAGTAACTGCTGCTCCTTATACCAACTCAGTAAATGAGAATCTCACTCAGCCTTACTACGGTTATGTAATCAGCGACTTCCCGGTAGCTGGTGCTCTTGCTCCAGTTCATCCTGATGGCATTTACGTTTGGGAATGGTACGGCGAATACACATCAACAGTTCTCGGCAGATCAGTACAGACTACATTCGGTCGCAAGTCCGTTAATGTAGGCAGCGGTCTGTTGATTGACACTTCACATGCACCAACTGTTGGCGTAACAGCTGACACTTCATATAAGAATTTCACTTATGAAGGTCATATCGGCATGTTGGACAAAGTAACTAACCCTGTTTCTGTTGATCCGATTAATGTTGAAGATATGTATTCATATCTGGCAGCCAGTTGGGCAAAAGCCAAGGTTGGAACTGTTTCTGATGTTAACCTGACCGGTGCATTGTTGATTTCCGGTATGGGTTCAGAAAGAGGCTTGTCTGTAGATGGCAACGCAACCCTTCCTTGGGGCAACCGCAACGTATTCATCAGCGCAGCATCATTACTTAAGAAAGCTGCTGCAAGCGGCCAGGGTTATGCTTACATGGTCGGTGGCGATATCGTTAACGACTGGAAAGATTTAACCGTAACCTACAAATATGGTAAGATTTCACAGAACTACCGCCCAATTTATTCAGCCTTGTATCCGTATGCTGCAATTAATGCATTCGATACCAACTGGATTGATCGCGGTCTGTATCTCGACCCGGAAAATGTTACCCGCGGTTGGGAAATCAAAGCCAACTACGACTGGAAGTATAATTATAACTTCGGTCTCCGCGTATACGGCGGCAGCCATGTATCAACCATTGCAAATGTAGATGCTGATACCTGTGCTGTATTGAGCGTGAAGAAACAAGTCAACGACAGCGTAAGTTGCACCCTCCTTTACGGATGGCGCGAACTTAAGCTCGAACAGATTGGCAAGAAGTTGGATGTTATCCGCTTCGGTATGGACTTCGCACTCTAATCCAAACCTTAAATGGTATAAAATCAGCCTCCCGGAAACGGGGGGCTGTTTTTTTTTGCAAAAATCATTAAAATATATGCATGGATGAATTGTTGTGTCAGGTTACCGGCTAATAAATCGTTACCGGGGTAATGGGTTATCCTGTTGCGCATTCAATTTCACCGCAGATGCAAAACGCGGAATTCGCAAAATTGGGATTGAAATGGACAGTTGAAATTATGAGAAATATCTTACTTTTGCATTTGTAGAGCATGACAAAGGCTAAAATATGGTATAATCATGTAGTGAACTTACTGTGAGAGGAACGGATGACGGTTACACAACGCGGACCTAAAATCCCTATTGGGAAAATTTTATTAGATGACAATAAGATTACGCCTGATCAATTAAAACAGGCTCTTGCAATGCAAAAGACCACAACTGAAAAGTTGGGGCGGTTGCTCGTTGACCTTGGATTTGTACAGGAACGTGATGTATTGGGTGCTTATGCGCGTCAATTGAATTGCCAGGTTTATGATCCGGCAAAGATAGCAATTGACCCGCAAGTGGCAAAAAGTTTTCCAGATAATTTAGTTACCAGATATAATATTGCGCCATTGCGCCGGGATGGCAATAAACTGATGGTGGCAATGAATGATCCCACTAACGTATTCGCTTTAGATGATTTGCGCATGGTTACTGGTTATGACATCATTCCGGTTCTTGCAACACTGGATGATATTTCTGCCATTCACCGTGGCGGTAAAGGCGGGGTAGAAACCGCAGTTGCTCCTCCTGCTTCCAGTGGCGGTGCGCCAGCACCGGCGGCACCAGCCAGTGATTCTTCATCCGCACCAAGTATGGACTCAATACCAGACCTGGACAGCATGTTGGATGGTATCAGAAAACCTACTCATGAAGAAATTCAATCCAGGGTAGACGACAGCGGGATGGATCTTGCTGACCAGGCGCCGGTTATTAAATTGGTGAATGTTATTCTGGGTGAGGCTATCAAGCAGGGAGCATCTGACATTCACATCGAACCGGACAGAAAGAATGTTCGTGTCCGCTACCGTGTTGACGGTGTTTTATACGAAGCCATGACCCTGCAGAAATATGTTCATCCTCCATTAATTTCCCGCTTAAAAATCATGAGTGATATGAATATCGCTGAGCGTCGCGTACCGCAGGATGGCCGTATTCACATTAAACATGATGGACGCGAATTTGATATGCGCGTTAATACACTGCCGCTGGTACATGGTGAAAAATGCGTTATGCGTCTATTGGACCAGTCATCAGTGTTAATCGGTTTGGGCAAACTCGGTTTTATGCCGGGCATGATGGCCGACCTTGAAGAATTAATCGTTCAGCCAAACGGTATGCTGCTGGTAACCGGCCCTACAGGTTCTGGTAAAACCACTACCCTGTATTCAATTTTAAACCAGATTAACTCGATTGAAAAAAATATCATCACAGTTGAAGACCCGGTCGAGTATCAGCTTCCCGGTATCAATCAGGTATCTGTTAACAGAAAGTCAGGTTTGACCTTCCCTATCGCGATGCGCGCTTTCTTGCGTCAAGACCCGGACATCATCATGGTCGGTGAGATTCGTGACCTTGAAACCGCTGAAATCGCCGTTCAGGCATCATTAACCGGTCACCTTGTTTTGTCTACCTTGCATACTAATAACGCACCGGCAACCATCACCCGTTTGTCCGACATGGGTGTAGAACCGTTCTTAATCGCGGCATCCACCATCGGTATTATCGCCCAGCGCCTGGGTCGAAAATTGTGCTCTGAATGTAAGGCACCTATCGAACCGCCATTGGAAGCATTACTGCGCTTAGGTTTAAAAGAAGATGAAATAGAAAGTGCTACCTTCTTTAAACCGGTAGGCTGCGATAAATGCAATAACCGTGGATATAAAGGCCGCGTTGGTTTATACGAATTATTAATTATGACAGAGGAATTACAAGACCTTATCGTGCGCCGCGCACCTTTGTCAGAAATTACCCAGGCTGCAATCGCTAATGGCATGACTACATTGGTTAAAGACGGACTGCAAAAAGTTAAAACTGGTGTTACTACAATTGACGAAGTCTTGCGCGTAGTTTCCAGCCATTAGTTTAAATAGCAAAATAACGGAGATATTATATATATGGCAGAAGCAACAGCAGAGAGAAAAGTACTAACTTTAAGGGCTAATTCGGCGGATGAACGCGACCTGTCGGAAGTTCATCTTGATGAGTTATTAGAATTACTTATCGAGGCGAAAGGTTCCGACTTGCATATCGCCGTTGATATTCCTCCGGTGTATCGTTGCGACGGCGATTTGCTGCCGGGCAATTATACGAAGTTTACGCCACAGGTAGCACAACGTCTGCTTTATGATATTTTAACAGACGAACAGATACAGCGCTTTGAAAACTCTCTTGAGCTGGACTTTTCTTACCAGTTAGGCAAGGCGTCGCGCTTTCGCGCTAATTATTTCCGCGATCGTGGTTCATTAGCAGCAGCTTTCCGAACGATTCCTCTTAAAATTCCAACTCTTGAGCAGTTAAATCAGCCACCTGCTGTGCGAGAGTTATGCCATAAACACCGCGGTTTAGTTTTGGTAACCGGCCCGACCGGTTCTGGTAAATCTACAACTCTTGCGGCGATGCTGAATGACATCAACATTAATCAGCGGAAACATATAATTACCATTGAAGACCCCATCGAGTATATGCATTATCATCGATCTTGTGTAATTAATCAGCGTGAGGTTGGTACAGATACCAAAGCTTTTAAAAACGCTTTACGCGCTGCCCTTCGTGAAGACCCTGATATCCTGTTGGTAGGTGAGATGCGTGACCTGGAAACGATGGAATTAGCAGTACATGCGGCGGAAACAGGTCACCTTGTGTTTGGAACAGTTCATACCAACTCCGCGTCTCAAACCGTAGACCGCGTTGTTGACGTTTTCCCAGTAGCTCAGCAGTCGCAGATTCGCGTTATGTTATCCAATAACCTGCAGGCGGTGGTAACCCAGCAATTATTGCCAAAGATAGGCGGTGGTCGTGCCTGCGCACAGGAAATCATGATTTGCTCGCCGGCTATCCGCAACCTTATTCGAGAGGCAAAAGCGCACCAGATTAACTCAATTATTCAAACCTCGGCACACCTTGGCATGAAAACAATGGACCAGTGCCTTCGTGACCTGTATGCTTCCGGACAGATAACATATAGGCTGGCAATGGATCGAGCGATGAATGTTGAGGAATTAAAGAAAATGATGATGTCGGACGGTACTCTGCCCGACGCTGATGAGGAATAATAAAGGAGGCTGAACATGGCAACTTTTTCGTATGTCGCCCGTGACCAGGCTGGACAAACCCAGCAAGGTACTGCCGATGCTGACAATGATGTTTCACTGCGAAAACAACTGCGCGAACGTGGATTGTGGGTGCAGCAAATTAGCCAGGTAAAAGGTGGTGCCGGTGCTAAAGCTGGCGCAAAAGGCGGTGCTAATGCCACGGCTGCAGTGACGAAAAAAGGCAAAAAGAAAGTGCGCATTGGTAGAGTTAAACAACGCGACTTGACGATGTTTTGCCGCCAGTTTGCAACCATGATTAATGCCGGTGTGTCGCTGGTACGCTGCCTTGCAGTGTTGGAACAGCAGGCGACCGCACCTTCCTTGAAAAATGTAATTCGCGAACTTTCAAACTCGGTAGAACAGGGTGAAACTCTCACCCGTGCCATGCAGCGCTATCCGCATATATTCAACAACCTGTTTGTCGGTCTGGTACGCGCCGGTGAAGTCGGTGGTGTATTGGACGAAACGATGGAACGGTTATCTACCTTCCTTGAAGAAGATATGAAGCTGGTACAAAAGTTCAAATCCGCTATGACATACCCAACGGTTGTTATGTCAGCGGCATTGTTGATTGTATGGGGATTGGTAACCTTTATCGTACCGAAGTTTATGGAATTGTTTAAAGATTTCGGTATGACATTGCCTGGCCCGACGCTGTTCCTGATGAATATCAGCAACGCAATGAGCAACCCGACCAATATCGGTATTACTGTAGGTACGGTGGTAGGTCTTGTCTTTGCCATCAATAGGATTAAAGCGACTAAATCCGGTAAGCGTATTTTAGATAAGATGATGTTGAAGGCGCCTGTTTTTGGTGTGCTTATTCATAAGGTTGCTATCGCTCGTTTCGCACGTACTATGGGTACTTTGCTTGCATCAGGTGTGCCGATTTTGCAGGCATTGGAAACGGTGGCGGGGGCGTTGGATAACGAGGTTATATCCGGCGCCGTACTTGATGCCCGTACCGCGGTGCGTGAAGGTGAACGAGTGGGTGACCCGCTGGAACGCTCAAAACTATTCCCGCCGATGATTATTCAAATGATTGCCATCGGTGAGGAAACCGGTACTCTCGACAGCATGCTTGAAAAGGTTGCAGACTTCTATGAAAGTGAAGTTGAAGCGGCGATGGAATCATTGACATCCGCTATTGAACCTTTGCTGATTATCTTCCTCGGTGGCGTGGTAGGCTTTATCGTTGTCGCCATGTTTATGCCATTGGTTAAGTTAATTGACGGTTTGTCTAAATAAATTTATTATGCGGAGGGAGGATTATATGCTCCCTCCGCTTTTTTTTTGAAAGGGTGTGGTTGTGGAAATTGAACAAGTAAAATATTTATTGGGTGCTATTTTTTCTTTTTTATTTGGCGCTTCTATTGGTTCTTTCTTAAATGTTTGCATATATCGTTTACCACTTAATAAATCGTTATCATCGCCGCCGTCTCATTGCCCCGCCTGCAATCATCGACTGGGGTTTCTTGATTTATTTCCGCTGCTCAGTTACTTATTTCTTCGCGGCAAATGCCGGTATTGCGGGGTACGCATTACACCGCGTTATTTTTTCGTTGAGTTAATTACCGCGCTGTTATTTCTCGCTTTTTGGCATTCCGCCTGCACCCGTTTCACCATCGAAGGCATTTGGACTCCTGCCGGGTTGATTTTGTTAGTTGGCACTGTGGTGTGGGTTTCCATGATGCTGGTAACATTCGTTATCGACTGGGAAACTACTTACGTTATTGATGGCGTTTGCTGGGTTGCCATGGTGGCGGGCATTATTACCGAGTTATCATCTAAAACCCTCACCGGCGAAACGATAGCCTGGCAGGGAATCCAATTTTTACCGGCAGCAGTACCTGGTATGATAATCGGTTTTCTTTTTTTCATTGGTGTCGATTGGCTTGGCCGCGCAATTTTTCATAAGGATAGTATGGGATTAGGCGATTCCTTCATTGGTGCGGCAATAGGCGCATTGCTGGGACCCGGCAAGGCAATGCTGGTGTTTGGCATAGCCATCACCCTTGGCGCGATAGTTGGTATAGTTATGATTCTTGGTGGATCATTAAAAAAATCAAAATCACCCGCGAGTGAAGAGAAAGCTGCTGCGGCAAATGCAGTCAGCAAACAAGATAAAAAGAAAAAGAAAAAAGGCAAACCCGTTCCCGAAGTACCGGAAGAAGAACCCGAAGGATATTACATGCCATTCGGCCCATTCCTTACCGCTGCTGCTGTTGCTGTAGCGTATGCCCCCGAATGGGCAGTAAGAACCGTCGCGACATTCTGGCAGTGGTGGACTAACCAGATGGGGGGGTAGGAAGAGAGAAGGGTGAAGAGAGAAGAGAGAAAAAAAGTTGACAATGGATAGTTAATCATTATTAGAGTAATTCGTAATTCGTAAGGGGTAAGTATGCATAAACGTGGTTTTACATTGATGGAATTATTAGTGGTTATAGGCATTATAGCTGTTTTGGCAGCGATTTTAATTCCTGTGGTTACTAACGCCCGCAAAAGCGGGTATAAGGCTACCTGTGTTAATAATATGCGGGAAATTGGAGCAGCATTGATTGCTTACCGTCAGGATAAAGCAATATTCCCGGATATTACTTCGCAGGTTGGACTTCAATCTGTATTGATAAATGAAAAGAAGTTGACAGGAAGAAGAACATGTCCGAAGGATGCTGATGGTACTGATTCATATTCGGCAATGTATAATTATTGGGGATATGCCAAGGCGACAACACCAACTCCATTGAAAGATTTAGCCAGTGCCAAAGCGGTATATAGCGCGCTTAACAATAACGCTCAGCATTATTGGCATCCGAATGATTACCCGGATTCAGATTTCCCCGGTTTAGCGAACCCTAATTGCCCGAACGGCACCATTGTTACTATTTGTGTCAATCATACCGATATGGCAGGCAAATATGTCATACTGCGCAAAGATGGAACGGTGGATTTTTCCAAACCTGATATAAAGCCAAATATAAAGCCGGATGTCCTTGATGATGAATTTTGGATGCTCAGCAAGGCACCAAGATAAAAAAACTTCACCCGCAAGAAAATGCGGGTGAAGTTCTATTTCTACCCCAAAGCTGGACATTTGAGGTTTTTAGGAACGGGCGCAGAATGTGCGTCTGTCCAACCCCGGGGTTAAGAAGCTATCGCTTAATGATTAGTATAAACCTGTTTACGAAAAGCACAAAGAGGAAATATAAAATATTTTATATTTTTTTAAAAAATGTTTGATAATTTTCTCCCTGAATATAATAAAAAAGATAACAAGAGGGATGCAGAAACTAATATCTCGCGGGTAAACGCGGCTTTGTTGCGGTTGGTGTCTGGTGATAAAGATATTAAACTGCTGCAAACAATTCATAAAATGCACCACAGTTATAAGGATAAAATTAATATTCCCGCTGAAATTCCAATAGCTTTGAGGTGGATATTATTTTGGATACACCCTTTTTTGATAGATAGGCTTGCTGCAAACCCGCATCAGCGAAAATTTATGGAATGGTCTACAGCCGATTCGTCGAAAAAGAGATACGATTTCCCTTATAACTATACCGTTGAATGGGACATAGCATTATCAGAGAATATCGAAGGATTTTCAGCAGCATATAGTAATGTCAGGGAATATTGCCATGATGGTGATTTACAATATATCGCATCTTTCATGCCTAATTATCACGTTATTCGTCAGAATTTTCAATTTATATACTTCGCTGATTTAATGACCAAAGGGTTATTCGATTTTGATACATATCATACAGCTATTATGTCCGCCGGTTTGTCATCTGTAGTGTTGCCGGAAAATATTATAGAATTATTCAATATCCGGCAAAAAGGCAATAAAAGTTGTTCTGAAAATGCGGCTATGGCATTGGATAAAATAGCAAAACGAAAAGGGATTTCCAGTATAGAGGAACTGCAACGCCAGACAATGATGGATATTGCCCGGAGAGATCAAATATTAGAAGGTGAACGGGTAAAAGTAAGCTGGCACGGTGATGGATGGTGTTTTCGCCTTTCGCTGCGCGCCGGCAGGGGAAGAATAGAAGCGATTAGCGAAGCAGGTGCATTTGAAAAGATTCCTGCCCCCGCACGAAAAGCAGCCGGATATGCGAACGCGATTCAGGCAAAAAAGATAATTGACGATGAATTGAAAATGGTGCGTGAATTGCTGGAAAACGATATGAATACTGGATTTGTATACAATATCGGTGTGTTCAGCGAAATGATGAGATCGCCAATTTTCGCACATCTCGCAGAAAGAATCGTGTGGAAAGCTGGAGATGGCCGCGAGTTTACATCGGCAGGTGAAGGCCATTGGAAAATGCTGGATGGCGAGAATGTCTGGCTGACCGGTTTTGATGCGCCATTTACTGTTTACCCGGTACATCCGATAGAATTGCATAACGCAAAAACAATCACCGCCTGGCAATCATGGGCAGTTGACAACAGGTTTACCCAGCCATTCCGTCAGATATTCCGCGAAGTATATTTCCCTGGTGAAGACAAATACCTTTGCAATAATTTAAAAGGCAGAGAAATTACCGTCGATATTGCATACGCGTTGCTGCGAACCGCCGGATATCAGCCGGGAGAAGGCATTGCCCGCCAGGTAATAGCGCATGGTGTGACCGCCTGCATAAATTGGGCTGTCGGGAAAAATAATAAAGAGATTTATTCCAGTAAGACCAGCGGGGTGGTAACTCTGGGAGATGTATGGTTTGAGAAAGATGGCGAAAAGCTAAGTTTAGACGATGTTAATCCCGCGTATATCAGCGAGGCTTTGCGCACTGCCGACCTGCTGGCGGCCAGGGCTGCCATCGGCGAAGGATTATTATCATCGGCAGAAACAGTAAGGATGCGGACGGCATTATTGCGGGAATTAGTACGCGCGGAAGGATATGTCAATATTATCTGCAGTCACGACTCTCCGATTGTGCTGATATTTGGAAAATTAGCAGATTACCGCGTGAATATAAGCTCAGGAACAATATTCCTGCAGCCATCAGGACGACAGATTGAGTTATATACAGATGATTTTAATTGGGACATTGAGGATAACGCAGACGATACCGCAAAAATATTCGGCAAAATATTCACCCTCGCAAAAGACGAATTAATCCCGGACCTGTTTTTTCACGCGCAATTGCGGTGAGGCTTGCAATTTACTCTTTACCTACCCTCATACTTCTCTGAATGTTCCAGATGTTTTTGCCAGTTTGCCAGGTAACTTTTCGCTAATTCGGCATCTTTCAGTATCAGCAAGTTTTCCGCGTTTTTGCTTTCTGCCGCTTTTGTGAAGTTGAAACTGCCGGTGATTACTGTCTGGTTGTCGATGATAATGATCTTGTTATGGGCGATGGCGTGTTCTGCGTCGATATATGTTGGCATTCCGGCATGGGCGACGAAATCTGCCGATGAGTAGTTGGCGGTTCGCTGGCTTTTGTCCAATATTACTTGCACATCAACACCACGATTTTTTGCGTCAACCAATGCTTTCGCAATAGGTGTTGATGTGAATGAATATGCCTGAACCCTGATGACCGAGGATGCCGCATTAATTTCGCTGACAATAGCGTCGGTACAACCACCATCCGGCGAGAAATATACCCGCCAATGTAGAGCATTATTACCTGATCCCGCCGGACTGGAACCTGAAGAAGAAGATTTAAAGTTTGTCCCCAGGAATAAAGCGATGCAAACAATGACAAGGATAGTAATAACAATATTTTTATTCATGATAGCTCCTATTGGTATATTGTATTGTAACCGTTATTGTCGGTTAGGGGAAGGATTATTTTTTATATTTATTTCAATTACTATCTTGACAAAAATACACACTAAGTAGTATTGTTAGTGCACACTAACAACAAGGGTTATCCGATGTTAAAACAGACTGATTTGCTGACAATAGAAAATAGGCCCAGCGCGCCGATGGAAGAATACCTTGAAGCGCTGTGCCGCATACTTGATCGTGGTGAAACACCTACCGCAACAACACTGGCGCGGGAGTTGCAGGTTGCCGCCCCGTCGGTTGTTGGCATGCTGAAGCGAATGTCAGAGATGGGATTAATATTATATGAAAAACGCTGCCCGGTGATTTTGACTCCGACCGGCGAAGGAGCGGCGATGAATTTGCGGCGACGGCATCGGTTGGCGGAACGGATGCTGACTGACCTTTTGAAAATGCCATGGTCGCGGGCACATTCGCTGGCATGCAGTTTTGAACATGTCATAACGGCAGAAATAGAGCCATATTTATTGAAGGCATTAAATAACCCGCTTACCTGTCCACACGGCAATCCGCTTTCTGGCGAGAAAGGCGAGGATAACGGTTTATCACCGCTGGCAGAATTTTCGATAGGTAACAAATGCGAGGTTTGCTGCATAACTGATGAAAATGATGAGTTGTTGAACTATCTGGAACGTGTGAAGATAACCCCCGGGCAAATGGTGAAGATTGTTGACATAGCACCGGGGAATGGCCCTTTTCTGATTGAAGTTAATAATGAACGCCAGGCATTATCGGTTGAAGCTGCCGGGCATATCATGGTGAAAATTGTAAATTAAGATATGAATAAAATACAAAAAGATATTAATAAAATAGCGCTGGTTGGCACACCGAATGTTGGAAAGTCGGTGGTGTTCGGTCAACTGACGGGGACATACGCAGTGGTGGCAAATTATCCGGGAACCACCGTTGAGATAACCCGCGGGAAGATGAAGACTGATAAAGAATATGAAATCTGCGACACGCCGGGGATGTATTCTTTCATGCCGATAACCGAGGAAGAACGAGTGGCGCGGTCTATCATATTTGAGGAATCACCGGAAGTAATCATTCATGTAGCCGACGCAAAGAATATTGAGCGAATGCTGGGATTCACCATGCAGTTGTTGGAAGCTGGTTTGCCGGTGATACTGGTGCTGAACCTGATGGATGAAGCAGAAAAGGTCGGGATGACCATAAATGTCGATGAATTGAGCAAAAAGCTGCAGATACCCGTTATCAGCACTATTGCCCCCAGTGGCATCGGTATTGATAAAATTAAAGAGGCAATCGCGAAATTCCAGTATGTTAAAGATACCATAAAGATAGAATATGACTCGTTCGTTGAAGACGCATTGGCGAAAATTACTGCGTTATTGCCGGCTGGTATCATGCCGATGTCATCGCGGGCAACCGCTCTTCTGGCATTGCAGGATGACCGCGAAGTTGTAGAAATTCTGCAAGACCGCATGGGTGATGACTACAATACTGTTGCGGAAATAATTGCACAGACAACCACTGGCGGCGAGTATCCGCTGACATATTACATCACCATGTCGCGCCAGCGCGCGGTGCAGGAAATCCTGAAATCAGTTGTTGTTGATGATACGCCATCTAAAATTGATTTTCGCGAGAGAATGAGCCGAATGATGATGCACCCATTGTGGGGAATCCCGATTTTACTGGCAATCTTATTCGTCTTTTATGAAATAGTCGGAGTATTTGGCGCACAGTTCGCGGTGAATTATCTTGAAACGGTGGTATTTGGCAAGTACTTGCTGCCGCCGGTGACTCATTTTATCAATTCAATAATCCCCTGGCAGGTTGGCCGCGATTTATTTGTGAATGAATACGGCATATTCACCCTCGGTTTGCGATATGCCTTCGCCATAATATTGCCGATAGTAACGACATTTTTCATCGTATTTTCTATCATGGAAGACAGCGGATATATGCCGCGTCTGGCAATGTTAATCGACCGTATTTTCAAGGCTATCGGTCTTAATGGACGCGCTGTGATACCGATGGTGTTGGGTTTTGGCTGTGCGACGATGGCTACCATCGTAACCCGCACTCTTGAATCCCGCCGCGAACGAATTATCGCAACTTTCCTGTTGGCGCTGACCATACCATGTTCCGCACAGATGGGGGTTATTCTCGCGTTGCTGGGCGGGCATATTTTGTCATTATGGATATTTATCGTGGTGATGGCGGCAAATTTCCTGCTTATCGGTTTCCTTACCGCGCAATTTTTGCCGGGTGAAAAGCCGATATTTTACATGGAAATACCGCCGCTGCGAGTACCTACTTTTAAAAATGTAATGGTGAAAACCTACACTCGGGTTGAGTGGTATCTAAAGGAAATCCTGCCGTTATTCATACTGGCATCTGTATTCATCTGGGTGGGTCGGCTGACCGGGTTGTTTGATATATTGGTGAGTTGGATGAGCTATCCGGTGCAATGGATTGGTTTGCCAAAAGAAGCCGCAGTATCGTTTCTTTATGGTTTCTTTCGCCGTGATTATGGCGCCGCCGGTTTGTATGACCTGCATCAGCATCATATTCTGCAAAGCCAGCAGTTAATCGTAGCAGTGGTGACAATGGCGCTATTTATGCCGTGCGTCGCGCAATTTGCCGTGGCTATTAAAGAACGCGGATGGGGAATGGCGTTGGGAATGGCGGCGTTCATTTTTCCGTATGCCTTCATTATTGGCTACCTGGTGAATATGGCAATCACTACGCTGGGGGTACAATTATGAGCGATGGCAACGTAACCTGCCCGTTTTGCGGCAATGTATATACAGTGAAAGAAAGCAAATATTCCTGTGCCGGTTGCAAAGGGTTATCCGGTGGCTGTACTAAATTGAAATGTCCGAAGTGCAGTTACGAAGTTCCTGCTCCGGCAGTATTACCCGCAAAGATAGCGGCAGCATACAATAAAGCAACTGAAATGGTGAAAAAAATATGGAAAAAATAGAAGAAAAATATGACGCGGCAGGATTAATTCCTCTTAGCAAGTTAAGGTCAGGTCAGCACGGAATTATCGTATCTTTATTGTCAAAAAATAACCAGACCATGCACAAATTAATGGCGTTGGGTGTCTTGCCGGGTATGCGGGTAACAGTACAACAAACCTACCCCGGCATCCTTTTCCGCATCGGACACACCCAGGTAGCTATCGATGCAGAATTGGCGCAGGAGATAATAATTTACATACCGGTAGATAAAAGCACCCATGATGCCAAACACCATGTTTTGCATACTGTGGTGAATAAGAAGTAATTAATAATTACGAAGGTTCTTGCAAAACTATATTGATTATATTATCAACCAAACCACCCCCTACCCCCTCCTTGGCAAGGAGGGGAGTTATGATAGTTACTTGATAAAATAATGGCTGCTTTCATAATCAAAACCTTCATTTTAAATTCCCCTCCTTGCCAAGGAGGGGTGGCCGAAGGTCGGGGTGGTTTTCAACTACAAAAAAACTTCAACATAAACATTTGATAAAATAAGTTTTGCAATTGGCTGTGCAAATTAAAAATTACTTTTGTTATCCCTTGTCTTTATCCTTTCAATTCTGTAAATCGATGTAAAATGAAAACTACAACCTATGCACCCTTATCTTTGGCATAGGCAGTGAGGGGTAAGTTATTTCGTATTGTTTTTCTATTGTCGAGTATTTTTCCCGCAGCAGTATGGTTATATCTTCCGGTTTATGGTGCAGCAGATATTCACGGACTATCGGTTTCAGCATGTTGTTGAACGACTCGCGGGAATGGCCGTGGGCGCCGCGACCTACTTTTCTTATGGTTCCGTCGCATGCCGGGCTGATATGGTACAGTTCGTGGATAAGGGTCAGCATTTTTTCTTCCAGGGTTACTTCTAAAAAGCGCGGAACATACAGGTAAATCAGGTACAGGATATCACCATCCGGTCCGGATATTTGTTGGATGGTTTCGGTATGGGTTTTCTTTGTTCTGGATGGTTTGCCGTCCGGGAATCGCATCGGAACAATTTTTGCGTAAGATCCGTGTTTACTATCTGTTCGCGCCTGGGTGGCGTATAACCGAATGCGCCGGGTGTCGATATGAGATAACAATGGTATATCTTTGACCAGGCTGACGATTACCGGCATTATCTCCTCGCGAACATCTATTATTTGTTTTTTCGGGGGTTCTTTAGTACGAAAGAAATCATCGAACAGGCTCATTTTAGTTTCGCTTTCATTGTGTTTCTGTATGCTGCCGGCGACATGCTGGTGTGGCGGGTGAATATCCGCGTCAGGTATTCCCGGGTGTGAAATCCCACTCGCAGCGCGATTTCGTCAATAGTGATATCGGTAGACAGCAGCAGTTTTGCTGCCGCGCCAACACGCTGGGTGTGCAGGTGCTGTATTGGCGTTATTCCGGTGGCCTGGCCAAATTTTCGCACAAAATGCTGTGGTGACAGACAGCAGATCTCTGCCAGTTCGGTGATGGTTATTTGCCGTGAGTAATTTTCTTCAATATATTTTATCGCCGGGCCGATTGGCTGCATAAATGTCGCGCGGTGCAGTGCTCGAGTGAATCTTTCTTCCGGGATATCGTCAAAATAATGCGCCAAAGCGCCGTAAAGCACTGACTTTAATTGACATTCCCGCGATGATGTCATGATGCCGCCGTTTTGAATATATCGTCCAAATTTCGCCGCGTTATGTTGCAATTCATGGTCATTGCGCACCGCCACCGGTCGGTCGCATAACTCTGAATATACCGGTCGCGATATTCCCGGCAAGTCAAAATGAACGTAAAATTGCCCGCATTTTTGCGAAGTCCAATAGTCAAACCTGACACCCGCCGGGATAAGATATATCCTACCTGTGGTCATTTCCAGGGTGACATCACTCGACCGCACATAAGCGCCATTGCCATTATGCTGATAAAATCGCCAGAATACATCACCCATGTATTGCCGCTGCCACGACTCCGGCGTTAACTCCGCCCATTTAGCATCATATATTTGTAATAAAATATTCCCCAAAGCCAACATGGGTAAAATTATTCTGTATCAGGCGGGGAAAACCTTTTGCAAGGGATAGGGGTAAGGGGGTAGGTATTAGGTTCTTAGGTTTTACATGATGTTTGCTTACCACCTATAAGCCCCTCCCCAACCCCTCCCCAGCGGGAGAGGGGCTGATGTTGCCCCGTTTTTATGGACAGTCTATCATTTTATCTTAAAACTATCATCTATAAGCCCCTTCTCCTTCGGGGAAGGGGTTTGGGGATGGGGCCAAGTGACTAACACTGAAAACTGAAAACTGAAAACTGAAAACCCTAACACCTAAGACCCTATCACCTTACCCCCTTATCCTTTCCCCCGTAACAATGATAAAATAAGTTGGCGGAAAGGATATCTCTTATGAATGATTTTGACACTATTTTAAATCGCAGAAATACCAATAGCATCAAATGGAAGGGATTGTCGTCTGACGATGCCGTTGCCATGTGCCTTGCGGATATGGAATATTCGGTTGCGCCTGCTATATCATCGGCACTGGCGGCGCGGATTGCCCACGACATTTACGGTTACACCGGTCATTCAGATACTTTTCTCGATACCATTGCCGCCTGGACAGCAAGGCAATACGGTTTGAAAATAAATAAAAGCATGATATCGATGAATCAGGGAGTTGTTACCTCTCTCTGCACTATCATTCGCGCGTTGTCGCAACCGGGTGACAAGGTTATCATCCAACCCCCGGTTTATCGTCCATTTTTCACTGTGGTAGAGGATAACCAGCGGGTGGTGGTGGAAAATACTCTGTTGCTGGCAGATGGCAAATACAGCATGGATTTTGACTCGCTGGCACAACAGGCAAAGGACGCGAAACTGCTCATTCTCTGCAACCCCCACAATCCGGTAGGTCGGGTGTGGACTGCTGATGAACTCATCCAATTAGGGAATATCTGCCTGGAAAATGGCGTCATCGTAATCTCCGACGACATTCATGCCGACTTTACCTGGAACCATCCATATACCCCGTTTGCATCGCTAAATGATGATTTTGCGCAAAACAGCATCACCTGTTTTTCTCCCAGCAAAACATTCAATATTGCCGGTTTGAATATATCTTATGAAATAATCCAGAATCCCGTTTTTCGCGAAAAGATACGCCGCGAGAACACCGGCGCCGGCAACACCCACCAGAACCTGTTCGCCAACATCGCACTGGAGCAGGCATACACCAATTGCGACGACTGGCTCGAAAATCTGCTGAAATATCTCGATACCAGCCGAACAATAATGCGAGATTTCTTTGCGGATAAAGACGGCATCAACCTGATAGAACCGGAAGGCTCCTACCTCGCCTGGCTCGATTGCCGCCAACTCGGTAAAACCAGCGAAGAACTATCCGCCACACTCCTTCGCGATGCCCACGTTCGCCTCACCTCCGGCACCGTATTCGGCAAAACAGGAGAAGGCTTCCTGCGCATGAACTACGCCACCAGCCACGCAGTGCTGTCGGATTGTTTGGGTAGGATTGGGAAGGTGTTGGTGTAAGGGTGAAAGTACCCGAATTTATAAAATAGCTTATCAACAGTCAGTCTCCGTTTGGAACTGGGCGAGAGCCCGGCGGATTATAATAAATTTATCATTTTACCAACAAAAGTGATAACAAAATCAATTCCATAGCCCACGGCAACGCCGCTGGGATTTGGTACCATCACAAAGAATACGCTCTGTAAGAGCACAATTCCTATCTGTAATAAAAGGATACTAATATAGTTGCGTTGAATAATAATTTTAGCAATTGAATGTTGCAGCAGGATGATATATGTTTGATGAGTCGGAGAAACTAACCAGAAAAAAGCGAATAGATGCCCGCTTGAAATCTATGACCCCACCATGGAAGATCATCCGGTATCAGGATGGTCTGGATTGTTCGTGTCTTCATGGTGTTGCTGTTGAAGAATATCCGACAGATAGCGGACCGGCTGATTATGCACTTTTTGTAAATGGCAAAATTCTTGGGATTATAGAAGCAAAAAAGGTTGCATTAGACCCTTATAATGTTCTCGAACAGGCAAAACGTTATTCCCGCGGTATTCATAACAACGCAGGAAAATGGGGTGAATACGGCGTTCCCTTCCTCTACTCTACCAATGGCGAAACTATCTGGTTTATTGATATACGCGACGACCGTGCCATGTCGCGGCGATTAGCAAATTATCACAATATTCACGCACTCGAAGAGATGTTTTCACATTCAACGCGAAATGATTGGTTCGCCAATAATCCTGTTAATATTCAAGGCATACGAAATTATCAGCGTGAAGCAATTGAAGCTGTTGAAGATGGCATTACCCGTGGCCAGCGTTCTTTTCTTGTTGCTATGGCGACCGGTACCGGGAAAACATTCACCACGGTTGCACAGATATATCGTTTGTTGAAATCCACAGTTGCAAAGAGAATCCTTTTCCTGGTAGACCGTCGCGCATTGGCGGCACAGGCTGTCATGGCATTTGCTTCTTTTCAAACTCAACATGGCAATAAGTTCAATCAGGAATACGAAGTTTTTCATCAGCAATTTCGCCGTGAAGATTTGGAAGATTCTGATAATCAAACCTTCGACCCGAAAGTTTTGCCCGGTAGTTATCTGACTTCGCCTAAAGAATCTCAAACCTTCGTATACGTTTCAACTATTCAGCGGATGGCGATTAATCTTTATGGCCCTCAATACTCATTCGCTCAAAATGCCAATGACCCGGATTTAGAAGAAGACGCAAATATTCTTGATATTCCAATATCTGCATTTGATGTGATAATTGCTGATGAGTGTCACCGTGGTTATACCTCGCAGGAACTCGGTATATGGCGGCAGGTGATGGATCATTTTGACGCGCTGAAGATTGGGCTTACCGCGACACCGGCAAGTCATACGGTAAACCTGTTTGGCGAACCTGTTTACCGCTATACCACTGAAGAAGCGATAGCAGATGGTTATCTTGTTGATTATGATGCTGTGCGCATACATTCTGATGTCCGCATGAACGGTGTTTTTCTGCGCGAGGGTGATAATGTTGGGGTTGTTAATCCTGAAACCGGCACTTTGTTTCAGGACAGGTTGGAAGATGAACGGCAATTTGATACCTCTGATATCGAATCACGCATTACCGCACCTGACAGCAATCGGCGCATTATGCAGGAAATCGCTGGTTATGCGCTGAGGCATGAGGAAGAAACCGGGCGTTTTCCCAAAATGCTGATTTTTGCGGCTAACGATTTGCCGCATACCTCGCATGCCGACCAATTGGTGCAGCAGTGCCGCGATATTTTCAAGCGCGGTGATGAATTTGTACAGAAAATCACCGGCAGTCCCACTGTTGACCGTCCTTTGCAGCGTATTCGCGAATTTCGCAACCGACCTAATCCAAAAATTGTTGTCACCGTTGATATGCTTTCCACCGGTGTTGATATTCCGGCATTGGAGTTTATCGTTTTCCTGCGTCCGGTTAAGTCGCGCATTCTTTGGACACAGATGCTTGGTCGTGGTACGCGGCTTTGTACTGATATTAACAAGACAAACTTTACCGTTTTTGATTGTTTTGATGGTACTCTCATTGAATATTTCCGTAATGCCACCGATTTTCAAATTACGCTGCCGCCTAAAGACCCGCTTGGTATTGTTCAGGTAATTGAGAATATTTACCAGAATGTTGAGCGCGAATATCATATCCGGGTATTGCAAAAACGCTTACGCCGGATTAGCCGCGATATGAGCGGGAATGCCCGTATCGCATTTGCGCAGTGGGGAATATCCGACGGCAATATGGAACTATTTGCCAATGAATTGCCGGGAAGACTGGATAGAAACTTTATTGATACAATGAATCTTCTGCGAAATTCTGATTTTCAGAAATTATTGGTGAATTACGAACGCGCGCCACGGTCATTTTGGATTGCCAACGATATACAGGATAACGTCGTGTCAGAGCGCATTTTCCGCGTTGGCGATAACACCCTTAAACCCGAGGATTACCTGACTGCATTCAGCCGTTTTGTGAATGAAAAACGCGATGAAATAGACGGGTTGCAGGTTCTATTAAAACGTCCTGCCGGTTGGCGGCCGGAAGTGCTGGATGATTTGAGAATAAAATTAGGTATGCAGGGATTCCCGGAATCGGCATTGCGCGACGCGCACAGCGAAGTGTATCATATCGCGCTGGCAGATATAATATCAATGGTAAAACACGCCGCCCGCGAAGAAGAACCGCTGTTAACCGCCGAACAGCGCGTTGATAAAGCTATGCAGCAGGTGACAACAGGCAAAACTTTCTCCAGTGAACAGCAGGCATGGCTTGGTTACATTCGCGAGCACCTGGTAGAAAATCTCACCATAGATATAAATGACCTTAACCTTATTCCGGTATTCGAGCAGCACGGCGGGCTGGGTCGGGCACAACGGGTATTTCAGCCGGATGTTCTGCAATGGTTAATTGAAGAGCTTAATGAGGCTGTGGCGGTATGAAAAGAATAATGGAGGTAAATGATGAGTGGATTATGGGATAAACCTAATATACCTCATAAGGGTTGGGAGTGTGTTGATGTTCATGATCTTGGAGAAAATTTAGAAGAAGGAGAAGCTATTCCTTATCAATTTTGCGAGATGTGTGAAAATGAGGGTCTAAGATATATTCATTACATGAAACATGAAGATTATCCTGATGTGATAGGAGTAGGTAGTGTATGCGCTCAAAAAATGTCTGATGATTATGTTGATGCAGAAAATAGGGAAAGAGCACTTAGAAATATTGCCAATAGACGTAAACGGTGGCTAAATCGTGTTTGGAAAATGTCTGCTAAAGGGAATGATTATTTAGTTATAGATGATTACACACTAACTGTATTTCCAAAAAACAGCAGATGGAGTTTTAGCATTGCTTATCCTAAATATGGCATGAAGTCATTAGGAGATACAGTGTTTAGCAGTTGTACATATGATACAAAAAATAAAACAAAAATAGCACTATTTAATACGTTTATAAAAATTACTGGTCAGGTTTGATATTATTTATAAATATTAAAATCAATAGTTTTATTGTAATTTTTTAAATTAACATTAATTCCATGGGGAATATTGAATTGTTGTTGTTATCATTCGCAAATATATAGGAAAACATTATATGTCTGACATTGTAAATAAACTTTGGGGATTTTGCCATACGCTGCGGCATGATGGCATTGATTATGGCGATTATATTGAGCAGCTTACTTACCTGCTGTTTTTAAAGATGGCGCATGAACGTAATGTGGAACTTCCTGACGGGTATGACTGGGAGACGCTTTGCGGCAAGTCGGGACAGGAGTTGATGGACCATTTTGGCGATTCATTGCGGGTATTGCGCGATGAACCGGGGATACTTGGCGATATATTTGCCCAGTCTATGCCGCGGTTTAACAACCCGGTTAACCTGAAACGCGTTATAGCCATGATAGACGAGGAAGAATGGTCGGCCATGGATGTTGACGTGAAGGGGCAGGCGTTTGAGGGATTGCTGGAGAGGGCAGCCAGCGAGGGGAAAAAGGGAGCAGGGCAATATTTCACCCCGCGGGTATTGATTCAGTCTATTGTACGAGTAATGAAGCCCGACCCGCGCGTATCACCCGGCTTCACCATTTGCGACCCGGCGTGCGGTACCGGCGGTTTTCTGGTTTGTGCTTATGAATGGTTGAAAGAAATTACCGGCGGAGTAATGGACAGAAAGATTGCCGGTCATATAAAGTTTGAAACCTATTATGGTCAGGATTTGGTGCATCGTCCCCGGCGGCTGGCGTTGATGAATCTTTACCTGCATGGCGTGGAACCGCATATAAAACTCGGCGATACCATTTACGAACCGGCTGGCCCAGAACGTTTTGATTGCATTCTCACCAACCCGCCTTTTGGTACCAAGGGAGCGAATCAGGCGCCGGCGCGGGATGATTTTACAATTGAGACAAGCAATAAACAGTTGAACTTTATCCAGCATGTTGTGACTACCCTTAAACCTGGCGGGCGGGCGGCAATGGTGCTGCCGGACAACTGCCTGTTTGAAGGCAAGGCGGGTGAAGTATTTGAATTGCTGATGCAGGACTGCAACCTGCATACGGTATTGCGGCTGCCGCGCGGCACCTTTACCCCATACAGCCAGGGGGTAAAGGCAAATGTTATCTTCTTTCAAAAGGGGATGCCTACCGAATACACCTGGATTTACGATGCCCGCAGCAATGTGCCTGGAATTACCAAGAAAGACCGTCCGTTAATTGCCGCGCATTTTGACGATTTCGAGGCTGTTTACGGCGCAAACCCCAACGGTACCAGTCCGCGATCCGACCTTGGCGAGGAATGCCGTTTTCGCCGTTTCCATATCAGCGACATCAAGGCGCGGGATTACAAACTCGATATAACCTGGCTGAAAGATGACTCCCTCGACGACCCCGACACCTTGCCGGAACCGCAAGACCTGGCTGCCGAAGCCATCACCGCATTGGAAGCCGCCGTTATTGATTTGCAGGAGATATTGCTGCTTATCGACTCCAACGGGGGAAGTTTTGATGAGTGAATTGCCGAAGGGGTGGGTTTCCACTCGTCTTGATGAAATTGTCATAAAAAAGAAAGGTAAAAAACCTAAACAACAACGTGATACGATTGTAGAAGGTTTCGTTCCTTATCTTGACATATTTGCTATTGAGAAAGGTGTTGCAAGGCAATATGCAGAGATATCATCATCACGATTAACTGATGAGAATGATATTTATGTTGTTTGGGACGGTGCAAGAAGTGGTTGGATCGGGAAAGGACAAGTGGGTGCAATAGGGTCTACAATAATGGCATTGACACCAAAGGAAGTTGATACTGATTATTTACGATTTTTCTTGACATCACAATTTGATACTATCAATTCAAATACTCGGGGTACAGGTATACCACATGTTGATCCAGAATTGTTTTGGAATCTTGATGTTCCTTTAGCTCCTCTTCCAGAACAACACAGAATAGTCGCAAAACTTGAGCAACTACTTGCGCGGGTGGATGCCTGTCGCGCCCAAATAGATAAAGTGCCAACCATCCTGAAACGTTTTCGTCAGTCCGTCCTTGTCGCCGCGTGTTCTGGAAGGTTGACTGAGGATTGGAGAGAAGAAGTTGGGGAAAAAGAGGATGCCTCTGAACTTTTATTAAAAGTAAGCAAATTATGGTTTTCAAATGATGCATTATCTGGACGAGAACTGAAAGTTATTAATGAATTTGTTAACAATTATCCACTTAATATTGATAGTTATATAGAAAAAGAATTACCTATGTCATGGTTATGTTGTAATATTGGGCATATAGGAATAGTCAGTAATGGTAGTACGCCATCCCGAAAAGATTTAACATATTGGGGTGGTTCAATACCGTGGGTCAGTTCAGGTGAAGTACGTAACAATGAAATTACTAATACCCGAGAGCAAATTACTGAAATTGGATATCAAAAAACTTCAGTTCACATTCTTCCAAAAGGAACAGTATTATTAGCGATGATTGGTGAGGGTAAGACTCGTGGTCAAACTGCTATCTTGAAAATAGATGCGACAATTAATCAAAATATTGCTGCAATAATTCCACAATTTGATATTATTAATTCTGAGTATCTTTGGTATTGGTTCCAACATCGCTATGAATTGAATCGTGAAGAAGGTAATGGGTCAGGACCACAGGCTCTCAATTGTCAACGTGTTCGTGAATTACAAGTTAATCTTCCACCAATTGAAGAACAACAAGAAATAGTTCGTCGTGTCACAACTTTATTCGCCTTTTCCGACCAGGTAGAAGCGCGTTACAAACAGGCAAAAACCCATGTTGACCGACTCACGCAATCCATCCTCGCCAAAGCCTTTCGCGGTGAACTGGTACCACAAGACCCGAACGACGAACCGGCGAAGGTATTGTTGGGGAGGATAAAGGCGGAGAAGAAAGTGGTAACGGTTGGTAAAAAGAGGAAATAAAAATGTCATATAATAATATTATGCCGATAATTAGAGATGTTATTGCTGTTGTTGCTCCATTATTTGCTGTTATTATTGCTTGGTTAGGACTTCAAACATGGAGAAAACAATTAAAAGGAAATAAATCTTATGAATTATCACTTAAAATGTTAGCTGCGGTATATAAAGTGAGAAATGCGATTTATAATACAAGACAACATCCATTAATAGGAGTAGAAGTAATTAATGCATTGAATACATATGGTATAGAGAATAATAATAAAATAAATGATGCTGAAGTTTATAAAGCTGTATACAATTTACGCTGGGATAAAGTAATGCAATGTGTTGCTGAATATGATGTGATAAAAAATGAAGTTGAAGTATTATGGGGAGATGAAGTAATAAATAAATTTGAGAAATTTGAAATGTTATTTAAAAAGATGTATGTACAAATCCTAAAGATACTTTCAGTAAAGAAAACTGATGATATTTTAAAGTTACTTCATGAAAATCCACCAAATATATTATTTTATATATCAGATGAAGATGCCTTTTCTATAGAGTTCAAAAATGCAATTAAAGATATTGAAGTTTATTTATGGCAAAAAATGAAGGTGTGAGAAATGATGATTAATCATAATAAATATTTACTAATCGTTCCCATAATTAGGAGAAATAATGTTAATTTACTTTTCAGATTTTTTTGAAGTTGATCCAGATATTCTTGAAAAATATGGTGCTTTTGATATATCATTGGTTAATGATTTACCGCTATTTATTGACCCATTCTTATTATTTGGCAGTTCAAAACAGGAATACCAGGATTTACATGATGGGATAATTCGATATCTCCAATTTCTTCGCGATGTAGCTGTTTCTGATTCGATTTCTGACGGACTATTATTTCGGTGGTTTACATTTAAAGAAGTAAAGGAAAATTGGCTTGGATATTCTACAGTAGGAAACAATGGTTCTGGTTTAGGTAAAGATTTTGCATATTCATTATATCAAAATCTCCGCAATGAATTCATTTCATTTGGACAAGAACAAATCACTAAAGGTAGTCACCTTGAAAAACTTTGTCTTATTGATAATGGTGTTGGTCGCGACAATATCAGTGATTTCACAGTTAATTTAATAAAAGAATATTTACTTAATTACACACAAAATTTTGCCAGTGAGTTTATCGATAAATCATATTGTCAATTGTTCAGTATAGATAAAGTAAGATTTGACTATGATAAAAATATTTGGAAAACAGATATTTTTTATTTACCAACAATTGATGGGAAAAACTATGTGATCTTGACACCAAAAGATATGTTGACTCGACATGAAACATGGATTAGTCGTTGTGAATTACAGAAAGGATATTATGAGATACCACCGTCAATTCCAGATGAGCAACTTCGAGGTCAAATTGATTATCATTTTCGCTCTCAATTATCTAAAAAATCAAAAAATAAAGATAAAGAGTTTGCATGGTTTAACACAATACAAAGGTTTCCTGCTATTATAGATTATTATATTCGTAATAAAGAAGATAATGGTGAAGAAGCTGCAAATGTTAGTAATGAATATGTTGCTGAAACAGAACAACAATTTATTACACAGGTGAAAACGTTTGTTGAACAAATCTTATCAAATACCGATTTTTATAAAATTCATGGTGATACTCTTGATGAAGCACGAGAACGAGTTTTTTATTTAAAACAAGTTATTGAGCACAATGATGGTTATCGACTTTTCGATAAAGGAGATGAGCCGATACATCGTGAGTCAGATTTACAAATCCTTTATCGACTAACATGGTATGCGACTCCATCGGATGTCAATAGAGAGGTTAATAATGGTCGTGGACCAGTTGATTTTAAAGTCTCTCGTGGTAGTCGTGATAAATCACTTGTTGAGTTTAAACTAGCAAAAAACTCTAAATTAAAACAAAACCTTGAAAACCAGGTTAAAGTATATGAAACTGCAAATCAAACAAATAAATCATTAAAAGTTATCGTATTTTTCACCGAAGATGAAGAAAAACGTGTAAAAAGCATTTTACGTGAACTTGAAATAGATAATGATCCTGATATCATTCTTATTGATGCTCGTGCAGATAACAAACCATCTGCATCAAATGTGAAGTAATGAGGAATTATGCTCCTACAGAGCGTAAATAATCTATCTAAATCAGACCCACAGCGTTGCTGTGGGCTATCGAATTAATTTAATAGGAATTAGGTTTTTGTGATTAAATATGTGGGTTGTTTTAATCATTTATGAATGTCTTCACATAAACAACGCCGCGATGTCGTCTGGGGTTAGCGACTTCATCAGGCCGGCTTCTGTTGAGATTATCTGGTTTACCAGGGCTTGTTTCTTTTCCTGCAGCAGTAGTATTTTCTTTTCCACGGTATCTTCGGCGATGAATTTGTATACCATTACCGGTCGTTCCTGTCCTATGCGGTGGGTTCGGTCGGTTGCCTGGCGTTCTACTGCCGGGTTCCACCAGGGGTCAATATGTATTACGTAGTCGGCGGCAGTCAGGTTCAGGCCGGTTCCGCCTGCTTTAAGGCTAATGAGAAAGAAGGGGATATTTTCGTCTGTCTGAAAATTATCTACCATTTCCTGGCGGTTTTTCGTTTTGCCATCCAGGTATAAATATGGCCATTTGCGTTCGTCCATCGATGTCCGCAGCAGTTTTAGCATGCTGGTGAATTGCGAGAAAATCAGTGCTTTATGCCCTTCTTCCCGCAGTATTTCCATCGCTTCCAGAATAGCCTCGAACTTTGATGATTCTCCGACATAGCTTTTATCTACCAGACGCGGGTCATTCGCTATTTGCCGCAGCCGCAATAAGCCTTCCAATACTTTCAGTTTTGCCTGCTGTACGCCGCTTTTCTTAATTAATCCCATCAGTTCTGCCCGGTATTTATCCCGGGTTTGGTCATACATCTTCTTTTGACCCGCTGACATTTCGCAGAAAATAAGCCGTTCTGTGCGGGGTGGCAATTCCGGCGCGACCTGTTCTTTGGTTCGGCGCAGGATGAATGGGCGTACCAGCGCGCGCAGCATTTGTGCCGCTTTTTCATCCTGATAACGTTGGATGGGAATGGCGAATTGATCGCGAAATGCGTTTTGAGTGCCCAATTGCCCGGGATTGAGAAAGGCGAAGAGCGACCATAATTCTTCGGTAGAGTTTTCTACCGGTGTGCCGGTTAACGCCAGTCGATGTTCGCAGTGCAGCAGTCGCGCGGCGCGGGCAGATTGTGATACGCCATTTTTTACCACCTGTGCTTCGTCAAGTACGATATAGTGGAATTTATATTTTTTAAACAACTCTATATCGCGCAGCATAATGCCATAGGTGGTAAGTACCAGTTGATACCCGTCAAATGAGGTGTGGCTGTCGCTGCGGTCATTGTCGGCATGTATCAGCACCTTTAAATCCGGGGTGAAACGGGCAGATTCACGTGCCCAGTTTTCCAGTAATGAGCGCGGCATAACGATGAGCGACGCGGATTTTGTATGGCCGGTGGCAAACAGGGATTGCAGAAAAACCAGTGCCTGCACCGTTTTGCCGATGCCCATATCATCCGCCAGGCATCCGCCAAATCCGTAATCATGCAGGAAATACAGCCAGTTGAAACCTTCCTGTTGATAATGCCGTAATTCGCCGGTGAAGTTGGCTGGCAACTGGCGGTTTTCTATATGAGTGAAGTTTTTTAATTGCTCAACGCGTTTAGTATACTCCTCGTCTGTAACCACGTCGGTGTTTCTTAATGTTAATTCAAGCAGCGAAGCCTGGGTTCTCGACATGCGAACTCCCTGCTCTGTTTCTTGTCCCATTGCGAATATCATGCGGTATTGCGCTAACAGTTCATCCGGCAATAATCCCATCGAACCATCAGGAAGTTTAACATATCCCTGCCGATGCTTAAGCGCCTTGCGGATTTCCAGCAAACTGACTTCTATATCGCCGTAACTGACCACTGTCGTTACATCAAACCAGTCAATGCCAGACGATACCGACATGCGCATCCGGGGTTGATTTCTATTAACCCGGTTATTTTTCAATGTTTCTTCGCCAAACACTTCAAAGCCGGATTCCTGCATTTTTGGCAGATGACGCAGCAGGAAATCTACCGGCGATACTTTTTGTCTGAGGATAAAGCGTTCGCCGTCGCGTTTCAGGCCAAATTCACTCATCATCCGCCAGGATTCCATCTCTATTTCTTTATTGCGGGTAACTGTGACTAATATATTTCTATCTTCATCATATTGCAGCGATTTCTCCGGCCAGGAGGTGTCTGCCGGTATCTCAAGATTATTATAACCGAAAGATAATTCAGCGACGATAGATTTTTCGTCTTCAGTTAAATAAACCCTGTTTACCGGTTTTACGCTCAATTCTATTTTGTTGGCGATGGCATCACCAGATACTTCAGCACGGTCAATCAGCTTGGGAAGATAGTTGGTGATGAATCTCTTCTTGCCTTCTACAGGTATTGTTATCGTGCGGGTTTCCAATAGTCGCCGCAATAATTCATAATTGCCGTCTATCAGCAGCAACTTGTTTTTCGCGAGTATCCACAAAGGTGAATTATTAACAATAGATGTATCTTCCTGGGTTAATGTATATTCAATTCCGTCATCAATTATGGCGGGTTGAATATAGATATTAACTTCATCCTGTTCAATATTAAGCAGTAATTTTCGCGGTTCGGGGTCTACCTCGATAATTGGCTGCAGAAATGGGTTGCCGTAATAATCCGGTTCTCCATGAAATACCAGCGCATTGCGTAATTGAGGAAGCAAAAATTCCAGCGGATTTCCGGTGTGATAAAAATTTGCCTGGCTTACCAGTCGCGCGAGGGTGTTTAATTCTGGTGATCCATATATTAGGTTTGTCGGAATTGCACTGTATTGTGATATTTCTTTTGCTGTTTGATAGTTAAAGGTGGTAGAGATGGCATTTTGCAGCGCTGCCCGGTCATTTAAAATATCTTCATCAAAATGCGAGGTGGCGATGGTATATGCCTTTAAGTTCCATTTTTCGGTTGAAATATTTGTTTTCAGACAAAATGCCAGTATTGCGGCAGTTGATGGATGTTTTTTTACAGCTTTCGTTCCTTCTATTAAATTGGATAATTTTGATTCCCATATTGATGCGGTATCAGCTTTTTGTTGTTCCAGCGAGATATTATCCGTAGCTAATTTATGCAGAGCGAAAACTGCCGCTACCTGATGAACGCAAGTATTATACGACCCGTACCCCCGCGAACCGGAACAGGTGCAATACATCTTTGTCGCACTCAGGCTATCCGTATCGTTTACTATTTTCACCCGATATAAAAGTTTTTCATCTTCTATAACATCAAATTCAGCCGCAGTATTTGTTATATGATTCAATACGGCAGCTTTTTTATGAAATAGTTCTTTTCCCATGGGGTGGGCACGATGGTTTACCCGGGTAAAAAGCGGGGTCAATGATTTAGCTTTCCGAAATATATCAAGCAAATGCGATTGTATTTCAGGAACTATTTCCTCTATCGGTTCCGGGGTCGCTATCTCTATTTCATCATTGGCAGAAGTTGTTTGCTGATGCCGGGTTTGAACAGTTGATATAGCATTATTAACTTCATTAATATTCGGTGTTTTTGATATTAATACCGGTCCATTTTTCATTAGTTCAGCAAAGGAAAGCTGTTTGCTTTTTGCAATTTCATTTACAGTTTTCAGCAGCACCGCTACGATATGTTTACAGATATCCCCTTCGTATGGGCATGTGCAATTCGTTTTTATATCCCTTGGTCCTTCAGCGGCATGTACTATATAATTGCTATAACTTCCTTCAACATGAGCGGTGATTTTGCCATTGGATATTATATAATGCAGGATTGCTCCCGAATTATAATAGTCTTTACCGCGTTTGAATATTGTATTTGAATCGGCAAGCAGTTTAACATCTTCAAGCGTTAAATCATGGAATTGAGAACCTAATTCAGCGGCTTTCTGTAAAATGTGCGCTTTTATTTCATCAGGTTTGGCTGGTGTTAAGTTAACAACCGCTACTCTTAACAATGCCATGTCCATTCGTTCTTCATCGCAGAATTTAATAATCCAATCAGCCATGTTAAGAATGGTAAAATCGTCTAATTCAACACAAGCAAATTGCTCATCATTCTCAACCTCGAATTCGGTAATTTTACCTTGCCAACCCCCGATATCTATGCCTAAATCCGGGTCGAGAGTACCTTTATTAATTACAACAATGTCATTTATATTTAAAGAAGCCATTTTTTATTCCTGCCATCCGACTGTATTATCTCTATTTATCGTCAGATACGTCAATGTGATTTTTTTAGTAACAGTACATATACTGTAGGCTTCTATCTTTTCACATCGATTAATAGGATTGAAAAGATAGAAGACATCTGATTTTAAAATCAGATGTCTTCGCAGTTACTGTGATATCAAGGTGTTAATATCCTTTTTATCTTATTAATCGATGTGAAAAAAACTGTCCACTGTCCACTATCAACTGACTTACTGTTTCACCACCTCAACCGGTATTGCCGGCAATACTCCGGCGGAGACTCTTTGTTTTTTTGTGGTTCCGGTTTTCTTGTCAGGAACATCTATGGTGGTGAATACTTCTGCTATCAGGTTGTCGATGGTGCCGGTGTGTTTATCATCGGCGGCGAAGGTCAGCACTATTCCCTGCGCGGTGTTGCTGGCGTCTTTCAGGGTTATTCCTGCCGGCGGGTCGCTTAATTCTATGCTGATAGGCAAGTTTATGTTTATTGCCGGTACGATGGTGATGGTGGTTATTGCCGTTCCGCCGGAAGGGATTTTCAGGCGGTCTTTGTTTAGCAGGATGATAATCGGTGCTCTGCGTCCGCCGGCAATGGCGACTTCCAGATTTTGTGACGGTACCAGGTGCATATACGCAAATGCCTGCATTACGTTATCGGCGGCGATTACCGAGCGGGTAATTACTTTGTCTCCAACGGTGGCACGGCCTTCCAGATTTATACTGATAGGCTGTTCAGATTTTTTATCTGGTGCTGTCAGGGTCATTCGTATGCTGTTTTTACCGTGTGGGATAACTGCTCCGCCCAGTGAGAATCCGGCAGGCGCATCCTTTAATGCTACTTCGATGTCGCCATCCCAGCCATCTTTGCGTACCGCGGATACTGTGATAATTCCCGGTCGTCCCGGTGGCACATTGACGCACGATGGCGAGATAGTCAGCGAGAAATCTGGCTGCGGCGGGCTGACCCGCAGTGAGTAAGTGAATAAATCGCTGCCGTGACGTTCTGCGTCGGTTATCTGCAGGTAATATATTCCGTTTGCCGGCAATTTTATCATCAGGTAAGAATCCGCATGGTGGGTCATTAATCCCAGGTCTTTATTTTCAAAGTCGTCATTCGACGCGACAACCTTGCCGGCGGCATCGGTTAACCGCAATATGGAATCTAACTGCGACCCGTATTGCCGGGCATATACCGCAGCGACAATGGTATCGCCGGTGCTGCCGGTAAATTTGTAATAATCGGTGTCGCTGCTGTTGATGCAGCCATTTATTACTACCGGTATGGTGATAGCCTGTGCTTTCTCGATGGTATTATTCGGTTCTACCTCGGCAGCACGCGGCAATTCCGGGAATTGCACGTCTGTCATCGGTGGTTTTACGGTTACTCCCCAGTCTGCCGGTACATTATTCATTGACATGCCAACGCGGCTGCCGGTGGGGAATAATACCTGCATTGCCGGTTGATCCGCGATGTAGATACGATAGACGAAATCCCAGCGTCCGCGGTAAATGGAGTCGCGGAATTTTATGGTGTAATTCCCATCCTGCGGAACATTGAAATATAATATCGGGTCGGGGTCGAACCCGTTGTCGTCGTTAAATGCTAACTCCTTGCCGGTAGAGTCGCTGATGGTGAGTATTCCCTGTATCCATCCCGGCACGGCATCCGCGATATATGGTATCAGGTTGCGTGCCTGGGCGGCGATGATCAGTTTTTGCCCGCCTTTTAGCTGTATATTATATTTATCTACCTCGCCAGGCATTATTTGCCCGTTTAATACAGCGGGTGCTGTCAGTGGTACTGGATTTTCTGGCGGGGTATCATATTCGGTTGGTTCGTGCATCTCCGGCAGATTGCTCACCTGAAACATCATCGGGTTCGTCAATCCGCCCGCAGGGGTACGAAGACGCAATTCTCTATTACCGATGGCTGCATCGGCGTCAATGGTCACTTCAATCACCACTATTTCATTCATAGGCGCTTTTGGCTGTTTTTGCTTGTTTAAAAATTTATCATATACTTGCTGAAGCTGTTTAATTGTCATCTGGTCCAGATTGCGAAGTTCCGGTAAATCAGGCAGTACGATTGGCGGCGGTGTAACAACTGGCGGTTCTGCTGGTGTGGCGGCGGGAGTTGTTCCTGGTGCAACAACTGGTGGATTCGCTGGCGGCACAGCAGGAGTAGCAGTGGCTGGTACAACAGGAGCGGTCACAGGTGCAGCAGGATTAGTAACTGGTGCAACTGGAGCAGGTTTTTTATTCTTATTGCGCATTTCATCTAAACGCGTTTTTCTAATTTCCTGAAGGCGCTTCTGCAATTCTTCTTCCTGCAATTTATTTAGTTTGCCATTAGCAGGTGTGTAGTCGAGAATAGATGCTTTTATACCGCTGCCGGTGAAATATACGGTATTTACACCGCGCAGGCGCTGGCCGGCAATAGTAACCTGAAAGGTGGTGCCTTGCTGACCGCCGGCAGGATAAACGTAGGCTATGTATGGTTCATTTGCCGCATGCAATAATGCAAGAGACCCGGCAAACAATGATGTTAATATAATTAATCGCGTGAGCAAATTCATAGTGATACTCCTCAAGCCTACATTATCTCTTTCAAGCGGCCAGCACCTGGTTTATTATCGGTGGAAGGCATGACTTTTAAATCCAGACCCTTGTCATTGGGCAACTTGGCGTCGGGGTCGATACCAAGGCGTTCCAGAATAGAGCCGATTAAATCGCGCGGGTAAACCGGACGGTCAGCTACTTTTTCGCCTTTTGCGTCAGACGCGCCAACAACCTTGCCACCCTGAAATCCACCACCAGCAAGAACAACGGAAAAGACATTGCCGTAATGGCTGCGTCCGCCATTCCACGGGGCTTCCCAGGATACTTTCGGGGTTCTACCGAATTCGCCGCCCCACCATACGATGGTGGTATCAAGCAATTTTTTATCAGATAAATCCTGCAATAATGCCGACATGCCGCGGTCCAGGTCGGGCAATTTTTGTTTCATCGCTTCAAAATGTTGTTTGTGGGTATCCCAACCGCCATAATTGATTGTTACATAAGGCACGCCGCTTTCGACCAGTCTCCGCGCCACCAGGCATTCCTGTCCGAACTTCGTTCGTCCATATTTGTCGCGCATTTCATCAGTTTCCTGGGTCAGGTCGAATACCTTGCGGGCATTGCCTAAAATTAAATCGTATGCTTTATCTTCGCATTTTTTTGCTGTTACAAAATCAGGATTGTCAGGAATAGCGATGCCAAGGGTATCTAAATTGTGCATCAATTCGCGCCGGGCCTGCTGGCGTTGATCGGTTATATCGGCGGCAATGATTCCTTCTACCGCGAATGGCGTTCTGCTGGGGTCACCGCCGGTGATGAATGGTTTGTATTTCGGGCCTAAAAATCCTTCTTCAGCAAAGCGTCCCTGCCCTTCGGTAAGCACGATATACGGCGGAATCATGCCGGTGTAGCCATGGTCGTACCCCTTAAAACAGGATACTATCGCGCCACATGATGGGTAAACCAAACCAACTCCCGGTTCGTGGCCGGTCTGCATCATATATGCCGCAGTTTCGTGAGAATTGCTGCCGTGGGTCATACTGCGAATGATGGCGTATTTGTCGGCCTGCTGTGCCAATAAAGGCAGCAATTCGCTTATCTTAATACCTTCCACATTTGTCTGTATCGGATTTTTCAGCGGACCGGAATAGTCGTAACCGGCATCCGGCTTGGGGTCAAAAGTGTCGAGATGCGACGGACCGCCCCACATCCATATCTGGATGACGGCTTTTGCATTTGGCTTTTTTACCGGTGCATCTACAACGGGTGTAGGTGTTGTTGGAGTTGGTGTCGGCGCCTGCGGCATTGCGCTGATAAATGCTGTCACCAGCAATGCGACAAGTTGATATTTTATTAATGATTTGATATTCATCTTTTTTCCTTTTGCATGTCCACTTCGACAAACTCAGCGACCGAACTGCGTTACGGTCACATGGGCAGGTTACGAACCTGCCCCTACTCAATGCTTATACAAAAATTCTTTGCTGTTAATCAGCGACCATGCCAGGTCGCTTTGTGCTTGTCTGGTTTGCAGACCTGGGGTTTGGAAATATTTGTCTGCGGTAGCCATTTCGGCGGGGGTAGGGAAACGCGACAGCAGCGGCAGGTAAATCCACTTGATTATTGTTTGTTTATTGCCTTTGGCAAGGGAATTAACCGCCAGCAATCGCGGAGAAGTGTCGATTCTGCGCTGAATATCAGACGAATTGAGCATATACAACGCCTGGTCTTCCGATGGGTGATTGTCGCGTTCAGATTCAAGTCCGGTATCTCGTGATGGCCGGCCAAATTTCATCAGGAATGTACTGGTGATGCTGCCGTCTGCCAGGGATATGGTGTGATTCTCTTTTGGTATATAAGTGAATGGTTCTGGAATTGCGCTGGAATAGTTCTCACCGTGCCCACCAATCCAGCACAGCGCATCTATCAATACCTCGGCATCCAATCGGCGCACGGTGTAGTGGGCAAATTGCATGTTCGGGTCGGCAGTATCGCCGTGTGGTATTGACGACTGCTGGTAGGTTTTAGAGTTTAATATCAATCGGTAAATTTGCCGGATATCGTATTTTGATTTAACAAATTCAGCTTCAAGTGCAGCAAGGGTTTCCGGGCTTGCCGGCGGGTTGTCGGCGCGTATATCATCAGTTTCGTGGATTATTCCGTGACCCATTGTCCATGTCCAAACGCAATTAACAATATTGCGGGCAAACCATTTATTGCCGGGAGCCAGCAGCCAGTTTGCAAAAACAACTCGCGGATCGCTGTCAGCGGGTATTAACGCGTCGGTGCCATCCGGGAATTTTGTTTTTAACGCACTGTTATCCGCCGGGTTCAGGTAAACCATCTCTTCTTTCCACTCGCCGGTTTTTTTATACGCCACTCGGGAAAAGAATACAGTCATATCTTTCTGCTGCTGGTCGGGCCATTTATCATAGCGCGTCCCCATGAAATTAAGGGCGACGGTTCTGGCGATGGTTGTCGGGTCTTTGCTGGGCAAGGCGCGGTAAAAATTCACCGGCGGCACACGAAAGTTGCTTCCACTGCTGGTGAGCAGTTCGCGGACGAACTGGTCATACGGCATATTTTTTTGCACCGCGTCTCGTATCCAGTGGTGGTATGCCTGCACCGCGTTTGGCCACAGGTTAATGGGAAATTCCGACTTTACCCGTAATAAATCGCACCAGCGCAGCGCTGAATAATCCGCAAACTCATCGCGGTTGAAAAGCGCTTCAATCAGCAATGCGCGCTTGTCAGGTCGAGTGTCTTTGAGAAAAGCATCGACTTCCTTGAAGTTGGGCAGCGTGCCTATCATATCCTGGTATACCCGGCGAATGAATACTTCATCGCTGCAGGAGTTGCGCATTTTCACGCCGGACTTCGCCAGTGTCGCCTCAACCTTGGTGTCGATAATATTACCAGCAGTAGCCCATTTATCGGTCTCATAAGGTTTTATCACGGTTTGGTCTTGCGCCATTAGTTGAGCAGTACATGCAAGCATTAAGGTTATTATCAGCAAAATTAATTTATTCATCAACAATCCTTCCTCGTTACAGGGTGCGGTAGAGAATTATTCCACAAAACCCCGGACGTAACAGCAGGTCATTATGCTTTATTATACCTTATTTGGGGTGGAATAGTTGCATTTTAGGGGTTAGGAGTTTAGGGGTTAGGTTCTTAGTTTTTGTTAAAAATTTTATTACTATATCAAATTTTATCTTAATCAAACCACCCCCTGCCCCCTCCTTGGCAAGGAGGGGAGTTCGTTTGATATTAATTGTCACTATTACACCTAATACCTAACCCCAATAAATTGGAAAAGTGTTAAGTTTTCGGTAGAGGTCACTTCGATTTCTTAGTGATTAAAATAGTACTATATAAAGTAAACTCCCCTCCTTGACAAGGAGGGGGCAGGGGGTGGTCTTCGACGATATGAGATTTTCAATTTAAAACCACGTCTTTTATCCCAATTTCGATGCTAATTCCCTGTAATCCCAAAAATCCTCTCAATCCGTGGTTCAGACAAATACCCCCCAAACATTCATTGACACACCCGCAAGATACATATAATATTTCATTAGAGGATTTTTGTCTGAACCACGATTCTGGGGATTTTGGGATTACAGGATTTTTTTAATTCAAAAAATTATGGCTAATTCGAAAATAATAATCCCCTAATCCATTAATCCTATAAATCGTGGTTCAGACAAAAAAATAATTGTATTTTAGGAGACTTTATTTTATGAACAAAGTGATGTTCTTTGTCTATTTACTGACATGCTCTATTGGAAATGCTGTGTTTGCGGTTGATGAACCGGCTGCCACTCCGGCTACTGTTCCGTTGCCAGCTACGAAAATAAATTCGAAAGACGGAGCAGAAATGATATTTATCCCCGCCGGTGAGTTCCTGATGGGCAGTACTGATACTGATAAAAAGGCAAAAGACAATGAAAAACCACAACGTAAAGTTAATCTGAATTCCTACTATATCTATAAAACTGAAGTTACTGTAGCACAGTACCGTAAGTTCTGTGTAGCAACAGGAAGGAAAATGCCGGATGCACCAGATTGGGGTTGGCAGGATAATCACCCGATAGTTAATGTAAGCTGGAATGACGCAAAGGCTTATGCAGATTGGGCAGGTGTTGTGTTACCAACCGAGGCACAATGGGAGAAAGCGGCACGGGGAACCGATGGCCGCGTTTACCCGTGGGGTAATGAGTGGGATAAAACTAAATGTGCGAATTGGTCAAATTCCTGTGATGGTGATACGTTGACGGGAACTCATCAGGTTGGCAGTTTTCCTAAAGGAGCCAGCCCGTTTGGTGTGATAGATATGTCTGGCAATGCGTATGAGTGGTGTGCAGATTGGTATGGTGATAATTATTATAAGACTGCACCGGCGAAGAATCCTACTGGTCCAGTAACTGGAGATAAACGCGTGCTTCGGGGTGGTTCTTGGGGCGACTACTACGACTACTACTGGTGTCGTGTCGCGTGTCGCGGCTACACCAACCCAGACTACTACGGCTACGGCGTTATCGGTTTCCGTTGTGCTTCGCCATGTCAATAAATCCTTATCTGTTTATCTGAACCACGGATTGAGAGGATTTTTTGAGATTTAAGAATTTTTTATTATCCTCTAATCTTATAATCCAATAAATCGTGGTTCAATAAAAATATGTTATATTTATCGATGGTGTCGATTGAAATCGGTAGAAATCGGTAGAAATCGACAACATTTAGCGTAACCGAATTTTTTAATTTTTAATTTTTAATTAATTTGCCATTTGCTATTTGCCATTTCAAATTTTCTCTCTTCACTCCTCTCTCTTCATTCTCTTGACCATCAAATGCCCAATTGCTATCATCAACCAGGCAATTTTTGATTAGGGAGACCAGTAAATGTCTGAAAAGAAAGCTAAAACTTTTACCTGTCAGGTTCGCGTACAACGCACCACGGTGGAATACGGCTATGTCAACATCGCGTTAACCCCGGATATCGTATCCGGCGACAATAATGTAAATGCTAAAAAAATAGTAAACGCGGCACTGGTACTGGCAAACCAGCCAAAAATGGTTTGGTACCCGGAAGACCAGAAAATAGAAATTCACCCGGAACAACAACCACAGGCGGATGATGAAGAGAGCTTTGATGTTGACGGCGAAGAGATATAGTTTAGTTTTTCGGGGTGTTACACAGAGATTCACAGAGGAGACACGGAGATACACGGAGGTGTTTTTATAAATTTTCCTCCGTGAGACTCTGTGTCTCCTCTGTGAATCTCTGTGTAATAATCGTCTTCAACAAACCTGACATTGACAAACCACCCTGCATATCAATACCATTCAATAATAGATTTTCCTGTTGAGGTGTTGCTATGGTAAAGCGGGTGTTTTTTTGTTGTTTGCTGGTGATGATGGCGCAGTTTGCGTTTGCCGGGGACGCGTTAGATACCGCGTTGGCGGGTGTTAGCATGACGCGGGATGGGTTTAAGGTTGATACTGAAGCGGTGAAGAGCCGGGGGAATACTGCATTTAAACTGTCATTTTTTGACCAGTGGTATCAGCATCCGCTGCGGATTCCGTTTTTTGAGCGTTACCTGCGCGAGCAGATGCTGAGCGCAAAAGGCGCGCCGCAACCGCTATTTGTTACCTCTGCCAGCATACTGGGAACCACCACCTGGCGCAGTCTTAATGAGCCGACACCGTTGGTGAAATATACCACCATGGCGGCGAAGCCGGACGCGTTAAAGGCGGCGATTTTGGCAGTTGACCCGCGGGCAAAAGTGCCATCAACAAAAAACGTTCCGCCACAGGTGCAAAAACTCGCGGCTGAATTGTTGTTTGTCACTGCGGATGCTTTGAAATGGCGCGAACAGGCTCTGCGAAAGATACCGGCAAGCGACCGCGTCTGGCTGTACAATCGGCTGATTGACCCGCTAATCCACCCCGAGGATAAAACCGGCAGCAAGTATGAAAGAAGCGAGTCTGACCAGATTGGCGATAGTTTGAAGGAGATGGATAATTTAGGCAGCCTTGATTTGTCGCTGATGTTTGCCGGCAATGACGATATGATGACGATAGTGCAGGCGGTTAATGATGAATTGGCGAAAACCCCGGTGAAGGAACAGTTCAACTTTACCTGCAAAACAAAACTTGGTGTGATAAGTCTGTCCGGCAGTGGGAATGATAAATATACTGCCAACGCTCATAATCTGCTGATTTTCGATACTGGCGGCGATGACATTTACCAGGCGGGTGGGGCAACCGGCGGCGCGCAATATCCGGTTGGCATCATTATTGATGGCGGTGGAAATGACCGCTACGAATCATCATCTACTTTGCCGTGCTTTGGCGCAGGGGTAATGGGTTGGGGGATTCTTGTAGACCAGGGCGGCAAGGATGTCTACACGACAAAGGGTTGCTACAGCCAGGGTTGCGGTATCGCCGGAGTCGGATTGCTGGCGGATTACGGCGATGGCGAAGATACGTATTTTTCGCTTGCCGGCGCGCAGGGATATGGTTATTTCGGCATTGGCATTCTCGCCGATACCGGCGGGTCGGACAGTTATGAAACTTATGTTAACGGCCAGGGATGCGGTCGCACCATGGGGGTTGGTCTGTTATATGACCTGACCGGAAATGATAAATATACCGCCAACGACACCGACATTATTTACCCCAGTGCGCAAACAAAAACCCATAACTCCAGCATGTGTCAGGGTGCGGGAACCGGGGAACGCCGCGATTATCTTGACGGTCATTCCGTCGCCGGCGGCGTGGGGATGCTGCTGGATGGCGCGGGTGACGACACGTATTTCGGCGGGGTATTCAGCCAGGCAGTGGGTTATTGGTACGGCATCGGCATATTAGACGACCGTTCTGGCAACGACAATTACCGCAGCGTCTGGTATGGCCAATCCGCCACCGCTCATTTTGCCGTCAGCTACCTTGTGGATGGCACCGGCAATGATCACTACACCTCGACAAACTGTGTTAACGTTGGCGCCGCCCACGATTTCTCCGTCAGCCTGTTCGTTGAAGAGTCGGGTGATGATATTTATGAAGGCGCCAGCAATATGGGGCAGGCGCTGAATAACAGCATTGCGCTGTTCGTGGATAAAAGCGGTAACGACATTTACAAAGGCGGCTCCTTCGGTCAGGCGGTAATATCCAATCCCACCGGCATTCGCACCGAAATAAACACCGTTGGCCTTTTTATCGACCTTGACGGCAATGATACCTACCCCAATGCGAATTACGGCAACAACCGCACCTGGACCCAGCAAAACAAAACCCCAATACCAATTCTGCGCGGGTCAGGGGTAGATGTAGAGAAGGGGGAGTTGGCGTGGGATTGATCAATTGAGAGTTTATTTTTTTTGGTGACACAGAGATACACAGAGGAGACACAGAGATACACGGAGGTGTTAATAAATTTCCTCTGTGAGTCGCTGTGTAATAACAAAATAAATAGCAACATTTTGATAACCGGGCTGCGTTAAAATAAGGAAGTGAAGTTTATAAAGTCTTTATTATCTATAAAATTAGTGAGTTTTATTATAGAAATAATAGTTAAAAGTATTGAATTAGTATTGACCAAATGTAGTAAACACATAGATAATGTGTTTATTGAAATGAGGATATTCTACTTGCACTCATATACATTTCATAAAACTTATGAAGGATTGTGAAATGTCTAAGATGTATTCATAGAAGATCTCTGATTTTAGAGGAATTAAAACGTATAAGAATTAATTTAAATGGAAGTGAAATATGTGGAGAATAATAGTTTTTATATTAACAGGTATACTTCTTATCTTGATGATTATACATCAAGGTTGGTCAGCATTGTGGTGGGTTCCTATAGGGTACTATTTTGGTCTATTTACTTCTGCACAGGTAATTTTACCACTTATATCTTATCTTCCAATTGCAATAAAACTTGTGTTCAAAAAACAGATGCGTCCTGCTGTTTTTGGTAAAATAATTCTTGTTGTTTTAACTTGGGTAATACTTTTATTCGTAGTAGCATTTTTGATTGGATTCTTTAGTCCTTCAACAGCGACATATTTGTATAATAACTTGGCGCTTAATTTGAGTGCCAATCTTGGAACTATATTTGTGATTTTTTCTCCCTTGTTTAAAGAATTTCGCTCTGACCAAAGACGAGAGTTTGATATAATATATGGTCGTTTTTACATCACATCCAATAAATTGGATACTGACGCTATTGCATTTGACATTGCTATAAACACCTATGATGCCGCTTTTAAAGTAATTGAACCTTACACCGAACGTGCAAATAATCGTTATTCCATACTAAAAGCTACCAATGCTCTTGACAATGGTAATGATCAATCCGCTGTTGATACCTATAATGAAACAGTTTCACATTATAAAGATCCCGCAGACTTTGAACCATATACCGAAGCCTACTTGGACTCTCATTCTAGTGCTATTGACAACCTTTGCGTAGCATTTGATAATCTTTCTGCTATTTTTGTGAATTTGAGTTCTAATAGAATTTTTTGTGTTTCGAATTCTGATCTTTATAAATTATACTGTGAGCTATATGAAACATATTGTGACTCACACCTATTCGCTGTTAAAGCCTATTCCTACGCTGCAGATTGTGCAATGAAAACTGCTATGGAAGTAATGATGCAATCTCTTAGGGACGAAATAGATACCATGATATTAGAACTCAATGAATTAGACCCAAAAACTCTCAGTCGAATCGCTCCATGCGCAAGTGTAGCTGATTTTAAATTAAAAATAGCTAAAGACGCAAATAACGCAAAAGCATTAGAACAGAAAGCTAAAGTTGCAGAAAGTAAAGCAAAAGCATATCTTACTAAAGCCAGTACCATCAGCGATGGTTGAAGTTACTTTATAGAACAATCAAATAGGAATCTGTTTAATGAGGAAACTATGATAATTCAAGAATATAGAAGATTTTTAATAGACCTTAATAAAAATGATGTTTCAGATGATGCTAAGCGAATTGGCAATATCGTTTTTAAACATTTTAACACCCTTGTTCCACTTGGAACACCGCATTCTCTTCGTTCAAAAAAAATTATAGAGATTGCGCAAAATGAGTTTACATTTACAGAACCAGAAATAACAACTCTATCTGATTATAATAATTCAAATGAGTTTGCTTTCAAAAGATTAAAAAAAATTGATATTGAATCTTTTAGAGGTTTTACCAATAAAGAAAGTTTTGATTTGGATGCATCCTTTGTTCTTGTATATGGCCCTAATGGTTCTGGAAAATCCAGTTTTTGTGAGGCACTTGAATATTCTCTGTTGGGTTCTGTAGAAGAAGCTACTGTCAAACGCTTCTTTGAAATAAATGATTATCTTGAAAATGCTCGAACTAAGAAGTTTAAGTCACCTGAGTTACAAGCACTTAATGAAAATGAAGAAATTGTCTTGATTTCTCCTAATGATTCTTTATATAGATTTTGTTTTGTTGAAAAAAATAGAATAGATGATTTTTCTAGAATGGCAGCAAAATTACCGTCTCAACAAAATAAACTTATAAGTACTTTATTTGGATTAGAACCATTTAGTGAGTTTGTAATTGGATTTTCATCAGAATTAGATTCGAGACACATTGATTTATCTGGTCAAAAGGCATTATTGTTAAATTCGAAAAGACAAGAATTAAATGTTTTTGAGAGAACTCTTTTATCATGTGATAAAGATTTAAGAAAAATAGAAGAAGATGAAATGTTGATTGCTTCTAAATTTGATAATGGAAAGATGAAGTATGATGAATTGAAAATTTATCTGGGAACTTTAAAAAATCCTGGAAGAATTCAGGAACTTGAAAATTTAACAACATCAGTACCACAAAATAAAATAGGACTAACAATAAAATCATTGACAGATATTGATGCTTTACTTAAAAATAATACACAACAAATTTATGATTTAGAAAATGAATATGATGAAAAACGAAATAGGATATCTTTTCGCAATCTGTATCAATCTGTAAAAGAATTAAATGTTATCAACCCAGATATTTGTCCTGCGTGTTCAACTCCATTAGAAAAAGTAACGCAAAATCCTTATTTATGTGCAGAGAAAGGATTAAGAGATCTCGAGTATCTTTCAAGTCTTGAACAGCATCTGAAAGATCAAAAGGAAATACAGAAAAAATCGTTACAGGAATTATATAAATTGGTGAAATTAGTAATTGATTTTAATAAAGATCATATGGAAAGTAAATTATATATTGAAGATATACCAAACTCAGAAAATGATTTTACAGAGGAATGGTGGATGACACATAAACAAGAACATACAAATGGAGTTTCGTTTTGGCAACAAATAGAGTTAATTCTTAAGCAGATAGAAATTTATGATAATAATATTGATGTGTTAGTAAGTAAACGAAAAAATAATATTGACGAATTAAATAGAATAAAAGTATATCGAGATGAAATAATCAAAATAAATGCAATAAAGGAAAGTAAAAGACAAGATAAAGAAAATGCAAGTATACAGATATCACAATTTGATATAGAGAACAAAGATTTGATTGATGAAGTTGAATCAGAAAAGATAAAAATTGATATTAATAAAAGAATTGCTAAAGCATACAATGAGTTTGTAAAAAAATTAAACATTTATAGAAATTCTTTGCCTTCTCTATTAATTGCTGATTTAGCAGAGAAGGTTAAAACTTTATATAATGGGTTTAATAGATTAGATAAAAATGGAGATTTGTTGGCAGATGTTCGTTTACCACTCGAAAGTGGAAGTAAAATAGAAATCGCTTTCAATAGTAATCCATCTCAAATGTATGATGCGTTGCATGTTTTAAGTGAAGGTCATATACGTTGTTTAGGATTATCAATATTATTAGCAAAAAATATAAATCAGAAGTGCCCACTTTTAGTGTTTGATGATCCTGTTAATGCTATTGATGATGATCATCGTGAAGGAATTCGTAAGACGATATTTAGTGAAGGTTTATTCATTGATACACAAATAATATTAACATGTCATGGTGAAGAGTTCTTAAAAGATATCTCTAATATTTTAGGTGTAGACAAGTTTTGTAAAACAAAGACTTTTACTTTTATTCCTCATACTGGTGATAACCAACTTATTATTGACTATCAAACAACACCGAGAAATTATATTGTAGCAGCAACTGAGAAATTTAGTAGAAGAGAAATTAGAGAATCATTAACAAATTGTCGACGTGCTATGGAGTTTATATCTAATGAATTATGGAGATTAATTTCTCGTCGAATGGATGGAACTATAAAGTTAAAGTTTAAAGATCCTAAATCAAAAACTGAATTAAGAAACAAAATTGAGCAACTTAAATCTAAGGTAACGAATAATGAGTTCACACACCCTAAAAAAGATGAATTACTTTCTGCTTTTACTAATATACTTGGTATTGATGGACAATCGAAGGAATGGCGTTATTTAAATGATGCAACACATGAGAATGAAGACTGTGAAGAATTTGATATTTCAACTGTTAAAATAATAATTGATTCTCTTGATGTATTTGATGATTTAATAAATCATCATTAAATTATTTTATAGACCGAAGTTTTAATGTTAAAAATGGGTCAGGTTTAGAACCTGACCCTACGATTTATTTACCCATATATCTTCGCCACTTCTTCTCTTGCTATTTCCACCCAGCGGGGTAGTCTGGTGGGGTCGTTGGCGATGGTGTGGACGTCTTTCATGGCTATTTCGGTGGCTACATTATACTTTTTCGTTATTTGCAGGGTTTTCTGCAAATCTTCGCGGATGGCGGTTTCGTCGAATTTGTCTGTGCTTATCAGTGACGGGTTTGGTTTGCGGGAGAATACTATTCCCTGCATATCCTGCGCCAGCAGTTCCTGATCGCACCAGGGGGATACCGATACCCGTTTCAGCCCTGGCAGTTTTTTTACCAGGTGCCAGCGTGTGTGCACTGGTTCGCAGCAGCCATAATATGTGCTGCCAAATCTTTCTGCGAACGGTTTTTCGTATTGGAATACGAACTCTTCATACATTCCCGGGCTGACACTGACGGTTTCCTGGGATTCTATCAGGCACCATAAATCTTTTGTGGTTATCTTGCCATCGGTGTTCACCGGCAATCTGCGGGTGTAGCCGCGGCTGCCGGAGCCAATGTAGTCATCTTCATTGTTCAGGTTCAACAGGCCTTCATTCTGGTAAAAATCCAGCATTCCCATGTAGTCGTCGCGCAGGAAAGACATCAGCGCGTGCAGGCCTTCAGGATCATCATACATCTGCATCATCAAGCCTTCCACGCCAATTAGATATACCGCGGCCTGGGTTAATCCCATTGTCCACCACGGGTTGCCGCGCATACGCACTTTCAATATGCCGTCATAAATTTCTTCCAGTGCCGCCTTGTTATCCAGGGTTTTCTGACGGTCAACGGTGAATACACGTTTTTTCAGCAAAGGCACTTCGCGGGATAAATCTGTTAATGCTGAACCGATATGATATGCCCCCATTTTGCCGTCATTGTCTGACCGGTCGATTTGCGATTCAATTCCATAGCCGGTGCTGCTGACACTCCAACCCAAATTGATATATGGCAAAATTGCGTTGTCATCTTTAACATAATCATGAATGAATAACGTCGCCAGCATGCTGTGTTCCTGCGCTCTCGCCATTTCATCTTCGCATTGCAGCGTGACGAAATTATCGAAAATGCCATGGATGCCGCCAAGTTCGATTACAATATTCGGACGGGTTGCGTTGCCTTCATCCATTGCGTACCAGTTGGCAATTTTCGCCTGGTTCTCGTCAGACTCGCTGACTTGTTTCACCTTTTGCGCTATTTCGCGCAATCTTTTAATATCGTTATTATTCATATCCACCTCATTTTTTGGCAGGATAGCATATTGGAACGATTACTTCAATAATAATTATCGCTTTTGCGTAAATTAAATGTAAAAAAATAAATGAAAATATTTTCAACTCTACCCATAGTGTTTTCAATTTCCCCTTGCGCTATCTGTGGGACTGTGGTATTATTCATCCGTTAGCAGTTTTTATCATTGCAACTTTCACAATTATGTATACAGCAACGAATGTAGTAAATATTTCAGACGAATTGAGGGCACGTTTCACCGGATATCCGGTGAGCGTGCCTTTATTCGAAGGTCCCCTGGATTTATTGTTATACTTCATCAAACGCCAGGAAATCGACATCAACGATATCCCCATTTCATCCATCACCCGGCAATTTTTAGATTACATTAAATTAATGGAAGTGCTGGATATTGAATTGGCAAGCGAGTTTCTGGTAATGGCGGCTACCCTGTTGGAAATTAAATCCCGCATGCTGCTGCCGCGACCGCCGGCGATGATTGAAGAAAAATTGGACGAAGATGAAGATCCGCGGGCAGAATTAGTACGCCGCTTGCTGGAATATACCCAATACAAATCCGCCGCCCAGGAACTGCAAAAACGTGCAGAAGAAAGAAGTCAATGCGTATCGCGTCCCGATATCGTCGCCACTATACCATTGCCAAAGATAAACCCCGAGTTTTCTGTCGACCCGGATTCATTTAACCTGTGGAAGGCATTGCAGGAAGTGCTGGCACGTGCGGAAGCCGCCGGACCGACATTTCGCGAGGTTGCCCGCCCGCGCGTAAGCATTCGCCAGCAGATGATGTATATCCTGAAACAATTGGAAAAATGCGGTCCCGACGGCGTCGTATTTGCCGATATATTTTTCACCCCCGATTGCGATTTTCCGCTGACCCGCACCACCATAATAATAACCTTCCTCGCCGTACTGGAACTGATGCGCATGCACCGGATAACCATCATCCAGAAAGAACTATTCGGTCAAATCCGCATCGCCTCTACCCAGGGACAATTGTTGAATTAAACTTCCGGTTTAATTAACGATGTTTCATTTTTGTCTTTTCGGGTAAAAAACAGGTATAATCCAACCATAAAGTAAATCATTGGTAAAGTGTAACGTGTTGCGAAGTTTCAGAAAAACCTGGTTATTGCTGTTTTTAATTCCGTATCTGTTTTATGCAGGTATCGGGTTGTCTGGTCATAACCATAATAATTTTCGTCTATCGCAAACAAATCTATACAGCAACTGCACCGTATTTATATCAAATAGTGTTAACAATAATGGTGATTCATGCCCGGCTTGTTTCGTCCAGGATGCTTTCAATAGTTGCGGTTCACTTTTAATACCAACTTATTCCGTAGAGTTGATAAAAATAGAAAATCCACCTTGTGCCGCTTCCTTCATTCAGCGCACGGTATCAATATTCACTCCGTCCCGCGCTCCTCCAACATTAGCAGGTTAATTTATCCTCAACCATTATTGCTGATACAGTAAAATGTAATGTTATTTAGCATTATCGTGTCAGTAATTGCCAGCTATATATTTGGAGCATAAAACATGATTTATTGTCATGATATCAAAAAAAATTATTCAATCTTTGGTCATACCTTGCATTGGGCTGTTGATGAACTATCAATAAAAAAGGGTGAACGCATACTTATCAGCGGTCCCAGCGGGTGCGGAAAAACAACATTATTAAATCTTCTTGCGGGATTATTGCGTCCTGATGAAGGCACAATAACTATCGCTGGTGAACGCATCGACAGCATGAGTTCTCATGATGTCGACATTTTTCGCGGTCACCATTTAGGGCTTATTTTTCAGTCATTTCAGTTATTATCCACCCTTACGGTGACTGATAATTTATTATTAGGCGCGCGATACGGTAGAAAATGGTCTGCATCAGAAGCACATCATCATGCTGATAAATTGCTGACCGAAGTTGGGTTAACAAAACGTGTCCATGCAATGCCGAAATTATTATCTATCGGAGAGCAGCAGCGGGTTGCAATAGCCCGTGCGGTGATAAATGAGCCGGCAGTAATATTGGCAGATGAGCCTACGGCAAGCCTGGATAAAACGAATGCTGCAACGATATTGGATATGCTGTTCCGTATTTGCGACACACATAATTCCACTCTTGTCATGGTTAGCCATGATACCAGTATCGCTTCACGATTTACCCGCATTATCGATGCCTCAACATGGGTGACACATGAGGAGCTTTATAATGACTGATTTTAAATTAATTTTTTCATACCTTCGTTCCCGGATACTGATGACATCACTCACTGTTATTTCTGTAGCTTTGGGTCTGGCACTCGCGACAATAGTTCTTATATTATCTACTCAAACTCAGTCTACACTTAATAAAGAAACCGCAAATTGGGATATTGTTGTAGGGGCAAAGGGAAGTCCGTTGCAGATTGTCTTGAACAGCCTGTATTATCTGGATTCGCCAGTTGGCAATGTAAACATATCTGTATGGAAACGACTGCAATCTGACCCGGTAGTTGAGCGGGTGATTCCACTAACTATGGGTGACAATTATTTCGGGTCACCGATTGTTGGCACCATCCCGGCTTTTTTTGATGGCAGGAAAGCAATAAATAATGATGGCTTATTCGCACAGGGGAAATGTTTTATTAAACCATTTGAAGCAGTAGTTGGGTCTGAAGTCGCAAGGAGAAGTGATTTACAAATTGGACAGAAGATAATCGGTGCGCACGGGTGGGGTAAAAGTGATGATTTTCACCCGCAATTTCCATATACAGTTGTCGGTGTTTTATCACCAACCGGAACAAATATAGATCGCGCGGTATATGTTGATTATCACAGTACCTGGATAGTTCACTCGCATCCTGATGCTGATGAAAAGCCTGAGCCGGGACACGATCCAACCAGCGAAGTAACTTCACTGCTGGTACGGCTTAATCAGCCCGCTGCCAGGTTTCGTTTAATCCAGGATTTAAATGCTCATCAAGCTGCCATGGCTGTTGTTCCGGTAGATCAAATTGATAAAGTTGCCAGTACGTTTATTGCACCATTACAAGGTATTTTGTTAATAGTGGCTTACCTGGTGGTTTTTGTGTCATCTTTAACGATACTTATCAGTCTGTACTATTCAATACACCAGCGTCGTCGCGATATTGCTGTTATTCGTTCCCTGGGTGCTACCCGTGTTGATGTATTTCGTGTAATAGCTTTAGAGGCGTCGGTATTGTCGGCGTTTGGTGTTATATCAGGTTGGCTGCTTGGTCATGGAATTACCGCGTTAGGGTCGTCGATGGTAATGACTCGCTTTGGCATTGCCTTAAATGCCTGGCATTTTGAGCCGATAGAAGGTGTAGTTGCATTAAGTGTTTTGATTTTAGGTGTTTTTGCCGGTTTATTGCCGGCTATTATCGCATATCGTTTATCGGTTGCAGATATATTAGTTCAGGAGTAAAAGATGAATCAGAAAAAACGAAAGAGGAATATTTTAATTGCTATTGGTGTAATAGTTCTTCTTCTTGTCATTTGGGTAATGTCAGATAAAGATTTGATGCAATTGGTAATTGGGCCTAAATTGCCGGGTTATTCAAAGCATGCACCTTCCGGTCAATATGCAGATATTGATTGGAAAAATTTACAACAGGGATGTTGGGAATATGGAAAAAAACCGATAGTTAAGCCAGATATTGCACAGATGTCTGACAAATATGTGCACGTCAAAGGCTTCATGCTTCCTTTTCATGAAGCAGGTCCATCATCTCAGTTCTTCATAGCTGGAAGGCCGCGCGGATGCTATTTTTGCAATCCACCTGGAGTAGCGGAAATTGTGCAGGTAAATGTAGCTAATGGCAAACAGTTAGATTTAACTGATTGGCCGGTAAGTATATATGGAACATTAAAAGTAGCGACTGGAAAGCCTGATGATAAAATGTTGTATATAATTGATAATGCAGTGGTAGTCGCTGAACGGTAAATGTATTCGACATTCATCATATAGTTATTGACGTATAACCAATTCACTGGTAAAGTTTAGTTGCAGGGTGAATTGTAAGAATAATTCGTAACCTTGCTGAAATATGGTTGCGAATTATATTTCTTAATTCGCAAGGTTGATATGGAAAGGGGATTTCTGTGATTAAAGATTCTGAATTGTTAAATACTATTATGCCAGCAGGGATTACTTCAATTAAGGCTTGTGCTCCAAAACATATTATGACAAATGCTGATTTGGAAAAATTGGTGGATACTTCAGATGAGTGGATACGCTCACGAAGCGGAATCATCACCCGACACATCGCTGATCCAGATATGGCTTTATCAGATATGGTATTGCCAGCCGCCCAGGCAGCATTGGAAGAAGCCAAGTTAGACGCCGCAGACCTTGATTGCATAATTGTGGCATCGGTGACCGGCGACACTTTAATGCCATCCACCGCTTGTTTGCTGCAAAATCTTCTGGGTGCAACTCACGCCGCCGCATTTGACATTGCCGCCGCCTGTACCGGTTTTATTTATGGCTTAACAGTCGGTGCGTCGCTCATCGGCTCAAGATTATATAAAAATGCCCTGGTGGTTGGCGGAGATATTTTATCGCGCATTACCGATTATACCGATCGCGGCACCTGCGTATTATTGGGTGATGGCGGCGGAGCATGCGTATTGCAGCCGACAGAACAGGGAAGTGGAATATTAGCATCTTACCTGCGCGCTGATGGCAGCGGTGCGGATTTGCTGACCATACCGGCGGGCGGTTCGCGCCGACCTGCATCCATCGAAACCATTGAAAAGCACGAACATTTTCTACGCATGAATGGTGCCGAAGTATTTAAATTTGCAGTGCGATCTCTGGAAGAATCTGTTCGCGAAGTGCTGTCGCGCATTAATGCCGTCGTCGACGATATCGCGCTGGTTATACCGCACCAGGCAAATATGCGCATCATCGACGCATCAGCAAAACGGCTGGGCATACCTATCGAACGCTGGATGGTAAATCTGCAGGAATACGGCAACACCAGCGCCGGCTCAATCCCGCTGGCTCTCAGCGAAGCTGTTGAGCAGGGACGGGTAAACAAAGGCGACCTGATAATCCTCGTCGGCTTCGGGGGCGGCTTAACCTGGGGTGCAATGGCAATGCGCTGGTAGAAGGTTTTGAAAAGATATAGATTCACCGCAATGGAACACAAAGACCGCAAAAGAGGTTATTAATTAGTCTTCTTTTGCGGTCTTTGCGTTTTTTTGTGGTGAATAATATCATTTTGGTTCAGCAGGGAATTTTACTTCATTTATCGAAAGATATATATTCAACTTAAACTTTCCCGAGGTAATTTTGATGTCTTTTAATATGTCGGAACATCCGCATCAGCGTTTTAACCCGCTTAACGGTGAATGGCTGCTGGTGTCGCCGCACCGTGGCAAACGTCCCTGGCAGGGGGCGGTAGAGGATGCAATCGCCGACAATCGTCCGCAGTATGACCCCAAATGCTACCTGTGCCCCGGCAATACCCGCGCTGAGGGTGTCAGCAATCCGAAATATGCCAGTACTTTTGTGTTTGACAATGATTTCAGCGCATTGCTGCCGGATACCCCGGACGGTGTGATGAACGTTAATAACCTGCTGCGCGCCAAGGCCGACCGCGGCAAGTGTCGGGTGATTTGTTTCTCACCGCGTCACGACCTGACGCTGCCACGCATGAGCATTGAAGATATTACCGGCGTTATAAATGTGTGGGTAGACCAGTATATCGAACTTGGTGCCTGCGATTATATTAATTACGTACAGATATTCGAGAATAAAGGTGCCATGATGGGGTGCAGCAACCCGCATCCGCATGGCCAGATATGGGCCAGTGAAAATATTCCCGGCGAACCCGCCAAGGAATTGGTTAATCAAAGCAAATACCTGGCAGAAACCCAATCATGCCTGTTGTGCGATTACTTGAAAATAGAGGCAGAAACGAAGGAAAGAATCGTAGTTGAAAATGACGATTTTATGGTGTTGGTTCCTTTCTGGGCGACATGGCCGTTCGAGACAATGCTGCTGCCGCGCCGCCATGTGAAATCGCTGGCAGAATTAACAGAAAAAGAAAAAGCCTCGCTTGCCGATATTCTGAAAAAAATCACCTGCAAATATGACAACTTGTTCAAATGCTCCTTCCCGTATTCCATGGGCTGGCACCATGCTCCCACCGATGGCGGCAATCATGAAGAATGGCACCTGCATGCGCATTTTTACCCGCCGCTATTGCGCAGTGCCAGCGTGAAAAAATTTATGGTAGGCTTTGAAATGCTGGGCAACCCGCAACGAGACATAACCGCCGAATCGGCAGCGAAAAGTTTACACGGGCAGTCTGAAGTGCATTATTTGGAAGGGTAGAAAATAATGTGTTATTTGAGACGACCCCAGCGCGGGTCGCATATAACAAAGCAGATTGTCGGTCATTATATGCGACCCACGCTGGGGTCGAAAATCTCATGATTGATTCTTTTCTATAAATATGTGACTCCTCTGGAGTCAAAATATATTTGATAAAAATGTGTATAAGGGTGAGAGCGATGCTATGGGCTATGGAATTATTCTTTATACAACAAAAATAGCTTGATTAAGAACCTATAAAATCTGTACTACTTTCATCCGAAATTTCATGTATTTCATACTTTTTTAAATTTTTGATATAATTTGTTCGACATGAAAAGAGCGACTGTAAATAATGAATGGCATATTAATGGCATCGGACTGCATACCGGACAGCAGGTTAATGTCATAGGCAAACCGGCATCGTCTGGATGCGGTATAATATTTGCAGTTAATGGGATAGAAATTCCCGCGCTGGCGGAGTATGTGGATGACACCACCCGCTGCACCAGGATAGCAAATAATGGAGCCAGTCTGCGCACTATTGAACACTTGATGGCTGCCATTTACCTATGCGGAATAACCGATATGTATATTGAGGTTGACGGCCCGGAATTGCCGGCTTTAGAAGGCGCAGCAAAAATATGGTACGATATTCTGAAACAGGCAGGAATAAGGTGTTTAGAAGGCGAAATATTAACGATTGCATTAGATAAAGATGACATGGCAACAGGCAATTCGCATATTAATGTTGCTGCGTCAGATAAATTGGAACTGTTTGCGGAAATTACTATACCCGGGACGAAAATAACCGGAATGACCGCTGGCGGCGACATTACTGATGCTGATGTAATTGAAAATATAATATCTGCCCGTACCTATGGACTTGAACGCGAAGTGCGGCATTTGCTGGACAGCGGATTGGCAAAAGGCGGGTCATTGGATAACGCGGTTATAATCACCGAAACCGGTTATTTAAATAACGATGTAAGGCATAATGAACCGGCATGGCACAAGGTGCTTGATTTATTGGGCGACCTGGCATTAACCGGATTCCGCTTGCAAGGCAGAATAACTGCGGTGCGCAGCGGACATTACAGCCATGTCGAGATGGCAAAAAATCTGCGCGTAAAATACGCAGTTAAATAATATGCGTCGACGCGACGAAATCGGGAGGTTTTAGCTTGGATATTGTTCAGATCATGAATACTAACCCGCACCGTTATCCGTTTTTACTGGTAGACAGGATATTAGAACTTGAACCGGGCAAACGTGCGGTTGGGTTGAAATGCGTTACCATGAACGAGCCATTTTTCCAGGGTCATTTTCCGGGAAATCCGATTATGCCAGGGGTGCTGATAGTTGAGCATGCCGCGCAGATAGGGTCTCTATTGATGATGTCAATGCCGGAAAATAAAGGGAAATTAGGCTTGTTTGCCGGCATCGACGAAGTGAAATTTCGACGTAAAGTAGTGCCGGGCGATCAACTGATTACTGAAGTTACCATCACTAATCTGCGCAAAAGCTTCGGTAAATGCGAAATAATCTCCAAAGTTGGCGATGAAGTCGCAATGAGCGGCATTGCATCATTCATGCTGGTGCCCAATCCTACCTATAATACAGAGGAAAAGGAAGGGTGAAACGTTGAAAATTCATTCCACAGCAATAGTCGATGTGCGTGCTGTGCTGGGCGATGACGTTGAAATTGGCCCTTACGCGGTAATCGGTCCCGATGTTAATATCGGCAACCGTACTGTCATAGGGCCTCACACTATCGTTTCAGGACTCACAAAAATCGGCAATGATTGTCACATATCCCCGCACGCCGTATTGGGAGAACCACCCCAGGATAAAAAATATCACGGCGAAAAATCCGGGGTGATAATTGGTGACAACAACATCATTCGCGAGTTCGTTACTGTGCATTCCGCAGTTGGCGAATGCTGCATGACCGTTATTGGCGATAACAATATGCTGATGGCATACAGCCATATTGGGCATAATTGTAAAATTGGCAATAACATTTACATTACAAATTACGTGGGAATCAGCGGCGGGTGCCAGGTAGATGATCGCGTAGTACTCGGTGGACTGGCCGGCATACATCAAAATGTGCATATCGGCAGACTGGCAATGGTCGGCGGACTCAGCAAAATTACCCACGATGTGCCGCCATTTGTAATCGCAGAGGGAAATCCGATGCGGTTAATTGGACTTAACGGAGTCGGGTTGCGCAGAAACAATGTCAGCAGCAAAACCCGCAACGAATTGAAAGAGATATTCAAATTGTTAGTGAACAAAGGAAATCTGAGCAGACTGATAGCAGAAGCAAAAGAAAAACCCAACGATTTCCCGGAAGTACAGGAGTTCATAGAGTTCCTGGAATTAAGCGGACGATCAGGAAGACATTTGGAACAAAAAAGCATGGTTTCATCCTGCTAAGTTAAACGAAAAGAAGGGAAACACGGCCACCGGCTTTTTATAACTTAACAAAATGCAACTTAAACGGGACGGAGAAATCCGCCCCGCTTTTTTGTGACTTGGTTACGGGAGAAAATTAACATGGATAAAAAAAAATCTCAATTGTCAATTGTCAATTTAACTTCGTGCGTTTCTTCGCCTTTTTCCTCGCCGGAATTGCGTTTTTGGGCGCCGGATGTGCCGCCGGTGAGGTAGATGGTGCGTACTTGTTTGCCGCCGCCTATTATCTCCAGCATATAAAATGACTGAGTGTCCAAGTTCCAATCTTTGTACAGGCGATAATGGCCGGTACTTAATGTATCTAAAACGGTACGTACCAGGTGGGTGTCGCCGTTTTTCTCGATTTTTCGCAAGGTTACCGTGAAGGTGGATGGCGGCGAGGTGTTTACTGCCCAATCAAGATAAAACTCTGTGTCTGTCGCGATGCCCAGGCTTTGCGGGGCAGGCGTGATGGATAATCCGTCCAGCGAGCCATTGCTGCCGGTGTTAACATCATGCCGCAAAGTGCCATCCTGCGTGCATCCGCATAACAGCAAAACAATCAGCAAACCAATAAAAGCAAACCACTTCATAGTAAATCCCCCACTAATTGAATACATTGTTTTTATACCAGAAATAGTTGAAAAATTCAATGGTTTCATGTAATTGTTCACATTTTGCGGTATTCTAATTTTCACATCGATTAACAGGATTTAAAAGATTTAATATTTTAATAGGCTCTTGCAAAACCTTGCGGCAACCCGATGTGACAGACACCTTCCTGGCTTCGCCACTTGGTGTCAGTCACTGATAGTCGTTCTTCCTCTCTCCAACCGGGGAGGGGATTGAGGGGAGGGGCTTTTAAGGTATCAATCTATAATTTAGCAAATAGGTTTTCCTATTTACTTCAACAATTTTATCTTTAAAATCCTGTTAATCGATGTGAAAAATTTCTTTTGTCACCATCGCCTGGTATTCATCCAGACGTTTGCTTAACACTGGTGATAGTTCCATACCCGGGGTTACAATCGCTGGTTCAATACCAAAGATGATTATTTCGTCAGGGGATTCACCAATAGTTGCTGCGAGAGTAAGAATTGATAGCAGATCGCCTTCATGAAGCGATAAGCCGGTGTTGTTTTTTCGTGAAATAACTTCGTCCGGGGTGAAACGGCGGATTGTTCCCGGCGCGTCACCCATGAAAGCGCAGTCGAGTAGAATGACTTTTTGCCGACCGGTTATCAGGTGCAGCAATTGCATGCCGCCAACGCCAAATTCAATGAAATCAATTGCTACAGGCCATGAACATTCCTGTAATCGGCGCAACAAATATACTCCTATGCCTTCATCGGAGCATAAAATGTTGCCAAGGCCAATAACAGACAGATTTGACTGGTTGTTCATTAGTACCTTAAGTTCAAAGAACATTGAAATATAACCAGTTGTTTGTAAATTAATGTAATGGGCTATTATTCACCGCAAAAGAACTCAAAGAACACAAAGAGTTTTCTAAAGAGGTAATTGCATAACCTGTGTAACCAAGAGTATTCCGAGTAAGATGCTCGCAAAACATTGGGTTTTGCAATTGACTCTAAAATTCTTCTTTTGTGGTTTTTGCGTTCTTTTGTGGTGAATATTAATGGGTTGTGGGTGGATACCCACATTTGATAAATTCGATGTCCATATAGTGAGTTGAGCATGATATGCAGGGGTCATAGGCGCGAACCAGCATTTCAAGCTGCAGCCTTATACTGTCCTCATCCTGGTCTGCGATTAAGTTCACCAGTTTTTCCATGTCATGCTGGATATTGGCGTGATTCTGGTTTGTCGGAATAGTCATGTTTGCCCCGGTGCAGATGCCGTTATCATCAAAAGCATAACTGTGGAAAAGCACTCCGCGAGGCGCCTCTACCGCTCCTGCTCCCCATCCTGCCTGTGGTTTTATCTTTGGAAGATTATGCGTTACACCGGCAGTGAGCAGCTGGTCGATGAGTTGTATACCATGTTCAACAACCTGTGCCACCTCTACCAGTTGTGCAACTGTATTCATATACGGGTTGCAGCATCCGTCTAATAATCCAAACTTCTTTGCCACGTCCCGTGCCAGCGGCAGCAGATACTCGCTATTCAGGTTGCAGCGCGCAAGTGCACCAACGGCATAAGATTCACGATGCCACTTTGCCCATTTTGCTGTTGATTGCGGCACGACGTATTCATTTACTACCGATTTGAACTTTTGCACCGGCATTGTTTTCGTGGTGTCGCTGCTGCCGATATTCCCGTTGTAAAGGGCATAATCAACATGGTCAATCAGTGCAATATATTCGGTATCGCGTTCAAACTTTGGCAATTTGTCTGCCAGGCCAAATACCGCGTCCATTAAAACCTGGTAATCAGGAATTGCGTCAACCAGCATTTTTCTTAACTCGCGCAATTCATTTTCAGTTGGCACACGTCCAAACCCACCAGGCCTGAATGAAATCGGATGCGTTTTTCGACCGGCGAGTATTTCCATCATGGTATTGCCCAACTTATGCAGCCTGATGACAAGTTTCAGCAATTCGGGGTGTGAAGTTACCAGCGGTACGACTGATTTTACTCCCAACAGGTCAGGAGCCACCAGGTAACCAATATGCAGGACATGGCTTTCTATATGTTCCCCATACAAAGCGAGGATGCGCAGCATTTCTGTTTGTTCAGAAATTTCTATTTCCATGGCATCCTCTATGGCTTTCAGTGCCGCCAGCGAATGTGTCACGGAACATATACCGCAGATACGCGCCACCACGGTCTGGATATCTTCCCAGCTTCGTCCGCGCACCATTGCCTCGAAAAATCGCGGTGCTTCCGGTACCTGCCATTCTACGCTTTCAACACCGCAATCGTTGATGCGCACATGAATATTGCCGTGTCCTTCTACGCGAGTGACATGATGTACGTTAATTTCAACAATTTTAGACATTGGTCGACTCCTGTGTGCTGTTGAACAGCAATAATCTGCTTTGCAAGTCAGCAATGGTTAACCGGTATTTGTCCATTACATCTTTCGCTGCGTTTACATTTGGCTCATCAACATACCCGCGACACCCAAAACACCACATGCCGGCAGCCGGACATGGCGCATTGCATCCGGCACGAATTACCGGGCCAAGGCATAGTTCACCGTATTCATAACGGCAAATATTCTCGCGCATTTTGCATTCGACACAAACGGGAAAGTTGGGGATTACCGGCGGCACATTTCGCGCCAGGCAGCGCACAATGTAGCTGAACTCGTCGATATTAATAGGACACCCATGCACGTAGTAATCAACTTTCACCACTTCATTCACCGCTTTTACCGGCATGGTTACCAAATGGGGCATACGGGCAGCGTCGCCATAGACACATCGTTTCACCTCATCAATGCTTTCAAAATTATTCTTCAGCTTATTAACTCCGCCGATGGTGGCACAGGCACCCAGTGCGATGAGTATACTTGCCCGTGAGCGGATTTCTTTAATACGCTCTTCATCTTCCGGGCGGGTGATAGAACCTTCGATGATGGCAATATCATACTTGTCGCTCTGTTCCGACATGGCTTCCCGCCACTCTACCGGTGTTATTAACGCTATCAGGTCGAGTAATTCCTCTTCCATATTAACAATCTGCAATTGGCAGCCTTCGCAACAGGCAAAATCAAAAATAGCTACTCTTGGTTTTTTCATTTATATAGCCTCCGGCGCATCCGCAACATCTGCGTAATTGAACACTGGCCCGTCCATACAGGTATACAGACCGTTAATCTGACAATGTCCGCATTTCCCCACTCCGCATTTCATGCGTCGTTCAAGAGAAACGTAGATTTCATTAGGCATCATTCCGCGGGCGGTTAATTCGCGTATGACGAACTTATACATCACTGGTGGGCCGCAAATTATCGCACAGGTGTTGGCGGGAACAACTTCTATTTTTGGAATCAGCGTAGTGATGACACCGATATTTCCAGTCCATTGCTCATCAGCACGGTCAACCGTCTCCAGAAAAGTTACTCCTTCAACAGCGCCCCAGGCTGCCAGTTCATCGGTAAATAGCCGTTCAGCGGGTGAGCGGGTACCAAGCAGGATAGCGATCTTGCCATAATTATCGCGGCGGTTAAGCACATATTGTATAGCCGAACGAATGGGAACCAGTCCGATGCCTCCGCAAATGAATATTATGTTTTTCCCTTTCATTTCTTCTTCTACCGGGAAATGTGTTCCGAATGGACCGCGAATACCGAGTGTTGAGCCGGTTTCCAGACGATGCAGCACATCTGTTACACGTCCGGCATTGCGAACAACAACTTCAAATGCGCCATGAAGGTCTGGTGATGAGGAGATAGAAAGCGGCGCTTCGCCAACACCAGCAATGGATATTTGGACAAATTGACCGGGTAAGTGCCCCAAATCTTTGCCGTTTGCAAGTTTAATTTTAATATACAAATCCTGCGCTGTCAGCATTTCTGTATGCAATATCGTTGCGGTTTCCGGCAAATACGCATCTTTTATAGAAATAGAAGGTTCAGTCATTTATTTATCCTCATATAATGTGTTATAAAGGGTAACGGGATTAGCGATTTTAGCAGTGCATGCTGTGGTACAGCGTCCGCATCCAACACAGGCAATCATTCCCATGCGGTCCCACAAATATTTTCCCTTGCGGTAAAAACGATGCCGGTATCGCTCTTCCCTGTTTTTACGGAAGTTATGCCCTCCCGCCACTTCAGCAAATTTGCGCAGCATGCAGCCGTCCCATTGCCGGAAACGTTCACCACTCTCTAATGTCCAGTCAACATCATCGTAGACATCAAAACAGTAACAGGTGGGACATACGAGATTACATGAACCGCAAGAATAGCAAAGGGCGGCATTTTCCTCCCAAATTGGATGTTCGTAAGTTTGCGTCAGCAATTCAGGGAGATCTTCCGGCTTGCATTTCAATAAATATTTGTTCATAAATCGCCGGGCATCTTCCCAAAATTGTTCGCGTCGCGCCAGCAGCAGCGCGTCAGCGTCCGGTACGTCACCCAACTCTGCCAGTAATGCTTCGCCTTTCTCCGTGCGAACTTCGACGACATAATGTTTCCCCAGTTTGGTGAGTAGTATGTCATAATCATCGTCAACAACAGCAGTTCCCATGCAGGCGGCAAACATATTTGGAGATGTATTCTGAATATCGCAGGCGACGATGGTGGCTTTATTGCGGCGGTTCATATAATGGCTATCGTAGACACCATGACTGAATATTTTGTCTATCTGGGCAATGGCAACAACATCGTAGGGATGTACGCCAAATAAAACTATTGATTCGTCATCATGAACTGACTCATATTCACCACCCCGGACGAACTTCATTATCGTTTCTTTGAGAGGCTGGAAATATTTTTTCGGCGGTAGAATTGTAACATCAAAATCCAACCGCAAATCTGCACCGCGTGTCAAAAGACCATAAGCAAACTTATCTTCTTTAGCCTGTACCCCGTAAATATTAAACTTTGGAATCAGGCGATCTACCCATGTTGTCATCATTGCAACATCAATGCTTTTTAATATCATGGCTTGCACCCCCATGCAGTTAATTCTTTCGATAAATTCTCAGTATTTCACGTAAAATATCACGTCGGCTAACCATGCCGATAACCTTGCCATCAGAAACGATGGGTACCCGGTGAATGCGTTGTGTGACGAAGCAGTTAGCCATCGTCTCTAAATCTGTGTCAGGTGAAAAAGATACTACTTTATGCGCCAACGCCATCGCTTCTTTCACCCGGGTCCGGTCTGCTTCACCGCTAATCGCAAAATTAATGATGTCATACTCGGTAATAAACCCAAGCAGCATGCCATCTTCATCCACAACCGGCAGACTGCTGATTGAATGATCAAGCATTAGCTGTATTGCATCAGTCAATAACAAATCCGGCGTGGTGGTGACAATATCAGTATTCATCACCTGCGCCGCTTTTTTATTATAATCCATAAGTTCTCCTTTTATATCACTACTTCGATATAAGAAACTCAGCATAAAGTTTGGACTTTAGTAAATTATATCACTGTTTTTTCAGAATTCGAGTGATAGATTTATTTATTTTTTGTAATTGAAGTGATTGAGTGGGTATGGGTTGAGGGTTAGTATCAGGATTTAGCGCAAAATGTGGCGTCACCGTCCCGGTGACGTTAGCTGTGCAAGAAGGTGCAAGGTGCTGAAATTTATTTCCGGCGCTTTCTTTTTCCGAGAGGGACGCTCTTGCCACCTCTCGAATGAAGTAAAAATAAAGTTATCAGAGTCAATTGCAAAACTCAACGTATTGTGAGCAGGATACTCGGAATACTCTTGGTTACACAGGTTTTGCAAGAATATTTAAGATTTATATATTCAATCCGTTAAAATAACCGGTGTCAACGCGACGAAGATTTCTATTTTGCCTTCTACCATTCTTTGCCGCACCACTTTTGCTTCGGCGGGGAATTTCAGGAAGCGGGGGCGGGGGGAATCTATGCGAATCACCTCGTAGCCGGCTTTTTTAATCGCCATCTCCGCGTTTTCCGCGGTCATGCCCAGCAAATCCGGCATATTCATATTATTACTCCTGCCCCGGTTAAATAATCCCGTAAAATCAACAGTGCCTGGGTGGTGGCGCGGATGCGTATCATCTCGCGGTCGCTGCCCAATATTCCGCGCACGGCGGTGGTGGCGAATTGCGGTGCGCTGATGCCGATATATACCAGGCCTACCGGTTTCTCCGGGGTGCCACCGCCCGGACCGGCAATGCCGGTTATCGATATGCCGATATCCGCTCCGGTGGTTCTGCGTACGCCATCCGCCATCTCTTTGGCGCACTCTTCACTCACCGCGCCATGCTGTTGCAGCAATTTTGCCGACACGCCCAATAGTTCTTCTTTTATGCGGTTATCGTAAGATATTACCCCGCCGAGGAAATATTCTGATGCCCCCGCGACGGATGTTATGCGTCCGCCCAGCGCGCCGCCGGTACAGGATTCCGCCACTGCCAGGGTCAGTCCGCGCTGGCGCAGTATCTTGCCGGTTGCAACTTCCAGGGTTTCATCATTCACCCCATACATATATTTCCCGGCGCGAGCCATCACATCTGCCTGCAACGGCGCAATCATCTTTTTCGCTTCATCTACCGACGCGGCGCAGGCGGTCAACCGAATGTGGCATTCGCCGGTTTTAGCGTAAGGCGCGATGGTGGGATTGCTCTGCTTGTCCATCAAATCCTGCAACAGCGATTCCAGCGCCGATTCGCCGATGCCGCAAAAACGCAGCGTTATTGAATGGATTACATTTTCGCCGCGTGCGCGCAGGTATGGCTCCGCGGTTTGACGCCACATGGGGTATAGCTCCAACGGCGGACCGGGAAATGCCATTATTATCACGCCGTCTTTGTCTAATATAAATCCCGGCGCGGTGCCGGTGGGGTTGAGAATCATCTCCGACCCGACGGGCAGCATCGCCTGTTTATATTGTTTCTCCGTGAACGGGTAACTGCGGCGGGCAAACAATTTTTCCAGATTAACCTTGGCTTCCTGGTTGATTTCCAGCGGAGTGTCAAATACCCGTGCGATATTCGCCGAGGTAATGTCATCGCCGGTAGGCCCCAATCCGCCGGTACATATAATCAGGTCAGCGCGACTTTTCGCCAGTCGGATAGCATCCGCCAGCCGTTCATCGTTGTCACCGACGGTTTGCCGGTTATACACGCCAATGCCCAATTCCGCCAGCCGTTCCGCCAGCCACGCCGCGTTAGTATCAATAATCTGCCCCAACAGCAGTTCAGTGCCAATAGATAAAATCTCCGCCCGCATAAAATCACCTTTGCCGAAATATTACGAGATAAATATACCACTTTTCAGGGGGAAATGTATCTCCTTATTGAGAAATAAACTACCAATTTGCGGAATGCCGGGGACGGCATTCCCTACAATTCGTGGCAGATATTAAAATTGACTCAGTAATATAATACTTTTGATACTGCTATTATTCGTATCTAATATTTTGTAATATTCGACTATTGCTATTTTTTTATTTCGCTAAAAAGAGTAAAATTGATGCAGTTGTACTTTATTTATGGAATAAATAAGGTGAAATACCTATTTTTAGATATTTTTTTGTAGTTTATATCTACTTACATTGACGATATAGTGTCTGTTTTGCTATACTCAAAAAGTACGATAGATATATTATTTATACCTGAATTACCCATTCGTAGAAATAGTAAAGGGGCTAACAGGCATGCCTAAGAAAATTTTGGCGGTTGATGACGAACGACATATAGTCCGATTAATCCAGGTTAACCTGGAAAGAGCTGGTTATACTGTTATAACAGCTTTTGACGGTCGTGAGGCATTAAAGAAGATTGAAGAAGAGCGACCTGACCTGGTTGTTCTTGACGTGATGATGCCGTTCATGGACGGATTAGAAACGTTAAAGCGTATCCGCGCAAATCCGATGACAAACCGTACCCCGGTTATCATGTTAACGGCTAAAGCGCAGGATCAGGATATCTTTACGGGTTATTCAAGCGGCGCGGACATTTATCTGACCAAGCCATTTAACCCCATGGAGTTACTGACTTTCGTGAAGAGAATCTTCACTGAATCAGAGGGAGAAGACGATGGGCACACCTACACAATCTAAATGCAATTGCTGCAACTCCAGTTCAGCAGGGATCATCTTTGGCGTTGTTGCCTTATTAGGGCTGGCGGCATTGAGCTTATGGGCAATTAACCGTGCTCCTGCGACAAAAGAAGATCCTGAGTCAAAATCAGATAGATTACTGGATGAAATCGAGCATAGATTGCAACAGTTATCAGAATACCAGAAGCAACTGGATAAATAATCAGCAGTTATTAAACTCTACATGCGGGGCAGGGGATTTCCCTGTCCCGCAAGGCGTTGGTAACGATGATTACAACGCGTATGGCAAAAAACAGAAAAAAACGCAAAATTAGCAGCTTATCAACATTTTTCAGACAGCTATTTTTTCTGCTGTTGCGGCCTGCTGTAATCTTGCCCGCCCTTCTTTTAGTATTAATCCATTCCTTCAGCCAGGTAAACTTCAACGAATTAGCGCGTCGATTAGCCATTTACCACCTGTCAATTGAGACCGGTTGGGATATTAATATCGGCAGAATTGACCTCAGTAAAAAAGGCACCATCGTAATTAACAAATTTAATGCCCACGATGCGGCAGATGATGATGTTATTACAATTCCGAGAGTTATCGTTAAGTATGATATAAACGCTTTGTTGTCCAATCCGCTTGCGCCGGTGGCGGCAATTACCGCTATTGATGTTAATTCGCCGCAATTAATAGTACGGCGAAATAAAGAAGGCAAATGGAATTTTGACCATCTGGTGAAGAAGACACCGCAAAAACCAACCCCAACCGAAGATAAATTGCAGGCAGAGATAAGCATAACCGGCGGGCATTTGATATATACAGATGCCAAAGGATGGCCGGGAATACCGCCGCATAATGAAGAATTGAAAGATATCAATATAATGGTTACTCCTGCCCGTACCGGCGCCATGCCATTTCAATTCTCTGCGTATGACGGAACGAAAAAACTGCAAAAAATAACTGCTGGCGGTACAGTAAATTTTGATACCGGCGGTATGCTGATTCGCACTGATGCCTACGGAATAAATATTAAAAGTGTGATGAAATTTTTGCCAAAAAAAATACCGGTAAAAATTGATAGCGGCACGATTGATGCGCGGTTGCAACTGGCAATAGATGGCAAAGGTCCACCGATGCTTGCCGCGGTGGTGGATGTTAAGAATCTGCGCGGAACCGCTGATAGCATGGGAATGAAACTGCCATTTGAAATAAAATATGGAAATTTTGATCTGAATGAAGATAGCGTTAATATCGCCGCGTTAGGCGTAAGGATAGCACAAACAAACCTGGTATTATCCGGCACTGTGACGGATTTTACAAATCCTGTATATAACTTGCATCTGACCGGCAGTAAAATAAATCCCAAAACCTTGGTACATTTCAGCCGCGACCTGCAAAACTTGAAGTTCCGCTGGTCTGGCGACTTAAATCTGGATGCTGATATTAACGGAACCGCTGCATCACCGGCGCTGCGGGCTAAATTATCCGGGATAAATATCGGCACCAACTTTGGCGATTTTAGCAAAATTACCGGTGAAATACGTTATGCTGACGATATAATAACTGTCAGCAAAATTAAAATGAATGTATTCGGTGGTTCTATCAGCGGAGATTTATGGATAAACGGCGGCAGGACACCAAATAAGCAGCATACCATTGCCGTATTGCGCGGTAGAGTCGATAATATAAAACCCGGTATGATTCAGGAAAGATACGTTAAAATAACACCGCCTAAATCAATGAAATATATCATGCCGGATTACGGCAAAATTACTGGCGATGTTAGTGGAAAAATAGCGGTAAAGGTATCAAGCGATTATAGAAAGGGACCTACCCGGGCGGAAATATTGACGGATATGCGCGGTCAAATGGGCGTAGTCTTGCCAGTTCCGTTGAAGGGTGACTTTGCCATGGCTGGCAAGGTATTGATTATCGATGCCAAAGAAACAACCGTGGCGGCGTCGCTGTCGCACCTTGAACTGGCTACTCCAAACGGAATAGTTAGAGCATCAGGAAGATTAAAACCGAACAAACAAATTATTGTTGATGTCCAGGCATCCGCGCTTAATTTAGATTTAGTGCGCTCTTTCACCAATGTGAAAGATGTGTCCGGCAAGGTTTATCTTTCTGGTACGGTCAGTGGATCTTATTTGAATCCAACCTTTGCCGGCAGGCTGCATGTTGCAAATCCACGCGGGATGGGGTATGCCCTTGACGATGTGGTTGGCGATTGCGAATTATCGATGTCGCCAGATCGCTTTATCTTCAGAAATATGGTTATATCTGCCAATAACCGGCATATTCGCGGGTCATTTGGCATAATTAATAACAATGGCAAGATAAAAACAAATCTCAGCCTGTCGATGCCGAGAACGTCGATGGGTGAAATCGAGACGATAGCGGGGATAAAAAATAAAGTTCCTTTTGATGGTGTTATCGAAGGCGAGTGCATATTACAGGGATTACCTGATAACCCCGAAGGTAAACTGTCAATCATCATGCATCAGCCGGAGCTGTCGCTGCCCAGCGGCACCACACTGCATGGCACCAAGCTGTCGCTGGATATCGCCATAAAAGACGGGATAGCGGTAATTAATGATGCATCCTGCGATTTAGGCGGCATACCTATTGCGGTGACCGGGCAGATACCCATATTTAAAAAGAATGCCGACATAAATCTGGTATGGAAAATCCCCACCATCGACCTGCGCGATATTGCCGTTATTACCCAGACGGTCATGCCGGATATGCCGGAAAATATCAATTATTTGCTGAATAATATTGACCGTTACGCGGTAGGTTCTATTGCAGTAAATGGCAATACTACCTGTAAAATGCCGAATTTTACCAATGAAAAGTGGACTGCTGATTTTGTAAAATCTTTGCGCATTGAAGTGCAGATGGATGCACCGGGCGGTTTGAAAATAGCCGGGATACCATATTCAATTTTCAAGTTTGCCGGCAATTTCTCTGGAAACGAAATGTTATTCACTGCGGATAATTTTTCTTTTGGACGCGACCTTGAAAAAAGCAGATATTATGTTGAATTAATTAATGATACCGGTCCGGGGATGTTGAACATGCTCCCCGGAAATATGCAGGAAATTGACGCCGGATTCAGGATAAAGGCAGAGAATTTAAACCAGGTTCGCCGCGACATCATTAAATTAGCCGATGTATTCAAGTCAGTTGCAACTCTGCAGAAGATAGCGGATGGAGTACGGGCAATACCAACGCCGTTCTCCGCTGTCAGCGATATGACTATCAATATTTCTGGTGCGCTTAGCCGTCCATTGGTGGAAACGAAGCTGAAATTAACGAAAGTACTGGTGGGAAATATTGACTTGCCGGATATTGATACTGCGTTGAGTTATGACGGCGGCCCGAATGTTGTTAACGTTGAACATTTGCTAATTTCAGGACGCGACGATATTAAGAATTTCCCGGAATTGCAGGGTTTGTCAGTAGAAATGAGTGGTGGTTTGACCCTTTCCGGGCATGGCAGCGAGGCGGGTCAGATTAACATGTCCCTTGTCGCGCAGGAAATTGATTTATCAGTAATCGGCAAATGGCTGCATGTTTTCGCATTACAGCAATTGCATGGCAAGGTGAGCATAACGGCTGATATTACATCTGATATGGAAAAACCTAATATGCGGGCATCGGTAGATATGGAAAAGCCGGAATTTATGGGATATAAGTTTGATTCGCTGAGTTCATTTATTGTGACTGTCGATGAAAAGGGAATATGGCTGGGACGCTGGCATAACAAAGATAATGCTCCGGATAATTTGACACCGGTAAAGGCAATCGGCGACAAAGTTATCTTTGAAGAAGATGCTGCCAACCTGTCATTTATATCTGATAATAAAAACCAGGTTGAGCCGCTGCAGATTTATGGCTATTTCCCATTTGAATGGGCAGGACCTTTTTTGCCAAGTATCCCTGCTGACAAAGATTGTTATATGGAATTCAGGCTGCCGCCACAGGGATTGTCTTGCGCGCGGCCATTCTTGCCGGTTGAAGTTCGCAATTTGCTGCCTAAAATAGATTCAGAAAATGGCATGTTAGAAACTGAATTTATCATAGGCGGGCCTATAAATAATCCGGTACTGACAGATGGAAATTTCAAACTGCAAATTCCTCTGTTATCACTGAAACAATCGACGCCGGATTTGCCGGATAAGTTGCGCCGGGTTAATCTGGATGTTGATTTTCACCCCAACATTGCAGATAAAACCTTGACTGTTATGGATATCCGGGATTTTTCGGCAGTATTTGACCGTCCAGTGGTGACGAAAAAAGACCAGTTTGCCTGGGTGAAAAAATTAGTTGGCATACGCGAGAAAAAATTGCCGCCTTATGGCTCTTTAGTTGCAAAGGGAACTGTGCAGATAGACCCGGATAAATTGAAACGCAATGGTGCGTTGATACCAGCGAGTGAGTTTGCGGATAACCTGCGTTACGATATACACTTGCAGACGGTACGTGCCCCCATACGCTGGCGCGAGGCATTCAACGGGACGGTAACCGCATTCCTTCGCCTGCATAACCGTGTTATCAACAATCACATTCAACCGCCGATTTTAGAAGGATTGGCGTATGCGGAAAATTCGCGGTTAGGATATGATAATACAAAAGATTCAGGCGAACCGGTTACTTTGCCGATTAATCCTGATTTATCTATTGCATTAATTATTGGTGAAGGCAATTCCTTTGATATCGCGATTCCGCCAAATATTGCCGCAAAACTGCCATTTATTCCAACAAAAATTTTGCCGCCGCTCTCTCAGTTGGATATGGAAATTGCAGCAAAAGGTGAAAAACTTCCCATAACCAACTCGTTTGTATATGCCATCAATTCAGAAGCGATGGCAAATTATGCGGAAAAATACAGCGGCAATGAGACAATTGGCATTGGTACTTACGGCCTGATTACCGGTAAATTGATTAATCCAATTGTTGATGTCAACTGTTTCATTGATTCGGCTGATGCCAAGATTCAACTGCCGGGCGGCAACCTGAATATATCCAGTGGTAGTGCCCGGTTCTATTTTGGTCAGGATCGCACCCCCAGCCTGGTAACCCAGGCTTTAGCCACCGGGCAGGTAGATGAGTTCGCAGTTGAAGCAACCATCAATGGCAACTTGCTGGATCCAAATATTGCCCAGCAAAACGCTTCGTGGCTTACAGTACGCACATCTTACGCGCCACCGGGCAGGAATCCATTAAACCAGGAAGAAATATACAGCCGTTTATTCGGACTTGCCGATGTTGTAAATATATTTAATTCAAACAAAGGCAGTGGTACGGTTTTGTCAAAGGTAGGCACAACAATTGCACTCCCACGGGTAGCAGACCTGCTTCGCGGCGGCATAAACAAGGCATTTGGCAGCAAGATATTGGAAACAATGAACCTGACGCAAAGCTATGACAAGACTGGAACGCAGTTGAGTCAATACCCGGCGATGTCAGTAACTACTACCGAATTCGGCAAAACGAAATATTCGTCATTCCGCCTGGGTGCAACCCGCACCTTCGTAGACCCACCGGAGTGGAAACTGTGGATTACTTATCGGGTGCCAAACAATAAAGCACTGAAAAATTTCAGCATAAATGCAGAAACAAACAGCGACCATATCAAGAGAATATCAGCACAATATAAGATTGATTTTTAAAGGAGTTAGGTGTTAGGGGGTAAGGTTTTAGTCAGTTAGCAGTCAAATCCGAACAAAAAAAATCATGATTTTAAATTGAAAATTTCATATCGTCGAAGACCACCCCCCGCCTTCTCCTTGCCAAGGAGGGGAGTTTACTTTTATCGCAATTTTTCGGTCACTGTGCCTGTCGAAGCGACCTACACTGAAAACTTGTCCAATTTATTTAGATTAGGGGAGCCAACAAATAAATTATAGGACTTTCTCATTTAATCGGTCGGATTTGACGGATCAATCAGATGTTTAATGGGGAAGTCCTGATATTAATTATTCAATTTATCCCATTTCTCATAGGTAAATCTTCCGGCTTAGCGAAATTATAATTTAGTATTTACCAGGGTGAGAAATAATGCAGAATTATATTACTGAACCAGCGCGATATATTGAAGTTAAGTATGAATATGACGTGGCAGTAGTAGGGGCTGGCATTGCCGGGGTTGCGGCGGCGGTTTCGGCGGCGCGTAACGGGTTACGGGTAATTTTACTGGACAAGGAGAGTGGTCCCGGTGGGCTGGCGACTCTTGGCAATGTGATAATTTATCTTCCGTTGTGTGATGGCATGGGGAATCAGGTTATTGGCGGTCTCAGCGAAGAATTGTTGAAGCTGTCTATTGCCGATATAGTGACGCCTAACAGAAAGGCCGCGTTTATACCGGCACCAAAATGCTGGCAGCCGGATGGCGATATTGAAGAAAGAAAGGCGACTCGTTACCGGGCAGATTTTAATCCTGCGTCTTATCTGCTGGCACTGGAAAAGCTGATAATTGATAACGGTGTAAAGTTGCTGTATGACACCCGGTTTTGCGCAGTAAAGCGCAATGCAACCAGCATAACGCACCTGATAATGGAGAATAAAAGCGGCAGATTTGCGGTGGGGTGTAAAACGGTAATAGACTGCACCGGCGATGCCGATATCTGCGCACTTGCCGGTGAGAAAACCGAGTCGCTTGATTCTAATGTGCTGTGTGGGTGGTTTTACATTTTGAAAGATAGCGTGCCGCATTTGCAGGCAATGACGCGGGATTACGACCCGTATACACGGAAAGAATTTTCACAAGGCCCATTCTTTCGCGGTGACGATGGCGAGGGAGTGACCGGGCATATTTTGGGTACTCGTGAGATGGTGCGCAAGAAAATTGCTGACTGGCGCAGGGAAAATCCCGGCGCAGAGATAGAACCATTTCAACTGGCAGACATAGCATGTTTTCGCATGACCCGCCGGTTGTGCGCCAGCATTGATTTAAAAGAAGCGGATGACCATCGCTGGTTTGACGACACCGTGGGTATGACCGGCGACTGGCGCAAACCTGGCCCAATTTTCACTATACCATTGCGGTCATTGTGCGGAGTAGTTAATGACAACTTGCTTACCGCCGGCCGCTGCATCTCCGCCGATACCACCATCTGGGACCTGACACGCGCGATACCTACCTGTGGATTGACTGGCGAAGCCGCCGGCACCACCGCCGCAATTGCTGTAAAGTGCAATGACGGAAAAGTAAATGGCATTGATATTAAAGCGTTGCAGCAGCAATTGAAAGTGCAAGGTGGTATCTTGGACGAGAAGTTATGTGAGTAATACCGGATATTGCCGGGTACAGCACGGATAAAGGTTAGCTTTTGTGACCTTCTATGAAACTGAAG
>CAZWZF010000019.1:0-83127 GCA_964638715.1 uncultured bacterium | reverse complement strand
TCAGTGCCCATGCCAGAAAACCATTCCGCGCCATTGCGGATAATTAACGGTACATTAGCAAAAGTCTCAACATTGTTAATTAAAGTTGGCTTATCGAATAAACCGCTGTTTGCCGGGAATGGCGGCTTGCTGCGCGGCATACCACGCTGGCCTTCTACAGACGCGATTAAGGCAGTTTCTTCTCCACAAACAAATGCCCCGGCACCTTCCTTTACCCGTACAGTAAAGTTAAAGCTGGTTCCCATTATTTTGCGGCCAAGCAGACCAGCTTCAGTCGCCTGTTTAATTGCCGTTCGCATGCGGGCCACTGCCAGCGGGTATTCAGCGCGAACATATATCACGCCTTCATCTGCTCCTACTGCATAAGCGGCAATTGCCATACCTTCCAGCACGACATGCGGATCGCCTTCCATCAACGATCTATCCATAAACGCTCCCGGGTCGCCTTCATCGCCATTAACAATAACGTATTTTTTGTCACCTTTGGCAATCCGCACAAATTCCCATTTTCTTCCGGTAGGAAATCCGCCACCACCCCTGCCCCGCAAACCGGAGTCAAGTATCAGTTTGCAAACATCTTCACTTTTCATGGTATTGATAACTTTTGACAAAGCAATATAACCATCTTTCATCAGGTAGTCTTCGATTTTATCTGGATTTATATTTCCGCAGTTTGCCAGAGATGTGCGCTGCTGCAGTGCGTAAAACGGTATTTCCAACTCACCACGGCATTTATCGCCGGTAACTGGATGTTCATACAATAACCGGTCAACAATAATGCCGTTATCTATTGTCATATTTATAATATCATCAACATCGTCAGGCCGTACCCGGGTGTATAACAAATCCATACCGTTAATTTTCACTAATGGCCCGCGCTCACAAAAACCATGACATCCGGTGTGGTCAACGCTGACCGGCTCTTTTTCAAAAGATACCGCGTCATCGCCAAGCAGTTCACGAAACTTTTCCAACACCAGCAGTGAACCATTTGCCACACAACCTGTGCCGGCGCAAACCAGCACCCGGCAATTATTATTGCACTCGCTGGTTAATTTTTCTCTTCTTTTATCTAATGCTTCTGCAGATGCTATCATTACTGGTTATCCTCCAATTTATTAATTTCATTTATCACCTTAACCACCGATTCTGGCGTCATTTGCGGATAAACTTTTTCATTTATTAATACCACCGGTGCCAACCCGCACGCTCCTAAACAACTCACTGTATCAACGCTGAAACGCAAGTTTTTAGTAGTTGTTTCACCAGGTGCCAATTTCAGTTTTTCTCTGATCGCCTGCAGCACCGGTATCGACCGTCGAACATGGCAGGCGGTACCATCGCATAATTTTATTTCGTATTTACCTTTTGGCTCCAGGGAAAATTGAGAATAAAAAGTAGCAACACCGAAAATCTCTGAAGGCGACTTGCCGATGGCTGTTGATATGTATGTCAGGATATCCTGTGGCAGATAGCGATATTCCACCTGTACCTGTTGGAGGATGGCAATCAGGTTGGTTGCATCATGATTGTATTTCGCCAATATATCATTGACCTTCTGAAACTTTCGCAATCCTTCCGGCATTTTAGCTTTTAAATCAGCCTTTTCTGTCACTGCGCACATATCAATGCTCCTTTAATTTACCTTTCGATAATTATTTATCGATACTTACGGACTGATATTAGCGACTTTTTTAGACCGAGTCAAGTAATTTGTGAAACTTTTCACTAAAATAATGAATAAAATCACGATTTAATATCGTCTATTCATTACCACTGCATCTATGATAGAATAAGTTATGAAAACCATCATCGACATAACACAACATTGCCCGCAGTGTGGAGATGAAACCAGGCTGGCAAAAGCGAGTAACAACCTGCGCTGCGAAGCTTGCGGTTTAACATTTTTCATTAACCCGGTCTGTGCTGCCGGTGCGCTGATATTCAATGAAACAGGCAATTTATTAACTATCACCCGCGCAAAAGATCCCGGCAAAGGCAAAATCGGTCTGCCTGGCGGATTTGTTGACTTTAACGAAACTGTTGAAGAAGCCGTTGCTCGTGAAATACGCGAAGAAACCGGATTAATCGCAACTGAAATCACCTATCTCAGCAATCATCCGAATTTATATACCTTCAAAGGTATCACGTCATACGTGCTGGATTTCTTTTTTGTGGTTAAGTACAAAATTTTGATATTAAATTAGACCGTTATGAAGTCGTCTCATATACATTTACAAATCCCGCCACATTAACGTTGGATGACTTTGCATTTAAATCAAACTTTCAGGCTTTACAGACGTATTTACATATACCGAAATAAAGGTACAATATAGAGCATATTAATCGAGGTAATATTAATGGCAGTTAAACGTAGTAAAAAAGATGATACCACTCCTTTGTGGTTTTTACCTGTAAAAAGAATATCAGCAATTATTTGGCCGTATTTCCTGATAATCGGACTCGTTCTGATGCTTGTCTTGCTGGGATTGCTTTTCTTTAAAATGATCAGCATTCCGTGGCTTACCACCGTTTCATCAATTATGAGTTTCTGCCTGATAATGGCATATATTGCAGGTTCCTGCGCAAATTGGGATTTAACCACTCCCGGATGGGCTGGCCTGATATTTGGCGCAGCAGCATTTAACGGTGCTCCATACCTAATACTTTTCATAAGTAAAATCAATGGATTTTCTGACTTTATACAAAAACTAAAAGATACCGCCGTACCATCCGCTGTGACAAATACGCCTGCGGCAATCGCAGCGGCGGCAGTGGCAAAAACCGCTCTTATTGTTATCAAAACATTCTTAGTGAAGTTTACATCAGACTTGATGAATATTGGATTAACAATCGCTATTCTCGCTGTAATGCACTTGATTTTCGTATTCGTTATTCGCATTATCCGCACCAAAGGACAGGCACGAAAGCACGCAACAAAATATCTCGACATGACCGCATCAGACGCAGTACGCCGGGATTATATACCAAAATGCTGGCAAACATCGCGCTGCCGTCCAGCGGTGAGAAAAGTTTGCCCGAATTACCTGGAACGCACTACCTGCTGGAAAATACGATCTGGCTGTTTCTGTCAGCGCGACCTGGCAAATTACCTGAAAGAAATGGTGGAAGACATTACTGAAGATACAACTACACCTTCAGCACAGGAAATGCGCGATAAAAAACGCAATTATGAAATGATTAAACAGAAATTAAAATCCAATACCCCGAAGTGGAAGGACCAGAAGGAAAGATGTTTCAGCTGCCCAATTTATTCTGAGCATCAGGAACATAAATTCAGAAATCTGCAATGGATTAACTTCCCCATCACAGGTTTAATCGTTGGCGTACTGTTTGTACCATACGAAATAGCTTATAAATTTGCCTTTACCTATTTGGATAACATACTTCTCCAGGTGAAAATTCCATACGTTACTGTATCAAGGTTCGCCGACTCTCCATTTGAATGGGTGCTGTTAGGTGTGTTAACCATCGTTATTCTTTCATACGTAATGGCATTAACCGAACAGATATTGCTGGAATGGAAGTGGTAAAATATTTGCGCATTAAGTAAAATAAATCTACAATGGGGCTGGGAATATCAGCCCCATTTTTTATATGACAACTACCAGATTCAACATCATTATATTAATAATCGCAATCAACGCCGTCTGCATATACGGTTACCAGTTTTCGCTTAATCCCTACCCCCGATTGGAATTATCCGGCAACCATTCCCTATCGGTTAATGTAAACTCAGTAACAGGTTCGCAACGCTACTTCGCCGATGACAATTTTGGCAGAAACAAACAGATAGTAAATCAATCCAACTTGTATCTGCGCGGAGATTTATGGCGCGATTTATCTATTAATGCCTCTTTATCTATCTCTCCTTATGCTCCCGACAATATCCGCTGGACTTTAAAATATAATGGCAGCAACGCAAAAGTAACAGTTGGCGAATTCAGCGCCGGCATATCCGGGAACGAATTTGTATCTATTAACCGCATGTTAAAAGGCATTCAGGTTGACCCGGTATTTAAAAAAGGTACCATGAGCGTCATAAACAGTAAAATCCAGGCTCCAGTGCGTACAGACACCCTTTACGGACGCAACGTCAGCGGGCCATATTACCTGTCATCTGCTCCGGTAATCCCGGAATCAGAGGTGGTGCTGATAAATGACGTTAAAAAGACCCGAGGTCTGGATAAAGATTATATCGTTGATTACACTAACGGCACTATTGATTTCGCGCCAGACATCATAGTAGGACCGGCAGACATTATCACTGTCAGCTATGAAGTTCAGACAACTGGCCTTGGTGGCGGCACTTTGACAGCAATGCGGGCATCATACCCGCTTAATAAATCCGGCACCAGTAATATCGGATTGAATTACATACAATTAAAGGGACGCAGCAGTTCAGTAAATATTCGTGATGAACGCGACCAATATTATGGCAACGGCCTTCCCGGTCCATTTTATCTCACCTGGCGTCCTATAATTGCATCAACAGAAACAGTTACCATCAACGGTTCTCTGCAAGCGCGAAATACTGCTTATACCATTGATTATAATACCGGTACAGTGACTTTTAAAATTGGGTTTGAACCACAGATAAATTCGCTGGTGGTCGTCAGGTATCAGGTAAGTTCTGCAACATTTTCCGGCAGCGACAAAAACATAGCCGGTATTGATTTGTCAGTGCCGGTAGCAAAAGGGGTGAAGGTTACGATGCAAGTGGCAACCAGCACCCCGCAACCGCCAAAAGTTGTCGAACCGGCGCGCATAACAGATGAAGCAATCTATCTTGCCTTTGGTGTTCCGTCCGGCGGTCAGCAATTCAATCTAAAAAAATCACCGGTTCGCGCAGGTTCTGAATTAATTCGATATTCTACCGGTACACTGATAAAAGATACCGACTACACCATAAATTATGCCACCGGACAGATAATGATAATCAAAAATGATATTCCGGCACTGCCAACCGGTGCGTCATTATATGTTTCTTACACAACCGACGGTTCTACTACATATTATCCGGGTGATTCGGCAGTGAGCGTAAGCACAAATCTGCAGCGCGATTCATTAGCCGCGCATCTGACATATAAATACATCGACCCGGGATTTTCACCGCTGGAATCTGCCGGATACAAAAACCTGCGTCGTCAAACTGACTGGAATGCGACATATTCCGCACTTTCAAACCTGTCATTTTCTACTACCGGACTTTCAAGTTTACAGCCATACCTGCCATACGGAAATAACAGCAGCAATATTTTCATGGCAAATAAAACAAATAATCACAATATCCGCTGGCAGCCATTTACTTCAACTATCGTAATATACCAGCACAATGACAGTTCAACACAACAAAAAAATGATACCCGCATAGGTACCAATAGCATTGGTGATGAGTTCCGAAGTTCAGTATCATTTGGCCAGTTTAATGCAGGAGTATCATTCCGGCAAAGCAATAATGAAAGCAGGCAGGTTAGAACTAATACTGATTCTTTTTCGACCTTGCCCACCACTACATCGTCAACCGACACCGTCTATAGATATTCGGCTGATACTACTGCTAAATCAGCTAATATGCAATGGATTCCCGGTGATAGGTTTAATGCAGGTGCTAATTTCACTATCAATAATATTAAATCGCTAAATGGTGATAACGCCTTGAATACTGACGGTAAAAATATGGCATTCAACACCAAGTATTTGATAACTCCGGCTTTAACATTAACATCATCATATACGAAAAACAGTACCGATGCCGGTAAAACCGCTGGCGGTGCTGATACGCCGAAACAGATTACATCTTCGATTACGAACTCCGCAGACTGGCGGGCGACAGAAAATTTAAGCATTACAGCATCAGCATCATTCGATGAAAATGTTGGCGGAGTATACTCTAACAGTAAAACAGATAATTTAAACTCATCAATTAACTGGCAGCCCCTTCCGCGCATCTCGCTAAACGGCTACATCAACAACCAAAAACTGCATTATATCCCGGATAATACCGGCAATACTGTCAGCACAACTTATGGCATATCATCTGACTTGTACCCGTTCTCACCGGTCTTGGATGGCAGCGTTCAAAGAGTATCTTACCGGCCGTATTTTTCACTGGATACCCAGCAGATGACCAGTACTGCCAATATAAATAATTCGTATACAGAAAATAAAATGTCATCGTATTCCGCCAAAATGACAATGCCATTTTCCACAAAAAACGATTTATTTTACAGCACGGAATTCGTTCAAATGACAGGTTTTCCCAGCAAATCTAACCGCGACACTCAGTCGTTGGGATGGAATTACCACGCCAGCGAACAAATGACAGTGACAATCAATCTGCAGCGAATTACATATCGCGACCAAACAAGTCCCAGTTTGAACTATTCCGCAAACTCACTGCAAGGTCAAATAAACCTGCATTTTTAATATAAAAAAGTGGTATAATATCTACGTGAAAAAAATAATATATTTCGTGTTCCCTTTTATATTTACCCTCTTGTTGGTATTTCTCAGCGGTTGCGGCGGCGGTAGTACGAGTGGAAATGATGTAGTTAATATCAAATTATCCAATCCTACAGAAGACCCTACAAAACCATCATCAGTCAGCGGCTCAGTAGCTTCAATAACTAACAGCGTCATGGACTTTCCGGCTGGCGCATTAATTGAAGTTATTAACCAGACTAACCCGACCATTAAATATTCAACACGGACATCTACCCGCGGCGGGTATCAGATAAATGATATCATGCCGGGTAAATATGATATCTTCGCCTACATTCCCGACAAGACTGCGCCGATATTAACTGGTGTTGCAAACAATATCGTATTAAAGGGACATATTCCTTCATCAATGGTTAATGTACTCCTCGGCAAGACAGCAGATTTAGGCGTTATCCAGGGACAAGTATTGCAAAATGGCGTACCAGTGCCGGGAGCGTCGGTAACTTTAGATCTTTCGACCTATGGTATAGCGCATCTGGAAAATCCAGACAATATAGATAAAATCGTTTACTTATCAACAGCTTATACTGATAATGCCGGTCAATATCGATTCGAGTTTCCCGTTGGCTCACAGGATATTTACATAGCTGCTCATTCAAATACATCAATGGTTTCACCGCAAACTGTTAACGGCAATGGGATTAAAATATCCAATTTTACAGCCGAAGCAGTTGTCACTCAGAATATTGATCTGATATCTGCAGAACCAGCGGTTTTTCCACTTGTTGAATTTGATATATTCTCTACAACATTGGAAAAAGCTACCGTTCAAAATATGCAGGCAGCGATGGCATTAACCCGTGCGAATGCCAATAAAACCCGTTCAACCAGACTGGCTAAAATTGCTGATGGAATGGCAAGCCGACTGAAAAGGAATAACTTTCCAACGGCTTTCATTGAAAATGATATCTACTGGACTGTACAAAACAGCGACATCGGCACGCTTGGTTTCGACGTATATCGCGGCGACACCCTGATTGGCGATTACCTGAAAGTCGGCAATTGCGACGACCCGTTTATGACTTACTTCTTTGACAGCGACCCGGCACTTACTTCGAAAGCTATATCATATTACCGCGTCCGTAGTTATGCCGCCAACAATATATTAAGCCCGATATCATCAAGTGTAGTTTCTGCGTCGCCACTGGCGCAATTTACCAATTTATCACCCGCAAACAACGCGTCTGTCGCGAAAGACCCGATCAATGGCAATAAAATCACCTGGCCGCGTATCGAAGGCGCAAAAAGCTATATGATAGCAATTTATCCCAGTGAGCCAAACAGCAACTCAATCCCGCCGGAATACAGCAGGCAGAATGACAATGGCAATGCCATTCAGGAATATGATATCAGCGGACATCAACCCGGCGACTACTGGTGGATAATTGCAGCGTATAATAAGCCGCAGCTGGAAATTACTTCATCAACGGCCGCTTCTTTTTCAGCATACAGGAAATTAACACTAACACCATGAAAAATTTCACCATAATATTCTGCCTGATATTTATTTGCGCCAGCGCATTTGGGGTAAATGGCAATTTAGTAACTATACCTGCCACCCGCGGCACAGCAGATTACAGCAAAATTAATCAGTACAACGCGAATATTAAAAGATTCGCAAATAAATTAATTTCTTCAGGTGCTTTTCATCGCGGTTCTGTTCCTCCTGTTGTTGACGCCATCGCTATCCCTGAAGGATGGAAACCGTCGCGAAAACGAAACGCAGCAGATTTCACTTTTAATTTCTCGAAATATTACGTGAATAATAATGACCCCGTTAAAGTAGTTGATGACGCCTCGGTTGCGCTATTAAAAGATTTCCTTGGCGATAACACTGCCGGCGCATACAGCCGATTAATCAGCATTTATGGCGCGCCATACAGCGGCGGGGAATTGACATTTATCAAGGGTGATTCCGGCAATGACAATGAAGCCGGTATATTTAACCCGGCAGATATGACAATTACTATCCCTGCTCCGCCAGCGGATTTGAATACTACTGACAACAGCCAATATGGCATGACACTCATGCATTTAATGCTGCACGCGTTTCACGGAGCAAACCTGATTGGCTATGACGCCTGGGAAGAAGGAATGGCGCGCGCCGGGTCATTAATAACCTACACGCTTATTCACCCGGAATTTGATACCACCTACTCGATGGAATACCTGCTGCCTTTATATGACCATGTTAATCAACCGGCACTGGCATCGCCTTCCGTGTTCACAGGAACCATGACATATATGCCGCTTTATCGCATCGGCATGGCGACATCGGCATGGATAAAAATATACACCGAAAATCCAAACGCATTTAAAGATTTCAACACTCGCTATTACTCCCTGGCTACTGCGGACAGCAGCATCCTGAATAGCTTGACCAGGTTAAAAGGTGTATTGTCTGGCGTTGTCCCCAGTATTGAAGGTTTGGCATTTAATATCTGGTACGACGGGCAATACGCATTATCGCCGGCAATTAATACCGGCGCTAACTTATATATCTATTCTGTACCATTGCAGGAAAGCGTCCTGATATTTGCCCATTATTTTACCGTGACTGCCACCGGTAATGGTACTTCGTCGGAATCACCGCTTACCGGGACAGCAAATATCGATTTCACTACCTGGGACGGGGTGTCATTATATCCTGAAGAGGGATACAACCCGGCGGTTGAACGCAATCAATTCACCATTCCTTCCGGCATCGACCCGGGAGTTGGCACCATATCGCCTTCATTTTACAATATCGGCGACCCGCCGGAACAAAGAATCGACATCGCCGTTTCCATCGGTATAAACAACCGAAAAATCCGCTTTCCATATTGGACACGCGGCAATACCAGCGATGAATTCATTAACGGCGCGCCAAATCCAAATTATCATGAGAATGAATTTTTCGGGGCAGTTACCGAAATAAATGATGGTTCAGTCCAGATAGGCGTTCCCGGGTTAACTATTCCGGCGGTTGTTAATAAAAATGGCACTTTCAGCTACAGCATGCCCGGCGGTAAATTTTCATTTTTCTCGCCGGTTACTTTTCAAGTTACCAGTTCAACCGGCTCATCAGTTACCTTCAACAGAAATATCGGTCCCGGGTTTTACTCGCCAGTTTTAAAAGCTGACGGCAGCCAGATACCGGTAAGCAAACATCTATATACCGTGGTGGAAGCCGGGTCATCGCTGCTTGCCTTGCCGGTTAACAGCACGAAAAACCTTATCTCTGATATCATCACGAATGTTACCTATAGTTCAGCATGGTGGAACCCGGCGGCACCGGGAACCAGCAAGTACAAGATTGACAATGGCGTGCCCGCCTTGACCCCCGGAATGTCGGTATGGGTAAAGTTGCAAACGGCGCGCAGTATCACCATAGACGGCACCACAGTGCCAATGGCACAGCGTATAATAACGCTGCAGCCGGGATGGAACCTGATAGGCGGTTTTGATTCTGCATCTTGGAACCCGTGGAGCATGCAGGTTGAATCAGATACCGGGACATACAGCATCGCCGAAGCAATCAGCAAACAGATAATCGGGCCATTCTGGTCATACACAGATGCGAAAGGCTATCATCTGAAGCTGCTTGCCAACTGGTGGGAAGGCTTATGGGCGGTTAACCTGACATCTTCACCAATACGGCTGCACCCGGTCAGTGATGAGCGCAGTGCAAGGTCAATGCCGGTGCTGCAGCCGCAAAATAGCTGGTGCGTTAATCTGCAGGCAAATTATGACGGCATAGCCGATAACAGCACCTGGATAGGCGCGGCGCCGGAATGTACCGACCAGACCGATGGTTACGACTGGGTAAAACCACCGGCAATATCTGACCTTAGCAGCGGCCTGCTTAGAAGCGATGGCAAAATATACGCGACCGATTATCGCAGTTCGCAATCGTTAATGAACGAATGGCAATACAAGGTAACTGCTCCGGCGGGAAAGATGGCGAATATCTCTTGGACCAGCCTTAACTTGCCCAAAAATATCAACCTTACCATTACCGACTCCGCCACCGGGATAGTGCGTTCGATACGCAGTTCCGCCAATTACCAGTTTAACTCGACAGGCGATACCCGGACATTTATCATCAAATCATCCCCCCGCAATTCCCAGCCGCTGTTCATGCTGTGCCGACCGGCAACGGATATACGCGGCAAGTTCCCCAGCACCAATATTCAGTTGATGCTCAGCGAATCGGCACAGGTAAAAATGGAAATCCGCACCATGACCGGCACAATAGTAAATACCAGCGCAGATATCTCCGCAGACGCCGGCAAAATAATCACCATCCCGCTATCCAGCACCCGCAGCAACGGCATAAACCTCCCCGCCGGAAATTACCTGGTGATAGTAACCGGAGTTAAAACTGATGGAACAACAGTGAGACAGACGCTTACAATTCCTGTGCGGCGGTGAATGTAGTAGTCAGACTATTAAATATGGATGGCATGGGAAGAATGACTTTCAGGGACTGACACCGAGTGGCGAAGCCAGGAAGGTGTCTGTACCACCATGTTATCACAAAGTTTTACAAGAGCCTACGTAATTCGTGATTTAACTTATTTCTATAGTCATAATTACCATTGTTGCTTATCTGCCCAATCAAGCCAACTTTTCAAATCCCAACCAAAGTCACAACCTGTTAATCGGTACAAGGCACTAAGAGCGAGGATGCGTACAGGCACTCTGGGATGTATCAAGGCATCTATCACATTAGGAATGCATGATTTAACTTGAAGATATACAATTGCTTCAATGGCTTCTTCTGCTGACCAGGGGGGTAAGTCAATTAATGCTTTTTTTAATGGATCAATTGGATATGGAACACCTCGTCTTGCCAAAGCCAGAATTGCATCGATTTGTATTGATTCTATCTCATCATTTAATGCAACATTGGGATAAATAGGGATAAATAGGGACAGTCACCTATTTATCGATCTTATCAATCTTATCAATCTTCTTTTTCGGTCTTCCAACTGGTAATGCTGATAAACGCTTACCTAATTTTGATTCATACTCAATTATAAACTCCTCATTACCAAGAGGTCGTCCAGTATGAGTAGTATTTCGCAACATCATTATTTCCATTTCTTCTTCAGGTGAAAATAATCGTTCTCGCCATATATTTGCCGGAATTTCATTTTGCCACGAAACTAAATCTAACATTCCAGTATTATCAATTCCAGCAATATGTGCACTTGCACTTGACCACCTGTAATCAATTGCGGAATTAATCATTTGAGCACGCACTGGATTACGTTCAACATAGCGAAGTGCAGTCCAATAATGCTCATCATCAAGGGCACATGAGAAAAACCTGTTCTGCCAAAGATGACCACTTCGATTTTTACTCATATTTATATACTGGGTATAACGGAAATTAGTGCGGCCAACTGCCAAAGCAAGAGCCTTTTCATGATGTGGCGTGAGAACAATATGCACATGATTTGGCATTAAACAATATCCATGCACTGTCACCTGGTATTTGGCTGCATGTTTAGCCAACAATTCTAAATATTTCAGATAATCAGCATCTTCAAAGAATACTTGAGCGCGATTATTTCCACGCTGTGTTACATGATGCTTGACATCAGGAATAACAATTCGAGCGGTCCTTGGCATAAAATTATTATACAAACTTATTTATTATTTTTCAATATTTTATAGAATTTTATAAATAGGTGACTGTCCCTATTTATTCCATTTGAAATAACAGCCAATAGTTCACTGATAGAACATTTTACCTGACGCATGGAAACCACCTTTTACCCTCATAATGAATGTTACTGGTTTAAAATACAAAATATTATATTCATTGTCAATAGTATTTTTTAAATTATTTATAAAATTTAAATATATATATGTTTGAATCATACAAATTTATCAATTTTATTCATCAAAGTCGATATCAATGTCTTATAGTCGCATAAAACGACAAAAAGGTTCCATCATTCTCAATTATTTTCAATATTAATACATTCAGTTTCATGAACAGCTATAAAATATAAATTTGGTGCAACAAAACAGATTCATACTTTTATCACGAATGACACGAAAAAGTAATCTGAAAATGAATGATGAAATGGCGGTCAACGGAGCAATATTAATTCGTGATCTTACAGATTTGTATAAGCCAGATGGGAAAATATGCCATTTATCTGTTGAAACAACGAATGGAAGATAACAGCCATGTAATTGGCACCACCGCTTTGGCAACGGAATCATTAATGCGGGAATCAACTGAACCAGTGAAAGAATCATTAGTGAAGAAAAAGCAGGCAAAAAAATGGTGCCCGGGGCGAGAGTCGAACTCGCACGGTATTACTACCGACGGATTTTAAGTCCGTTGCGTCTGCCATTCCGCCACCCGGGCACGTGCTTATTTTATAAATTATCACCCATCACGTCAAGGATTATACTGTTCTGATGCTGTAGAATGTGAAAAAATATTTGTTTATGCAAAAAAAATCCCCTTCCCGATGTTAAATCAGGAAGAGGATTTTCATTTATGCCTTATTTTGCTTTCAACATTTCAAGCAATTTCTGCTTCAATTTCGCGAACTTCATGCCTATTTCATCGACGATATCGTAGAATACCGGAACCATTAACAGGGTCAGGAACATCGACAGCAATAAACCGCCGATTACCACGATTGCCATTGGCTGGCGCATTTCAGAACCGTTTGCCAACGCAACTGCCGTTGGCATCATACCGAATATCATGGCAAGAGTGGTCATAAGGATAGGACGAAGCCGGGTTGGACCCGCCTGCTTTAATGCGCTCTTTCTATCCATGCCATGGTCGCGGCGAAGGGTATTGGTATAGTCAACCAACAGAATGGCGTTTTTCGTCACCAGGCTGATTAACATGATAAAGCCGATCATCGTAATGATACTCAAGGATTTATCGGTTAAAATTAACCCGAATAAACCACCTGCCATCGCCTGCGGTACCGCCAGCATTACAATCAGCGGTGATATCAGTGATTCAAACAAAGCCGCCATGAGCATGAATACCAGCACGACAGCCAGTCCAAATGCCTCAAACATATTTTGGGCAGAATCAGCCATATTTCGCGCCTGTCCAGCCCAGGCAACAGTAACACCTTTCAGCTTAATAGTGCCCGCATCTTCCATAGCTTTCACTTTGGCTTTAATATCTGCCTGCACGTTGCCTAACTGGAAACCTTTATAAAGGTATCCGTTAACAGTAACAGCGCGCAAACGGTCGACACGCTCAATCTTTGTTGGTCCAGTTGCGTTGATTGTCTGTGCCACTTCATACAATCTCACCGGAGTTCCGTTTGCTTTTGTTCCGACCACCATACTGGCAAGTTGAGATGTGTTATTGCGCTGGTTTTCCGGCAATGATATCCTGATATCGTATTCCTTGCCATTTTCACGATATTTCAGGGTTGAATCCCCTTCCATATTTGTTCGCAATGCGCTGGATATCTGCGCGGTAGTGATGCCATACTGCGCGGCGCGGTCGCGATTGATTAACGCCTGCAACTCCGGTCGCCCCTGACGCCATGAAAGGTCAACCGCATAAGTGCCGGGGGTATCTTTAACAACCTGTTTGATTTGTTCTGCCGCAACCAGTGCCGCCTGGGTATTAATACCGCTGACTTCAATGGTAATCGGCGCGCCGCCGCCACCCATTCCAGCGGTTTCCTGTACTTTTATTTTGGCACCAGGAATATTTTCGAACTGCTTGGATATATGCCGAATGACTTCGTCAGTTGACCTGAAGTTTTTCTTAATTAAACCCATATTCATAAAGAACTTCTGGAAAGTATCGATGCCATAATCATCGTTATTCTTTAATTCCACATCAATTTGCGCCTGGTCTGCACCGTTAGAACCAGATGACATTACACTGCCGCTTGATGAACCTACAGTAGTAAATACAGTCTTAGTTTCCGGATATTGATTTTTATCTGTCAATGCTTCTTCAATCAGGTATGTATTTCTATTTGTCGTTTCAAGTGACGCGCCAACTTCGCGTTCAATAAGTATCTGCAACTGACGCCTGTCAACTTTCGGCTGGAACTCAAAACCAAACTTGCCGGGAAAAATAGAAACGAGAGTCCATAATGTAAAGATAAAGAGCATTGGTTTCACTGCACCACCGCTCATTTCACGGGTATCTCCAGGAATTTTACGGCAAAGATTAATTGCGATAATAACCAGTGAAATCATCAATCCCCAAACAGTCATATATATTACAGGAGCCTTGAATAATGATACTGCAACTTTTTGAATACCAACCATTAATATTACTGTAATTGGTATAGCAAAGAATATGCTGAGCAACCATCGCCATGCTCTGTGAAGCGAACTGACACCATACCATACCAGCCAGACAATCGCTGCTGCAATCAGCAGAACCGGCCCTAATTTAACAATTTGTTCAAGATACGGTTTTTCCAGCGCGGTGGAAATACTTGCAAGAAGCGTCATAATTCCGATAGAAATAACAGCAGGACGATGTTCCAATGCCCAGTCGAGAACTTTTCTATATGTGCGGTCAATCGCTCCATACATTCTTTCCCAACCGTTAACAAACTTCTTGAATAGTCCTGGTTTTGCACTTTCTTTTTCTTCCTCAAGTTCTTCTTCATCCTTGCTCTTTAACCAGCGGGATGCCAGCATGGGGGTAAGGGTAAATGACATGAATAATGAGAACAAGGTGGCGGTAGCAACGGTAATACCGAACTGGCGGAAGAACTGGCCAACAATACCGCCCATGAATGCGATAGGTATGAACACCACCACATCAACCATGGTGATTGCCATAGCGGCAAGTCCGATTTCCGCACGACCATTCAGTGCCGCGTCATGCGGCGACTCTCCCATCATTAAGTGGCGGTGGATATTCTCCAGCACCACAATCGAGTCGTCAACCAGAATACCTACCGAGAGCGATAACCCCATCATTGACATCATGTTAAGCGTAAAGCCAAGTCCATTCATAATCATGAAGGTTGCAATCATGGAAGTTGGTATGGCAAGAGCTACAATAAAGGTACCGCGCAAACTATGCAGGAACAGGAAAACAATGAGAACCGCCAAAAACGCGCCTTCAGTTAACGACGCGTATACATCGTTAAGAGTATCCTTGATGAATGTCGACTGATCCATCGAGATGTTGATTTCATAATCATTAGGCAGCAATGCCGGCACGCCGGTAGACCATTCTTTTCCTTTGGCTTTGGCAGCTTTGGCAGCTTTTTTCCCTTCCTCGGTGTAAGGTTTGCCAGTCATATCTTCTAAAGCTTTTTTTACCTGATCAACCACCTTAACAGTATTGCCATCCGACTGTTTCTGGATAGTAATAGCAACGCTGGGATTTAAGTTTACCCGGGTGTATACGGTAGCTTTCTTTACATCATCAGTTATAGTAGCAACATCACCTATTTTCAGGTTAGTGTTGCCCATCGCGTTTGCAATGTGAACATTATATATCTGGTCAGGTGATGTGAACTCACCCATTACTCGCACAGCAGATGTACGGGTATATTCTTCGATAGAACCCGACGGAATATTAAGATTTTCTGACTTGATGGCATTGACAACCTGCAAAATGGAGATACCGTTAGCGGCCAGCCTGTTTCTATCAACAGCTACCTTTACCTCGCGAATATCGCCGCCATTTACAGTAACCGCGCCAACTCCTGATAACTGGCTCAATTTATCTTTAATTACATCATCTGTTGTTTCACGAATCTCTTTTGATGAACGTTCTTTTGACCCAACTGACAGCGAAATAACCGGAGTCGCACCAAAGTCCAGTTTCACTACCACCGGCGCTTTTGCGTCGTCTGGCAATTTACCGCGCACTGCATCCAATTTGCTGCGAACATCAGCAGATACCACGTCAAGATCAGTGCCGACTTCAAACTCTAACCGAACGCTGGATACGCCTTCTGAAGAGGTTGAAGACAGCTTTTTCAAGCCAGATATTGATGATATTGAATCTTCAATCGGCTTGGTTACCAATGTTTCTACTTCTTCAGGACCGGTTCCCGGGTAGACAGTAGATATGAAAAGGTAGGGTATTTCAACTTTAGGATAAAGGTCAACAGCCATTTTGCTGCGCGATTGCCAGCCCAAAATTACCAGTGCGAGAATGAGCATCATAATGGTAACTGGTCGACTGATGGCTAATTTAGTTAAATTCATCTGAAATTATCCTTATTTTCTTAATGAGGATTTCTACTTGGGTGCAGCATGGTGCTGCACCCAAAATACTATTTTGTTTTAGGAGAACTCACATCCACTTTCATAGGTGTGACAGAAATTAATGCACCATCACTCAATGTCTGGTTGCCTTCGACCATTACTTCTTCACCGACTTCCACGCCACTCTTTATCATCATGTCACCGTCATTATCCATAATTCCAGTAGTTACTATACGTTTTACAGCGCGGTTTTTCAAAACAGTGAATACATATTGTTTTCCGCCTCTTTCTACAATTGCGTCTTTCGGTACAACAATAGAATTTGGATGATTAAAAGTAACAACAACACCGGTAGCAAACATACCCGGATACAATGCTTTGTCTTTGCTGGCTTTAGCATCCAGGGTTACCCTGACGTTAAAATTACGTGATTTTACATCGACAACAGGAACAACCCGTTCAACAATTCCCTGGCAGGTTACTGCTGTGTTGCCGGTGTCGTTATACAGATTTGACTTATCTCCCTGCATGGCATCGATAGTAATTTTAACCGGCTGGCCAGCTTTCAACTTGGTAGCGTCCAACTCAGATACCGGAGCTTCGAAATATAACGAACCTGATGTTGAAATAGTAAAGACAGAGATATTCGCTGCCAGTGCCTGACCTACATCAGACATTTTCTTTGATACCACACCATCAACCGGTGCGATAATTTTTGTGTATGATAATGCATTTTGTGCGGTGACGATCTGTTCTTTTGCCTGAGCTATAGCAGCCTGAGCAGACAACACATCGCTATCACGCATAATATTAACCTGGCTTGCAGACTTTGCAGATGCAAGGTTAGCTTTAGCCTGTTCAATACCAGCTTGTGCAGCCTGAATATCCTTATCTTTCATTTCATCAATATCAGTTCCAGATTTCGCTGTTTCCAACTGTGCTTCAGCTTGGCGAACGCCGGTTTTTGCTATTTCAACATTTGCTTTAGCTACACTAATTTGTCCCAAATTAGCATTTGCGCTTTCCAGTCCTTCCTGGGCTTGACGGACATTAGCTTCGGCAGATTCAATATCTTCTTTGCGCGGGCCTTCCTGCACCAGTGATAACTGCTGCTGTGCAGAATCGTATTGTGCTTTTGCAATATTCAGCGCAGTTTCATATTTCTCTAATCTTTCACGGGTTATTGCACCCTGGTTAAACAGTTCTTTATAACGATTACATGATGTCTCTGCATCAGACATATTTGCTTTTGCAACTATAAGTGAATTCTCTGCCTGCTTTCTTTCCTGGGTGCGTGAACCGCTTTTTAATGCACTCAGCTTGCTATTCGCAGCAGAAAGAGTAGCATCCGCAGACTTTACCGCAGCTTTTAAAGATGCCTCTGTTGATGTAGCTGTCGCAATAGCCTGATCAAGACGGGCTTTGGCAGCCTCTAATGCCGCCTGTGCATTATTTACACCACTGTTAGTTGCAGTCTTCTGTTGTTTTGCGGCAGATTTTGCCTGTTCTAAGCGGGCGGTTGCAGATGACAATGCAGCTTTAGCACTTTGAATACCGCTATCTGTTGATGTTTCCTGCTGCTTTGCGGCTGCTTTAGCTAAATCCAATCGTGCGTAAGCTGATTTTATTGCAGCCTGAGAGGATCTTAATAACGCTTCAGCATCCTGGCTTTCTAAAGTTGCCATTAACTGACCGCGTTTTACCGGCATGCCTTCGCGAACTAAAATCTGCGATATTCTGCCAGCGTTTCGTGTACCAACATTAACTTCAGTTGTAGGGGTTAAAGTGCCGGATATTTCAACTGTTTCAATAATATCCTTGCTCTGCACCTTTACTGATGATACAGGCGCACCAACTTCGACTGGCTTTTCTTCAACCTTTTTATTAAAGCAGCCAGTTGTCAGCACCGCGATACTCATTACAAGTACTGCTGTACTAATTTTCATAATGGACTTTATCATACTAACCTCCGGGTTATTCTTTACCAACTTTTTCTATTGTAGTGCTTAATTGGCCCAGCATTTCCTGCATATCGCCAATTTTAGACAACATTAACATGCTCGGGTGCAGCGGATGTCGAAATACCAGTAATTTATCACCGGGATTTATCTCGCATTGCTTGCGCGCATCCGCAGGAATGACAATCTGGCCGCGCTCACCCAGGGTGACCGAGCCATAAAATAATGTATCGAAATCAATTTTCGAATTAGCTTTTTTGTCTGACATAATATTTTTCTCACAACAGTATGAAATGTATGATTTATTTTACTAATATGCAAAGTGTGTGTCAATAGAAAAACAAGTTAAAGCATAAAAAGAGTAAGAAATGAAAAAAAAATTAAAAAATGATTATAACTATTGCAAATTTTAAATACTATATGATATAATTATTCAAAAATATCGGGAGCGGTTCCGATATCTGTAAAAGGAGAATTGTAATGTTAGCTCATTCAAAATCCCATGGGTTCACCCTGATTGAACTGCTGGTCGTGATTGCTATTATAGCCATCCTCGCCGCTATTCTATTCCCAGTATTTGCCCGGGCAAGAGAAAAAGCCAGGCAAACTACCTGTACAAGCAATCAACGCCAGATTGCAGCCACTATATCTATGTATTGCCAGGACCATGATGAAACATTGCCAAGCGAAGATACTGTATGGACTGGCCTTGCACTTGATCCAGGGGTAATAATTTGCCCGTCAAAAGGAAAATCGCAACCTAACAGCTACGTTTATAATTCCCAGGTGAGTGAAAAAGCCTTGGGTGATATTATCGATCCGATGTCTACTCTATTAACCGGTGATGGATTTGCCTTCACTTCAGCGCCAACCGGTGCTGCCGCGCCTGCACCACAACCACCTTTCACTGGAAATGTTGCATATAGCTCTCTGGATTTTGAATTGCGACACTCAGGTAAATATATCGGTTCATTCGCCGACGGACATGTTGAAGCCAGAACAGACACCCCGCTTTACCCGGGTGCATGGCCAACCGGAATGGGATATTGGCTGGATGCAAAATACGGAGTCACAAAAACTGGCAATGCGGTAACACGTTGGGATTCACAAGGTGATGTAATGGCATTCAACGGTACCGGAACATATAATTCAAATGGCATTAATAACCTGCCAACAATTTCATTTAATGGAACAACCGATCTATTCTTATCATCAGGCACTAATCCCTGGTTCGTAGGTACAACATCTGCACATCAATCCACCACCGTTTTCATGGTCATCCGACCGGCAAACTTCAGTGGAGTTATCCTTACAAATGAACGCGACGACCATAGCTGTGGACTGTTCCTGCGGCCAAACGGATTTGATTGCACGTATGACTGGGCAGGTTCGCGAAGCGTGGGCAGTTTCAGCGGTGTAACAAATTCTGCCACCTTAATTTCATTCCGCATCTGGGATGCGCTATCATCAGCACGCAAAACTGTATATATAAATGGCAAGCAAGTGCCAATTACCTGGACAGTCGGCAGCGACTCAACAATAGATAATATCTATCAAAATGCTACCGGATGCGCTGTACGTCTTGGATATTGTACCAATACCCCTACTTACGGCTCATATTATCGCGGTGAAATAGCAGAGATTATTACCTATAAATCCGCGCTGTCAGACGCTAACCGGCAAACAGTCGAAGCCAACCTAATGGCAAAATACGCATTGAAATAGAATAATTGCGGGAAGCAAGTTATATTGCTTCCCGCGTTGCTACTCTAAAGTAAATTATTATAATTTTCTCCCCACATTCTCTTGCGATATATCTCATTTTTATGGTAAATTTAATAATCGACATCGGGAGCGGTTCCGACAACTATCTATTTTCGTTTTTTTACCATCAAACAGCAACAAACAGCAGTGTTCAGTATCTAATATTGTAATCCGGTATACACTGCTTACAATTATTTAACACAACGGGAGTCATTAATATACATGACAACATTGAATAACGATAAAACGCAATGGTTTTGCAATGCCAAATGGGGTGTATTCAACCACTATCTAACTACTGCGTCGACTACTGCTGACGAGTGGAACAGGATGGTTGATAGTTTTAATGTTAAAGCACTTGCCGCCCAGGTAGCATCTACTGGTGCAGGCTACTATTTTATCACCCTTGGCCAAGGTTCCGGGCATTATTGTTGTCCCAATGAAACATACGATAAATATGTTGGTCAATTCCCCAGTAAATGCTCGCAGCGTGACCTTGTTTCTGATTTATATGACGCATTACAGCCCTATGGAATACCATTGATGGCTTATGTCCCTGCTGATGGATCCAATGCTGACCCAATCGCACGAATTGGTATGAAAATGACCGCACATTGGAGTGATAAAGATAGGATTGTTGATTGGAATGATGCATCCGGTCCAACATGGCAGCAATTCCGCCTGCCGGAATTTCAACATATCTGGGAAGAAATCTGCGCTGACTGGTCGCTGCGATTTGGTAATAAAGTTCGTGGCTGGTGGGTAGATGGCGCATACGCGCCAAAAGAAAGATACCCGGAGAATGAAGAACCGAATTATAACAGCTATAAAAAAGCATTAAGAGCAGGAAACCCGGACGCGATAATATCTTTCAACACCGGGGTACGGGTTCCGGTAGTTACATCATCAATATACGACGACTATACTGCCGGCGAATTAACCGGCGATTTGCCGGTTGGCGGTTTCGGTTTTGGCGATAACCCGGAATGGTGCAACAACGGACCAATCAAGCCATTCGTAAATCAAGCGCGCTATCATGTATTTAACTTCCTCGGTCCATGGTGGTCAGCATCTCCACCGCGATTCCCCACCGAACTGATTGTTGGATATACAAAATATATCACCAGTCACGGTGGTGTTATTACCTGGGATGTTCCGGTCAGTACATCTGGAATAATTCCCGAACCTTTTATTGAACAGTTAAAAGCAGTAGGAAAAGCAGTTAAGCAGACGGAATTATAGTATTAGTAAAGCATGATATAAATCCAGCATGCTATAATTGTTCAAAAGGAAAGTTCATGATTTTAAATTGTAAACCATCAGAATGGCAAATGGATTACATCTCACAGGATGCAGTCAATTGTGATGTATTAGTAATAGGTGCCGGCGCATCGGGAATCCCCGCTGCTATCGCTGCCGCGCGCCAGGGTGCAAAAGTAATTTTACTTGAAGAGGATATGGTTCCGGGTGGCGCGCCGGTAGATATGTCTGTTGCCATGCTATGCGGCGGGCCACGAGTAGGCATATTTCTGGAAATGGCACAGCGATTGAACAAGTACCACAACCTGTCTGGATCACCAGTTGAAAATTTCGTCGACGGCGCAGATGGCCGCGATTACTGGTATACCCCAACTGCATACTTGCAGGTTCTCCGCGAAATGATGCGTGCGGAAAGCAATCTTACCTTAATTTGCGGTTCACCAGTTTCACGAGTATTAGTAAGCGAAGACGGCAACCGCCGTCGCGTCCATGGTGTTGTTGTTGATTCTCCAGGTAAGGCATCACGCGCTTATACCGCGTCAATAACTATTGATGCCACTGGAACAGGATTAATTGCCGAATTAGCTGGATGTGAAGTTCAATATGGCCGCAATGCCCGCAGCGATTTTAATGAAGCTTACGGACCGGATGTTGCCGATAACAAGGTTCAACCATGCACCTGGATGTTCATAAGCCAGCGGCTTCGACCAGATGCTGTTTTCCCGGATGAAATGCTGGGTAAAGGTCTGGTAGAGTCAAACTACGGTTGGATTCAAAAAGAAGAAAAAGAAGTAAATATACGAAAAGCCGGTACTTATCTACACTGGGGAGCGACGGTAGTATGTGATGACACTCGCGATGCTGTCGCGTTGGCAAACGCACAGGATGAAGCACTGACAAAACTGAACCCAATGATAAAACTGATGCAGGATAGTGGCTATATCGTGCATTTAGCTCCAAAACTTGGAGTACGCGAATCGCGTCGTGTCATGGGTGAAGCAGTAGTAACCGCGACCGATTTACTGGCAAGCCGATTCCCGGATGACACTATAGCACATTGCGGATTCTTCCTTGATGCCTGGGGTGAACATCATCAATTGCCGCGCACCGATGTATTAGCCGGAATTCCTTACGGTGCATTAGTTCCCCGTGGAACGGAAGGCTTGCTGATAGCCGGAAAATCCATCAGCGGAACCCATCTGGCAATGAGCGCATACCGAGTCCAACCCATTATGGCAAGTGTAGGCGCTGCCGCCGGTATCGCCGCCGCCATGACTGCAAAACTGAAAACAGATACCAGAAACATTCCAATACCAGAATTGTTAAATCATATTAAGCTGTTAAATAATCCAGTAAAAATAGAATAAAGGAGCATTTCAAATGAAAAATTTGAACCGTTTGACGACTGCCATTTTGCTGGCAGCATTTATCATTATGAGCAGCATCTCTGCTCTTGCCGACGTAGGCCGCGGATTGCATAAGAAAATTTATGCGGTTCCTGTACCTGGCAAAGTAGTAATTGACGGGAATCTCAACGACTGGGATCTCTCCGGTCAAATTCACAGTTATGTCGTGGCTGAAACAGCGGAAACACAAGGTGCAAAAATCGCACTGATGTATGACAAAGATGCGCTCTATATTTCAGCAATTGTCCGCGATAACTCGCCCATGATGAATCGTCACGACCCGAAAGTTGACCCGGAAAAAGCCTGGGATGCCGATGTCTGCCAGGTTTGGTTCAGCCTTGACCCCGATTTGCCATATCCTATTAATAACAGCACCTTCAATAAAACAGATACTTTGCCGCCGGTTGCCACCATGTTTCTGTGGTATTTCACCGATCGCAAAGAGGCTAACCTGTCAATATTTCGCAGCATGGTTAATCAAACCTTGCCCATTCGTCCAGACTTATCCGCGAATGGCGTTATCCCCGCTGATCACTTTCAGGGTGCTTACAAGAAAGCTGATGACGGTTTAGGATATACACTCGAATATCGAATACCTTTTGATACCATGGGTTTGAAACGCGCACCAAAAGCTAACGACCTGATGGCAACTTGTTTTGCCGTATTCTGGAGTACCCCCGATGGCCTAAAAACCGCTGGCGGTGCTGCCTGGGCTTATGATGTTATGGGAAGACCGGGATTTCCTTTCCAGGATTCCGGCACCTGGGGTAAAATGTCATTTGCTGAAAAAGGCAATCTTCCCAAGACAATGGTAGAAGAAGGAATGCCGCCGGAAAAGCCATTGCCGTTAAAATTTAGTTATGAATTGCCCAAAGACCGTCAGATATCAATTCAATTATTTGACGAGAAAAATAACGTTGCGCGAATGCTTATACCGCAGCAGGATCGTCGTGCTGGTAAAAATACCGAAGCATGGGATGGATTGGATGATCAAGGCAAGCCGCTGCCGGCGGGAAAATATACCTGGAAAGGCGTCCAGCATGATCCGATAAAATGGAAAGTATCATTCAGCGTGCATAATTCCGGCAATCCCCCCTGGCCTACTAATGACAACAAAGGCGGTTGGGGCGGCGACCATGGCACACCATCAACGGTTTGCACAGTTCCCGGCGGCATGGTATTGGCATGGAACGGCTGTGAATATGGATGGGGAATTATTAGAGTAGACCTGAATGGCAAAAAAATGTGGGGAACCAAACATGTTGCGGAACATATAGCGACAAACGGCAAACAGCTATATATCGCTGGCGACTGGGGATTTAATGAACTTGGTGTCCAGGTATTAGACCTGATTGATTCCCGGCCGACAACGTTTGGAAATAACAAACCATCATTAATCGCACCAGATGGCGGAACAAAAGAAACTGATAAAGTAACCGGATTAGCATACAATGCCGGTAAAATTTACGTAAGTTACGCAAAACGCGATTTAATTGGCATATATTCTGCTGACAAAGGTGAATTATTGACAACATGGACAGTACCGGCACCACGCCGGATGTCTATTCAACCAGATGGATCATTAGCTGTGCTCAGCACAGATAAAATCCTGAAGGTACAAGATGGAAAGGTAACAACTATTGTTGAAACCGGACTTGACAATACAACTGGCATATCAGTCGGTACCGACGGCACGATTTATGTATCCAACTCCGGCAAAAGTCAGGATTTCGACGCATTTGATGCAAACGGCAAACTATTGCGTCATCTCGGTAAACCAGGCGGACGTCCGGCAGTTGGCAAATACGACCCGGAAGGCATTTTCATGCCAGGCGGTATATCTCTTGACGAACAAAACCGCCTGTGGGTTGCCGAAACTGCTGACGGACCCAAACGCATAAGCGTATGGGATACATTGACCGGAAAAAATCTGGCGGAATATTTCGGAGGTTCATCATATTTTGGTTACGGGTATATTGACCCCGCTAAACCTGATGAAATATTAGCTCACGACGTACTATGGACTATTGACTGGAAAAAACTAAAAGGCACACCCTCCACAACTATTTGGCGAAAAACCAGTCCTGATATGGCAGAAGAACCGAATCCTGATGGTTATCAAGGACTGTGCAAAATATTCACCGCTAATGATGGAAAACAATATATGACGGGTGGCGGTCAATTTAAAAGATTGATGTATCACCGCGATGGTGATGTATTCAAACCATTCCTTGCCGTTATTGGTGTTTACGATTCAATTCTTTATGGTGGTCAAGGAAGTCCATTGTTAAGTGACAAAAAAGTATTCCCTAACGGTTATTATTTGTGGCAGGATGAAAATAATGACCAGATTTACCAGAAAGAAGAAGTTAAACCATTGCCCAAAGGAATATGGGGACTTAACATGGCCTGGGTTGACGCTGACTTAAATATTTATTTCAGCTCAGGTCATCAATTGAAAGCTGATGGCAAAACCGAAGGCGGTTGGCCGCATTATGATGTTTCGAAATTTGCATCAACACCATTAGTCGGCAAAGTCGGCGGTTATTTCTGGCGCGATCCAGATGGATTCAGTTATTCTTCTAATGGAAATTTGGTTAAGTGGAATGAGAAAGGCGAGGCATTGTGGCAATACAATGGCATAGTCGGATGGCATTATGCTTTGAATATGCCTATGGTAGGCCCTGGAAAATTGCACGGTATGACCGGACCGATGGGTACCGCAGGCGATTACTTCGCCATGATGACATACTTCGGGTGCAACCATATATTCACCCGAGACGGCATTTATGTCGCCGCAATATTAGGCGATGGTCGCCTAGGTGGCCGAGGTGCAGATGAAGGACAACCGGAAGGCCAAGGTGGAGAATTTGTTAAACTACGTCCAGACCCGAATGGTCCGGAAAGATATTTCATCATTCATGGCGGTCAGGATTCACGCGTCTGGGAAGTTTACGGGTTGGATACCATTGAACCAATCACCGGTGGAATTTACGAAATAACCCCGGAAGATGCTGCATTGGCAAAATCTAAATTTGATGAATACAATGCATCTATCGCCCGCAGTAAAAAACTGACTATCGTTCGTGGTCGTACCGCATTAGATATGGCAGAACCAGTATCGAAAGCAGTGGATAATAATCGCAGTTTTGAAGCACGAGCAGCTTATGATGACAATAATCTTTACATTAAATTTGATATTACATCACCTAATCAGCTAATTAATGCAGAGACCGAACTGAAATATCTATTCCATAGCGGTAACTGTCTTGATATTCAAATAGCTACCGACCCGAATGCTGACGAAAAACGTAAAAAACCTGCTGTAGGCGACCTGCGGGTATTAATAACCCGCCAGGCAAATAAGCCGTATGCTGTACTTTATCGACCTAAAGTCGCTGATTTCAAGGGAGAGCCGATTATACTTAAATCACCCACCGGCACAGAATCATTTGATTCAATTGAAGTAATCAATACTTTCACACTTGATTACAGAAAAGGAACCAACGGATTTACTGCTACAGTTACTTTACCGTTAACTGCAATTAACTGGAAGCCATTACCGGGGAAAACTATAAAAATGGATTTGGGATACCTTTTTGGCAACGACATGGGTACCCAATGTGCTGCCCGCGCCTACTGGATGAACAACGGCTTCAGTGCCAATGTCACCAATGACATTCCAAATGAAAGTCGATTAGAACCTGCAGAATGGGGCACAGCACTGGTTGAATAATCTTTAAATATTAATAGGGGAACGGATATTAATTAAAACGTTCCCCAATTTGTTAATATTATAAAATATCTATAAAAAGGCAGGAGAATTATGAAATCATGTTTTAATGAATCTATTTCTATATCAAAATATATTATGATATTTTGTCTCTTCGCCTTTACTTTTACAGTATATTGTGTTGATATCAGTTATGTTTTGCCAAAAGCCGGACGAGTTTCACTGGCAATCTATGACTCGCAAAACCATCAGGTACGCACATTGCTGAATGCAGACCAACAGGACGTCGGTAAACAAATTATTTCATGGGACGGTTTAGACTCTGCTGGAAAACCGACTGCTGCCGGTAAATATACCTGGAAACTGCTTACCTCACAGGGAATGAAATCAGAATATCTTTTTTCTGTAGGTACCAGCTACAAAGAAAAAGCATGGCCCGGCCAACACGGCGGGATAGCTTCAATTTCTTGTGAAAATGGTTTCCTATATCTGACATCCGCATCTTCCGAAGGTTCTCCCCAAAACGCTAAAATATCAATAAATGGCGATTATCAATGGGTATCACCTACTTTAGAAGGTTGGGATGGTGGTTCAGATATATCTGTTGATGGAAAAAAACTCTATTTTCAATCGCAGAATGGCAATACTAAAAAAAATAACCTGTATCTCCTTGATGCCATGACAGGTGAAAGACAGAGAACTGTAAGCCTTAATATCGGAACGGTTGATAAACCTGTCAAACCAGAACTTGTTGATTCATTCAATGACCAATTAGTTTCAGCATCACATAACGGTCATATTGCATGGGTAAATCCAGACAATTACACAATTATCGATTCTTTAACAATTGATAACGGTTTACGCGATATCGCGTTGACTAAAGATGGCCGATTACTTATTCTTCATGAAACATCACTATTTTCTGTTACCAGAAACGATAAAACTCCCATAGAAAAAATCAATGGCTTAACCTCAGCCAGTCGTATAGCTATTGATCACGTAAACGATAATATCTTCATAGCTGATGGCGGTGCCTGCCAACAAGTTAAACAATATGATGCTGATTTTAAATTAATAAAGACTTATGGAAAAGCTGGTGGCCGCGAAGAAGGACTTTATGAACCGGCTAATTTTCTAAATGTCAGCGATATTGCCGGAGATGGTAAAGGCGGTTTTGTAATTTCTGAATATGAAAGTGCGCCTCGACGTACTGCCCATTTTGATAAAGACGGTAAAGTATTAGCCGAATGGTTCGGTGGACAACAATTTTACACCTTCCCCGCCCCTGACCCGGTTGACCCCAAATATGTCTGGATAGATTCGCAATGGGGATGGATAATGCAATGCGAAATAAATCCGGCAAATAAAACATGGTACCCGCACGCTTGTTATAAATGGGGTGGGAATACGCCTTCAACCCTGGTTGGACGATATAAAATGGCTGTACCGCACTGGGTAATGCGGCGCGCAGCAAACAAAAATGGGCCCATCGACACATATATCTATTCTGGAGCACATTCAGGACTATTGATGAAAGTTGATGAAGCAGGAAAATGCCTGCGTCCGGTATCAATATTATCATTGCTCATCGCAGATGACCGCTGGGGATGGAGCAAAACACCTATTGAAAAATTACCGACACAATGGCTGGACGCAATAACTAAGTTAGGTGAAAATCCGAAAGATAGCGGTAGTCGCGCCAGACATCGCGGTTTTGCCTGGACCGACCTTAATGGAGACAATGAATTCCAGGCCGATGAATTTCGCTTGTATAACCAGAGTGTTGAACATATGGGTGGCTCATTATGGATGGACCAAGATTTAAATATATTCCTGATGCGCGGATGGGATACTAAAAACAAAGCTGCCTGGCTAAAATTCCCCACTCAGGGATATACTGCTGCAGGTGCCCCGATCTGGGATTGGTCAAAGTTTGAAGAAGGACCGGTTACACCATACACAAGTTCACCAGCACTGTGTGGAGATAATGACGGTAATATTTATGTTATCCAGTATGGCGGAAAAGGTGACGGATATGCTGCGGATGGCACTTATGGTGCTGCACACGGGTTTGCCTGGCCAGCAAACCAGACTGATAGCAATGCCATAAGCAAATACGATAAAGATAAAAACCTGCTTTGGCAATCAGGATACCATGCCGCGAAACAAAACAACTTGCCTGGACAATTACAATATCCCTGCCGAATTGCAGGAATAGTTAATGGAACAATCGGTGTATGCGATAAGGTAGTACAGCCAGTAATATTCTGGACAGAAGACGGTTTGTATGCCGGTAGTATTTTTGACCGACATGCTGACGACGGCTTACCTGCCAGTGTATACACATGGTGGTCAACTGATCCGAATGACCGTGGATTTAATGCGCAATCACCTTTTCAATATGACATGCTGGAAGGCGGTTCACTTGTTAAATCAACAAACGGTGATGTTCTGTTCTATGGTTCTGGCTGGAACAACTGTCCGGTTTACCGAATAACCGGTTGGAACCAATTCAGCAGGCAAAATGGAACTATTGAGATAACAGGTACCACCCCTACCCCCGCATTAGCAAAAGGCAGCGGGTTAAAAACACAATATTTCATGTCTGCAGATTTAAGCGGTAAAGAATTAATTGTACCTGAAGATGAAGCAGTTTCAAAACGTTTGTGGTATGATGTGAAACATCCAATGACAATCTTAACACAACCGACACCTGATATTGAAAAAACCGAAATTACCCCTCGCGACGCAACCCCAGGTTCTGTCCGCTGGAGCGGTTTTTTAGAAGCAAAATATTCTGGACTTACCGAACTCGGTATTTATGGTAAATATGTAAGAATGTGGATAGGCGGTAAATTAATGGTTGAGGGTTGGAACTCTAATGGGTCTAAGTTCTTTACTGAACCATTGATGTTAGAAGCCGGCAAGAGGATTAAAATTGTTATAGAACATAAATTGCCTAAATCCAAAGAAGATTTTCATCTGGTATGGGAAGGAACAAGCCAGCAAATCGAGCACATACCAACTGAATATTTATACATGGAAGATGACAAATTTGACGCGGCAAAAATGCCATTGATTGCCATAGAAACAATTTCGCCACAAACAGACAGGAGTAAAACAGCAATAGTACCGGGATTAATTAAAATAACCCGAAATGGCAATATTACAAAACCTGTGAAAGCAACCTTGATTGTTAGTGGAAATGCACAAGCAGGAATTGATTATAAACCTTTGCCAAGATATGTTGCATTTGCAGAAAATCAATCATCAGTAGACTTGCAAATAACGCCTTTACCAGAGAAAATACCAACAATGCCAACTACTGTATCGGTATCAGTTCAAGTTAGTCATTACTATCTTATAGATAGTAAGGCAACGGGATCGATATCAATTTACAATAGCAATTACAAACCTATACAGGGTGTTACCGTCACATCGCCAGATGCAACAGATGATATAAAGAAAATTGTAGATGGCAGCGGATTAAATATGGATACAGTACCGGTACAGCATGATTTATTATTACAAAACCAATGGTATACCAGGCAACCGTATAAAGAAAAAAATCCTACCATGACATTTGACCTTGGCTCAATCTATGACTTGAAAAACATGCATGTATGGAACTATAACGATGAACGCGCGTTTGGCGGAGACAAATCGGTAGGTGCAAAAACAGTTGATATCTATATATCTGAAAATTTACCTGATAATCTGCAATTCTGGGGTACTGTTGTCTTCCCAAGAGCAACTAATACTAAAACATATATCGGCAACGATATTCCCATAAAAGCCAGAACACGTTATGTAAAATTTATTATCCGCAACATTTACGATTACCCATGGGATACACCGTTAGTAGCGGTTGGGCTTGCCGAAGTATGGTTTTACGGTGATAAAATTAAATAAGTAAAGGAAACACATGCCAAACAAAGCACCAAAATGGTCAACTTATTTCATCTGGCGATTATGCCTTCCTGAAAAAGAAAATGCCCAGGAAGAATGCGCGCGAGCCATAAAATCAGTGAATAACCTGCTGGATAAAACTGTGATTTCCAATGTAATTACCAGTGGTTTCATAGGTTGTGATACCGGCATTTGCAATTGGGACGGTTCATGGCCTTACTGGAATCGCGCTACTTTTCGTGTTAATAACGACTGGCAAAAACTTGCCGATTTCATGGTTGACATGCGCGATAACTGCAATTCATTTATATCCTTTCACACTAATATTACTGATGTAAATGTCGGACTTGCCTATTACCCGGAAATGCGTGAATTCTTTGAAAGAATGCGCGAGAATAAATGTTACTATACCCGCAAAGTATTGAATTGCGGCGGACCTTACGAGGGTGAAGCCTACATTCCTTATTCTATCCCGACAGAAACAGCTACCATGCCTTATGTCGAAGCAGGAAATCCATCAGATATATTCGCAATCGTAAATTACAAAAATCTTTGGGATTCGGGATTGGCACAGGAAATAATTGATGGATTTTATAACCATCTCCCCTACCCGCCACCGATTTTATATGTTGATGTTTTATCATTGGCCGGAAATAATTGCAACGTTGGTTACCCGGATGGCGAATTGGGCGGCAGTGCAGCTACGCAGTTTGAAGGTCGCGAAAAGATATTAAATTACCTGCGTTCAAAAGGCACTGAACCCGGCGGCGAAGGTCCCGGTGACTGGACCATGTATAACTGGAATCACGGCGGATTATCCCTGAACGATTACAGCCGTATCCAATCCGGTTATTGCCAGGGAAACTCCAACCGGCGCGGCGAAGAGCCTATGCATGTATACGGCAACCAGGGTGCGTATTCATTGGATTTAAGCGAAAAACTGCTGAATAATAATATGAAATATGAAATCGCCGCGAATGGCGGAGCATTGATGACAAAAATCAGTGCAGATAACCTTCCGCAAACGCCATACCAGCCTTTGGAAGAATGGCGAGTTCAGTCACAGGTAGTTGAAGGCTTTTATCTCACAGTAATTCAGGAATTGTACCACATTGGCAAAGGTAATTACCGGTTGCCGGGTGGAGCAAATACCACACGTGAAGATGAACACCGCGGTCGGGTGAAAATAGAAAGCTATACCATTCACGATAGAACTAATAACTTTGTTTCAGAAATGCTGGCAAAAAATGGCATTAATACCGGAACCGCAAAAATTACCGACCAGCCATGGTTATCCTGCGGACAGGTAGTGGACGGACTTGATGAATCCATGAGCGCCTCAAATACTGTGGAAGCAACGGTGCTGAAAGATGGCGATTATTCATTAATTATCCGCTATTACTCACCATCTGGTGGTACCGCAGAATTATGGATTGACGATAATTTTATTCAGGAACTCGAATTTCCAGCTACAATAGTAAATGAATATGCCGGTGATTTAGCTGTAAAAATAAGACTGACAGCCGGCAGTCATCGATTAACCTTGCGAAAAGGCTGTATTCATGCGTCATGGAGCGATGGGACCATGGCAAAATGGGATCGTGAAGGATTCATGGCATGGAATGGTGACATCATCTTTGGCATAGGGTACGACCGAATGTGGCCGGATACCTGGAGTGGTGAGAAAAAGATATATTTCTACAGTAAAGATGGCTGCGAGCGCACCTGGAAATTGCCGGTAGACTGGACACATCTAAAATCTGCAACTTTGTATCAGTTAACAGCAGACGGCAGAGAAAATCCGCAAAAAATAGATATCATCAACGGTTGCGTTACCGTTAAAATTAACCAGGGAACACCTTATATTTTAGAATAATTAAAGGGGAGTATAATGCATACACAATTTGAATCATTCTGGTTTCGTTATGTGGTATTAACCGCATTTGCTATGGGTATTTCTTTGACAGGAATTGCCCAGACAGTTGTTGCACCGGCGCAAACACCAGCGCCTGTGGCAATTTTTCCTATGGAACGCACCGCGTATTTCATAGGTGAAATAGTGCCGCTTGCCATAAGCGGCATCGCTCCAAACAGTGATATCCGGCTCGAAGCGGTAAATAGTGATGGTAAAATATTGCTGTATGCAGGAAAAAATAATATCTTATGGCTTAATACTGCCAGTCTTGCACCAGGTGATTACCAGTTGCTAATCAACGGCACTACAGCATTTGACCGCATGACATTAACCAGCCCGCTACGCAAATCGGCAGGTTCCACCCAGGATGAATGTATGCCGCGCGACCCGGAATATACAAATGAAGAACGTAAAGACCCGGTGAAAGCCGCCGCAAAGACGAAAGCACATTGGGACAGCATAGATAAAATATTCAAAGAATCCGGTTTAACCGCCGCATTTTCATTAGGTGCCAGCGATGCAGGACGCATTGGTTCATTAGATGTCATGGCACGCAGCGGTGCGATAACTATGGTTAACCCCGATACGCGTCCCACCAGTTTCTTCCCGGTCGGCAACAATCCGGCAGAAATTAACGGCATGAGCCAACGTATGATTCTTACTGCCCAGGCAAATGGACGATATCCAAACTTTGGCGGTTTCTGTTATGGATGGGATACCACTGGATATGCTGTAAATGGCAGGTTAGGCCTGCTCACTTACTGGGGATGGGGCAACCAGACGCAAAACCTGCGCGACTACATTGCCAATGATAATAAAGTTAAACTGGAAGAGTTCACCCGCCGTACCGGCATGAAACCAGTCACCGGTGCCGAATATATTTCATACCTGACATCAATTGGACGACCAGAATTCGCCCCGGCAATTGACTTGCCAACCCTTCGTTGGTTGGAAGAAATTGCAAAATATTCTAAACCGATGTCAGATACAGACCGCATAGCATTTGAAAAACGTCTGGATGCCTGGTCGTCATACCTGATGGGATTATATAAAGAAGGTTACAGCGCATTCAGTAAAAATCTGCGTTCAGTAGATCCCAGTATAAAAAATACCAGCAGCGTTCAGGTTGACCACTGCCCGACATTGCAGGGACAATATTTCCCGGAAGCATACTCCCCACTGGATTTGCAATACCAGTCAACCTGGAATGACCAGGTTGGCGGGCCTGACTATCTTAATCAGTCGCTGTTTGTAACCGCATTGTTGGAAATGAACCGTGGCAACAAACCTACCTGGGTCAGCAACGCTATGGCTTCGGCACATGGATTAAGTGATTTGCCCGGGAAAATGATGCGTACCACTGCACAGGGATTGGCATTTGGCGGTACCGGCAATGGCTTTGCCTGCGAGGGATTCAGCAACTTGCTTGGCGGTATGAACAGAGCAACAAACTGGGAGAATATCAAGGGGAAATCTGGCGAGATGGATGTTATCAGTGCCCGCGATTTCCTTGATCGTTTCTCGTCTCTGTCAGTTAATGGCCATACAAACCATGGCGTCGGCATCTTGTTCAGCAAAACTCAATATGGTCGTCAATATGTTGCCATGGGTTATGGGACAGCAGCATTTAAAGCTCTCACCGCATTAACCAGACTTGGCTATACACCACGATTTGTCACCGAAGAAGAATTGCAGGCAAACCAGGTAACAGATGTAAAAGCTTTAATAATAATCGGACAAACCATGCCATTGCCGACATCGGTTAACGCGGGAATTGCTTCATATATTAAACAAGGCGGGAAATTACTCATTGATGGTTCTACATCAGTCTCATTCCCGGGTGCATCGAAAATCAGTTATAGTTTCCCGTTCAGTCAGGCTGGCAAACCGCATAGCTGGGGTGCGCCTAACATGGTGAACGGCGACAATGATACTATATTATATGAACGCTGGCATCCAGAATTGGCAAAAGCTTTTTCATCAGCACTTGGCGACACTGGCCATGCCTGCTTCACATCATACAAAGGCACAGGAGCGAAAGCATCAATATTACAGATCGATGGCGGTACAGACGCAAAATATCTAATTGCAACCAATGATTCGCACATTAAAAATCAGGCTGACTGGTACCAGATAAAAGAGACTTTGCTGCCGGCTAAATCGTTATCAGCAAACGCCGTCATCTATGATTGTACTGAAGAACAATCTTTAGGTACTGTAAAGCCATTAATCTGCGACCTTACCCAGACAACCGCGCGGGTATACGCAATATTGCCGCGAGGAATTGCTGCGACAGCGTTGTCTGCCACACAAAAAGTATCGACCGGAGAAACATTATCGATTCAGGTAGAGTTTATCGACGCAGGCAAGAAAAAGCTCAATGCTGTTTTGCCATTCAATCTTTCAATAATTCATCCTGACGGCACCATATACCAGGAATTTTATCGTGCAACCACTGACAAAGGAACTTTCAATATTTCTATTCCGCTGCCAATAAATGCACCGGCAGGAAAATGGACAGTTGCTGTCAGATCTCAACTTAATGGTACGTTAACATCATTGCCGGTAACAGTTGAATCCGCAAAAACACCAGTGTTAATGACACCAATGATCGATACCGTAATCGTCCGCGAACGTGGATTAATCGAAAGTATGCTGTCAAAAGGCTCAACCGTTGTAGTACCAATTTTCGACTCGCCGCAAAGCAGCACTTACCAGAAAACAGCGGAAGAACTGAAGAAAATCCTTGAAACCCGCGGCGTAACAGTTGATATACGACTTAAACCGGAAATGAACACTTATACTATTGGATACTCGCTATCACCAGCGCAGGTAACAGAAAATAGCAAGGCGGAAAACGGTCAGGCAATAGGTAAAATCAAACGGGAAACTCTTAACGGAAACGACTGGGACAGCGGATTAAGCGGATACAGATTCTATCAACCAATTATCTTACTCGACATTGCCGGATTAAAAGATGACAAAGGCAAAGCTGTAAGCGATAACCCGATGGCAGAATCGTTAGATAATACCGGAATATTATGGCCAAAAGTAACCGCAGCTTTCCCTGGCAGCGGACGTGCTGTAGTGCAGGGAGTCCATTGGGCATTCGGCGCAAAAATTCCTGCTTTAGTAATTCAGGCAGCAGATATGGATGGCATAATGGCTGGCATTCGCGCATTGGATAAACTGCCGGAAGACAAACTTACACCACAAATTCAGAATGCAAAAGCGACACTTTTCCGCGAATATTATATAGGCGGTCAACCGGAACAATCAAAATCCGGCAGATTATCTGCTAAAGGATTAACTACAACTATAAAACCGAAACCGTTAACCCTTACCTTTACTGATGCGAAACCCTTACCAGTTGAAGAAGTAGCTTTCCCAAAACCATCAGAAAAAACTTATTATCCAGCACCGGCTAAATTTGAGCCGAAACAATATGTAATTCAATTACGTATGCCTGAAGGATATATTGATTCCGACACCGCGTCATTCCTGGTACCGGATATGCGATTCTCTGATGCAGTGATGCTTCCGTTGGATATCGCACAGGAAGGGAAAGTTCATATTACCGCAGATGGTCTTTTCCGTTACAGCGACCGTCAACCTTGCTGGCAGGCACAGTGGGAAGATATTATAAACCTGCGTGAAAAAGTTGTACCGAAAGAACGCCGTCCGATACAATTCACTATCCAGATAGATGGTAAAGATGCTGGAACAATTTCTGATGTAATCACCCGCGACCGTGAAGTAAAACTTGAATTGGCATCGTCATCGGCCGGTATGAAACCAAAATCAGTTGTTGAAGAAGTTGTTGTGCAGGTAAGCGGTGATATCATCCTTCCTGCTGGCAAGCATAAAGTGATGCTGATTCCCCACAATATAGTGGATGGCCACTTAAATTCTATTTATATCGGCGTTGACGCACCGGTGATTCCAGAGAAGTAATAAAAGGTTTGAAATATTATGAGCAAGAAAATTGAAGAAATTGATGTAAATTTTAAAAAAGCTGAAATCGGCGGGAAAGAATTAGTCTTTGCTGATGCGCTGCTGGCACCATTCGAACTCAGCGGGTTTGCATGGTACCATGAAGAACACAAATTATGCCGATTGCCAGAGGCTATTTTACCGGAAACAAATGACGGGGTGCGATACCTTGCATATAATACCTCTGGCGGAATGATTCGATTTCGTACAAATGCAGCTACTATTGCAATTCGTGCAGAATTGCATGAACCAGGTGATATGAATAAAATGCCGCGCAACGGCAGTGCTGGATTCGATCTATATATTGGCATCAGCAATGACAAAAAATTCTATAATTCTATAAGTCCAGGTATCGGTGAAAAAAAGATAGAAATAATACTGGCAGACGGATTATCTAATGATGAAATGCGCGATTGGTCTTTATACATGCCTCTTTACAGTGGTGTAAATTCTGTAGAAATCGGATTTAATCCAGGATGTGCAATTGTATCGCCTACACCTTTCACAATAAAAAATCCTGTGGCTATTTATGGTTCATCAATCACACAAGGCGGATGTGCATCAAGAACCGGAAATGCCTACACTAATATGCTGACAAGATGGGTTGACGCACCATTGATAAACCTTGGCTTCAGTGGCAGCGCGCGTGGTGAAACGGCAATAGCGCATACTATCGCCAGCTTAGAGATGTCTGCGTTTATACTTGATTACGATCATAACGCGCCAAATATTGATCATCTGCAAGCTACCCACGAACCTTTTTTCCATATTATCCGGGATAAACAACCAAACTTGCCAATAATAATGCTGACAAAATGTGATTTTTACCAAAATGACGATTGCCGTAAACGACGAGATATCGTTCTCCAAACCTGGCAGAACGCAATAAATAAAGGCGATACAAATGTATACTTTATTGATGGTGAAACCCTGTTTGGAACAGACAATCGTGACGCTTGTACTGTAGATGGATGTCATCCCAACGATCTGGGTTTTTACCGAATGGCAAAGACAGTTCTTCCCGTATTGAAACAGGTACTTGGAGAATAAATTATGGTACGTTTTTCATCACTATCGCAAATCATTACTATTTTCTTAATGGTAATGCTCTCATCTGCTATCAATGCGGCAGATTCATCATTAGAGTGGGTCGGCGTTGTTGGTAATAGCGGTGGGGGTGGTGAAGCATGGTCTATTGTACGAGGCATTCTTGGACGAAGCGGTGGCGGCGTGGTGGTTGACACCAAAGGACGAATTTACACCAGCGGCGGCGATAGAATAATAGTAATGAATACCGGCGGCAAACGATTATGGGAAACAAAAGTTCCAGATAAATGGATGCTTGGTGGTGCTACTTTTGCTTTTTCCCACGGCTATCTCTATTTCATTGCTGGAATTCCCATTAATTATGAAGGAAACTTTAATCACTTGATGCCACCATGGATACTGGTGCAACCAAATATCTGTAGAATAAAATGCAATCCAGACGCCTTGCCTGAAGTGCTGGTTCCCCGTAGTAAATTAACCACATGGTCATATCCATGGTATAGTCGTGATGTTGCACTGACAGCAAGTGCTGACAGCACTCATCTTTATGTTGGATATTCACAAATGAAATATTCACCGGCAGACGGGTATAAAATATTAGGATATCTGGTACAGGAAGTTTTAAATGACGGTACATTACAAACGATGTTTCTTGATCCGGTAAACGGCGGAAGAATAAGCATGGATGAAACAGGAAACTTTTATCGCGGTGGAGGAAATAAAGTCTATAAAGTTAGTATAAAAGGTGTACCGTTGCCAGATTTCACACCAGTAGCATTACCATCAATGGGTGCTGTACCAACTGGCTATACCGGATCAGTAATACTGACAAAAGATAGAATATGGGATGCCGGACATTATGGATTTGTCGGCACTTTTACTCGTGACATGAAATCTGCTCCCGGTGTTGTATCGCAATGGAATAACGCACTTTTCCGTGTAACTCAAATAGCTGATGCACCGAACGGCGATTTTTATATAAAATCAACTGATGCTTTATACCATGCTGCGTTAGTTGAAGATAAACTTGTATTGAAGCGACGTTTTGGTTCAATACCATATTCGTATTGCCTGGGTATCACCCGGCAAGGATACATCGGTGTCGGCAATGACAACAGCACCGGAATGCTATGGTTTGACTTTGCAAATAATGATCCTGCTGCGCCACCAGTTCGCGCGGAATATCCCGGTCCAACTTGCCAGGGATTCAATGATGAACAAGGTAATATCATATCTTATGGTATTAATCCCGGGTATTTTTCGCTTGAATACAAACCAAAACAAACTGGTATAACTCTATTAAAAATGAAACCGGAACCATTCACCGATAGAGCAAATCATGCTGAAACAGTGAAAACAGGAACATATGATGGGAGACTCATCGCAGCCACTCAGGTTTCACCTTATATTTTTGCTGTTGATTCACGCAATAACAAGCTGATACGAGCAACAACTGCTGAACCATGTCAATTTACTCCAATGACAAACAACTTGCCAGCGGGAAATTTAAACTCAATTACATCTTTGGGTACATCATTGCTAATATCCATAGGCAATTCAGTGATGGCATTCACAGTGGAAAAAGATGGGCAACTCACACCGACATGGACATTGAACAGCATCGGAAAAGATAATTTTGGCGATACATTATACATCGCCGCAGATAGTGGATATCTACTGTTATCTGACAGCAAACGACAGCGGGTGTTATCATTTACTATAAGTACAAATCCAACTGAAGCACCAAAATTCGCCGCTCAACTTGGATTCACTGATATTGCCGGTGGTGATGCCGGATTATTCGATTCACCAACATTAGTCAGCATTTCTGGTGGACGCGGTGCAGTATACGATGCTGGCAATCAGCGCGTAGTTAAGGTAAGATTGCGATAACGCATTTCTATAAAGGGGAGAAGGTTAATGTTTCACAATTCATTTCTAATTTTCGGGTTGCTGGTAATTTTCCTGCTGCTTGCTATTGGTGCAGGAGCGGAAATACCCAAGTATAAACACACGCATCTAAATGCATACCCGGTTCAAGATGCAGCCAAAGATGGAAAAATCACTGTCGATGGCGACATATCTGATTGGAAACCGGAAACGTTCATAGATATGTATGCCGACCCGGATTTAAAGGAATTCTTCTCCTGCAAAGTAGCCACCGCTTATGATGCCAACGGACTTTTACTGGTGGTAAAATATGTCGATGCCAGCCCAATGATTAACCGTGTCGACCCAACAGTTGACCCCTTCCGCGGTTGGGCAGGTGACGGATTGCAATTTCGGCTGATTACCGATGCTGCCATGAAAAACCCGATTCCTGCTGATAAAATAAACAGCGAAGCTATCGTGCATTGCACCATGTGGTATTTCACTGACAAAGCACAGCCTACCCTGGACTTGCGCTATGGCATGGATTTTCATGGTGTCACTACATTAATTGGTGATAAAAGCGGGTTGATGTTCAAGAAGTGCGACGGTGGTTATATCTTGGAAGGACGGATACCATGGTCAGTAATTAAAGCATCTGCGCCGAAAGCCGGCGACAAATGGACTGCTACTTTACAGCCGTTATGGGGAAATGCCGATGGTTCACTGCAGCACAACTTTTTTGAAGTTGTATCTGCCGGTGGTTTTCATTACCAGCGTACTGATGGTTGGGGAGCGCTGAATTTTATCGCACCGGCTGATGTAAAATCTACGTTAATGGAACAAGCAAATGAAGAGAAACGAATTTTTGGAACAGATAAAGTAATTAAAGTATTTAACATCCCGGTGAAATATACTAATCCTACTGCCGGATTCGTCAGCCTTGCTATTTGCCAGCCTGATGGGCAGATAGTGCGCACTCTGTTAACCAAGGCGCAGCGCAGCGCCGGTGCACAAACAGAAACATGGGATGGCAAAGATGATAACGGCAAACCGGTACCACCCGGTCAATATACCATGAAAGCACTCACCCACCCTGGCATAACTCCAAAATATATCTGCAGTGTTATGAACAGCGGCAACCCGGGTTGGGGCAACAGCGGCGGAAAGTTCGGTTGGGGCGGCGACCACGCTAATCCAATAGATGCGGTATCCGACGACAAAGGCAACTCATACCTGATGTGGACCTTTAACGAAGGCGGCGACTTTTTGATAAAGGTTGATGCTACTGGTCAAAAACAATGGGGTTCCCGCATATCATGGGGTGATTTTGATGGCGGTGCTACCGCACTGGTATATGACAATGAAATGATATATGTCGCGAAAGATGGCAAAAATCGCAAAGGAGCAAATCATGGCGGTCTATTTGTCTTCAACACGGCAAACGGAAACCGAATGAACTTTATCTCAGGTCAGGGAGTGATGCCGGTATCTGACTGGAACACTACAAATTGGCCAGCAAAGCCTGTCGGAGCAGCAGCTATTCATGATGCAAATATTACCGGTCTAACCACCAGCCCGGATTACCTGTTTGCATCTTTATACACCGAGAACAAAGTGGTTGCTCTTGATAAAAAGACCATGAAGCTCGCAAACACCTACACCGTACAAAACCCGGGAAATATAAAATATGATGCTGTAAATAATCGTTTATTTGCTGTCAGCGGAGAACAAATTGTCACTATTAATTTAAAAGATGGCACGGTTAACCCGTTCATCTCTGAAGGATTGGAAATGCCTTATGGCATGGCTCTGAACGCGGGAATATTATGGGTAAGCGTAGGCGGAAAACAGATGCAGGTGCTGGGATATGACGCGCAGGGAAAACTGGTTAAATCCATCGGTAAAAAAGGCGGTCGTCCATTAATGGGCAAGTTTGACCCTGACGGCATGTTGAATCCTTGCGGAATTTCCGTTGATGCCAAAGGACAATTATGGGTTACTGAAAATGACAATACTCCGAAACGAATCAGTCTGTGGAATGTGAAAAATGGCAAGTTAATAAAAGATTTCTACGGCAGCGCAGCTTACGCGCCGATGATGGCGCCGAATCTGGACAAACCGGAAGAAGTTCTGATACATAATACCAAGTTCATAGTCGATTACGATAAAGGGACATGGCGACCAGAAGCTACAGTATACCGACAGTCTGCCATGGGTGGTAATGCTATAGGCGGTTCTGAACAGGTATACGGTTTTATGGGCGCAACATTCCACCAAACCACTATTGCCGGCAAACCATTCGCATTTAATGGACATGGCGGAGTATTTGCTGTAAAAGGCGACCGATACCAGCCGGTATATTCAGTCAGCAATTACCAGAGTTATTTCCCACCGTTAAATAACGCGAAACAGGAATGGCCATGGAACACATCTTTTGAATGGAAAGACCAGAATGGCGACGGGTTGATACAGGAAGGAGAGTATCGCAAGATAAGCGGTATCGGCCTTGGCAATGCAATCGCCCAGTTCGGCGGCACTATGCATCCCGACGGTGGATTTATTCAAGGCGGACGTCTTTTCCGTCCAAATGGTTTGGATGAAAAAGGTATTCCAATTTATCCAAAACCGGAAGACGCACCAACAGTAATAACCGGCAACGGAGACATGAATAAATACAGCAACTGGATGGATGTATGGCCTTCTTATAAAGATGACTGGAAGAAGTTTTATGCTGTTGCCAGCCTGCGCAACCCGGTGAATGGCGGAATGGACGGCGGCGGGGAAGACGGGATCTATAAGTTTAATCGCGATGGCAAAATTGACTGGCGATACAGTCGTGTTGCAGTGTTTTATGCACTTCGGGCACCACTTGCTAAAACGGGAGACCTTTATGGCGCATTGCGAATTGCCGGATTTGCAGAAATGCCGAAACAAAACGGTGGACAAATTGTCGGCGTTGGCGTTTATCGCGGCTATTTCGGATTCCTCAGCGAAGACGGTTTATTTATCGATCAAATTGGTTACGACAACGGCCGCGGCCCATCCCCTAACTTTGATGTATTCTTTATTGAAAACTTCTCCGGTTATTTCTTCAAACATCCAAAAACCGGTAAAGTTTATCTTTTCTGCGGCGATGTAGACGGACGCATTCTTGAACTGCAGGGCTGGGATAAAATACGCACATTTGACGCTGGAAATATTTCTGTCAGCAACGATGATTTTAAAGCCGTCATCGCTTCCGCAACAACAGATAATGGACAGCAAACAGCACCACCATTGAGCGCAATAAAAACAACTCCGGCTTTGGACGCAACCTTAAAAGGCTGGGATTTGAAAAAACTTGGCACCATAACAATTGATGAAACATTCAAAGCACAGGTTGGATTAGCATACGATGACAAAAACCTTTACGCGATATTCAAAGTTCAAGATGCTACACCGTGGAAAAATGTCACCACCGACTGGCATTTCCCGTTTAAGGGCGGCGATGGTTTAGACATTCATCTTGGCATAGTTAACCCGAAACCGGAAGGAAAACGTGTTGTACAACCCGGTGATGTAAGAATAATAATCACCCCTGGCGATAAAGGTGGATTAAATGCAGTTGCCATGTGGGGAAAAGTTCCGGCTGGCATGGCGAAAGCACCCATGCTTTATAAATCGCCAGTTGCCGAAGAGCCGTTTGAACGGGTTATACAACTGACAACCGTTACCGGCACTGTACAGGTAGAAACAAACAGCTACCTTGCACAGGTCGCTATACCATGGGCTGACATTGGCATGACAGCACCTGCGAAAAATGCTCAATTGCAAGGCGACCAGGGTGTTCTTCTCAGCGATGGCAGCGGTACTAAGACAACCCTGCGCCGTTACCTGTACAACCAGGATACTGGCGTTACCAACGACATTCCCAGCGAAGTGCGCGTAGTCAGCGCCAACTGGGGCACAATAATCTTTGAATAGGAACACATTATGACTGAGTACAAAACATTAGTATGTGGTGATGCAAATATCAATTTGGAAATCACCGATGGATGGCTGACAAGCCTTGGCGCAATCACAATTGATGGTGTCGCTGTGCGTAATTCATCAACACGGTTTATTCCATGGTTCGACACTTACGATGGTGAGGTTTTTCGCCAATTTCGGTTGCTTGATATTACCGACACTTACGGCGTAACCCGCATCAAAACTAAGGCAACCAGCGATCCGGATGCATTATTCCGCGAACGCCGCGACTGCTCTGGCGACCCGGTTTTCCGTAAAGCCAATTGGGACAGTTCTCCGCTGGAAGCAGAATTTACAATCTGTTTTACCCCGACAAAATCGGAAGTCAGAGGGAATTCTTTCACTGGTTTTAAATATTGGTTTGAATATGAAGGCACTCTTCCCATTCACCGTATAATAGACCGGCAAACATGGGAAATTGGCGGGTGTCTGGATGATGTCACAATTTGCCTGCGCAACTGGTTAACGCCGCCAAGTATGAAAATTGATTTGCATACTATTTATTCAACCGTTGGGTTGGATAAATGGGCATCATTATTGCCCGGCAGTTTATGGGGGCGCTGGTCGCTGCTGCCGTCATTTGATATGCAATACGGCAAAGATGGTGTGCTGCTTGGATGGTTTGACCAGGTATCGCTGATTCGTACCGTTATTGAAAGCAATTGCGGCGAAGACAACCTGCGTTATCTTGATATGCATGAATTTGAACAATCGACGAAAGTCAGTACCAACCCAAAGACTATTCTTCACTCATCAGCCGTGCTCGATGAAGTAGACGCGCTAAATATGTGGCTGGAAATTTCCAGAAATGAAGCAACGCGGTCAATGGACCAATTTGGAATTATTAATGAAGCACCACCGGCTATAGTATTCAGTGAAAATGTCTGGCATAACATGAACTTTGATACAACTTATGAACATGTTGTGGAAGTTGCATCAGAATTCGGTGCAGATTATGTCTTTATTGATCCGGTATGGGAACACCAGGAAGCATTGAAGATGGCGTTTGACGCTGCAATACCGCCGGAAAAACAAAAAGGCACTATCTTTGAAAAGTGGTGGCATCAGAATATGTGCGTCACCCTTGATTTTGAAGTTGCTGACATCATGGGGGGCGAAGCGAAATTAAAGGCGTTATGCGACCGTTCACGTGAAAAAGGTGTAAAAATACTCTCCTGGATGGCTGCCCATTATTCAATGAATACCACTGTTCAGCATGATAAATCACTTGAACATGGCGCATTCGGTATCTTTGCAGCCAAAGAATCTGGAAGACACCCGGATACAGGATATGCCGCGAGTTGCTGGACAGCAAATCTTAATGGTCCGGTAGCAGACAAGATTAAAAAGCAGATTATGGGAGTATGTGAAAGAACCGGTTTGGCGGGTTTCCTATGGGATTCATTCAGCAATCTCGGTTGGTGGCAGATAGACTATTCTGATGGCAGCATGCGTCCTCAATTTGATAAAATGGCGGAATTATACGCGACACTTAATAATGCCGGAATATATATTCAGCCGGAAGCCCTGGTTACATTTTCCAACCATTCCTGCTGCGGTCTGCATGGCGGCAATATTTATGCCGGTAATATGTTGGGATATTCATATAATACCGTCATTGGCATGTGGTTTGGTCATGGTGATGACCGTGGTGACGATACATATGATTGTAAAATATTAAAAGGTACTGCACCGTTCGAAACGTTATTTCAATATATTGCATTTAAACGTATACCGAATTTAAACTTTCATCTTATTCCACGTGAACACTGGAACCAAGAACGGGTCCAAAAAATAAAAGAACTGCTATCTGTCTATAAAAAATACCGCGACCAAATGGTAAAACCGACGGTAATGAAAGAATATGCCGGCGTATTATGGGAAAATGACAGCAATACAAAAGTATACTTCAGCTTTGTCCCGCAAGACGCGCCGATTAGCGGTAAAATTACGGATGCGCTGACAGGTGATGTTATTGATGGGAAGTTAGAAGCGTTGAAAGCATACTTAATTAATAATGAAGAATAACCACCCACCCTTCGGACACCCCTCCTTGTCAAGGAGGGGAGTTATTTAATCATGTCAATCATGTTAATCATGTCAAAAACTGGTACATAAAATGACAACGATGACCCGCAGAAACCGAATATTGACTGCATTGAACGGCGGTATTCCTGACCGGCCGCCGATTGCTTTTGATGCCCATGGCGATACCATGTCGGCAGTGTATAAAAATTATGGCGCAACTGGCAAGAATGACTTGTATTTAAAAACCGGCATCGACGGATTCAGCGTGTGGGAATGGAATGCTGTGATGGGTAAATACACCGGCACTCAAAAGATTGCGGCAGACGGCACTGAATTGGATTTCTGGGGCAATTCATCACAGCATAACTTTGGTTTATTGGAATGCAATACTATTGAAGATTTGAAAACTCACGAATGGCCGCGAGTGGAAGATTTCGATTTCTCGCATATTTATGCCCAGGCTTTGGAAATAAAGGCGAAGGACATGGTGGTATCCGCCGGGCACATCGGACTTGGCTACCAGATTCACAACATGCTGCGCGGAAATGAAAACGCGCTGTTTGATGTCACCGATGAAGAATACATGCAGGTTTATGTTGAGAAGATGACTGAGTTCACCACTGGCTATATCGAAAAGCTGCTCAATGCCGGTCAGGGAGAAATCGAAGTTGTCCGCGCCGATGACGATATCGGCACCATGGACCGATTGATGATAAGCCCGGAGATGTGGCGCACCTATTATAAACCGGCATGGAAACAGGCATTCGATATCGTTCATGCTCACGGCGCAAAAGTATGGTTCCACTCCTGCGGGTACATCTGGCCATTGCTGGATGACCTTATCAAAATAGGTGTAGATTGCTGGAACCCCTTCCCCGACTATGTGAAAGATAACGACCACGCCCGTTTGAAAGAGTTCCGCAAAGGACGACTGGCATTGGACGGCGGCGTAAGCCACCTGACTCTGGTGCATAAAAAACCGACAGATGTCCGCGATGCCACGCTCCGCGTCCTCGACACCTTCGCCCCCGTCGGCGGCCTGCTTATCGGACCATCCCAGGTATTCACCGAAGATATGCCAACAGAGAATATCATTGCGTTTTTTGATACGGTGTTAGAGGGGTAGTGTTCAGTGTTCAGTTTAAGGAACTTCGTTTAAATTAACAGGATATTCAGGATGAACAAGATATTATTATCGTGGTTATCCTGAATATCCTGTTAAATAATTCCTTTTCATTACTGTATTTTATGCCTGTTCTTCAAATTCTCAAGATGAGCCTTGCTCTTTTCTGATGTGGTAGCACCCATCGCTTGCAATTGTCTTTTTAGCGATTTTATCTGGTTCATGTCGAGTTTAATTTCAGTATATTCCTTTATTTTTTTTGCCATTTCTCGAGGAAAATAAACATTTTCTGGTTTTCCTTTCGGAAACTGCACTTCGGCGGTAAAGCAAACCATGGGAATCATTACAGTTTCTTCAACTCCAAGTTTTTCTGCCAGGAATTTTGTATGTCGAAAATTTTGCCGTAATGGATTCTGAAACTGGCGTTTAATTCTTCCTGCAACTTGTGTCCATTTTGCATCTTTTACCTGACCTAATACCAGACCTTGAAAATATTTAGTTTCTATAATAAAAATTCCTTTATTTGATATAACTATGTGGTCAATTTGTGTTGATTCGCCATCTATTATTAAAGTGATATTGTTCCAAACTTCATATGTTTCGCCAATTTTATTTAATACTAAACTTACAATGAACTCTCCAAATTGCCCTTTACCTTTTTTAGATTTAAAGTATGATTTTATTAAATCAATAAACATAATCAACAATATGAAAAATATTATCAATACCCATGTCATTTTATTCATAAAAAAAATCTGCACTAACTGCATAACTGATACACCCGATAATCTTCCATTCCCTTACAATCCCATTGTGGCAGCTTCGCTGTTGGGCCTTCAATATATACCAATTGGCGGTCTGCAAGACTGTTAACTTTTCCCCACAGGGTGGTGTCACCCCAGAATTGCGGGTGGGTGTCATTTTTCGAGGCATGTTTGAATATCTCTATTGGGGTTGTACAGCCGGATTTTACGGCGTCTAATGCCAGTTGTTCCAATCGTCCCAAACCTGATTCGGGGATTTCCAGCAAGTAGCGCGATATTGCCGCGGGTATCCATTGCAGTGGTGAATTTGTACTGTTCGATAATTTGACAAATGCTGCTTTATCCTGCATAGCAAATGCTTCATCTACTTCCGTGGCAAAGGTAAATTGCTCTGTTGTCACCGGGCGCCGATGGTTGTATACCGAGACCAGTTGCTCTACTGTTAATTGCCCTAACCCGTCGTATTGGTCAATACCCGGAAACGCGTCGACACACAGCAGGTCAACATTGGTAATTCTTTGAAATTGCAGGCAGGTAAGAATATGCGCCAGCATGGATTGGTCAAACAGACAGGCGTCAAACCAGAGGACAATGCGATCATAATTTGCGGCATTTTTCAGTTTATCATACTGGTTTTTCAGTGATTCCAGCAGAAAATCTTTTTTCAAACCACCACCAGTTTCAGATTCGAGAAAAGAAGCGCGGGCAAGCAGAGTTTCAGCATTGGGCCATCCGGGATTGCGGGGACCGGCATACATAATGTCGTGCCATACGAAAATATCTCCATCAATGCCGGTTTTCGAGATAGTTCCACCAGCACAATCGCCGCTGGTAATGTGTAAAGTAGACATTTTCATCTCCTAAAGTATTAATATTTTCCTCATTATTTGTTTGTTTGTCAATTCTTATTGCCAAACTCCTGTAATCCGGTGTACAATTTTGCCATAATTAATGAAAATCATCTCTAAAGGGAGAAATCATGAATAATAAAATGCGGGTTATAATGGTTGGTGTCGGCGGTTTTGGCGGATACCGGCGCGAGCGAATGCGGGAAACCGGTTTGTTTGAGATAGTTGCCGCGTATGATTTCAACAAAGATGCACTGGAGAATTGCAAACGTGATGACGGCGCACGAATAGCAGAAAGTTTTGATGATTTACTCGCCACCCCGAACGTAGAAGCATTAATAATTTCCACCGGCGGCAAATATCACGCGGAACAGGCATTGGCTGCCATGGAACGCGGATTGCATGTTTTTGTTGAAAAGCCGTTATGCTCCAGCATGGATGAAGTAAATGCGCTGCTTGATATGCAAAAGAAAACCGGTCTGGTAGTTGGACTTGGACACAATGACCATTCTCACGACGCGGTATCAGCAACGATTAAAAAAATGATTGACGCTGGCGAGTTTGGTACAATTGCTGCTATTGAAAAAACCACTGCCCATAACGGCGGGCTACATATAAAGCCCGGGGATTGGCGCGGCGACCCGGATAAAAATCCCGGCGGCATGCTGTTTCAATGCGGAGTTCACGCACTGCATGAATTAATGTTTTATTTTGGACCTGTTGCCGAGGTTGGCTGTATGATGCGTTATGACGTGCATACCACCGGCACCGCCGACGCCGCGATTTGCAACCTGCGTTTTGCGTCTGGCTTGATTGGTACCCTTAACGCCTATCATGTCACACCATATCGCCATAAATTTGATATTCTGGGAACAAAAGCAAACCTGTATCGTGAAGAGCTTTATTTTGATGAAGGCACTAAAATGTGGCTGCAAACTTCCCATCTCGATGGTAAAAAAGAGCCAAAAGTACCGGTTGCAATTGAAGGCGATAGCGACAATTGCGGCAACCTGCGCAGTTTTTATGACGCGGTACGAAATGGCGGCACCCCCTATCCTTCGCTTATCGATGGCGCAAGGGCAGTAGCCGTAGTTTTCGCAGCGGAAGAAGCAGCCAAGACTGGTAAAACAGTTAAGGTCACTGCTATATAATTGATTTATTTAACCGCAGAGTTTCACAGAGTTATTCGCAGAGTTGCGCAGAGAGATTTTCTTTTCTGCGCAATGATTTTATATGATCAAATTAATTACAAATATTTGAAAATTGTAAATTAATTTGGTATATTGATAAAAATTGGAGATTTACATTATGATTACTCGTTTTGATAACAACCCTATCGTCACGGCTGAGATGGTTAAGCCGTCACGGCCCGACTTTGAAATAATGTGCGCGTTTAACGCCGGCGCTACCAGTTACAATGGTAAAACGCTGCTGCTTATCCGTGTTGCCGAACGTCCGATACCAAAAGATGGCTATGTCGCCACAGCAACCATGAACCCGGATACCAAAAATATAGAGCCGATGTATATAAAACTGGATGACCCCGATTTAAGTATGGACGACCCGCGGGTATTCAGTTACAAAGGTTTATTATACCTTACCAGCATCAGCCATCTGCGACTGGCTGAAAGTACCGATGGGAAAAACTTCACTATTGCAGAACAACCCGCAATGTCGCCGGATAATAGGTACGAAACTTACGGCATAGAAGATCCGCGCATCACCCTGATTGATGGGTGGTACTATATTAATTACAGTGCAATTTCGTTATTAGGTGTATTGACTGCACTGGCACGTACAAAAGATTTTGTAACTTTTGAACGCCTGGGGATAATATTTGCGCCAGATAATAAAGATATCGCAATATTCCCGGAGAAAATTAACGGACGCTACTACGCATTCCATCGTCCATCAATGAAACAATTAGGTTCCCCGTCGATGTGGCTTGCGTCGTCAGACAACCTGCTGGATTGGGGACATCATCAGCATGTAATCGGTCCGCGTCCTGGTATGTGGGACAGCGAGCGCGTCGGATGTGGTGCCGCACCTATCCGCACTGCTAAAGGTTGGCTGGAGTTATACCATGCTTCTGATGAAAACACTCGCTATTGCACCGGTGCGGTACTGCTTGACCTTAATGAACCATGGAAGGTAATCGCCCGTAGCCAGCAGCCATTCCTGTTCGCGGAAACGGCTTGCGAAATGTCGGGAATGATGTCTAATGTAGTATTCCACAATGGACTGGTTGACAATGGCGATGGCACCCTGACATTGTATTACGGCGCGGCAGATGATAAAGTTTGCGGTGCTATTGTAAAGATAGATGATATTCTGGCAAGCCTGAAATAATTAATATAATCACAAAGAAAGGATTGAATGGTTATGATGGGAATTATAATCTAAACCAAACCACCCCCTGCCCCCTCCTTGTCAAGGAGGGGAGTTTACTTATTTTCTTTGTGATCTTTGCGTTCTTTGTGGTTAAATAAAAAATATATATAAGGGAAATTGATATGAATAAAAGAGAACGAATAAAGGCTATTATCGCCGGCGAACCAGCCGACCGCTGCGGGTTTTGGATGGGGAATCCACACCCGGATAGCTGGGATGGCATACATCAATATTTCGGCACTAAAACCGAAGAAGAATTGCGCGTCAAATTAGGCGATGACTGCCGCTGGATTTGCCCGCAGTTTTATCCTGATAACTATCAAGACCCCAAAGGCCTTGCCCTGTTTGACTCAGGATTGGATAGAACAAAACATTCTGCACCTCCCCTTGCCCATTGCGAAACTATCGATGAAATCAACGCATTTCCATGGCCAAAGGCAGAATACCTTAACTTTGATTCATGCCTGCATGATTTAAGGAATGCCGGTGATGTTTACAGAATGAGCGGATTTTGGACATGTTTTTATCACAACATGGCAGACCTGTTTGGAATGGAAGAATATTTCATTAAAATGTATACCAACCCGGAAGTTGTCCAGGCTGCCACAGATAAGGTTTGCGAATTTTATTACCAGGCAAATGATAAGTTTTTCAAGGCTGCCGGCAATCTGGTAGATGCTTATTTCTTTGGCAATGACTTCGGCACTCAACTCGACCTGATTTGCGGACCTGACCAATTCGATGAGTTCATTATGCCATGGTTCCATCGTTTCACCACCCAGGGACATTCATTCGGTTACCAGGTTATCCTGCATTCCTGCGGGGCAATATCAAAGGTAATCGACAGGCTAATAGAATCCGGCGTGGATTGCCTGCACCCACTGCAGGCACTGGCTGCCAATATGAGCGCGGAAGACCTTGCTAAAAACTACAAAGGCAGAATCACTTTCCTTGGTGGTGTAGATACCCAGCATTTGCTGGTTCATGGTACACCAGATGAAATCCGAGAAGATGTCCGTCGACTGAAACGTTTGCTGGGTCCAGGATTAATAATCAGCCCAAGCCACGAGGCCATCTTGCCTAATGTACCGCCAGAAAATATTGCGGCAATGGCAGAAGAAGCCATAGCGATATAATTAAAAATTAAAAGTTAAAAATTAAAAATTAAATTGGTGATTGCGATAACTCATGACATGATAAATATTTGCGAAGCAAAATCCTGTTAATCATGTTAATCCTGACAAAAAGTCATACAAAACTTTATTTTAAATATATTGTCTAATTTTGTAATCCGGTATACACTTATCTAAAGGAGTCCCAAAATGCGTTTATCACAATTTACAAAATCTCTGTTTACCAGGAATCAATTAATTACTTTCATCATGTTGATAATGATTGTATTTTTGTTAACACCAGCTTTTGCACAAGGCGTTTACCATAATCAACGGGTATTTGTTGTCCCTACTCCCGGAAAAATAAAGATTGATGGCGACTTGAAGGATTGGGATTTGAGCGGAGAAATATTGACCTATGTTGTAGAATCATCGATGGAATACCAGAGTGCCCGCACCGCATTTATGTACGATAAAGACGCATTATATATCTCCAGTCGCATAAAAGACCCCACGCCAATGCTGAACCTGGCTGACCCGGCGGTAAACCCTGATTTCGGTTGGGATGGCGATGCTTTTCAGTTGCGTCTGAATCTTGACCCCAGCCTGGGATACCCGCTGAAAATTGGCGGATACGACCGCAACCCGAGTGAAATGCTGGTACACATGACATTGTGGAATTACACCCCAAAAAATAAACCGGTGCTGCATTTAAAATATGGCATGAATTACCATGACGCCCACGATTATCATAAAGGAATAGTGCCGAATAACAAATTTAAAGCTGTTTATAAAAAGTGGAAAGATGGAAAGGGTTTTACATTTGAATACCGCATTCCCTGGACTACGCTGGGTGCGCCAGGCCCATTCAAAGGCGGTGATTTAAGCGCAGCAGCGATTCAGATTCAATGGAGTGACGCCACCGGGGCACATTCCTACGGTGGCGGATGGGCTGTTGACTTGATGTCAAAGGCCGGATTTACCTACCAATCCACCGGTTCATGGGGTAAAGTTATTTTTGCAGAAAAAGGAAACTTGCCAAAAGAGTTAACCCAACAAGGTTTGCCCCCGGTCAGGCAATTGCCCATGAAATTTAATTTTAACCTTCCCAAAGAAAATATTACCTCAATTACCTTAATTAATGATAAAGGCGACCGCGTTCGCAATATTGTCGCTGCAGAATCGCGACCGATGGGAAAAGTAATCGAATCCTGGGATGGGTTGGATGATGTTGGACGCGTGCTGCCTCCCGGCGATTATACCTGGAAAGGCGTTACCCATGACCCAATAAAAACCAAACTGGTGTTAGGCGTAAGCAATTCCGGCACTCCTACTTACAATACTCCTGATGGCAAAGGTGCCTGGGGCGGCGACTGGGGTTGTCCGTCTGATGTATGTTTTGCAGGAGAACGCGGCCTGCTAATTTGGGATGGTTCCGAAGCTGGCACCGGACTTATAGGAATTAATGCAAAAGGCGAAAAACAGTGGGGATACCGTGTCGGCGGTTCATATATCGCTACTGACGGTGAACTGGTATATGCATATCTTAATCTTGACAAACAGATACGAGCGTACGGCGTCACTGACGGCAAACAGACAAACTTCCTGCGTGGAGACCTATGGGCAGAACATAACGGCGAAGAAGTTTCACCGTTAAAACGCGGAGAGAAAGCACCGACAAATCCTACCGCGACTCCGGCGACATTCTGCACCGGCATGGCATGGATAAAAGGAAAATTGTATGTGGCTGACTGCGCATCAGACACCATATTCGTATACGATGCAAAGCAAGGCAAGATTTTATCAAAATTCACCGCACCTAAAATAACCTGGCTCACCGCGGCAGGCGCAGATTTAATAGCTGTTTCTGATGGTAAATTGGTGAAAATTACCAGCCTGAATGACAATCCTGCGGTTGTTCCTTTTGCTGCTGACCATCTGGATAATCCGCAAGCCGTTGCTGTTGGAACTGACGGCATGGTATACGCAAGCAATACCGGAAAACTTCAAAATATCAGTGTCTATGATAAAGATGGGAAATACCTGCGCTCTATCGGAAAAACCGGCGGACGCGCGATGGATAACCCGCCGCAAACAACCGGCAATGTCAGTCCTGCCCGCGCCGGCAAATGGGACCCGGATACCTTCCTGAACCCGCGCGGCATGGCAATAGACAGCAAAGGCAAGTTATGGGTTACCGAACATGATTTTTCACCCAAACGAATCAGTATTTGGGATCCTGCCACCGGGAAATTGTTAGATGATAAATTCGGTCCGGCTTATGTATCCACTCCAATAACTATGGATCCGAATGACCCGACCCGGGTATATTGCCAGAATGTAGAATGGGAAATTGACCTTGACAAGAAAACTTCAAAACCAGCGTCTCTCATGTTTGAAGCAAAACCGGATACCCCGTATTTCTGGCCGCACATGGTAAACAATATCGTCTTTACCGCTAAAAACGGTAAACAATATATGCATTCCGGCGGCAGTTATGGCGGCAACCCTATACGCGGAGAATTCCTGTGGGTGCGCCGCGGCGACCATTTCGAGGCTTGCGCCGGTATTATCAACCCATGGTCAACTTTATCATGGCGTCAAGGTGCAAAGGATTGGCAGGAACTCGCTAAAATCCCCTGGCTATTCTGGGAAGACATCAATGGCGACGGTGTAATTCAGAAAGATGAAACCCGGGAAACAAAGATGAAAGCACAAGGTGCCCACAGCACTATAGATGCCGATCTGAATTTTTACGCCACCAGCATGTATACAGTTCTTTACTGGCAGCGGTTATCGCCAAAAACCATCCGGGAAGACGGCGTTCCCATATATGATGATGCAACATTTGTTCAATATAACTATGGTGAAATTCACGGCGGAAACTACACGTCTGATTTCACTGTAAATCCTGCAGATGGTTCAGTATTATTTTACGCAGGTACAGATATTAAACTTCTCGACAAAACTGAAATTTGGCCGATTTCATACTGGAGCAAAGACGGCAAAATTCAATGGCGTTACCGCGTTGGCTGCCGTTGGCACGATATGTATGAGTTCCCAATACCTAAAGCAGGCGTCCTCTATGGATGCACCAAAAACATGGGGATTACTGACGGAATTACCGGCTACTCATGCTATTTCGGGCAAGCACAATTACTTACGACTGATGGTGTGCCCATCGGTACTGTTATGAAAGATGGCCGCTCCGGCGAAACAGGAGCAGACCAGATACAATGCGAATGGTTCACCGGGCAATTAGTGAAAATTAAAGATGGCCGCTGGTTCATCATGGGCGGCGACCAGGACGGACGCATATTGGAAGTTACTGGACTGAACAGCCTGATACGATTTGACGGCAAACTCACTATTACCGATGAAGAAAGCAAAGCCGCAGCAAAAGCATTGGCAGATTGGTCATCACAAAAAGCAAAATCACAATCGCTGATACTTGCACGCACTGATAACAAACCGGATTGGCTGGATATTCGCGGAGTAACCCTGAATGTTGATGAGAAACGCGGCTTTACAGTAAAAACCGCTTACAGTGCGACTGATTTGCAGGTGCGTTATGAAGTAAAGTCGCTTTCACAATTAGTTAACTCTACCCCGGAAGCTAATATGCCTTTCAAAGGCGGAAATATGATGGATATTCAAATAGCCACCGACCCGAACGCCGACACAAAACGCACAACACCGGCACCGGGTGATATCCGCATACTGGTAAGCCGGCATGGCGACAAACCGTTCGCAGTAATATATCGTACCAAAGTCGCAGGATTCACTGGCACACCGACTGTATTCACCTCTCCTACCGGTAAAGAGAGTATCGACCAGATTGAAATTCTTGATACCGTTAAAATGGAATATGAAAAAGTCGATGGCGGTTTTAATGCTGTGGTTTATCTGCCATTGAACAAACTTGGACTCACCCCCAAGCCCGGCACCACCCAGCGCATGGATGTCGGTTACATTTTCGGCAACGAAACCGGCAACACCACCGCCACCCGGGTATACTGGAGCAATCACAGCTTCTCATCCGGCGTTACCCAGGATGTGCCAAATGAAGCGCGGCTGGAACCCGCGCAATGGGGAAATGCTACGGTAGAATAGTTGACAATTGACAGTTGACAATTAAGTAGGTTTTGCAAAACTATATTAATCATATTATCAACCCAACCACCCCCTACCCCCTCCTTGTCAAGGAGGGGAGTTATGGTAGTTACTTGATAATATAATGACAGCTTTAATAATCAAAACCTTTGTTTTAAACTCCCCTCCTTGCCAAGGAGGGGTGGCCGAAGGTCGGGGTGGTTTCGGCTACTACAAACCACCAACATAAACATTCAAAAAAATAGGTTTTGCAAAAGCCTGTAAAAATAAATAAAAGGCACGTTGGATTATTTTGCATTAAATAATCCAACGTGCTTTTTTTTGTCGATAATTGCGATTATTACAATTTTTAAAAATATTTTAAAAATTTCTTAAAAAAATGGAACGTTTCTTGATTTTATTACCACTATAAGGTATGAGGATTGGCGATTTTATTACTTTTCAGGATTTTCCGGCTGTTATCCGGCCAGACCACGCTGCGCAAGTTAAAAGCGGCGGCGATGGTTCTTCGTGGGTGAAACAGTATGCATTGACTGCGCCGGACCATCGAAAGATGTTGGAAGAGATTTTATCATCAATGGCATGGGGGCAGCATGGCAAAGCTATTTTGATAAATGGATTGTATGGGACAGGGAAGTCTCATTTGCTTGCATTATTGGATATTCTGGCATCAAATGAATCAGCATGGATGGGATTTACGGAAATAAACCCGTTATTTGAAAGATTCACCAAGAAAATGATTGATAAAAGGATATTGCCGGTATTTTTTTCATTGGATGATTACCCGCCGGCAATGACGCTGGAAGAAGCCGTGTTGTTTGAGATTTCCCGTTCGTTAGGAGTAACTGTGAGCGGGAAATCCCGCCTTAACGATTGGCTGGAAATATCGCATGCTGTAAAAGAAAAAGGTCATGGCGGACTGCTATTGTTAGTCGATGAATTATCCATCTTTCTTGCATCGCGATCACCATCACGGCGCGAGGCAGATGCAGGATTCATACAATTTATAGCCGGCATGACAGAACGAACTAATTTATGGTTCATCGGCGCGCTTCAGCGCAATTTATCTGATACCGGCATGATGAAGTTCCATTCATGGCGGCAGGTAGAAGACAGATTCAAAAAATATACCCTGCAGCCATCACAGATAACTGATGTAATCAGAAACCGCATGTTCATTCTGCGCAACCAGCCGGAATTACGCCAAATGCTGGAGTCAATATCCACAGACGGAATAGTTGACAGAGTCAATGCCTGGCCGTTTATACCAAATGCATTGGAAACATTCATGCAGATGGTGAATAATCATCTTTCGCCGCATCGAACCCTGGTGCAGGTCATGCAAAGCCTGGCACCCGGATGGATGGATCGCGAATGTGAAGATGTAATAACTATCGATCAACTGTTTGACGCGGTTCAGAACGACCTTACCGGATGTGCATCTGCCGTTAAAACATACTCAGCAACAGAATTACTGTTGAATCTATCATCCCGCGCACCGGAACCGGCGATTGCCGGCAAAGCTATCAAAACTCTGGCAGCATTTTCGCTGGCAGAGATGCCCGGTATTACAATAGAATTAGGTAAAGCTTCATTGATAAACGATACAAAATTGCTATCTTACAACCTGCACTGGCTCCGCAAACGCGGCGCGCATTTAACTGCCATACGTGATACTGACCCGGGAAAAGAGATATTCAGCCTTAATATCGACGATGATGCCGGGATTTTGGCGGCTGCCCGTGCTGATGAGGTAATGAATAGTTTTCTCAAGGGAGACCGGCGGATTTATGAAACCGTAATTTCGTCATGCAAATATGAAAATTGGCCGCTGGGTAATTTTGGTGTTGATGCGACAGCAGTACAATTTAATTGGATGAATACAGTCAGAAATTGTGCTATCGTTATGGCAAACAAGCCGAACCAGTCATTATCGGATATTTTCAATGGCATATTGCATGATGATAACTATGATTGCGCAATGGCGATGGTATTTCCCGGATTAAGGGGTGATTTCACTAAAGAACTTACCGCGCTGCCGATGGAATTACAAAACTGTGCCGCTATTATTACCCCGCGCGATATTGCCTGGGATGAATATGAATTATTGGCAGAATATGCCGCGTGGGAAATCGCCGCTAATGAAAAGATTGCCGCCAGCAGCGCATTGGAAAATAAAACTAACAAGCGATGCCAGGAACGCGCCAACGAAATGCGCGTGCCAGCAATAACGATTTTAACCAATCTATACCGTGATGGAAAATGGCTGATAGGAAACGATTCGATTGATATGGCAGGAAAATATGACGCGATTACAGAGATGCTATCCGCACAGTTTTCCAAAGGATTAATGGAACGGTTTGCCGGAGCGGTAAAATATGCACCCGCCGGCGACCCGCCGCGTGCCATAGCACGTCAATTGCACCAATTTGTTATTGACACCGGTGGAGTATCAGCAACATCATCAACGTTGATGCACTACACCAGACAATACCTGTTGCCGTCAGAATCAGTTATCGAAAATGAAGACGGTTTAACGCTGAATGTCCCGGCAGATGAAATTATTCAAATGATGAGTAAAGCATCAACAAATGCTGTGACATTGAAGGAGATGATTGCCATGATGCACAAATCGCCATTTGGCCTTCCCGGCGAATTATCGTCGTTAATTATTCATACCGCCGTCCGCACCGGCGCCCTGGCAGGTTATGATTCTTTCATGCATCAAATCGACCCGCTGACAGCATTGTCGCGTTCAGACACCCTGACATTCATCAGCAATCAGCCGACAATACGGGTAGATCACCGAATCAAACTGAAAGAACTCTGCGAAACGGCTGGTTTAAGCGAATTATCGATTTTTGCCTTGCGCCGATTTCTTGAAAAAAGCAAAGTTGATTGCGGCGGATTTGACCTTTTTATAACTGAATGGTGCAGCACCAATGATTCACTCCCATGGATTTGGCGGGAATCATCTGAATTGATAAGTAATTTAGAGATGATGGATACGAATATTGATACCGAAGCACTGCTGGATGTATTGGAAGCTGCCGGAGACAAAGAATTTATCATCGGCGTTAAAAATATCAAACACGCGATAGAAAAACAGGGAATATTATCACGCATCGGCCAGATATTGCACCTGACATACAGCGGCAATGCCGATAACAAGATAAATGAATTGCGCATGATCATGGCAAATGGCGATAAATCGTTAGGCAGAATCGATGAATTAGTCACCCTGACAAATGAAATAGAAGCGATTATCCAGCGCGAATACAGCGTCTGGCACGAATCTATCTTTGGCCAGGCGCAGGTTGCGCAGTTGAAAACTATTTTCGAAAGCGCAGATTTTCGCCTTGCCCGCCGACTGGCTTTAATTCATACCGATTGGCCGGCAGATGTTTACGCTCCACCGGCGATACTTGCCCAGGCGCGCGAAAAATATTGCCCGGGTGGTCTGCTCCATGACTTCACCTGCCCGCGCTGCAGGTCGCAATTCAACACCCCCTCGCCTATGCCAACTACGGTAGAAGCAAAACAGGCAGCAGAAGACGCGCTTTCACTCGCGGCAATTCACCTGCAAAACAGCGAATGGACCGAGAAACTGCGTGAAAGAACGAAACGCGCCAATGACGAAATGCGCGAAAAAGCACAGATGCTGCTTAATTGGAGCCGCGGCAAGGCAGAATTAACTGCCGAAATCCTCGACGACAACTTCATAACCTGGCTGAACCAATCCAGCCAGCCAGTAGCCGTCCGCAAAACCAATGAAATAAAGTACCAGCTAAGCGGCCGCGACCTGTCCCATAAAGAAGCAAAAAACACCCTAAACCGCTGGTTAGACCCCATGGGCAATCTGAATGATGAAGCTGTTTTAACGTTTGAGTGAGAAGAAGCAATTACGAATTCTTATTTCACCAAACTCTTCGAATTCTTTCAATATTAAAATGCCGGTTGTCGTTGCGGAGGGTGCAGTGGGCTTGCAGGATGCCGCCGTCTACTCCGAGGGGTAATATTCGACGCTTTGTTACCCGGCCTTTGCCGTCGCAGTATTCAATCATCACTTCGCGGTGTTCCGCTATGGCGGTTTTTACGCTTTCCAGGTGTTGGGGCAGGCCTTCCATGCCTTCATTGAAATATTCGCGAATTACTCCGCCGTTGTCGATGCACAGCAGAAATAGCTGCAGGCAGACGCGGGTATCTTCCATGGCACGGTGGGATACAGTGCCGCCCAAGCCAAAATGGTCGCGCAGAGTGGGCAGGCTGTAACTGGTGAGACCGGGGAAAGTGCGGCGTGCGAGAGCGCAGGTGTCTATATAATGCAGTGACGGCATGGCGATACCGGCGCGCAGGCATGATTGACGAAGAAAACCGATATCAAAACGGGCGTTGTGCGCCACGACGATATCTGTCTGCAAAAAATCGATAAACTCTGAAAGTTTTTCTTCGATAATCGGGCTGTCTTTCACATCGTCATCGGTAATGCCATGAACCTCGATAACGGCTGGCGGCATGGGACGCTGAGGATTTATCAGGCATTGGTAGCTGTCTATTTCAATGCCATTTTGCCAGCGAATGGCACCCAACTCTACTATCCTGTCCCAACTGGCAGATAATCCCGTTGTTTCAAGGTCAAATGCAGTAATAATGCAATTAGCAGTTATTTCCAAATTTTTCTCGATTCAACAGGATTATTTAAAATATTAACCAATATTTACTCTTTTCCGATTATTAGACATGTCCGAAAATAAATAATGGCATTTTTTGGACTCTTTTTCCGCCATACAGCGTTGTTTATTCTACATTTATCAATCCAGATAAAGTGAAAAATAAACGCCTTGTCTGACGAAAAAATAGCCTCAAAATCTACTCATTCCTTATTTCCGGACAAGTCTATTGTTCTGATGGTGCCAATTTAACAATAGAGAACCAGAAATTTTCTATGGACTGTACAACTGAAATGAACTGGTCAAGGTCTACCGGCTTGGTGATATAACAATTTGCGTGCAGGTTATATGTTTTTAATACATCCTGTTCTGCCGTTGATGTGGTGAGAATAACTACCGGGATTCGGCGCAACTCCGGGTCTGCCTTAATCTCGGCAAGAACCTCGCGCCCATCCTTGCGGGGCAGGTTAAGGTCTAACAGGATTATATCTGGACGCGGTGCATCGGCGAATTGTCCCTGGCGATGAAGAAATTCGATACCTTCAACGCCATCCTTCGCAACATGTACAGTGTTGCGAATTTTAACTTCCTTCAATGCTTCCATCGTCAACAACACGTCACCCGGGTTGTCTTCAATCATTAATATTATAACTGGCCTGCCTAATTGTGATCCGGTTACCATATAGGTTATTTTTCCTTTTCTGTTTCTATAATTGTACTGCAATATTTGCGAATAAGGTAATTAATAAACTACCTATCGATAAAATTATATCATTTTCCACGACTGATTACTACCGCCGAACTGCGGGCATTTGCAATAGCACCAGGTTTCTCAATTTTTATCGTCACGCTATTTACTTTTTTATTTGCCAGACAAATATTTGCTAATTTTACCGCCAAAGTTTCTATTAATTGGCAACTGGTATTTTGCGCTGCATTGGTGATTTCTTTCGCCAAATCATCATAGTCAACAGCATCCCCCAGATCATCAGTAATGGCGGCTTTTGAAATATCGGTATTCAATGTTACATTGATAATCAGTGGCTGACGGGTAACGCGTTCATTTTCATAAACACCAATTATCGCATTTACCCGCAGGTCATTAATATGTATTTGATCCATGTGACGGCTCCTTCAGGTGTCTTCCACCATCAATATATACAGTTTCACCGGTGATAAATTCGTTTTGCAGCAAATATATTACTGCTTGGGCAATCTCTTCTGCGGTGCCGTGCCTGCCCAATGGCACTAACGGAATTAACGGCTCCAAAAATGATTCGTCTTTACCTGGCGGCGGTAATATCAATCCGGGAGCAACAGCGTTTACCCGAATATCCGGTGCGTATTCCAACGCCGTCATTCGTGTCAGCAGAGCCAGGGTGTGCTTGCTAAGGGTGTATGACGCGTGCTGCCAATCATATCCGGGCAATCGCGCATCGAGAAAGTTTATGATATTCCCGGTTTTGCAATATTTTGCAAAATCACGTCCCAACAAATACGGTGCCCAGGCATTTACGCGCATATTATGCATAACACTTTCAAAAGTCATGCCGCTCATAGTATCCGGCGGAAATATGGATGCGTTATTAATAAGGATATCAAATCCACCTGTAATTTCCTGTACACGCGGAATTAATCCCTGCAAATCATCATCAACCAACAAATCTGCCTGTACCAGCCAGCTTTTCACCCCGGATGAAATCAATTCATCGTGTAATGACCCAGCTTCGGCAAGTGACCTGTTGTAATGCACGACAACATTAACGCCTTGTTCCCCAAGTGCCAACGCCGTCGCGCGTCCCAACCGTACCGCCGCACCAGTAATTAAAGCCGTCTTGCCAGCAAGATTACTATTCATGCCTTATTATACCAAAAGTTATAAAAGTTTTCAGTTTTCAGTTTTCAGTTTTTAGTTTTTAGTTTTCAGTTTAATTTTCAATTGTCAATCGTCAATTGTCAATTCCGTCGCTCTTGACTATCACCCGGTATACAGTTAAGATTTGGCGCGGGGTATTATGATGCGTTTTTTCCTGGTTTTAACAATATTTTTATCTATATTAACTGTTTATGCTGCTGGACCGGTAAAGATTACTGATTCGCGCGGCAAGGTTATAACAATTAATTCAGTACCACAGCGTATAATTTCCATGGCGCCAAATGTTACCGAAATTTTATTTGAAATTGGTGCCGGTAAACGCGTAATAGCAGACACAATGTTTTGCGACTATCCACCGCAAGCATTGAAGCTGCCAAAAATTGGCGATTATTTAAAACCAAACGTAGAGAAAATATCTTCGTTAAAACCAGACTTAATCATTGCCTCACGCGGAAACAACCTTGACGCTATTTCGCAAATGGAAAAATCAGGATTGAAAATAATGACAGTTGATGCTGTTGATATCCCCACAACTCTGCGCGATATTATAACCATCGGCAATGTTATTGGATGTTCAGAGCAGGCAAAAAAAACTGTAGAAAAAATGAAAACTGAGATAAAATATGTCGAAACAACAGTAGCAAAGATACCTGACAGCAAACGTTTAAAAGTTTTATTTTTATTCCCGCCTTACGATTCATTATTCAGTGCCGGCACCGGGTCGCATATTGATAATATGATAACCAAAGCAGGCGGTAAAAATATCGCCGCCAAGACAAATAAACCCTGGCCGCAATTATCATTGGAGATGGTAGTATCATCCAACCCCGATGTAATAATCACCACCGTGGCAATGGGTACCATGAAAAATGTCACCGCGAAAGATTTAATTGCAAAAATGCGGGCAGACAAACGCTGGGAAAATATGAATGCAGTAAAAAATGGTCGTGTATATATTTTAGATGAAGATATGACTACCCTGCCTGGTCCGCGATTATCAAAAGGTTTGTGGCTGATTGCCTACAGCCTGTACCCGAAGATTATAAAAACACCCGCCTGGATTAAATAATGACCGATGTTTTGCTGACAGTTGAAAATGTTTCTGGCGGTTATGGTGAGCGCGATATTCTGCGCGGGGTTGACCTGACGCTGAAATCCGGCGATTTTCTGGGTGTTATCGGTCCAAACGGTTCGGGAAAAAGTACCCTGTTAAGAGCAATAACCGGTTTGCTTCACCTCTCATCCGGCAACATTAAACTGATGGAAAAACCCATTAATTCATTCACCCGCCAGCAGCAGGCACGTTTAATAGCCGTTGTTCCCGCAGTCACCCACCCCACTTTTAGTTTCACCGTGCGTGAAATAGTTGAGTTGGGACGCCACCCGCACCTGGGCAGATTCAAATCACCCGGCAAAGCAGACGCTGAAGCCGTTGACACCGCCATGGAACTTGCTGATGTTGCCCATCTCGCGAAAAGGTGCATCGACCACCTGTCATCCGGTGAATTGCAGCGGGTAATCATCGCCCGGGCATTGGCACAGCAGCCGCGTATATTATTATTGGATGAACCTACCGCCCATCTGGATATCGGACACCAATTGGATATTTTCACACTATTGCGAAAATTGAGCGAAGAGCACGGCATCGGTACCATCTGCATATCACATGATATTAACCTGGCAGCGGAATATTGTCCGCGAATCGCGCTGTTTTCTGAAGGACGAATATTCACCAGCGGTACAGCAACCGAAGTAGTAACAGAAGAAAACCTGCTGTCGGTATATGGCGCGCTGGTATGCGTAGCGCAAAATCCTCATAGCGGACAGCCGCATATCTTGGTGACGCGGGCACCGATAATTAATCTGGAGCCGGAAGAATGAAAAGAAAAGAATGGATAATCATCTTCATACTTGCGGCACTATTAATAGTCAGTGCTATAATATCGATAGGCATGGGTTCGGTCAGCATAAAAGTAACTGATATATTGTCCGTTCTGCAAGACCACATATTTGGACACGATTCAACTAACTCAAATGATATCATCATCTGGTCTATTCGGCTGCCGCGCATTGTACTGGCAATCCTCGCTGGTGCATCTTTAGCGGTATCCGGCATGCTGATGCAGTCGATATTCCACAACCCGATGGCCGACCCGTATATCATCGGAGTATCATCCGGCGCATCACTTGGTGGTGTTGCCGCAATTCTTCTCGGATTCAGTTCTGCTGGCAATATGGTCGGGTTATGCTCTTTCGCCGGCGGGTTAGCCGCCACCATGATTGTATATTTGCTGTCAAAACGACGCGGAAAAGTACCAATCAGCACATTGCTGCTTACCGGTATCGCAGTAGGCGGATTGCTGTCAGCGGTAACCACCGCATTTTTATTGGGACGCAGTTCTACAGATTTGCATACTGTATTGAATTGGCTGATGGGCAGCCTGGCAAATCGCGACTGGAGCCATTGCCAGATATTGCTGCCATACACCATCGTAGGATTAGTGATAACTTTCATATTCACCCGCGATTTAAATATTTTGGCTCAAGGTGATGAAACAGCACATTATCTGGGAATACCGATAGAAAAAGTCCGATTGATACTGTTATTCACTGCGGCAATGCTGGCATCCGGTACGGTAGCAGTAACCGGCATCATCGCGTTTGTCGGTTTAATTGTGCCTCATATCATGCGCATCATCACCGGTCCAAATCACCGTATCCTGCTCCCCGCCAGCATGCTTGGCGGCGGTATTCTGCTAACCTGGGCAGACATCGCGGCACGTATTACATTACCAGATCAGGAAATCCCCATCGGTGTAGTAACCAGTATTATTGGCTGCCTATTCTTCCTTTATTTGCTGAAACGACAGTAAAACCGCACCCTCTATTTGCCACCATTTCCATGTCAAACACTACACCTGTGTGGTGTCAAAAAGTTATCCACACTATATAAAGGGTTGTGGATAAGTCAGGGGTTGACAACGGTTATTTCAATTGGTATACTCTTCCCGTACTCGGGATAACCCCGAGGGAGGATTAATGATTTTTAAAAATACGATAACTGTTATATTGCGGGTGATTATTTTAGTTTTACTGTTGGCAGCTTTTACAGGTAATCTGTATGCTCGTCGGGTAAATCATAGCCATGTAAAACATACAGTAAAAGTTTCGAAACACAGTAAACAAAAACACACCAGCAAAAGATTATCACCGAAAAAAAACCGAAAACATAAGAAAACATTAAGTTATAAAAAAGTATCACATGTTCCACGCTACCGTCATGTGATGAATATGCGGGCAAAAGCATTCCAGGCAAGCCAGACTTCCGCTGACCGTGCTGTTAACACTGCTCTTGCATTTCTGGGTACCCCATATTCACGTGGTGGTATATCCAGTCGTGGTATGGATTGCAGCGGTTTAGTTTACCGTGTAATGCGCGACATGGGCCGCGATGTACCGCACAATGCCGCAGCATTATCCAACACCGGTATTCCGGTAAGCCGCAATCAACTTAAAAAAGGCGACCTGTTATTCTTTCATACCACCAGTGCAAGAATAGGTCACGTGGGAATATATACCAGCAACGGTAATTTCGTTCATGCGTCATCCGGTGCCGGCAGAGTTGTGGTTACCCCGTTAAGCGACGAATATTACAGCAACCGTCTGGTAGGCGCACGACGAATATTTAACAATGGCGGTACCCCGGCATTAACATCCCATAAAACAACGGCTGACAAACACAAAAAAAATACAAAGCATAAACATGAAAAAGTCAGCAGAAAAAAACCGAAGTTAACCAAACATAAAGTCGCAAAGAAGACTAAACATAAACACAGACGATAAATAATTCAAACAAATAGCGCAGTGGAAACTGCGCTATTTTCGTAATAGATCCAATACATTTTCAAATGCCTTTGGCGGCGTCACTTCAAAAGTCATCATCTCTTTCAAAGTCGGATGTTCAAAAGTAAGCCTGGTCGCGTGCAGTGCCTGACCGGGCAGCTTATTGATGGTATTCCTTTCTTCCGCGTTAAACAACAATAATGCCTGTTTGCCAGCCTTTACACCATATACCGGGTCGCCAATTACCGGATTGCCGTGAAAATTCAGGTGTACCCGCACCTGGTGTGTTCGCCCAGTTTCCAGTTCTGCACGAACCAGCGCGGCAAACTGGAACTTTTCAATCACTGTAAAATGAGTCACCGCATGGCGTGATGTTTGACTGCTGCTTTCCGGTATCACTGCCATTCGCTGGCGGTCATGCGGGTCGCGACCAAGAGGCTGATCAACAGTAAAGGTATCTTCCCGCGGCACTCCCCAGGTTAAAGCCAGGTATTCCCGCTTCACCTTGCGCTCCTCTATCATGGCAGCCAGGATTCGATGAGCAATATCATTCTTTGCCACCAGCATCAATCCGCTGGTATCTTTGTCTAAACGATGCACCAATCCCGGCCGCAACTCACCGCCAATTCCAGACAAATCAGTAATATGGTGCATCAGCGCATTCACCAGGGTTCCTGTCCAATTACCACTTCCCGGGTGCACCACCAGACCGGCCTGCTTGTTTATCACTGCTATGTCCGCATCCTGATAGATGATAGTCAGCGGAATATTTTCCGCCTCTATCGACAAAGGTTTTTCCGGGGGCGGAATATTAATATTAACAGTGTCGCCACTTTCTAATTTCAAGCTTGATTTAGCGACTTTTCCGTTCACCATAACCTGGCTGTCTTTAATTAACTGCTGCAATCGCGCCCGCGAGAAATCTGTCATTACCCGAGTCAGGTAAACATCCAATCTCTCGCCACCATTTTCAACAATAAAATTTTCTTTATCACTTTGCAACATCAATTTTAGCCTTTGTGATTCCCATCACCGGTTGAACTCCGACATGTTTTTACAGCATTTTTATATTTTTCAATATTAGCAGCACGATTAAAATTTTCATTGAAACATTTCCAAACATTTTCCCGGTCAATTTTAATTGTACCATTTGATAGATTACTGATAATTCGTGCGGCACCATCTACATCATCAGATTCAACGGCAAACCCGGATTGTGTCTGTTCTATCAACTGTGCATATTTAGAATCTTTTTCCAAGCAAAGCAAGATTGGACTTCCACATGATAAACAGATACCTGTCTTGCTTGGAAGTGCAGTTTTAACCCCGCCTTTAACAAGCGGTATAATATTCACACCTGCCATGGAATAAATCGAAGTAGCTAATTCAGATGGCTGCATCGGCAGCATGGTAACATTAGCCATATCGTTAATTGATACCATTTCAGCTATTTTTTCTCTCTCTACCCCATTACCAATAATTAAAAAATGAATACCTGCATTATCTTTCAATTTTTGCGCTGTTTTTACTACGACTTCAACATTTTGCATTTTTCCAATATTTCCCGCATAAACTGCGTAAAACTTATCTTTATTAAGATTATATTTTCTAACAAATTCATTTTCATCCCATGAGATATCAATTATTTTATCGCTATAACCCCAGTTGTAGATTACTGATATTTTATCTTTATCATTTCCCTTTTGAATTATGAATTCTTTAATATCTTCTGAAATGCAAATCAATTTATCAGACTTTTTATAAACATACTTTTGCCATGCTTCAAAATAGTTATATATAAATGATTTTTCTGTTAATATTCCGCTTTGAACCGCATTATCCGGCCAGACGTCTTGAATCATTGATATAACTTTTATTCCTTTAATTCTGGCGGCAAGCACACTCCAAAAGGACGAATAAGAAACGTCTTCAAACAACACGTCTATATCTTTAGTCTGTAAAATTTTCCATGCCATTCTAATGTTTGTAACACTGTCAGTGATATACCGCATGATAATATTTCCTTTATCATGCTTTTTGCGTATAACTTCAACATAGCGAATATTGTTGTTATTTATGCCATAGGTGTATTCTTTGTTATCATTTTTCTCGCAGGCAACAATTCTGGTTACTTGATTGCCATCACTTAAAAAACCTTCAATAATATCTTGAAATAAATGGTTAAATGGGCTTTTCGCATCATACAGAATTGGTGTTGCAATTATGATATTCATACATTTTCACCAATGCTGATTGTAATTTTATGTATTGCTTTATTGCATGCCATTATTGCTTCATTTGCAGTATTTGACTGTGAAATAACAAATCCTATCCTATCCGAACTGCTGCTGATTTCAGTAACAAAATCATTAATATTTTTCACAAAGCTTATCTGCTTAACATCTTTTATCTGCCTGGCTTCGTCAACTCCGCTGATATTAATTATTTTACCGGCACTCGTCTTAAAATACCTGATCGCAGAACCCATATTAATCTTTCTTTCCAAATCAGGAACTTGACCCAAAGCTATTTCAATACAGCATTTAACCATATCTACACCTGTTGATAGCGGTACTAAATGTGTCGTAATATTGTCGCCGCCAAGCCTTGCACCGAGTTCAACTATTTTCGGGCCATCTTTTGTCACAATTATCTCAGTATGCGATGGGCCATTTTTAATTCCAATGGCATTAACCGCGGCACACGCAACAGCATTAATTGACTCTATTACATCATCTGGTAAAGTTGATGGCTGTGAATGACCCATCTCCACAAACTTTGGCGCACCAGTGGTCAGTTTATCAGTAATTGCGATTACATTTACTTTGCCGGTTACACTCAAGGTTTCAACACTTACTTCTGGTCCGGTCATATATTCTTCAACTACTATTTCACCACCCGGTGAATATTTATTGCTGTATTCAAAGGCATATTCTATAGATTCGTGGTCAGATCTATCATTTACCAGAAAAACGCCGCGGCTTCCAGAATTATTCGCTGGTTTTACAATAAACTTATCAGAAAAATGATGAACCACTTTTAAATATTCTTCATAATTATTCACTCTGAAAAATTCAGGTATGGGGACATTATTTGCTTGCAGGCACTCCCGCATCAAGGCTTTATTGGTAGCTTTTAATGCGGTATCTTCAGTAATGCCAACTATATTTAATTCCTTCGCCACCGCGGCTACAGACCGCATCGGCATATCACTCGCCAGTGTCATAACGCCATCAACCTGGTATTTTTTAGCTGCTTTTACTATTTCTTGTATATCTATAGTGCTTATTTCAAGGCAAATATCAGCATCTTTAAATCCTATCGCATTCTTATCCATATCAACCGCAACAACCTGCAACCCCATCTCTTTGGCTTTCAAAATAGCTGGCACCTGTAATATGCTGGCTCCCCGCATCAAGGCTTTATTGGTAGCTTTTAATGCGGTATCTTCAGTAATGCCAACTATATTTAATTCCTTCGCCACCGCGGCTACAGACCGCATCGGCATATCACTCGCCAGTGTCATAACGCCATCAACCTGGTATTTTTTAGCTGCTTTTACTATTTCTTGTATATCTATAGTGCTTATTTCAAGGCAAATATCAGCATCTTTAAATCCTATCGCATTCTTATCCATATCAACCGCAACAACCTGCAACCCCATCTCTTTGGCTTTCAAAATAGCTGGCACCTGTAATATGCTGGCTCCCAATATCATTATTTTTTTCATTTATTCATTCCTCAATAATTCTTTAAGGACAGTAATAATATGCTCTATGTCGTCTATATTGTAACGCTGGTCGCAAGGCAATGCGAGCATGTGACTTGCAATATAATCAGATAACTCACAAACACCTTCTGCCATTTTTGGCAATGGCCAAATTACCGGACAATAGATATTTTTCACAGCAAGTTTCTGCTGAATTATATCTCTATTTTCGATTAATATCGGGTAATAAAGCGCGCTTTGATTCGTATCTGTTAAAATAGATTTCATTGAACTGATTTCTTTTATCATTTCTGACATAACTTGGATATTTTCACACCTTCGCTGTGATATTTTTTCAAAATCAATATTTTTTAACAATTTACCAGATTCATCAGATATGTCAGCAACATCCTTATTTATATCAAGGTAACCATTAGCAGTCGATAATTTATTTCTATACAGAGTTTTAAGATTAATATCTCCAGACTTTATATATTCACTTTTTATTAGCAAAGCATCTTTTCTGGTATCACCGAAATAGGCGTCTTTTATCCTGGGGAAATCAGTCTGCTTAAATCGAGAATACAGAATACCACCATCTGGTATTGCTAACCATTTACGAATAGAACATATCGTATAATCTGGAATAAATTGTTTGCTTCTATCTATGAAAATATCATGAGTTCTATCTTCAATAATTATAATGTCTTGATATTGCTCTCTTATGTGAATCAGGTGCGAATCAGTTAGTGAAGGTATTCCGAAATAATTCATGTATAATAAAATGGTATTTTTTTGTATTTTTGATAACAAATCTTCAAAGTCAGCAGATATATCCTGATTCAGTTTAAAATATGAAGTATCGTAACCATTCATCTCAAAAGATGCAGCCATCGAAGGGCAACAGAGCGCGGGAAGCAGTAGTTGCCTATATTTGCCTTTATATTTTAAAGCGATAGCCTTTAATGAATCTCTTCCGCTTCGAAAATATTTTGCTCCCTGAAAATACGACTGTTTAAGTTCATCGTTAATATACGCATTATTAGAATCCCAATCAAACTCGCTTCCATACTCAGGAATTGATATCTGCACCGACATTCTCCTCATTTTTAACTTGATTGTCGTTTACAGTACTATTTTCAACCGTTATTTCGCTGGCAGCGTCTTTATACATATTCTCTGTTTTTAGAATTACCGCCAACGTCTTAAAGATAATTTTAAGGTCCATCATGCATGAGTAATTCAACGCGTAAAAGACATCATTTCTCATCTTTTCTTCGCCATCAGCGGAATTTCTGAAATATGCCTGGCTGTATCCAGTAATCCCCGGACGCACCGTTAAGAACACTCGCACATCATCAGGATATCTATCAAGCCAATCAGGCGGGTCTGGCCTGGGACCGACAAAGCTCATATCGCCGAATAATACATTAAAAAGCTGCGGCGACTCATCAAGTGATGTCTTTCTTAAAATCTTGCCGACTTTTGTTACCCTGGGGTCATCTTCACCATTATAGGTTGAACCATCTTCTAATCTTATATCCGGCGCATCAACTTTCATCGAACGGAACTTATACATCTTAAATAGCTTGCCATTTCTGCCTATTCGTTTTGCATTGTAAAAAATCGGCCCTTTATCAGACAGGAAAATAGCTGGCGCAAAGACGATATAAATTAATATAAATACCGGCAAACCGACTATCGCTAACATTAAATCAAATAATCTTTTAAAAAAATGTCTATACATCATTTCATCCAATCTGCTTAGTAACTTCATTTAAAGCAATTTTAAATTGCTCGCAAATATACTTAACATCCTCATCGCTGAGCAGTGTGTGCAGCGGCAAGGTTATTTCGTTGATATATTGCTGGTATGCGTTGTGGTAATCATTTATGTCAAACCCTAAATTTTTATATGCGGTGAACATAGGCAGCGGTTTATAATGGACATTGCAAGAAATGCCAGCATCTGCCATTTTTAAGATAATTTCATTTCGCATGGCTTCAGTTATACCCGGTATACGCACTAAATAAAGATGGCCTGACGATGAAAAATATTCTCCATAATGCTGAAGTGTCTTAACACCTAATGGTTGTAATGCATCATCAAACATTTCAATTAATTCCCGCCGCCTTTTCAACATACTGTCATATCTGCTTAGCTGCTTTAATCCAAATCCAGCCAGGATATCTGTCATGTTGCATTTATAAGCGGGATAAACGATATCATATTCCCATGCGCCTTTTTGTGTTTTTGCCAACGCGTCTTTAGACTGCCCATGCAGGCTATATAACATGAATTCTTTATATATGGCTTCATCATCCAACCCGATAGCATTATGCCAAACAACAGCACCACCTTCAGCAGTTGTCAGGTTCTTTACTGCATGAAACGAGAAACAAGTGAAGTCTGCAACCTGACCACAGTTGGCATCATTCCTTACCGCGCCAAAGGCATGAGCGGCATCAGTCATCACGATTACCCGATTGAATAATTTCTGCAAATCATTTTTTGCTTTGAATAAATGCTTTTTGCTTAATACAGCAGTGAAAATAGCATCGTAGTCGCACATTTTTCCGGCAATATCTACGGGGATGATTGCCTTGGTTTTATCGGTAATAGCATCAGCCAGCTTTGAATAATCCATTTCAAACGAATCTGGCGCAGTATCAATCATTATTATTTTTGCGCCTACATGGTCAATAACAGAAGCTGACGCGGTGTAAGTATAAGCTGTGGTGATTACTTCATCACCAGGTCCAATGCCTAAAATACGCAGCGTTAATTCCATGGCAGCCGTTGCAGAATTAAGGCAAACGGCTTTATTTACTCCCACGAATTCTGCTATTTTTTGTTCAAAATCTTTTGTTCGCGGTCCGGTGGTTATCCAGCCGGATTTCATTGCCAATATAACTTCTTCAATCTCTGCATCGGTGACATCCGGTGGGGAGAATGGAATGTTTCTCATTGATTGCTTACCATTTCGAAGTATTCGGGAAGTTTATAAGTGAACCCTATTGTCCACACGTATATTTCTACCCAAACCATTGAACACATTATGAGAATGCAAAGGAAATTTGTCAACCCTGAATCAATCACGAATTATGGAAACTTGTATATTTCTACATATATAATCAACCATGGAACCTATCTCCCACTATCTGCGTCCTCTATAATATAAATATGATATAATCTATACAGACGCGAGGAATATTTATGCGATATAATATATTTTTTATGATACTAATAGTGTTATCGGCTTTCGGGCAGGATGTTGCTACTTTGACAGAAAGTGACGCGGTTAAAATGGCACTTGCGCATCACCCGTCACTGATTGCTGCGCAGGCAGAAGCAAATATGGCATCTTCACGAACAATAGCAATACAATCGGAAGGTAAACTGCAATTATCTGCCAACGGACAGGCTACTTTTTCGACAATGGGAAACGTTCTGGCGGCTCCCGTTATTCCGCAGGCATTGCTGCAGTCACAAGGTCGCGCTTCACTGGGAATTAATGGTACTGCAATGCTGCCGATATATACCGGCGGACGTATTCAATCAAATATCAACTCCGGTCAATTTACCGCCAATGCCGCAAAACAGGACGTCGCAATGGTTCGTACCCAAGTTGCCTATAATGCCCGGGTCCGCTTTTCTGATTGGGTACAAGCACTGGCAATGCATAATATAGCAAACGATACTTTAACTGCACAAACAAAAAATACCCAGGTTATTCAACAACTATTCGATGTTGGCAAGGTGCCAAGATTTGACTTGTTGCGTGCCCAGGCTGAAATGGCAAACGCCCAACAGCTTGTCACCAATAGCCAGGCAGATGTCAACGTAGCACGGGCAATGCTGGCGCAGGCGCTGGGAGTAAAGGTTGATACTATTTCAACAACACCTTTCAATGAAGATACTCCGGTTAATATTGAAAAAAGCCTTGAAACCGCACTTAAAAAAAGACCGGATTTGCTGGCATCCGGGTATAGTGTAAATTCAGCAAAAGCAGCACTATCGGCATTAAATGCCAATTACCGACCACAAGTTTATGCGGTGGGAATGGTAGACGCGACAGCACCGAGAAATATGAATAAATCCGCTGGATTTACCATTGGCCTGATTGCCGGAATGCCTATTCTTGATGGTGGACGGAGAAAAGCAGAAACAAACGAAGCAGAGCAGGCGATTATCAAGGCAAACGCGAATCGTGATGTTGTAGAATTACAGGTTCGCGCTGATGTTGCAAGCGCAGAAGCGCGGGTAAATGCAGCAAAACAAAATATAGATACCGCGACGATTCAAGTCACTGCCGCAACAGAAGCATATACCGTGGCAGAAGCGAGATATAGCGCAGGAAAAGGAACTATTGTTGAATTATTGGATGTCCAGCGTGCGTTAACAGAAGCGCGGCAAAGTTTGGTGATCGCGAAATCACAATACAGGACTACAATAGCTGCTCTTTACCTGGCGATGGGAATTACTTTTACTGATAACGACAAACCTATAGAAATGAAAACAATAGACTTTTAAAAGGATAAATAATATGAGAAAATTTATAATTTTTGCATTAATGATATTAATCATCAGCGTATTTGCCGCTGATTTGCAAATGACAAAAGCCGGGAAATATACCGTCGGGTTATCAGCCCAGCCAGCTATCCCCACCGTCGGTGAAAACCTGCTTATTATCGATGTTAAAGATGGCGATAAACCGCTTACCGGTGCTGGTGTTGATGTGCATATTGATATGACAACCATGCCGATGCCAGCCGATGCAAAAGCCGCCCCGGGAAGAAAAGATGGCGAATATGGTGCAACAGTAAACTTTTCGATGGCGGGTCAATGGAAAGTTGACGTGACAGTACAGCAGATGCCAGGAATGAAAATGGATGGCGACGGGACAGCGCAATTCATCATTGAAACCGGCAAAGGAATAACCGCGAAAAACAGCAGTGTTAAGATTCCATGGTTGAAGATAATAATCGGACTTATTATCTTAATGGTTCTTCTTGCAATTATTTTTTATCGGCGCATCCCGGCAAAAAGCCGCGGATATATAGCCGGAACACTGACATTAATTATCGTACTGATTGGCACAATTTTAGTAGTGAATAAATATCGCGACGCAAAAACATCAACCATTATCGCATCTGCAAATATGGATATGACTGCGCAAGCAGCACCGGGAACTGTGGCAGTTGAAACAGAAAAAGTAACACCATCAAATTTCCAGTCAAGCGTGAGTTACACCGGCACTGTTATCCCTGACCAGGAAGTAGATGTTTTCCCGCGGGTAACCGGCAGACTGGTTTCTATGCCGTTCTATCCCGGTGATAAAGTAACTGCAAGTCAGATAGTGGCGCAGTTGGATACCAGTGAACTTGCTGCCAAGGAATCCCAGGCACTATATGGTTCATTAAGTGCCAACAAGGGAATATCGGCGGCGAATGCAGACATAGCAACGGCAAGGGCCGAATATGCCAAAACATTAAAAACTGTTGACCAGGCACAGGCACAATACGCCCAGGTTAAATCAGCAGCAAAAGCATCGGACGGTGCGTTAAAAGCAGCACAAAGCGATGTAAATACCACCCGCAAAATGGCACAGGAAGCCGACAGTGCGGTGCTAACCAGCATGGCCAGCGTTGATGCCGTCACTGAAGCCGTTAACCAGGCACAAGGTGATGTTGATAGTGCCCAGGCAGACGTGCTGTATTGGACTGATGAGATTGCCCGGGAGAAGAAATTATACGAGCAAGGTGCGATAGCCAAAGAAGAACTGGACCGCGAGACTGCCCAGGCAGCCACCGCGACGGCAAAACTAAACCAGGCGAAAGCGGCACTGCGTTCTGCGCAGGCGAATGTAAAACGTGCAAACCAGGAAGTGCTGCAGGCTAAAGCGCGCCAGGAAGCAGCGCAGGCAGGAATTGCCACCGCGGAAGCACGGGTAGAGCAGGCACAGGCAGAACGCGACAGCGCACAGCAAAAAATAGCCGAAGCGAAAGCCGGAGTCGATACAGCACAGGCAGATGTGCAGGCAGCAGAATCAACTATAACCGGCGCATCCGCAAAAGCAGGTATGGCAAGCCAATCCGCAAAACAGGCAAACGCGTCATTAGCGGAAGCCAGCACTGTAAAAGGCTACACCACCATCCGTGCGGGAATCAGCGGAGTAGTGACAGCGCGTAATATTCCGCAAGGTACTCTGGTACAACCGGGTATGTCGATAATGAAAATTGCAAAAATTGATATTGTCCGTATTCAGGTAAGCATTGCAGAAGCTTATTTGCCAAAGGTCGCTGTTGGTACAACTCTCCGCGCGCATAGTATCGACGCACCCAACAAACCGGTTTCCGCATTGGTATCGGCTATATTTCCCGCGCAAGATACCACCTCACGTACAGCAATTGTGGAAGCGCGTATTCATAATACCGGCAATCGATTGCGTCCCGGTCAATATTTATCTGTCGAATTGCTGTTAGGCGAAAATAACTCCTCAAAATTATCAGTACCCACCAGCGCATTAATTGTGCGTGACGGTGAATACAGTGTCTACACCGTTTCTGATGACGGAATGCAGGCAAAAGTTAAGCGCGTTTCAGTCACTATTGGGCAGGTTAATAATTCACGCACTGAAATATTAAGTGGAATAAAAGAAAATGATGTGGTTATCACTTCCGGTTTGTCCAACCTGCACGATGGTGATTCAGTCACAATATTAAATAAAAGCAATAATATGACTGATAAAAAGCCGATGACAAAACCAATGGTGAAACAACAGTGGTATCATTGTCCAATGGATCTGGACATGGAAAGCACCAAACCGGGTAAATGCCCGAAATGCGGCATGGATTATGTACCTTTTGATAAGAAACAGGGGAATTAATGACCAGCGATAGAAAAGACGAGAAAAATATCGATAAATCGCATGCTTTTAATATTTCCAAATGGAGCATTGACCATCCTTACCCGGTGATTGCATTCTTCGTCGGGGTGGTAATACTGTCAATTCTGGCAATCGGCTTTTACATGCCGCGGCGCATGATGCCTTATGTTGAAAGCCCAATGGTTGGCATAGTGTCAATGATGCCGGGGTTATCTGCCGAAGAGATGGAAACATATATATCAAAGCCAATCGAAGAACAGATGGTTAATATTAAAGGTTTGCGTTATCTGCGTTCTTCGTCACAGGATGGCCTGTCGATTGTATCGTTGGAATTCCCCTACGGTACCGATATGAAAAAGGCACTGTTTGATGTGCAGGCATTGATGAACGTTGCACAATCGAACCTGCCGGCGACTGGCGCAAATCTGAAACCATCATGGGTATTAGCCATTGACCCGCTTAACCTGCCAGTGCTGGCACTTTCATTATCGGGAGATAGTCGTTGGACAAAAGACCAATTGCGCGAATTGGCTGATAATGAAATTGTAAATAAACTGAAGACGGTACCGAATGTCTATTCGGTGGTGCCATTTGGCGGTTACCGACGGCAATTGCAGGTGATAGTTGACCGCAACAAGTTGGCAGCTTATGGCATGAGCATCACCGCGGTGCGCGATACCATTGATAAATACAATGTCGCCAAACCCGGCGGAACATTAACATCCGGCGATAATGAAACGATAGTGCGATTAAACAGCAAGGTGGCAAAACCGGAAGATTTGCTTAACCTGCCGATAATTTCATCCAATAATTCCCCTGCTGCTATTCCCCGCGTTGTTTACCTGCGCGATGTTGCGACTGTAGATGATACTCATTGGGAACGCCGCAGCGGATACCATTACCTGCATTGGCAAGATGGCAAGGGAGTCATCGATAATGCAATCGAAGTCGCCGTCTTGCAAGACCCGGACGCGTCATCGCCAAAAGTTATTGCCGCTATTAAAAAAGAGCTGAAAATATTGGAACAGCAATACCCTGGAGTGACATTTGATGTCGCGTATGACAACGCCCATTTCGTCAGCATACTATTCAAAAATATGTTTGTTGAACTTGGGATAGCGATATTGCTGACAGGTATTGCCGTCCTGTTGTTCCTCGGTGAATGGCGCGGTACTATTATCAGCCTTACCACCATCCCGGTTTCCCTGGCGATGGCAATCCTGCTGTTGATTCCACTGGGAATGACGCTGAATTCCAGCACCCTTATCGGGTTGCTGCTGGTAATTGGACGACTGGTAGATGACTCTATAATAGATATTCATGCGGTAGAACGCCACCTGCGAATGGGTAAAAACTCTCGCGACGCCACCATTGACGGCATCACCGAGGTGCGGTTGTCAGTTATCGCGTCAACTATAGTATTGTGCATTGCGTTAATCCCGCTGCTTTTCAGCGGCGGCATCACCCAGCAGATGTTCGTCGGGTTGGTTTGGCCGATAATTCTTGGACTGCTGGCATCGATGCTGGTTTCATTCACACTGACATCAATTATGGCGGCGGCGTTGCTGAAACCGCATGAAGAGTTGGTTGAGGAACGCAGCAGTTGGTTTTACGTGCGGATACTTCTTCCGGTGCAGGGATGGCTGGAAGGCATGGAAGCCGGATATGAGCGCTTAATTCGCTGGATGTTGCAGCACCGGTTTGTAAATATGGCGCGGGTGCTGGCGACAATTATCATCGGGTTCGGCTTTTACTATTTCATCGGGTCAGAAATGATGCCGCTGGCTGACGTTGGACAGGGATATGGTGCGCTGGAAATGCGTCCGGGTACATCTTATGCAGCCACAGAAAAAGCGGTAAACAAAATCGAGCAGATTATGCTGAAATACCCGGAAATAGAAAAAGTTTCGACAGAAATAGGCGCGGAGACCGCGTTTGAATCAACCGGCGCATATTACACCGGCTACGCCATGCCGTCGGTCAACGCCGCGACATTCATGATTACCCTGTCGGATAAAACTGACCGCAAAAAAAATATCTGGCAGGTTATTGATAATGTTCAGCGCGAAGCAGTTGCCAGTATTCCAGGCATTCGGCGTTTCCAGATAAAAGAGATGGGTTCTGACGTAATGGCATCCAGTGCAGCGCCTGTGCAATTACTGATTTATGGCAAAGACCCGCAAACAGTCGCCGACCTTGGCAATCAGGTCGCGGATATCGCGCGAAAAACTCCGGGAATGTTCCAGGTGGCATCAAGTTGGGACATGAGCATGCCGGATTATGAAGTAAATATCGATCCGGTACGCGCCGCCCAGGTGGGAATGAGCGTGACGGATATTGCCGACCAGGCATATTATTCGCTGAAAGGCGGGTTAACCAGCGAATTCTGGCGATTGCCTAACCTGCGGCAAAACACCATCCTTGTTCGTTATGCGAAGGAAGACCGCGCGGGTGCCGGCGACTTGATGAATACCTACATCACCACTCCCGATGGCCGGCAACTGCCATTGAGTTCATTGGGTAAGGCGACATATCGGCTGGCGCCATCGGTAATCGAACATGACGGCTTGCGCACCGCGGTGAATATCAGCGGATATTACCGGCCGGGCAGCAGGCCATCAATGGATTTATCGATGGATGTGCAGATGCAGGCAATGCAAAAGCTGAAATTCCCGCCGGGTTACGGCATCGAAACCCGCGGCGATATGACCCAGATGATGGATTCATTCAAGCGCATGCTGATTGGACTGCTGATAGCTGTCATCTTCATATATCTCATCCTGGTGGCGCAATTCCGCGGATTCCTGCAGCCATTGCAGATGATATTCTCGCTGCCGCTTGAGTTATCCGGGGTATTCCTTTTCCTTTTCCTGATGCACCAGGCGTTCAGCACCGTTTCGATATTAGGCGTGATAGTGTTGACTGGCATGGATATCACCACGGCTATTTTGTTGATTGACCTGATAATGAAATACCGCGAAACCGGCATCCCTCGCGATGAAGCAGTCGCCACCGCGTGCCCGCAAAGGCTGCGTCCTATCATCATGACTGCCATGATTACCATCATTGTCATGATACCGGTAGCCTTTTTCCCCAAGACCGGTATGGACGCCTACAGCCCGCTGGCAACCGCGGTAATCGGCGGTCTGGCAATTGGCACGGTATTATCATTACTGGATATCCCAATATTACACACCTATGCCGATGATTTCATCCAGGGTCTGGCGAAAGTGCGGAACAAGATATTTAAATAATAATTACACAGAGATGCACAGAGAAAAATTATAAAATACTCCCCTGAAACTCTGTGTTTCCTCTGTGTAACTCTGTGTAATAAAAAGGTAAAAATAATGAAATTTCAAATTGGCATTGCCACCAGAATTGCCATATTCATAGCATTAATAATCGGCGGGTACTATCTTTACCAGCAGAAAACCACCCCGCCTAAAGGCCCGGTGATAGAACGGACTGTGCAAGGCGTCGCCAAAGAAAATATCACACCGGCACCAGAGTTCATAATCAAGCAAAAAGCAGAGCTACAATTATCAGATGCTCAATTAAAAAAAATGCAGTCAATCACCGCGGCATACCGCAAAGAAATTACACCCTACCAGCAAAAAATCCGCGCCGAATCATTTAAATATGAAAAGAAAATGAAAGAATTACGAGAAAGAAACGCGTCAGTAGATGAAATAACCAGTGCCTACGACGATATAAGCCGGTTATCCAGCATAATATCCACCACCCGCAAATCATACTGGCAGCAAGCAAAAAATCTTTTATCAGATAGCCAGCAAAAGCAGTTGGATGGGTTGATAATCAAGAAGGCTACTGTTGGGGATTTGCAGTAAAAAACAAACAGGTTAACCCCAAAAAATTAGTCACAGTATGGAACTGGGCGGGAGCCCGGCGAAATCCGGTAAAAAAGTGGGACACGATATATGATTATGACATTCTATCTTTTGTTATTCATATTAAAAATGAGATCACCTACTCCTTTGCGCCTGCTTTAATAAGTGTTTCTACACACCCAGACAGTAAATCACCCTGTTTGGCATAATACAATGGTGTAAAACCTAATTTATCTTTTGCATTTACATCAACCCCTAATTTTACAAACAGGTTAATAATTTCCGGATTTCTGGCGTAATGCAATACATTTCTTCCTTGAATATCAGTTAATTTAAGCTCTTTTGATAAGTTAAAATCTGTACAAACTTCTCTGTATGCATCAATATACCCTATATCATTTTTTCGCACTAATGTAATTATGGGAGTTGTCCCATTATCTAATATATTACTTGGAATCACATATTGGAATGGTACATCTATTCCATATAACATATATTGAAACTTATCAATTTTCTTATTAGGATCAACACTGTCACACACTGCCTGAGATATATTAACACCTAAAATATTTCTCATATTTTTAATATAATTTTTATCTTTATTTATTCTCATATCATTAACATAAAATGGTTCTACTTTTACAACACTTTCATTATTTAGTTTCACCGCATGAAGGAACCACAGGTTATCTCCTTTTGCATTTAAAACGTGATAATCAGCCTTGCATACATTAAGGAGAAAATCTGTTACATCTGGATTTTCCGCCAATTGCACAGGAGTTAAGCCATTAATATCTCTACACTCAACATCAGCACCTAATGAGAAAAGTTTTTCAACAATAACCTTTCTTTCAGTGATGCCTTCATCAAATGGATTATTTTTATCACGGGAGACAATTGTGTCTAATTTACAGGTGACAGCCAGTGAAAAAGGCGTTTCACTGTTTAAGTTTTCCATGTTTACAAAATCTTTTCCCATTGCATTTATCATATCCATCGCTACACCGGGAATATTATTTTTTAATACTAAATTTAATGGTGTATCGCCATCGTTGTTTTTTATTGACAAATCAGGTTTGAGTGACATTACAGTTTTAATCATTAGCGGTAATTTTTTAATGATTGCCTCATGCAAAATAGTATTTCCTTTGGAATTCTGATAATTAACATCCGGTTTTTTGGCAACAATGTAAGATGGAATATCAGTAAACTCACCATTTTTAATTAATCTCATGAGAAAACTGTCACCATCTTTATCAATAATATTAACATTTGCATTATATTTACATAGCATGGGAAGATGGGTAGTGCTTTTACTTAATGCAATAAAAAGAGGATAGTTGCCGTCATAATCAGGTATATTTGGATTTGCACCATTTGCAAGTAATTCTTCTGCAACAGTGAATTTAGCATTCGAATTATACTTAGGACCATTCAATTGCATAGCGTATAATAATGGTGTGCGACCTTTATAATCAGGCTCATTTATTGGTGCACCCATTGCCACAGCGATAGGAATTGTATTATAGCAGTTATCGATAATATAGAAAAATATAGACTGACCATTTTTATCTACAATCTTCATTTCCTCTGGATGTCGCTTTAAATATTGGGTATATGTCATCGTCTCGCCAATTTTGGTAATACCTGACAAATCGCCATTCGGCATTAATGCAACAATTCGAATATTTAGAAAAATAAATATAACTAATGATAATGTTAATTTTTTCATAAAGCACCTTTATTAATATATTTAGCGAATAGTTCTACCATTGCGGTATTATTTTTATCTATCATTGCGGATGCACTGATACCATTTGAATTTTTAACATCTGGTGATATACCGTTTTCCAATAAAGCTGCCGCCAAACTTATATTATTATTAGCAACAGCGTAATTCAACGGACCATTGCCATTTTGATCGCGCATAGTCATGTCAGCACCTCCTTTTATTAATATCTTTACTACCTCAGGTGAAGAAGCAGAAAAAACAGGAGGAAGACCCATATAACGTGTATTTAAATCAGTTTTAGTATCAACCAGAATCTGCAGCATTTGCAGTTGAATTTGTTTATCTTCATCATTATTAAGCTTCTTTTTTAATATATAATGTACGAGAGTACCTGATGGTCCGATAGTATTTAGATTTATTTTCAATTTACATACTTTTTGTAGAAGTTCTACATCTTTACGATCTATAATTATGAATAGCAACTGCTTTTTATCATCATACGGTCGACTAAATATCTGCTCTTTATTCTTTGTACAGTCATAAATTAGATTTACGGGGTAGTCGGTTAGCTCCTCCTGTGCTACAATTACCCCATGACATCTTCT
>CAZWZF010000018.1:0-90163 GCA_964638715.1 uncultured bacterium | reverse complement strand
TAATTGCACAAAAGTCTTTTTTTATAAATTAGTCTGACGAAACTGAGTAGTTACCTTTCTTAATTTCATATTGCGTATTTTCATATTTAGTGATATAATAATTGTTATAACATTGATTACTATACGTTAACAGTTACTTTAAAACTATCAGTAATATAATTGTAAGTGAGTTGTGAAATGTCTCTTATACCATCTTTACTCATCTTCAGATATCGTCAATACAGGTGTGATTTTATTCTATATCACCCCATTTTTCTATTGCAGAAGGTTCAAACATAAATTTCGCACGATTGGTATTTGCCGCTGGTCACGGCAATCCGTTCATGCGTTCTTTCGGTCATCAGCGCCGTATAACAATGCTGAAATCACCATATTTTGAGGGAGGGTCTTATGAACTTACGGCAACCTAATGCCAATGATGCGACTGGTACCTTTAACCGGTCAAAAAGTGTTGTACCGATGTCCGGTATTTGCACACGCTGTGTCGATGGATGCACTGGCAACTGCGAAATCTTTCTCTCCTCGTTCCGCGGACGTGAAGTCCTCTACCCTGGACCGTTCGGCGACGTGACGGCCGGCGCGGACAAAAACTACCCAATCGACTATTCCCACATTAATATCCAGGGATATGCGGTTGGCGCACACCAGTTGCCAGTTGGCGTTAAAGCAAGTCCTGATACCGCAATTTTCCCGGCGGTTGATACGGAAACCGAATATGGCTGGAAGCAGAAGGTGAAAATGCGCGTACCAATTTTTACCGGCGCGTTAGGTTCTACCGAAATTGCCCGCAAGAATTGGGAACATTTCGCGGTAGGCGCCGCGATTTCTGGCGTTACCCTGGTATGTGGCGAGAATGTCTGCGGCATCGATCCAGAACTCGAATTGAATAGAGCAGGCAAAGTGGTGAAGGCGCCGGAAATGGACCGCCGTATAACTACCTATAAGCGCTTCCACGAAGGCTATGGAGAAATACTGGTGCAAATGAATGTGGAAGACACCCGCTTGGGTGTGGCGGAATATGTACTGGAGAAGCACAATCTGGATACAATCGAATTGAAATGGGGTCAGGGTGCCAAATGTATCGGTGGCGAGATTAAGGTGAAGTCGTTGGAGCGTGCTTTGGAACTGAAACGACGTGGCTATATCGTATTACCGGACCCTACAGATCCTATCATCCAACAAGGCTTCAAAGATGGCGCCATTCGTGAATTCGAACGTCATTCACGCTTGGGTTTTGTCACGAAAGAAGGTTTCTTGGCTGAAGTACAACGTCTGCGTAGTCTGGGATTTAAGCGTATTACACTGAAGACAGGCGCATACTCAATGGTTGAACTGGCAATGGCGATAGCTTACTGCTCGGAAGCGAAAATTGACTTGCTTACCATCGATGGCGCACCAGGCGGCACCGGTATGAGTCCATGGCCAATGATGAACGAGTGGGGTATACCAACGTTTTACCTGCAGGCATTAGCCTATGAATTTGCACAAAAACTAACGGCGAAAGGCGCGCGAGTGCCGGATCTGGCTATCGCCGGCGGCTTCTCAACTGAAGACGGTATCTATAAGGCCATTGCCATGGGCGCCCCCTACGTGAAAGCGGTGTGCATGGGACGCGCGTTGATGATACCCGGTATGGTGGGCAAGAATATCGAAAAATGGATCAGCGAAAATAAGCTGCCAAATACCGTCTCGAAATTCGGTACTACCACAGAAGAAATTTTCGTATGCCACGAAGAACTTAAGGCAAAATACGGCACTGAAATGGCAAATATCCCATTAGGCGCAGTGGGCATTTACACCTACAGTCAAAAACTGCGTATAGGCTTGCAGCAATTAATGGCCGGTAGTCGTCATTTCAATTTGAGTGGTCTCTCCCGCGCCGACTTGATGTCACTAACCCGTGATGCTGAAGCCGTTTCAGGCATACCATACGTGATGGACGCCTATCGTAACGAAGCAGAGCAAATTCTTAACGAATGCACCGTTACAAGTGTATAAATATGTGAAAATACGTCTGAAAACATTCGGTAATCGAGAGTTTTCAGACGGTATTTTAATTATCTGAACTAACATGGCTTCCAATAATTGATTTCTTGCTCTAAGGTAGTCAATCTCAAATATAATAGGCTTATGCGATTTTACGCTCCATAAAGTGTGAGAAACCTTCAACGGATTCACATCCACACCGCCAGAGTTCATTCTATCGGTTTTTGCTTTAAAGATGAAAACAATCGTTAGTAACCTTTCGGGTACAGGCAATTATTCGGACTGCCACTGGATATAAAAACAGGTCTGAAATGTCCGAATAAAAAGCCAGTCCCCTTACACCGCTGAACTTTTTTATCAGCTTGATTGATTTCGTAGGTTTATTATCATTTTAGTATCCGGTCTTATAAAAAAGATTTGCAGTAGTAGGGGACTGACTCGAATCCCATAATACGTCAAAACAAACAACCACAGATAATTTGGATTCGTGTCTGTATCCGGGAAGTTTTACGAATTTTAGACAGGATTATCATGTCAAAATTGTTAACCACAAAAAGTTTAAGTTATAACTGAAACTTTTTGTTATTTTTGCACTTTTTTCAGTTATAACTGTAAAACTTTTAATTTTGCTGTTGTTTTTCAGTTATAACTGTAAAACTTTTAGTCCTTATAAATAACTTTTTATGTTAATCCTGTCAAAAAAATCTTTTAATCAGGACTGGTTACATCATATAAGCAGATGAAGTATAAAAAGTATACATTTTCATTATCATGCGGTAAAATAGCTTTATGAAAGTTGCGGTGTTTGTTGCTTTGAATAGGCCAATGGCGGTGCAGGTTGCCACTGAAGTGGTGAAATGGCTGCGTCAGAAGAAGGTCAAGTTGCTTCTGGACAATGATGGCGTGGACAATGACACTGACTTTGCTCTTGCTATCGGTGGTGACGGCACCATGTTGTCCGCGGTGCGGGCATGTGCCAGTGCCGGTGTGCCGGTTGCCGGCATCAGCGCGGGATGGCTGGGATTTTTGCCGGAGATTAATCCGGAAAGCATGTATCCAGCACTTGCCAGAATTATGGTGGGCGACTATAAGGTTGAAAGCCGCATGATGCTGCGTGCCATTGTAGGCGACCGGATTGATGCTATCGGCTTTAATGATGTGGTGGTTCGCCAGGGAGTAACCGGGCGGCTGGTGCATCTTGACGTCAGTGTTGCCGGACATCATTTGGGAAACTTTTCTGCCGATGGTTTGCTGGTTTGCACCCCGACCGGGTCTACTGCCTATGGTCTTGCCGCCGGCGGTCCTATTATTCATCCTGCCACCGCTGCCATGACACTGGTTCCTATCTGCCCGCATTCGCTGTCATTCCGTCCGGTAGTTATTCCCGCTGGCGATGTGTTGGAGATTCTCTGCAAAGGCAACCAGAATGGCGACAAGATGATGATTACTATCGACGGACAGGAACCGATTGATATTTTCCCCGGCGACCGAGTGACGGTATCACCGGCGAATGAGAAAGCTAAACTTATAAAACTTGGATTAACCACCTTTTACGACCGTCTGCGTGACAAGTTAGATTGGGGAGGCGGTCAGCCATGACAGAACCCTGGGAATTATCCGATGAAGAGTTGCTGAAAGAATGTGAATGGCGCGCCCATCGCACCAGCGGTCCTGGCGGGCAAAAACGCAATAAAACCCACAGCGCGATACAGATAATACACATTCCCACCGGCGAGGAAGCCGGAGCGAGTGAGTCGCGCATGCAGGGGGAAAACCGCACCCACGCTTTAAAACGCCTGCGCCATAACCTGGTACTGCATCTGCGGCGTGAAATTGACCCGGAAACATTTACACCGCCAGCAGAATTAAAATCGCAAATCGGGCCAAAGGGAAAGCTGGCGGTGAACCAGGAAAATGCAAAATACCTGCCCATCATCGCGACCATGCTGGATTTGCTGGTTTATTACAAGGGACAGGTAAGCACCTCGGCAGACAAACTGGGAATTAGCACCACCAACTTCATAAATTTGCTGCATAAAGATTCAAGGTTATGGACAATAGCGCAGGAAATAAGAAAGAAAAACAACCTGCCATCATTGAAAGCTGGATGAGAAGAAGAGAGAAGAGAGATATTGGAAATTGGAAATTGCAAATTGCAAATTATGGAATTAAAAATTAAAAATGCAAAATGTGTGTCAAGCGAAGCTTGGTGGTTCTTGTCGGTGCAAGTCCGACCCGGATAAAGCTTAGCCAGCATTCCGGCACCGAACCCGCATATTTATGGTAACAGAATGTATGAAGCCGGGAGAGAGGTAAACGTTTACGCATGCAAAGACAAGTAGAAGAAACGCTAATAAAACTCGACTACATCGCTGCGAAATCGTGGCGGAAACCTTCTTGCAAGTGCGTCAATTTGATGTATTTGCTGTCGGAAGATTTCCTTGGCGCGTGTTTCCGGGAATTGAAGAAACAGCATCTCCCGGAGTGGACGGTAAAACATGGGATGACTTGCAGGCTGATATTGCACATCATCTTACCCGTATGGTTGACTGGCTGAAGCGTGGACAATACTGGCCGCAGCCGGTGCGTCGGGTATATATACCTAAAGACGCTACATCAATGCGTCCTCTGGGTATCCCGGCAATCGGTGATAAGATCTCCAGTTGGCAATGACTAAGATACTTATGTCTATATTTGAAGTGACCTTTCTTCCCAAGAATTTGAACAATTGCCGAATACAACATGTGGTAAAGTAAACAACCTGCTCCTATGGTCGCCAACCTTGCCAGACAATGTAAAGAAATAACTGGAGCTAAAAATACCACAATAACAAAGTCATAACAAGGCGGGGATTATTTGACACTTACTTAAAGAACGTCAATTACAGATACGCAATTTAGTACCTTAAATCCAAAGAACGTTAAAATAAAACAAGTTATTTGTAAATTAATGTAATGGACAATTATTCACCGCAAAGGAGCACAAAGAACACAAAGAGTTTTAATAAATTCTTCTTTTGTGATCATTTGTGGTGAATAATTATGGGTTGTGAGCAAAGCCCACATTAGAATATAAGCAGAATCAATTGCAGAATAATATTAAAAATCCACATGTCATTAACATGAGCATTGCTGACATCCGTAAATTTATCATACATTGTAACAAAATACTTAATGAAGCGTCAGCTGGCAAAAAGAAAGAATTGTTGCATTCATTTATTGAGAAAATCAATATTAGTTGGGACGGGAATAATTGGCATGGAAGCTTAAAATACAAGTTCCCCGCACCTGTAAAAACTGATACGGTGAACAAAGTTATAGACCCCAGAACTTTTGAGTGGTGTTTTTTGATTACGGGTGGCAAGAGGAAAAGTGGTTGATTATTGGTGAATATTCCATATTTGATATTATAAAGACTGAAGATTAAAATAAGTGAAGTAGTTAGTAATTTGCTATTGACATAAAAGTTGTATCCCATTATAATATAATATAATTTTTAATACATAGCATCTGTATATATTAAAATAAAACTGATGTTTCACGAAGGATTTTAAAATCAAGCGACATTAGCAGACTGGCTAAAAGATTGTGAGGATTACAAATGTCAACCATGATGCAAATATTAATGTATACCATCGATGGGCAGTTTTATGGATTGCCTGTATCGGCTGTTCAACGTGTAACTTTTGCGGCAGAAATTACACATATTCCCAATGCTCCGACTACTATTCTGGGTATGCTCAATATGCAAGGTGATGTAATGCCGGTTGTAAATATGCGCATGAAATGCCAGGCTGTTGAGCGTCCAATAAGGATTTCAGATCGTTTTATTATAATAAAAGTTAAACAGCATTTATTAGCACTGCTGGTAGATGATGTTCGGGAAATTATAGATTTTTCATCTGATGAGATAATACAATCTGGAGTTCATACCATTGCGGACGTGGTAAAAAGCGGTAATGACCTGGTATTAATTCATCAACTGGATAATTTCTTTGCTGTTGAATGTGAAGCATCTATTTGCGAGTTGGTACACCATGATAACAAAATCTGAAGTGCATCATTCATTATCTATAGAAATGCTAACCGCGGTAAGTAATCTTATCGCTGCAAAGTTAGGGCTACATTATCCGCAAGAGCGCTATCATGATATGGAAAGGAATCTAAGGAGTGCGGCGAAAGCATTTGGATACCACTCCCTGCAGGATTTCTGCCAATGGCTGCTTGCTGCATCACTTACCCAACAACACATTAGTGAAATTTCTGCGCATTTTACGGTTGGAGAGACTTATTTTTTTCGGCATATTGAGTATTTTAATATTTTAGAAAACCATATCTTAATTAAATTAATTTCTGATCGGTATAAAAAGTCGCGAAAATTAACTATTTGGAGTGCCGGGTGCAGCACGGGTGAAGAACCATATTCGTTGGCAATCCTTCTGCATCGTCTTATTCCTGATATATTAAAGTGGAACATTAAGATTATTGCTACAGATATCAATCAGCAATTCTTGCAGCAGGCAAATGAAGGTATATATAGCGAATGGTCATTTCGCGGTGTGCCGGAAAATATTAAAGAGAAATATTTCTCCAGAACAACTAATAATCGGTATCAGCTTTCTGATAAGATCAAATCAATGGTGCAATTTGCTCCGCTCAACCTCACTGATGAGATATACCAAGTTAATGGCCATCCAATTGTAGATGTTGATATCATCCTGTGTCGCAACGTATTGATTTATTTTAATCCTGAAGTGGTGAAAAAGGTAATAACGCAGATTTATAATACACTGGCGCCAGAGGGGTGGCTGATTATGAGTCCAAGTGAAACGAGTTTGCCTAAACAGCCATTATTTTATCCTGTCACTTATCCTGGCGTGACATTATTTTCAAAAAAAGCAACTCACCAATATCAGGAAAAACAGATGCTGGCGGAAGGTAGTAACGTGCAAATTAACAGTATAACTCAACAGTTGCCAGTTGTTTTTCCTTTTTATAATGAGAAATCACCAAATCCGGTAATTTCAAATCCTGAAGTCTTAAAAAATCAGAAAATTACTCATTCAGTTTCAGTGGCCCCTGAGAAATTTGAGTTATCGATTTATCAAAAAGCTTTATTAATGTTTCAGGAATCAAAATATACACAGGTGGTGGAATACCTTGCGACATCGTTAAAAGAAAATCTTGCTGATAGCAGCACCGGACAAATACTTTCTCTTTTAGCAGATTCTTATCTTAAATTGGGAAGATTTCAGGAAGCACTGCAGTGGTGTCAGCAAGCAATTGATGTTGATAAAACTAATTATAATTATCATTATCTACAGGCAACCATCATTCTGGAGCAGGGAGATATCAGTGCTGCCGCTGATGCTTTTAAACATGTATTGTTTTTAAATAATCAATGCGTAATGGCTCATTTTACCCTGGGTAATATATTTAAACTCCATGGCAATACAAAAAATGCTGCAAAACATTTTAATAATGCTTTACATCTGCTGGCGTCATTACCGCCGGATATTATTCTTCCTGAATCGGATAATGTCACTGTAAAACAATTGAATGACACCATATTGTTATTACATAATGTGGAGAAACAAAAATGATTAATGATACTGAAATGGTGATATATGATGAAGATAAAGTAAATAAAATTCTCAGAGAACGTGCGAAAAAGCTTGCCATTGAACCAGAACAGGATGTTGCAATTGGTGATATGCTGGAAATGGTTGAGTTTCATCTATCAGGAGAAAGATATGCTTTTTCATCGAGATATATTCGTGAAGTATTTCCCGTTAAAAAGCTAACCACTATACCATGTACCCCGCCGTTTGTGGCGGGGTTAACGAACTTGCGTGGAGAAATGGTGTCGGTGATTGACTTGAAATATTTTTTTGATTTGCCGCCACTGGAATTGACCAGCAATACGCGAATTATCCTGTTGCAGAATCAGGATATGAGTTTTGGCATTCTGGCTGATGAAGTAATTGGGGTATACAATATTCCAACTCATCATATTCAGACTATTTTGCCTACACTCTCTGGCATTCGTGCGAAATATTTGCATGGTGTCACTGAAGATCGCCTGGCTATTCTGGAGGCAACTGCGATTTTGAATGATCCAGAAATTATTGTTAATGAAATGGTCTAATTCCCGAGGGGATAAACAAATAAATCGGAGGAACGAACATGAAAATGTCTATTGGAATGAAAATCGGTGCTGGATATGTACTGGCGCTATTGATGCTGCTTATTATTGGCAGTGTATCGTATTATAGTGTGACAAACCTGATTAGAGCTGAAGATAAAGTCGCACGTACCCATCAAATTATAGCGAAACTTGAATTGCTTTTCACTGAACTGGTTAATGTAGAAACTGGTCAACGTGGATATTTGCTCACCGGTGATGATAAATATCTTGAACCATACACAGATTCACTTGTTCGCATAGATGATTCATATCAAAAACTTAAGGAATTGATATTAGATAAAACTCAGCATGAAAGGCTTAAATCGTTGCGGCCGTTGATAGATAATAAATTAGAATTTACAAAACAGACCATTGAAGTAAGAAAGAAAAGTGGATTTATACCTTCTATTGATATGTTGAAAACGGGCAAAGGGAAAAAAATAATGGATGAAATCCGTGTGAAGACTGATGAAATGGAGGTAACAGAGAATAATTTATTGGATATCCGTCATAAAGAATCTACTGATACAGCAACCGGTGTGAAATTATTCATTGTCTATGGAATAATTGGCGCAATAATTATCCTCAGCATTGTTGGTTTCTTTATCACCGGAAGTATTGCTAATCCATTGAAACAATTAACCGGGAATGCCCAGCAGATTAGCATAGGCGATTTGAATGTAACAATACCCTCAACAAAACGGAAAGATGAAGTTGGTGCTTTGACCCAGGCATTTATGCAAATGATAAATTATATGAGCAACATGGCGATAATCAGTCAGGCAGTAGCAGATGGCGATTTAACAGCTAAAGTATCGTCTATATCTGAAAAAGATATTCTTGGTAATGCGTTTGTTCGCATGGTCGATAGCCTTCGGCATCAAATTAATGAATTGCTGACAGGTGTGACATTGCTTGTTTCTGCTGCCAGCGAGATTTCTGCGACAGCTGCCCAACTCGCTTCTTCTGCTACAGAAACAGCATCATCAGTAAGTCAGACGACAACAACTGTCGAGGAAGTTAAGCAAACTTCCCGGGTAGCAATTGATAAAGCTAAAGAAGTCTCTGAAAGTGCGAAACGCACTGAGTTGGTTTCGCAAAATGGTGAACAAGCTGTTTCAGCCACAATAGCAGGTATTCAACAAATCCGCGAGCAGATGGTGCATATTGCCGAAAGTATTATGAGTCTCAGCGAGCAAAGCCAGGCGATTGGCGAAATCATTTCTTCAGTAGATGACCTGGCAGAACAGTCAAATCTATTAGCAGTTAATGCTGCTATCGAAGCTGCCAAGGCTGGTGACCAGGGTAAAGGTTTCGCCGTTGTAGCGCGTGAAGTAAAGAGTCTTGCAGAACAGTCGCGGCAGGCAACCCGCCAGGTAAGGACGATTCTCAACGATATACAAAAGGCAACCGGCGCTGCAGTAATGGCTACCGAACAAGGAAACAAAGCTGTAGAAGCAGGGGTAATACAGTCCGGCAAAGTTAATGAATCGCTGCTGGTGTTGTCTGCCAGTATTTCGGAATCAACGCAAATGGCTATGCAAATCATGGCGTCAAGCCAACAGCAGTTTGCAGGTGTTGATCAGGTTACGTCGGCGATGGAGAATATCAAAGAAGCCACCAGGCAGAATGTAGACGGAGCACAGCAGCTTGAAGAGTCTGCGCATAATCTAAATGCTCTCGGTCAACGTTTGAAGGAATTGGTTGATCAGTATAGATTATGATAGGAGACCGTTATGGATAAACATGATGACTTTTTTGCGCAGTTGCTTGCAACGTTTCGCATCGAAGCAAACGAACATATTGCAGCGATGTCTGCCGGATTGTTGGCATTAGAGAAGACACCGGCGTCTGACGAACGGAAGAACCTTATAGAGACTGTTTATCGTGCTGTGCATAGTTTGAAAGGTGCATCGCGTGCAGTGGATTTGACTAATATCGAAATGTTATGTCAGGCTGCGGAAAGCGTATTTGCAGCTATCAAACGTGAAGAGATTAATTTTTCCCCGGAATTATTTGATACCTTGCACCGCGTTACTGATGTTATTAATTCTCTGTTGTCCGGGAGATCAGATTTACAGGAAAATTCGATATTATCGTTACAACAAGAATTAAGTGATTTAAAAACAGGGGGAAGCCAGCAATCAGTTGCCAAAGATGCTATAGATGTAACGCAGTACCCAACCACCTCAGAGTTGGAAACATCAGAAATAGTAGTAAACCCACCTATACCTGATAATTCCCCTGCTGTAGAGATTAATTTACCGCCAAAATCAAAGGCTGATGCTGATGATAAAAATATTGCCAAACCGGTTGCAGCTCGTGAAAGTGAAATAAAAACTGATTTTACAGGTACTATTCGTGTTGCTGCGGATCGTTTAGATATAGTATTGCGGGAAGCGGAGGAAATGCTGGCAGCGAAACTGGCACTGCTTCAACATACTGATGATATTCAGGGAGTAACCAATCGGGTACGTCATATTGAAAAAGCCTGGGCTTCAATTTCTCCAATATTAGACCAGGCATACCTGGCATTAGTACAAAATATCGGTGACACAGTAATAACATATAAACTTCAGGATTTTCTTACCGGGCAGCACGATAAATTAAAGAAAATCGCCAGTGAACTTGAAAATCTGGCACGTTCAAGCGAAAATGATGCGCGTGATGTTGGCAGCATGGTTGATGATTTGCTGCTGGATACAAAAAAATTGCTTATGCTGCCCTGTTCAGCACTACTGCAGGGATTCCCTAAAATGGTTCGTGATATTTCACGTGATTTGGGAAAAGAAGTTGACTTTATTGTTGAAGGTGCTGAAGTAGAATTGGATAAACGTATTCTGGAAAAACTGAAAGATCCACTTATACACCTGGTTAGAAATTCTATTGATCACGGCATTGAGATTCCAGAAGTGCGCAAAGCAAAAAATAAGTCTAAGACAGGTACTGTAAAAGTCACGGTTGCCCAGGTAGATAGCAGTAATGTGGAAATCATCATCACTGATGATGGTGCTGGTATTGACATAGAACGTGTGAAAGAAGCAGCATTAAAAAGCCAGATGCCGACATTTGATGAAATGTACGATGACCAAGGATTATTGCACTATATTTGTCAATCGGGAGTTTCCACCAGTGCCACCATTACAGATTTATCCGGACGAGGGCTTGGAATGGCGATTGTGCGTGAAAATGTTGAAGAACTTGGTGGTATTATTTCTCTTGATACAACACCTGGTGTCGGTACTTCGTTCCGTATTCTCGTGCCGGTTACACATACAACTTTTCGGGGAGTGCTTATTAAAGTTGCAGAACAGTTATTCATAGTGCCAACAATGAATATTGAACGGGTGTGGCGATTAAAATCTACAGAAGTGGTTACTGTAGAAAACAGAGAAACATTGGCACTTAATGGGCAAGCTGTCTCATTAGTACACCTTGCTGATATTCTTGAAATACCGCGCAAAATAGATACGAAATCGCAGGAATATATCCAGGTGATAGTAATAACCGTTGCCGGCATACGGATTGCTTTTTTAGTTGATGAGGTGCTGCAGGAACAGGAAGTGCTGGTTAAACGACTTGGAAAACAACTATCGCGTGTTCGCAATATTGCGGGTGCTACAATATTAGGTTCAGGTGATGTGGTGCCAATTGGAAATGTACGCGATCTCATAAAATCGGCAACATTGGGGATAAGAAGTTATAGTGAAGCCAGTATAGCTGAAGATAATGATGAACATCATCAGCAATCCATCCTGGTAGTAGAAGATTCTGTTACGTCACGAATGTTGTTGAAAAATATTTTGGAAGCAAGCGGATATAAGGTGAGTGTTGCTATTGATGGTATTGATGGTTTAACAGCCTTAAAGACAGACCGGTTTGATCTTGTTGTTTCTGATGTTGAGATGCCTCGTATGGATGGATTTGATCTGACAGCAAAGATTCGCAGTGATGCTAACCTTGCAGAAATGCCGGTTATATTGGTAACAGCACTTGAGTCGCGTGAACATAGAGAACGTGGAATCGATGTGGGTGCAAATGCCTATATAGTGAAAAGCAGCTTTGATCAAAGCAATTTGCTGGAAACCGTAAAACGGTTGATTTAGTAGTAATGACAGACAATTGAAAGGAGAATAGATACATGGTGAAAGTTTTGATTGTAGATGATTCGCCTGTAGCACAAAAATACCTGGAGTTTTTGTTGGGTACAGATGAGAATATACAGATAATTGGCATTGTTAACAATGGGGAAGAGGCCTGCGAGTTTGTAGCGCGTCAACGACCCGATGTGATTACAATGGATATCGAAATGCCGAAAATGAATGGGTATGAAGCGACAAGGCGTATCATGGAGACATATCCAGTGCCAATTATAATTGTCACTGCCAGTTGGAATCCTTCTGATGTTGAAAAGACATTTAAAGCTATGGAGGCCGGCGCAGTTGCCGTGCTGGCGAAACCACCAGGGCCGGGTGATCCCAATATTGATCAGCGAATTCGGGAATTGATTCAAACTATTAAACTGATGGCGGAAGTACCGGTAGTAAAACGATGGGCAAAGAAAATACCAGATGTCGCTTCCCTTATTCATTCACTGACAACACCAGTTATTGCACCTGGCAGACTGATTCAAATGGTGGCTATTGGGACATCAACCGGAGGACCGCCAGCACTATACGCACTGTTATCAAAATTACCGAAGAATTTTCCTGTTCCTATACTTATCGTACAGCATATTGCCTCAGGATTTATAAAGGGAATGGCAGATTGGCTGGAAAAAACGATAGCATTGTCAGTAAGAATTCCAGTAAACGGTGAACGTCCGCTTCCGGGTTATGTATATCTGGCACCGGATGCATATCACATGGAAATCTCGCGGGATGGAACCATTTGTTTAATAGATGCTCCACCAGATAATGGGTTGCGTCCATCGGTAGCTCATCTTTTTAGTTCAGTTGCTGAGCAATTGGGTGACCAGGCAATTGGCGTGCTTTTAACCGGGATGGGACGTGATGGGGCATTAGAATTAAAACAGATGAAAGACCGTGGTGCTATCACTATTGCGCAGGACCAAAAAAGTTCGGTAGTGCACGGGATGCCGGGAGAAGCTATCAAGTTAGGGGCGGCGGTATATATACAATCGCCTGATGAGATAGCTAATTCGCTCATTAAATTGGTATGCAAACAACCTGCATCAAAATAATAAATAAAAGGATATTAAAATGATAAAAAATACCAGCCCAATTAAGATTCTCATAGTTGATGATAGTCCGACTCAATTGATGCTTTTACAAAACACCTTGATTGAAGCCGGGTATGATGTCATTACAGCTACAAATGGACAAGAAGGTTTTCAAAAAGCGAAAGATAATAAAATTGCGCTGATTATCTCTGATGTTGTGATGCCGGTGATGACCGGATATGAACTTTGTACTGCTATTCGTGATGATGTAAAATTGTCTGAAATACCGTTTATTTTGCTCACCACACTTTCAGACCCGGAGGATACTCTGCCGGCATTGCAATCCGGTGCTGATGCATTCGTCACCAAGCCATTCAATGCAGATTTTCTCAATGCTCGAATAAAAGATTTGCTTGCTGTATCCACACTTCCAACTAAAAAAAGTTATCAGCGAGAGTCGTTTCAAATGGTATTTGAGGGTGAAACACATGTTTTTCAAGCAGATCCTTCACGGATGGTTGAATTATTATTCTCCACATACGCGAATGCTGTCCAGAAAAATATTGACTTGCAGAAGACTAATAAGGCGCTTGTAGAGGCGAAACGGGAAATTAGTCGTCATTTACGTGAATTGGCTATATCAGAGGCGCAACTGCGACAGACGGCAGAACGACTGAATATTCTTTTTAACAGCAGCAACGATGCTATTTTTGTTCATGCTATTAATGAAAATGGTTTACCCGGTATCTTTACCGAGGTGAATGATGTGGCATGTCAGCAATTAGGTTATAATCGTGAAGAACTTCTGAATATGTCGCCAGAGAAAATTGACGATCCGCTTTCATTGGAATATCAAAAAGAAAAAATAGCAGAACTTGTTAAGACTGGCAATGTGATATTTGAAATGGGTCATCTTACAAAAGATGGCCAGTCTATTCCGATGGAAATTAATGCGCGATGTTTCGAATTAGAAGGAAAACTGATGGTGCTTTCAGTAGCGCGTGATATTACAGAAAGAAAAAGAGCAGAGATATTGCTTCAGAATGCGAAGGAAACAGCAGAAGCAGCCAGCAAAGCGAAAAGCGATTTTTTATCCAGCATGAGTCACGAATTGCGCACCCCAATGAATGCAATTATTGGCTTCTCAGAGCTATTGAAAGACCAATATTATGGTGATATTAATGAAAAGCAGTCAGAGTTTGTTCAATATGTATTGGATAGTGCCAACCACCTGTTGTCTTTAATAAATGATATTCTTGATTTGGCAAAAGTAGAATCCGGCAAGATGGAATTAGAGTTGTCTCAGATAAAAGTTGCAGACCTAATCGTAAACAGCCAGATTATGATTAAAGAAAAAGCTTATAAACATGGTATTTCTCTCGATTTGTCTATTCCTGCTGAATTAGAGTCAATGGAAATACTGGCTGATGAACGGAAATTGAAACAGATTCTCTATAATTTGCTTTCAAATGCTGCCAAGTTTACCCCTGATGGCGGCAAAATCACCATCGCAATGCAATCGAGAATGAATCAATTGATTATTAGTGTCGCAGATAATGGCATTGGCATTGCATTAGACGATCAGGAAAAAATCTTTGAAGATTTTTACCAGACGCGAGGAAGCAAGAGTGATAAAACACCGGGGACAGGATTGGGACTGCCAATCAGTAAACGTTTTGTTGAGATGCATGGTGGTACAATTTGGGTCGAAAGTGAAATCGGGAATGGAAGCACTTTCTTTTTCACGATACCATGTCAAGTGGAAGGATGGTGATTTATGGAGAAAAAAGCAAAAGTTCTTGTTGCTGATGATGAAGAAATAAACAGACTGCTTATAGAAGCTATGTTATCTTCTATTGGATATGATGTGGTAATGGCCAGAGATGGATTTGAAGTGTTAGAATTGGCGCATTCAGCGTCGCCTGATGTAATATTGCTTGACGTTATGATGCCAAAAATGGATGGATTTGAAACTGCCATATTATTGCGAAGCAATGAAGAAACAAAATTAATACCGATTGTCATGGTTACCGCCTTGCATGAAGTAGAAGATCGGGTACGCGCACTTAAGGCAGGGGCTGATGATTTTTTAACTAAGCCGGTAAATAAAACAGAACTTAGCGCACGTGTTCAATCATTGGTGAAGGTAAAAGCGTACAATGACCACATGAAAAACTATCAAAAAGAGCTGGAGGAAGAAGTCGCCAGAAAAACTTCATTGCTTCGTGAAGCATTACATCAGATTAAAATAGCATCGCTCGATACTATACTGCGGTTATCTTATGCAGCTGAATTCAAGGATGAAAATACCGGGTTACATATTCAACGAGTAAGCCTGTATGCGGCAGCTATATCAAGACAGATGGAAATGGATGATGAGACGGTAGATGCTATTCTTTATGCTTCACTCATGCATGATATTGGTAAAATTGGTATTCCTGACTATATTTTATTAAAATCCAGTAGACTTGATATTGCAGAATGGAAAATCATGCGCCAGCATACGACAATAGGTGCTGCTATTATGAAAGGATCAAGTTCGAATATAGTACAACTGGCGGAGCAAATTGCGCTGAATCATCATGAAAAATGGGATGGCAGTGGATATCCACAGGGATTAAGTGGTACCGACATTCCTCTTGTTGGTAGAATTGTTATTGTTGCTGATGTTTTTGACGCATTAACATCAAATAGGCCGTACAAGAAGACAATCTCTGTAGAAAAAGCCTTTACTATAATTCATAAAAGAAAAGGTACTCATTTTGATCCAGCTGTAGTTGACGCGTTTTTCGCCATAAAAGATGAAATTAGAAAAATTATAAGTCAAAAAAATAATGATAAAGAATATTTTCTTCGGGGATTGGATAATGTCAATAAATAATGCCATCTTCACAATAGACTTATCCAGTTCACATCATACAGGTAATATGTGCGAGCACCTACTATAGGACCAGTTTAATAGCGTTCGCTTATGGTATTAAAAAGAAAAACCGCCAGAGAAAATTCTGGCGGTTAGAAAGTGGTAGGGCGTGCGCTACGAAACCAAGAACTTTTGAGTGAAGGTTCTTGATTAGGGGGGGGAAGAGAGATATTGGTTTATTATTAGATATTAACTCGTTTATGTTATATTACTAATGAAGTCTCCAACAAATAAATGGCATCCCAATACAAATTTATTTATCATGATTAGGGACTGACACCGAGTGGCGAAACACATATTCTGCTGTCCCATCGGGGTATAAAAATAATAAAGCACCAGGTTACAATACAACATATGAATCGTTGCTAACAGATTGAAATTTTTGGAAGAATTGTATAACACTTAAATAATAACCACGCATAATTTTTAATATCTCTTGTAGTGACAATTTTAGAATGATGAAAATTAAAGCCGGTGAAACGTGTTTTTTTATAATCAGACAATTGTTTATCTGATTTTAATATGTTTATTTCATCTTATTTCATTGAATATCATTGACAGTCCGGCAACAGCATCGTAATCTAAAACCATGTATACGATTAAAGATATTGCTGAGCGTGCCGGGGTATCAATAGGTACTGTTTCCCGTGTTTTAAACAATCACCCTACTGTACAGGATGATATCCGCAAGCGTGTATTAAAAGTGGTGAATGAAGTAGGTTACAAGCCATTACGAAACCGATCCGGACACAAACAAGTAAAGCATGTGGGTATAGTTACCCTGGGGATGGACCAGTCCCTTGCTACATTGCCTGTTATAGGTCGTTTGTTACATGGCGTACATAACGCGTTATCCAATCATAATATTACCCTTTCAATAATTGATATACCTTACCCGGAAAATCTTCCGGCAATTATAACTTCCCGTGGGGTTGATGCTGTAATTATAAAAGCAGTTTTACGCAGTGGTGATATTCAATGGCCGGCATCAATTAACAGTTTTCTTTCCGGCATACCACATGTCTGGCTTACTGGATGTCCGCCTGGGTTTAACGGTGATGTTTGTGGTATTGATGATTATAGTATCGGGTTAATGGCAGCAAACAATCTGCTTGCGAATGGTCACCAAAGAGTTGCGGTGATTAATCCTGATCCCGGTCATCTTATTTTTTCTCGTCGATGTATTGCGTTTGTACAGACGGCACGAAATAATAAAGCGATTGTTGATATTTTTGAAAGTCATACACCATCACCTTCTTTCCCATGTCCACCGGTAGCAAATATTCAGGATATATTACAGTTAGTTGATAAATTTCTTTCTCAACGACAGCGTTCTACCGCAATATTTGTTCCGGCGGACAGTATTGCTGTTCAGGTTTATAGGGCTATGGCGATTAGAGGAGTGCGTATTGGTGATGAAATATCAATAATTTCAGTTAATAATGAAAGTGCGTTAATCGCCGGTTTACACCCGGGATTGGCAACCTATGATATCCACGCGGAAGAAATTGGATGCAGATCCGTTGAATTGTTATTGTGGCGTATTGATAACAATGATGCTGTAGAAAACGTGTTACTTCTTTCCCCCACTTTAATAAAAGGCGAATCTGTGAAAAATATTAGTGAGGTGAAATAAATATGGCTATTGGTACTATTTTTCCGGCAGAGGGAAGAAAATGGATAGATTATAAAACAGGTGCGACAATACGACAGTTAACATCACATATGTCGATAAATCATCACCCGTTTTTTTTAATACCAGCGTATGACGATGCTATGATAAAGATTTATATTGTTTCACACCGGACCGGCAATCCTCAAATATTTGCTATTGAACGTCAGTCCGGTATATTGACACAGTTAACAGATATGCCAGACATTGCCGAATGGTCGGTAACTCCTTCACGCGATGGTCGCTATGTCTATTTCACTGCCGGCAACGGCGCCTGGCGGGTGGATACAGTTACTTTCCGGACTGAGGAATTGCTGAACTTCGGAACAGCAGAATTGCGCGAGCCTGGCATGGTGGCAGCAGCGATGGGTACCACCGCGGTGAGTTATGATGATAACTGGTGGGCAGTTCCGATGAAGATTGGAAAGGTATCGCGGCTTGTAATCATCGATACCAAAACCGGGACACATGACATCATTCTGGAACGCGATTCCATCTGTCATCCGGAGTTTCATCCTGATGATTCGTCTATACTCCATTACGGTGGACCGTATCATAACCGCGTGTGGGTTATTAACCGTGATGGTACAGGGCATCGTCAGCCATGCCCCCGCAACGGAAACCAATGGTTTGTACATGAGGCATGGATACCGGGAACCAGGGAATTATCAGTTATTAATTGGCCACACGGTATGTTTTCCGTTAATATTGATAACGGCGCAAAACGTCAATTATGCGATTTTAATGCCTGGCATGCCATCAGCAACCGGCAGGGAACCGCTATTATTGCTGATACTACTTATCCTGATATTGGTCTTCAGCTATTTTCTACGACAGGGGCAGAATCAACATCAACTTTGTGCTACCCCGAAGCCTGGAATTTAGGCGCGCACTGGCAGACTGATCATTGTCCATATGATGACGATGATTACAAACAGGGAAAATGGACGGTCTACGCCCCGCAACACACCCACCCGCACCCATCCTTTAGTCCGGATGGCAAGCATGTTATTTACACATCTGACTGCACCGGGTATAGCCAGGTGTATGAGGTTGAAGGTTTTAGTGAATCATGGAGCACAATATAATGCATAATAGCAACAACATTCGTATTCTCATTGTAGGTATGGGCGGCATTAGTCGCCAGATGCATGGTGTCCTCAGCACCAAGCCGTGGTATGAGTGCTGTGGTGTCGTAGACGTCACCGACGCGGGGCTTGCGGCGGGACGTGAGGTGGTCGGGTTGTCCGATGCCGCCTTGTTCAATAATTTAGGGCAGGCGCTGGCTGAGTTGAAACCCGAGGCAGTTTTGATAAACACGCCCAGCGAATTGCATTACGTCCAGACGAAGCAATGTCTAAAGGCGGGGTGTCACCCTTTGGTAGCCAAGCCTGTAACAAACGATTTTGATCAGGCAGTCGAGTTAGTCAACATGTCTGAGACCATGGAACTTAAACTTTGTGTTGCTCAGCAGATTCGCTACAATCGGCATTACACAGCCCTGGCTGACTATGTTAAGTCAGGCGCACTCGGATCGGTTGAGGCTGCCTGGTTTATGAATTCTAAGCCGCGTCCTAATGTGGCTAACCTTGGTAAGATGCTGCAGCCAACGCTTTATGAAAATGCCTGTCATCATTTCGACGCGCTATTGTCAGTCTTTTCCGGGTGTGAGCCAGAGTCGATTTTTTGTGATGGATTTGTGCCGTCGTGGTCGAAATACGCGGGACCATGCATGGTGAACGCACTCATCCGCTTTAGCGGCAATCTTCATATTTCGTATCATGGCGGGTTCTCAAGTCAGGCGCCGATGTATGAGTTTCGTCTTGAAGGTACAAAGGGTGCGCTCAAATGCCGTGGTTTGCATATGTCCAATGATACCATGGACTATGAGGTTGCCCCTGCCTTAGGTCAATTTAATCCTCAGCGCATTGATGAGGATGTAACATTGCGTGATCCGTGGGATGTGTTTCTTGACGTTTGGCATGACTACCTTTGCGGCGGTCCTGAGCCGCCATTTAGCAGTCGTAATAATCTGAAAACCTTCGCTATGCTCACTGCAGCTATTGAGTCTGTGGAAACCGGTAAGCCTGTAGAAATTGCCAGTAATCCAAAATATATGGCGGCGTTTGTAGATGATTCATTTATAAATATTAATAACTGTCGGCAATAATTGGGAGATAAATAAAATGACAATTTATTCTGTATTCACAAATGTGCAAAGTCACTTCGTTAAAGCAGACGACCGTATACTTGGTGCTTATGGAACCAATTTCTGGCGATCCTGGGTTTATCCATTTTACACCCCTTCTGGTGTAACTGTGGTTGAGAATTTCCCATTCGACCATCCATTCCATAATGGCATTTTTGTAGGACAGAATCCTGTTAAGGTTGGTGAACGTGAAGGAAATTTCTGGGCATTCCCTGTGAAACGTAGTCATGATGACCATATTATGCACAATATGGGTCGTATGGATGCCCAGGGTGAACCAGTCGCCGATGTGACCGAAAGTGGCGTGCGTTTTATCCTTAAAAGCACCTGGCGCGATGAAAATGAGGAACCTTTGATAGATGAAGAGCGTACTGTATTCATGCGTGCGTTTCCAGATGCTACAGTGTGCGACATGACCAGCCGGAAAATCGCCGCGTATGGCGCAGTCGAATTCGCCCAAACCAAGTTCGGCAGCATCGGCGTGCGCGTCGAACCACGCCTGTTGCCGCCACTCGGTGGGGCGATCCTCGCCGATGAGGGCCGGCGCGGCACCGCCGCGCTGGTGGATGCCAACCGCCAATCCGATTTCGTCGCCTACGAGAACACGGTGGCAGGGCAGGCGGCGGGTCTGTTTCTCACGATTCTCGATCCCGGCGTGCGCGGTCCGTGGTTTATCCGCGATTACGGGATGGCGATGTATAACCCGACCTGGGATCGGACCATCAGCCTCGCGGCCGGCGAATCCTGGACAGTCACCCTGCGCGCCGTCGCCTACGACGGCGCGCTTACAAGCGAACGCATGGCCGAGTGGACACACCAAGGAGGACAACTGTGATGAAAACCGCCCCTTCGACTACGCTTAGAACAAGCTGCACGCTTCCCGCACCCGTGCGCACCTTTACCGATCCGGAAACCGGCGCCACCATCCATCAGCTCACCGGTGGCGACCTGCCCGCCGTCTCGCTCTACTTCACGCAGCCGACGTGGACTGCTGGCGGCCGGCACTTCCTGTTCCTGCGCAAGACACCGGACCGGGCGATAAACTACTGGTGCGTGGATCCCGACGGCCGCGAGCGCCAGCTCACGAATTTCCCGGCGACGCCGGGCATGCCGAAGTATGCTCAGTGGATGCACCGCAAGAAGCTGGCCGAGGAGTGCGAGCGCTTCTCCTGGCTGTGGCCCGCGATTCATCCGACGCAACCTGTGATCGTGTTCCCTCTCCATGGTGAGGTGTTCGAACTGAACGTGGAGACCGGCCGGTGCGAGAAGCTCTTCGCGTTCGATCCCACAGTCTGCGAGCAGGGGTTCTTTGCCGTGTACCAGCAATTCACTGCCGACGGGAAGCACTTGATCTTCTCGACTGCCGTACGCGGTCGGCATTTGGACGCACCGTACCTGCCGAAGGACGCTTCTCTCAAGGATGAATCCACCTTCGAGGGGCGGCTGTTTCGCTACGACTACGAGGATCGCCGGATGGAGGGTGAAATCTTCGTCTCCAACGGCGAACAGTCGCATCTGTTGGCCTGTCCGTGGGATCCCGAAATCCTCTTCTGGGCCAACTACAAGCACGCATGTCTCTATGCCATGCGCCGCGACGGCACCGGCCTGCGGAGCTGGTTCATCGACGATCCGCGCGCCCATGCGGGGCACTTCAACTGGGACCCGGCCAACCGCGCCGTGGTCACACTTGTCAGCGACCCGCACGATCAGTGGCGCACCCATGTGGCGCGTCTGGACATGGACACCGGCAGTGTGACGCATCTCTCCAGCCTCATCCTCCCGGGCGGGCAGTGGCATCAGAACGCCTCGCCCGACGGCAAGATCATCGTCCATGATCGCGGCCCCGGCAGCGTCAATGGGCTCTACATGCAGGATCCGGCGACGGACACGATCCGCCTGCTTTGCCGGATCGACAGTAGTTGGGGTCTGGCCGATGAGGCGGGCCAGGCGGTCAAGTGCGAGTGGCTGCACCCCAATCCGGTGTGGACGCCGGACGGCCGTTACGTGATATTTCACAGTGATTTCGGCAGCAAGACCGCGCACACTTGGGCGGTCGAAGTGCCTGATAGAAAGGACTGAAGCAATGACAACATCGCGTGACAGAGTATTATCAGTTCTGGCCGGTGATAAGCCGGACCGCGTGCCGTTCATCATCTGGAACAACAAGTTGCCCTCGCCCGAGATTGAGGCGCGCCTGCTCGAACTGGATGCCTGCATCATCGTCAAGAGCACGGTCTGGCACATGCGGTTCGACGAAGTCGAGGTCCGCCGCGAGCTGCTGTCCCCGAACGCCGATGGCCATGTGCGCACCCGCACGGTCTACCGGACGACGGCGGGCGAGGTGAACGAAGTGCACAGCAACATGCCCGGTACGTCCTGGCTCGAGAAGCACATCTTTGAGAGTCCAACGGATTACGACGCCATAGAGGCTTTGCTGCTGGCGCGACGCTATACCCCGGCCTTCGACGCTTTCCGCGCCGCTGACAACCACTATCCCGGTGCCTGCCTGGCGCGGCCGGGGACGGTGCATAACCCGCTGCACGAGCTGATCTATGAGATCTTCGGCATCGAGAACTTCTGCCTGGAATGGGCCGATAACCGCGAGCGCGTCTTGCGCCTGGTTGAACTGATGACCGATGACGTGGACCGGCGCGTGCAAATCATGGCCGAATCTCCGGCACAGCTTTGCGTTATCGACGGTAATACCGAGATCAGCGTCGTCGGCATGGACCTGTACCGCCAGTTCTACCTGCCCCATATTGAACGCGCCTGCCAGACCCTGCACGCCGCCGGCAAATATGCCGGCGCACACCTCGACGGCAACAACCGCCTCATCGTCAATGAGGTGGCCGGTACGGCGCTGGACTACATCGAGTCCTTCACCCCACCGCCCGACTGCGATCTGCCGCTGACCGAGGCGCGCCGCGCCTGGCCCGAGAAAACGCTGATGATCAACTTCCCGTCCTCCCTGCATCTTCAAGGGCCCGCGGCCATCCGGGCGCACGCACGCCGCTTGCTCGAAGAGGGAGTCGGGAACGGACGTCGCTTCATGGTCGGCGTGTTAGAGGACGTGCCCAATCGCGGCGTGGAAACCCTGGTGCCGCTGGCCGAGGAAGTGGCGGCGTGGAAACTGTGACGAACATAACGAAAGGAAACATAAAGAAGATGACCATGAAAACAACTCGAATGCTGGGAATGTGGATGGTGGCCGTACTCATGGTCGGCAGCACCGTGCTTGCCGCCGATCCGGTGCCGGCGGGCGCAGCCGCTTTCTTCGACGCTTGGCTCCTGTTGGGGCCGTTCCAAGGCGGCAAAGATCCGGTTCTGGAAACGGACTTCATCGGCGAGGAAAAAGCCATGCCCCGCGCCGACCAGAAGTTGGCGGGCAAGTCCTGGGTGCCATGGGACGATCGCTTGTACTGCCGCAACTACGACGACTACCAGGATCTCTACAGCTACTATCGGATCGTGAAGAAGCAACCGGTCGCGAACTGCGCAGCCTATGCCCACCTCTATGTGTGGAGTCCGGAACCTCGGAAGGCGCAGCTCCGCATCGGAGCAAACGACGTCTTCAAGGCCTACGTCAACGGCAAGCTCGTACGGTCCAGCGCCGGGCCGCAGTACGCGGCGCGGGATGCCGAGATCCTGGAGACGGAATTGGACAAAGGTTGGAACAGACTGCTTCTGAAGATCTGTAACGGAGGGTCGATCAAGAAAGAGCCCGGGGAACACGACACGGTGAAGTTCCTGGAAACGCTGCCCGAGGGACAAGGTTCGGAACTGACGTGGGGTTTCTACGCTCGCTTGTGCGACGCCAGCGGCCAGCCTCTCAGCGGCCTCGTGACTTCTTTGACCGGCCCGGGCAAACCGTTGGAGATCGACACCTGGAATCTGCCCGCAGGTTATCGGGAATGGCCCTACGTTTGGCTGCGGATGAGTGGATCGACCGACGTGAACAACGCGAATGCCTCGCGCTTTCAGTTCCTGGCCGGGGGCGGCGAACCGCCCTACCGATGGTCACTTGTCAAAGGGCGGTTGCCCGCCGGCGTCACGCTGAATGACGACGGGACGCTGGACGGCATCTGTCAGCAGATTGGCCTTGGGGAATTCACCGTGATGGTGCAGGATGCAAGTGGCGCAAAGGCCGAAAAGGAGCTGAGGATCGAGGTCAAGGAACGACCCAATCGATGGATCGAGGATGCCCGATTCGGCTGTCTGATGCACGGCACCGAATCGACACATCCCGTCAACCAGGACAAGCAGTTCATTCTGGAGACGGGCAAGCGATTCCAGCGCATGGGATTTCAGTATGTCTGCGCGAAGTCGCTCCACAATGCCGAGCACTGGGTGCCAGGCCTCCGCGAGGCCGGGATTCGCCGGGTGGGGCTGTACATGAGCCGCTTCGGCGAGTATGAGGGGCGTCCCTTTCATAATGACTATTTTTTCGAACAGGCTGAACGCTACATGCGGGAGTTCAAGCCCGTCATGTTCTGGTTCGACGAGTACGGTTTTCCCCAGGTCGCACAGCGATGCCGGGGACGATTCGAATTCGATGCCCTGTTCAGCATGATCCGCACCTATGACTCCGGCACCCTGATCCTGAACAACAACGGTGACTGCTCTACGTACGGCCGGGGCGACGTGGACATCCTCGAGGCGGAGGGCTGGGCTACCGACTGGGGCCGATGGCCCGATCCGCGAAAGCTGCTGGGGAACCCGAAGACCTTGGTCATCGAGAGCTGGCGTTTTCCCAACAGCACGGACCGTGACTGGCAGAAGTGGGTGCGCATTGTGTTCAGCCTGGTGGGCGAGGGCCACGTCGCCAACCTGGACGGCACCGTCGCGCATTCGGGCGTTGGCGCGACAAAGGACACGGTTCCATTCCAGGAAAGCATCGCCAACTGGATGCGCCCGCGGCCCGGCGTCGACCTCAAGGAAGCCTTTGTCGGCTCGCAGCCACTGCCGTTGGCCAACGCCCCGTGGGGATATGCGGTCAAGTCCGGCGACCGCGTCTATCTCTACATCGTAAAGAATCCACGCGGCAAGTCCGGCCTGCCGGCGGACGGCAAGGTTCGGATTCCGACTGCCACCCTGGGCCTTGGCCGGATGCCCAAGGCCACCGTGCTCAACTCCGGGAAGGCCTGTGAGGTGTCGGAAGAGCAAGACAGCATTGTAATCAGCGGGATCACCGCCGACCCGGTCGTGACGGTTCTTCGCTTGAGCGGTGAGAAAGGTGCCGCTGGCCGAGGAAGTGGCGGCGTGGAGGGGCAACAGTGAGTGACTCGGTTGGCATTATCGGTGTTGGCGACACCTCCAAGCGCCTGGTCTTCTTGCTGGCCGGCCAGTCGAACATGGCCGGCCGGGCGGCGCTTGACGATGAGGCCGGCCGGACCGATCCACGGATTCTGCAGTTTAATGCCGATGACGTTTGGATTCCGGCGACGGACCCGTTGCACGTTCCGCAGTTCGGCTTCGCCGGAACCGGGCCTGGCATGAGTTTTGCCTGGACCGTGGCCGAGGCTCTGCCTGGGCACGAGATCCGATTGATCCCCTGCGCTGTGGGGGCGACGCCGTTGGCTCGCTGGGAGCCGGACGGCGACCTGTTCAAGAACGCGGCCAACCGCCTGTGCCTGGCTCTGGCGGAGGGTGAGTCCCTGGCCGGTATACTCTGGCACCAGGGGGAGACCGACGCCCGGACCGAGGCCGATGCCGCCACCTACGAAACTCGCTTGGAAAAGGCGGTCCGCGCCTGGCGCGCACTGCCCGGTGCCGCGCAGGCGGTTTTCGTCTGCGGTGAGTTGGGCCGGTTTCTCTCCCCAACGGACTTTCCCGGTGCGGCACGCGTGAACGCCGCCCTGCTCAATCTCGCATCACGGATCCCGCATAGCGCCTGCGTCAGCAGTGCCGGGCTGGGTGACAAGGGTGACCGCAAGCACTTCGATACACCCGCGCAACGGGAACTCGGCCGCCGCTATGCGGAGGCGTTCCTGAAAACTGTTGCCGCGGAGACTATGGGGATATGAACACTACCATCGACATATTCTGCCACTGGGCGCCGCCGGACTATGGCGCGGCGGTATTAAAGGCTTCCAGGCGGCCGCTGCGCATGCTCGAGCGCGCTCTGGCCATGCCGGTGATGACCGACCTCGACGCGCGTCTGCGGCTGATGGACCGCTTCCCCGGTTACTCCCAGGTGCCGTGCCTGGTCTCGCCGCCGCTGGAAGTGCTGGTTGGCCCGGAGCAGACCGCGGAACTGGTCCGCCGCGCTAACGACGGCATGGCGGCGATGGCGGCACGGCATTCAGACCGCTTCCCCGGCTTCTTCGCCGCGCTAGCGCTGAATCATCCGAAGGCGATGCTTGAGGAAGCGCACCGGGCCGTCACCGAACTCGGCGCCTGTGGCGTGCAGATCTTCACCAATATGAACGGCGCGGCAATCGACACTCCGCCGTTTATGGACCTGTTCGCCCTCATGGCGGAACTCGACCGGCCGATCCTGCTGCACCCGACACTCGGTATGGACACGCCGGATTACGCCGGTGAGACCTACTCGAAGTACGAACTATGGTGGACGCTCGGGTGGCCTTACGAGACGAGTAAGGCCATGTACCGGTTGGTCTTCGCCGGGGTTTTCGACCGCTGGCCGGACCTGAAAATCATCACCCACCATGGTGGTGGGCTGATTCCCATGGTCGAGGGACGCCTCGGTGCCGGTCTGGTAGCTTATGGCTCGCGCACGCCGCCGGAACTGCGCGAGCGGGAGAACACCCCCCTGCACGGCGAGTCACTCGCTGCTTTCAGGCGGTTTTACACCGACACCGCCACCTTCGGATCGACCGCCGCCGTTGAATGCGCCTTGCAGTTCTTCGGTCATGAGCGCGTGCTCTTCGCCTCCGACATGCCCTTCGGTCCCGAGCAAGGCGCGGTGAACATCCGCTCCACGCTGGCTGTGGTGAGTGACTTGCCGGTGAATGACGCGCAACTAAAAGCTATATTGCATATGAACAGCTTAAAGATAATGGGAGCACATAACCGATGATTACCTTTGCCGCCTTTCACATGGACATCCGCAAGCAGGATCTTGCGGACATTCAGGACATCATTTCGACGGTCATCGTCAAGGAAGAGCCGCGGCTCTACCTGGAGACTGCGCTGGACTCCTGCCGCGCTAAGCATCCCGGCTGCCGCACGGTGGTTCTGTCCGACTCGGCGACGCCCTTCCCGACCGACGCCGGCTACGAGGTCTTCCGAGTCGACGGGCTTGATCCCGCCCGGCTCATGTTCAGCCGTTCGCACGCCTGGACCCGGTTCCTAGAGCGTGAGGATTCCCACGTCGTGTATCTCGACGGCGACATGCTCATCCAGGAAGACCTGGAGCCGCTCTTCGAGCGGGAGTTTGATGCCGGTCTGACCTACCGGGATGGCGTGCCAAACTGGCCGATCAACGCCGGCATCCAGTTCTTTCACCGCCGGCGTCTCGACCGCGGCGTGGCCTTCCTACGCGACTGCCTGCGCCTCTTCGAGACCCGCTATCAGGCCGCCGCCGCCTGGGGCGGCGATCAGGACGCCCTGCGCGACATGACCGTTGGCGCTGACTTCACCCGAACTGACACCCATCTGTGGCGCTCCGCCGACGGTTACGATCTGCTGCTCCTGCCCTGCGCCCAATACAACTTTTCGACCCGGGAAGAGACGATGCCAGGGCCGTATCCCGGCATCCCCGTCCTGCATTTCAAGGGCAAGCGCAAGGACGACATGCTGCCCTATTGGCGACAGCATCTGGCGCCGAAGACTGGAGGTCCACTATGAACCTGTTGCCCCATATCGACATCGCCGAGCCCGAGCGCATCGCCGCGATCCTCGCCGATCCGGCCAACTACGCCTGGCGCGCTATTGACTGCGAAACGCCGGGCGACTGGACGCCGGACCTCGGGATCACGTACTACACGAATCCGAGCCTCGTGCGCGTCCCGGGCGTGGCCTGGTCGGGCCAGGCCTCGACCCTGCGCCACCGCTTCTGGGGCACTGTTGAGAAGCAATGCGACCACACCGGCATGCGCTATGTCGGCGTGTTGCTCTACGACGCGGCCGGGCAGGAGTGTCCGATGGAGTTACGCCTCGCCGCCGACGAGCTCGGGCGGATCGAGCCGACGCGGCACGACAATCGCGTGCACCTGATCGTCCTCGACCAGCCGGTGCTGTTCCGGGGCGAGATGGAGGTTTTCCAACTGACCGCTCCCGGCAAGGGCGAGTACCGGATCGAGCAGTTCGTGCTGCTGCGCAAGCGGCCGGAACCAAGCCGGTTCGAGCCGCGCATCGACCGGCTCAGCGCCAGGCGCGAGGCGGACGGCGCCGTGACTGTGCATTTCATCACCAGCCAGGTCGCCACCTGCGAAGTCGTCGCGCAGACCGACGGCATGCCCACACCTCGACGCTTCGCGCCAGACGGCGCACGCACCGTGCATGCCGCGCGTCTGGAGGGCTTGCGAACGGACTGCGCCTGGCGTTTGACTGTGAAAGTCACCGAGAAGGCCGGCGCCACGGCGACTGCCGGGATCACACTCGCCCCGGCATCCCCCGCCCCGACTGGCCGGGTCACCACTGTGCCACTTGAACTGTGCGGGCCGGGCCCGGCGTGGCCCGCCGGTCTGCCGCTGACCTTTGGCGTGCCGCTGGCGCAAGGGAGAGTCTTTCCCGGCCAGCATTGCGAACTCCATGCCGGAAGCGCCGCAAAGCCCACGCAAACGCGCATCCTTTCGCAATGGCCGGACGGCTCGGTACGCTGGCTCCTGGTGGACACCCTTGCCCCCAGCGCGGCGGGCGCCGCGCAACTCAACGTATCAGCGGATCCGGCGGTTGATACCGCTCCGTTGGCGCGGCCGGTCGCAGCCGGAGTGCAGGCCGAAAGCGGTGGCCTGCGCGTGCTGCTCGACAGCGGCCTGCGGATCGAACGGCGCGACGGCGCGGCGTGGAAAAGCGTGGTCGACGGGTTGGCGCTGACCGGCGCACTGGCCGATGGCCGGGCGCTCACGGGCGGCGCGCCCCAGGGCGTGGCCATCGAGGAGAACGGCCCGCGCCGCGCGGTGATCCGGGTCGACATACCGGTGGCGGACGAGAAGAGCGTGACGCATCTGCGCTGCCGCCTCCGCCTCCACGTGTATGCAGACCAGCCGTTCATCCGGGTCGTGCAGCGCTTGGAGGTGGTTAGTCCCGAACTGCCCACGGACGGCGACGAGGCGAAGCGTATGCTGCGCCTGCGCCGGCTCGAGTTGCGGCTGGATTGCGCCACCCAGGCGCCGGCCCGCCGCTGGGTACACGAGCATGACCAGGCCTGGCGTTTGACATCCGAAGACGGCACCGAGGTCGTGCCCGGCCGGATGCCTGGACAGTTCCGCGTCCCCATGGCGCAGGGGACGTTGGCCGTAGGTATCAAGGAGTTCTGGCAAACCTGGCCGCGGGGCTTCCGGCAGGACGCGGAGGCGATCGTGCTTGAACTACTCCCGGAACTCTCGGGCGACCCGCTGCCGGGCGACGAGGATGCGTGGCACCGCCTCTACTTCTGGCTGAAAGACAACGCGTATTTGCTCCGTTCCGGCCTTGCGCTGCGCAGCGAGTGGCTGCTGGGGTGCCTGCCCCCGGACGCATCCGAGTCCGACACGAATGCCATCTTCGATTGGCTGGAGCATCCGCCGGTGGTACAGCCCGACCCGGCCCATACGAACGCCACCGGCGTCCTCGTCCCCTTTGGACTCAAGGCCAAGTCCACCATGGCCGATTACGAGGCCCTGCTGACGCGAGCCCTCGATGCCTTTCACGCCGATCGCGAGCATTTCCGGGCCTACGGCCAGATCAACTTCGGCGACTGGTATGGAGAGAGCGCCTGGTCGTGGGGCAACAACGAGTATGACCCGCCGTACTGCGGCTACCTGGAGTTTCTGCGCGGCGGCGATCCGCGCTGGACCGAGCTTGGCGCGCAGGCGGCCCGGCACCTGGCCGATGTGGACACCGTTCATCCGCATGGCTTCCAGGCGGTGCACATGCCAGGCCACCTCGGCGGCTACCTGCCGCCGCTCTTCCGCAGCAAGGTCGGTGGCACGGGGGGAATTCCGTCGCACACCTGGGTCGAGGGCCCGGTGCTCCACTATCTGCTGACCGGTGACGAGTTCACCCGCGAGAGCATCCACGAGACCCGGACGTGGCTGCTGCAGGATCGCTGGTTCGACAACTGCGACTTCCTCAATTGTCGCGAAGCGGGCTGGCACATCATCCATCTCTGCATGCTGGCCGCGACGTTCGACGATCCCCGCTGCCTCAACGCCGCCTCGGTTATCGTGAGCTGCGTGCGTGAAAAAGAGGCCCCGGCCGGCGGCTGGGTACACATGCTGGCCGAAGGCCACTGCGGATGCGGCTATCCGCGCTGCCGCGGCGAGGCTGGCTTCATGGTCGGCGTGCTCCTGTCGGCCCTGAAACGCTACCATGCCATCACCGGCGATGCCGAGGCTGTCCGGATGCTGGTGGGCGGCGCCCGCTGGCTGATCCGCAACACCTACGACAATAAGAGCGGCTATTTCCGCTATACTTCGTGCGAGAAGCGCAGCAAGGGCGGCGGTTTTCAGCAAACTCAGTGGGTCCTGGAAGGTTTGGCGGATGCGCATTGCATCTCCGGCGACGAGGAGATTGGCAGCTACATCCGCGACGGGCTCAAGGCCATCGGCCGTTTCCCCGAAGGGCTGGGCCACTTGGGTTTGGGCAAGGCCATGGCGCAGCAGATGCGCTTCGTCCCCGGTATCCAGGCGGCGCTGGCCGGAGGTTCACGCCGGCAACCTGCGAAAAGTGAACAGGAGAAGTCGTCATGACACCTAAGCAACGCGTCCTGACCGCCATCGCCCACCGCCAACCCGACCGCGTGCCGAAGACGATTCCGCCATCTACGAAGCTCGCTTGGAAAAGGCGGTCCGCGCCTGGCGCGCACTGCCCGGCACCGCGCAGGCGGTTTTCGTCTGCGGTGAGTTGGGCCGGTTTCTCTCCCCAACGGACTTTCCCGGTGCGGCACGCGTGAACGCCGCCCTGCTCAATCTCGCATCACGGATCCCGCATAGCGCCTGCGTCAGCAGTGCCGGGCTGGGTGACAAGGGTGACCGCAAGCACTTCGATACACCCGCGCAACGGGAACTCGGCCGCCGCTATGCGGAGGCGTTCCTGAAAACTGTTGCCGCGGAGACTATGGGGATATGAACACTACCATCGACATATTCTGCCACTGGGCGCCGCCGGACTATGGCGCGGCGGTATTAAAGGCTTCCAGGCGGCCGCTGCGCATGCTCGAGCGCGCTCTGGCCATGCCGGTGATGACCGACCTCGACGCGCGTCTGCGGCTGATGGACCGCTTCCCCGGTTACTCCCAGGTGCCGTGCCTGGTCTCGCCGCCGCTGGAAGTGCTGGTTGGCCCGGAGCAGACCGCGGAACTGGTCCGCCGCGCTAACGACGGCATGGCGGCGATGGCGGCACGGCATTCAGACCGCTTCCCCGGCTTCTTCGCCGCGCTAGCGCTGAATCATCCGAAGGCGATGCTTGAGGAAGCGCACCGGGCCGTCACCGAACTCGGCGCCTGTGGCGTGCAGATCTTCACCAATATGAACGGCGCGGCAATCGACACTCCGCCGTTTATGGACCTGTTCGCCCTCATGGCGGAACTCGACCGGCCGATCCTGCTGCACCCGACACTCGGTATGGACACGCCGGATTACGCCGGTGAGACCTACTCGAAGTACGAACTATGGTGGACGCTCGGGTGGCCTTACGAGACGAGTAAGGCCATGTACCGGTTGGTCTTCGCCGGGGTTTTCGACCGCTGGCCGGACCTGAAAATCATCACCCACCATGGTGGTGGGCTGATTCCCATGGTCGAGGGACGCCTCGGTGCCGGTCTGGTAGCTTATGGCTCGCGCACGCCGCCGGAACTGCGCGAGCGGGAGAACACCCCCCTGCACGGCGAGTCACTCGCTGCTTTCAGGCGGTTTTACACCGACACCGCCACCTTCGGATCGACCGCCGCCGTTGAATGCGCCTTGCAGTTCTTCGGTCATGAGCGCGTGCTCTTCGCCTCCGACATGCCCTTCGGTCCCGAGCAAGGCGCGGTGAACATCCGCTCCACGCTGGCTGTGGTGAGTGACTTGCCGGTGAATGACGCGCAACTAAAAGCTATATTGCATATGAACAGCTTAAAGATAATGGGAGCACATAACCGATGATTACCTTTGCCGCCTTTCACATGGACATCCGCAAGCAGGATCTTGCGGACATTCAGGACATCATTTCGACGGTCATCGTCAAGGAAGAGCCGCGGCTCTACCTGGAGACTGCGCTGGACTCCTGCCGCGCTAAGCATCCCGCGCTGACCGATCAATGGACTGCAGCCATCCGTGTAGTTGCCTACGATGGCGAACTTAATGCCATGCGGTTGTCCGCCTGGAAAAAGATGTGATCCGATGAAAGATAATTAAAATCATTCATCGGTTATATGCTAATGTTCCGAAATCGTAATCTATATAAGAACAAGGAGAAATATTATGACCTGGCACACCCACCCGTGGATGGGCGTTTTTGCCGCCACATTATGTCCTTTTCATAAGGACGAATCTATTGATGAAGACGGCTTACGCGTTTATATCGACGAATTGGCTGCCATACAGGGCATGAAAGGCCTGACTTGCAACGGCCACACCGGCGAGATTATGGCTTTACGTCATCGCGAACGGGCACAGGTTACACGTATTGTTGCCGAATCTGTGCGCGGTCGCTGCAAAGTTGTTTCCGGTGTTGCTGCCGAGGGCAGTCTGGAAGCTATTGACGACGCGTTGGCAGCTAAAGAAGCCGGTGCTGACGCTATTCTGTTGATGCCGCCGCATGAATGGCTGCGTTTTGGACGGTCATCGTCCAGTGCTATTGGTTTTATTGAGGATGTGGCCGTTGGCGCGGGTATAAATATCATCATTCATCAGTATCCGTCCTGGACTAAAGCGGGTTATACTCTGGCTGAGATGTTGGAAATGGTGAAAATTCCGCAAGTTGTTACCATAAAAATGGGTACCCGTGATATGTCTCGCTGGCGATATGATTATGAAAAACTTAAAGAAGCCGCCCCTCACGTTTCAATAATAACCTGTCATGACGAGTTTTTGTTGCCGACTTTGCTGGAAGGGGCAGACGGCGCATTGGTTGGCTTTGCCGGTTTCGCGCCGGAATTAATAATTGAGTTGACCCATGCGGCGTTGGAAGGTGATTTGGCGCAGGCGCGCAAAGCACAACAGACAGAAGATCCGCTTGCGCGGCTAATTTATAATTTTGGTGAACCGTCCGGCAGTGCTCATCAGCGTATGAAGGTTGCGCGATGGCTATTGGGAAAATTTTCATCACCTGTTTTCCGGCGGCCGGTTCGTCCATTGTCTGAAAATGATATACAAAATCTTCGCGATGGTTTGCGTGCTATTGGCATGCAACCGGTAAGATAGAAGGAGAAATTATGTCAACATTACCTATACCTGATGAGCCTTTGCGCATTGCAATAATTGGCGCCGGTACCCGGTCCCAGACCATTTATCAGCCAATTTGGGAGTCACTTAAGCCCTGGTGTGTGCCGGTGGCGGTCTGCGACCCGGTAGCCGAAAATGGTCAGAAACTGGCGGAAACCCTTGGCGTGCCCTATTACTCCGACATTCGCAAACTGGTTGTAGACCGACCTATGGAGGCGGCCCTGGTAGTTACACCTATACCTTCGCATCACTCAATCTCTGTTTTTCTTTCATCTAACGGTATTCCCAACCACACCGAGACTACATGGGCGAGTATGGTTTGTCAGGCAAAAGAGATGATTTCTGTCGCCAAGGATAACAATGTAATTGTGCGCGTGGCGGAGAATTTCTTCCGCATGCCCATCGACCGATTTGCCCAGACAGTGCGAGACTGCAATTATCTGGGACGTATTGGAAGGATAGTAAGTTACGCTGACCACACTGGTTACCATAATAATTCACGCTGGATTGCCTTTGCTCAATGTCATCCGGAATGGGTACAAAGCATTGACCACGACATGACGCATCCGGCGTTCTACTCAATGCCGCAACGCCGCCATGATGTTGAAACGCTAAAAGCCCGTTTCTTCCATTTTTCGAATGATATGATGGTGATGGATGTGGGCAGCGGGCACGTCAAGGGACATTTGGGACGCCATCCGCGGCCGGGTTACACCGAGTTCCAGGGAGAACGCGGCACATTGGTACACCGCGCGCCAGGCGTTCACTGGGGTAATGAACAGACCGAACTGCGCTACGTATCAGATGATAAACTGGCTCCGGCTCAGGAAGCGGCAGGAAATCTTTGGGGCGGCGGCTATGCCGATGTGGTTACACCTGTTGCGCATGATACCACCGGCGAAGTCTGGACAGGTATGCATGCCGACACCCCCGGCGGCCGTATCGAGTATGTCAGTCCGCTCATGACCCACGCCAAGTGCGGTAAAGTCAACAGTCGCGACTGGTATGGCGTGGCGGTTATGGAGCATGTAGTGGACTTTGCACTTGCTGTCCGCGATCTGCGCGCCAGCGAGTTCACCGGCGAAGACGCGCTGATGAGCGACATGATGGAAATTGGCGCGCATGAAAGCAACCTGCAGGAAGGGCGGCGTATTAAACTGCCTATTGAAGGTGATCTGGAAAGCGATGCTCTGACGCGCGAGGCCCAATGGAAACAGTTCGGTGTCGATCCGCTCGATGTGGACGCCATGCTGTCGGTGAGTTTTCCGCGGCCGTAACCGTAGCCTGTATATTTTCTACATTACGAAATAAACATACCGAAAAAAAGTGGTATTTCATCTTATTTCATCAATTTACACTTGACAGGTTTGCTGTGTGGATTAGATGATATATACAAGATATTCTTGTAATATGTAAAGGAGATAAAGCTATGAAAACAAGGCAAAAAGGTTTCACTCTCATTGAATTGCTGGTCGTGATAGCCATAATTGCTATCCTCGCCGCCATTCTGTTCCCGGTTTTTGCCAGAGCACGTGAGAAAGCACGGCAAACTACCTGTATTAATAATCAGCGTCAGATTGCGGCGTCGATTCAGATGTATGCGCAGGATCATGAAGAAGTTATGCCGCCGGTTACGTCAGTATGGTCAGATATCAAGGTTGATCCGGGTGTATTAATCTGCCCCACCGCGGGGAGCAAAGTCGTCAATGGGTATGTCTTCAATGCGTGGATGGAAGGGGCGGCTATCGGCGATATCATTGACCCCACGACCCAGATGCTGACAGCTGACGGCGTGGGAACCGGCGCGTCATCCCCCAATACTGCATATTATTCAACGGATTGTGAGGCGCGTCATAGCCAGGGAACGATCGTCGCGTATGCCGATGGGCATGTGACCAGCGTGAAGGGCAAGCCCGACCTTCCCGTGAGCACGAACAAGCTCGCTCTCTGGCTGCGCGCGGACGCGTTGACCATCACGGGCCCGGTCACAACCTGGACGGACAGTAGTAGTCGTGCATATGCGTTGACAGGCACGGGCACACTCGTCACCAACACCCTGAATGGATATCCCGTTATGCGGTTAAATGGCACCAGTAATTACTTCGCTGTGGATCAATCAATCTTCGCTGGTGGTGCTGCAACCATCATCGGCGTCTGGAAATTATCGCAACCCGCGTCATTGGGCTTTGTATTTGACACGGCCACTGACAGTAGCGCTAGTCGATATTTCATTCACATGAGCTCTGCTAATGGTCTTTTTGGAGGGCGCGATGGCGGAGTAGGCTCCATCAGTATTCCATCTTCGTCGTATACCGCCGGGGGATTTGCCGTTGTCACCCATGTCCAGAATGGAGCCAACTCGACTCTGGGCATCCGCGGGGGTACAGCCGTCACTGGCACTATCACCGCAAATGCCACTGCCAGCGGGACACCCTTTGTTCTCGGTGCGCGGTATGACAAGAACTCGTATAGACTGGCTGGCGATATCGCGGAATTGATCATTTATAATTCGGTCCTTCCATCCAGTGACATTACCGCTATCCAAAAATACCTCGTGAAAAAATACGGCTTGTAACAACCAGAGAATCAGCGAGTTATCGCACGCAGGTACCACTTCAGCGCAACCGGCGTGCGATAGCTCACTAGGTTGGCATCGGCGAGTGACGCTCGAGGAGGAGTTAGGTTCGTGTATTCTCCGTGGGAAAGGAACGTTCGATGTCTGACTGGCACACCCACCCGTGGATGGGCGTCTTTGCCGCCACATTATGCCTTTTTCATGAGGACGAATCTATCCGAAGACGGCCTGCGCCGTCACCATCGAACGTGACCGCCAGCAGAAACATTTTGGCATCGATCCACTGGATATCGAGGCGATGTTGTCAGTCAGTTTTCCGCGGCCATGATTGCACTATAAAATTAGGTGGTTCAGTTATTTTATAGTAGGGGATAAATGAAATTTTGATGTTATATATAGGGACGGGTTTATCTATTAACCAGTATATGCTTGTGTATTTTAACAATATGTATAAAAGAAATTACTTAACCTACAGCATCTAAACAAAAACCGCCGGAGTAAACTCTGGCGGTTAAAAATGGTAAGGTGTATACTACGAAACCCAGAAATTTTGAATGGTGTTTTTTAATTACGGGTGGTAGGAGGAAAAATGTCTAAAACCTTATTAGTAGACTTTATTGGAAGACTATAAGCAATGTCTCTACCGGCGATGTGTATCAATGACATGGATTATCCATAGTTATTGAAAAGTTAGTTTATTCTTGCTGCATCCGATTAAGTAAAAGAAAAATGCTTGAGGTCCATGTGTAAGCTTTGTCACGTAATGCGGTACCGGTTATAGCATCAAAGTTTTCTGCGAACCCTTCTTTTTCACATAATCTGCAAAATCGTTGCGCGATGTCGATTGCCAGATTATTTTCTCCAATCTGAAATAATCCATTCACAATCATAAATGTTGGTGGTGCCCATATTGGACCACGCCAGTAACCATCAGATTCATAAAGAGGAGAGTTAATATTTTCAGTAGCTAATCCCCAAGGAGTCAGATGTCGTTTAATCTCTTTTATCAGGGATTTTTTTATATCATCAGGAAGACGATTACCTAATATAATTGGGAGGCAGCTGAATATACTATCTGACATTTCAGAAATCTTTCCGTCAATTGCTGATGGGTTAATAAATTTTGTTCCATCCCAAAAATGGATAATCATTTGCTGCAATAATTCATCCGCGCGTTTCTGCCATTTAATTGCTTCATCATGGTATTCCAGTGCGATAGCCATCTTGCTGATGGTTTCCATTTGAATAATAAGCAATGCAGTTAAATCGGATCCTTTTGTTGGCAATACCATATCAAATACTGTACCGTTATCCCAACCGGAATCATTGCCGTGGTGATATTGCGGCATACCATCTCCATCTGGATTACGGTATGTGAACCACCATTCAGTCCATTTGCACAAAGGTTCATATAATTCAGTAATAATGCTTTTTTGTTGAAACCATGTGTTATACTGTTGCATTTGCTGGAATATCCAGCCATGAATGGGAGGTTTTACGAAATTATACAGCTTTAAAATATCATTTAAGAAATCCGGAAGTTGTCCTGAATTGTGTTGGTGATCAAACATAAGCATCAATTGATCCCATGATAACTCCGGATGACAAGGACTAAGAGCTAATGCATTAAAAGCGTGGTCCCAACTCCAGACATTTGTCATATGATTTTTACTCATTAACATAGCTGGTCGTGTGAATAACCCGCATGGCTCAACCACTGTCGACCAATTCAGGTAAACAGCAAGTGATGTTGTATCAGTGTATTTGTCCTTACATGACTGATATCCTGACGCGAATCGATTAAACTCATTTGCTATAATATCGACATCATCATCATATGTTGTTGTTATAGGATCCGGATGCCAGCAGCCTACTCCCTGATCAATTATTATTTCGCTATCCGGTTGCGCGTTAATAAAAATATGTTTGCACCGCGCGACTTCCCATGGACATTCAACTGCAATATTCCCATTTAGTGGAGTTAAGATATAATTTTGAAAAGCTGTCGCAATATTTAACAACCATCGTCTGTTTTCCTGTGGTATGGCACTATTATAATTACCGGGTCGCGCAGTCAAGCGAAAACCGATATTTTCTGACTTTACGCGTATTCTGTTAAGGCCAGATAAGCAGATTCTTATATAACCTTTTGATGATTTAATCACCAATTCAGCAGGTGAAGTGATAATTTCTGCGTTTACAGGTATATTATCTTCCATAATTTCAATTCTAAAAACTTCACGGGCTGCATCGCCATGGATATTGCGAATCCAAATCCCCGCTGGAATTCCATTTTTTTCTTTCAATTTAGAAATAGCAAGATATGACCCAAAACGGCTGAAAGGTATGTCTTCTATATTATATAATGCTTCGTTCTTCATATGATATGTTCTCCTAATTAATAGAGTTAAGGATAAAATGTACTACTTGTAGTTCGGAACCAAGCAATATACCGGTACCATGGGCAGTTTCATCACCATTTAAACGGCGTTCCGCCACCCATTTACCGTCTTGATATCTCCCGATATCAAGACGGATAATTTCGGTGTAGTTCATATTCTTATTTTTGTTCATAAATGTAAAAATAAGCTGACGTCCCATAATAATAAATTCATTTTCCGATAATGACAACAAAATTGCAGAGCCAGGAACTTTACCATCTTCCATTTTGCCGCAAGTTCGTGCCATAAAAATAAAATCACCCAACTCGGCATTCCATGTCTCTTCATCTTCCTGTTGCAGAAATCCGGTGATATTTCCATTACGGTATGACTCTATAATTACCGGCATCATTTCGTTAAGATGTTTATAGGTTTCAGACAGAGGATGGTCTTCGGATAAATCGTCAATGGCAAATGGAGAAAATCCAAGCGCCTTATGTTTGCCAATCGCGTATAACACATTTGCTGCGGCTTTTATACTATTCTGCGCTTCCGGAATAAACAGTATATTTCCTCCCCTTGTATATGATGCGCATTCTGCCCGAAAATCCTGCAGGTAAATATCCGGGGCAATAAAGTCAATAGCAGGTGCAGCTGCACGCCAGATATCAATAAGTTTGGAAACCGGTCCGCCGCTTGGATATTGACCGGGGGCATATCCGGGACCGGCAATAAGCCACGCATTCACAAACATAGGGATGTCATAGATTTTACGTCCGGCAGCGGCTACATTTTCAATAAATTGCGCAACATGCCAAGCCATGAATATTTCATCAGCACCATCACCGAAAACATCTGTCCATGTACCCGGCTTCATTTTAATACTTTTAATTTCTTCAATTAAAGTTTCATGATTACGGGACAGGTACTGAATTAACGAATCCGGCACCGGGTCATTGAATTTAATTTCCGCCGCCGGGCAATGGTCACGCGCCGCGCCCAGAATACCCGGTTCATTTTCAACTTGCATCATTAGAACGGTGCCTGTGTCCGCATCAATTTTCTTGATGTGGTTCATTATTTCAGTGAATGCTTTAGCATCACATTTCATAATCTCTTCACAAAACACAGAAACTGCCCAACTATTTTTCCCGGGTTCTGATTGTGCACGAAAAAAACGTTGGTTATTCATTTTCACCCAGGATGGAATATAGCATGAGATAGCATTTTTTAATGTTCCGAACCATAAGAATACGATATGAAGATTTCTGTTTCTACAAGCATCAACTATATCATCAATTAACGAAAAATTATAGATATTTTCTTCAGGTTCTATTAATTCCCAGGAAATTGGTATCAGCACAGTATTCAAATGCAATGCAGCCATCTTATCTAAAATAGGTTCAATATAAGATAAGCTGGAAGCACTTGAGTTATGCAATTCTCCGGCAAGTAAAATCATTAACTCTTTATTAACATTAATAACAGCCCCATGTCCTTGTCGTTGAATGGTTACTGACATATTACTGTTTTTCTCGAAAATCATAAATAAAAGTTCCTTTAACTATAAATTTTCCTTTTTTAACAAAATATTCCTGCAAATGTTTACTAAATTATTCCACTTTTTAATTTTTTAGTAAATTAATAATTCGCATTGATACCCATTACAATACTTATATATCATTATAAGTATTACGAACGAAATGAAAGAAATAAACTTTATTTTTTTAAAATGCTATTGACAATATAAATGTCATGTACTAAACTTATTTAGTAAATATGAATAATCGACGAATAACACAAATTAATATTGCAAAAGCTGCCGGGGTTTCAAAGACTACCGTATCTTTAATAATGTCTGGGAATAATGATCAGAATATTTCTCAGGACACCCGAGAACGCGTGATGACTATAGCGGCTGAACTTGGATATATAATTCCTAATACAGCATCCAATATTGTGCAGATGAAAAATATTGGTTACATTACTCCGCGTGAAACAAAAGACGCAGTGGCTGAAGCGCATCTGGCAGACACGCGCAGTGGTATTATGAGAGAAATTGAAAAACGTGGTTATCACCTGCTGATAGCTCCTCATAATCCAGATGCATCATTACCGGAGTTTGTTCAACAACGTAAAGTTGAAGGTTTACTGGTTGATGCTGACGTTGATGCTGATTGGATAAATCGTGTCAGTGCTCATGTACCGGTTGTTATGCTTAACGGGATAAAATTATTTGGAACAAAAGCTGATTTTATCCAGTCCGATTATACTTCCGGAGTTTATAAGATAATACGACACTTGTTTAATTTAGGCCATCGCCGCATTGCGTTATTCGGTCTTTCACCAATAGATAGTCAATATATACATCCGCGCGTAGAAGCTTACAATTTTATAATGTCTCAATTTAATTTGGAGACCCCAGATGAATATATATCACTGCCGATGAGAATTAAAGGCGATTTGGATGAGGTGACTGATTTTGCTAAAGAGGCTCTGTTAAAATGGAGTGCTTTACAGACACCACCGACGGCAGTAGTTTGTTTGAACGATGTATACGCTCTTGGATTTTTAAAAGCAGCTTTGTATAATAATATTCATGTACCTGAAGATATCAGCGTTGCAGGTTTTGATAATTCAATTTCTGGCGAATTCAGCATTCCAACACTTACGACGGTATGTACATTGCCGGTAGCTGTCGGACGATTTGCGGCAAACCTGTTATTTGATAAAATCAGCAATTCAGAACGTCAGTCATTAACAGTTCTTAATGATGTGGAGATTATTATTCGTGAATCTACTGGACCAGTTAGTAATACCGCAATTAATAAATTATCTGGTACAAGAAGAAATAGCATATATTCTATATTGCCGAAATAGCATATAAATATCAGGCATATTTTATGTTTATATTCTGGTGATGTATTAACTCAGGGGATTATGCCGTTATTAAACGGTAATTATAAAAAGGGGAGAAATAAGATGAAAATCACGAAAAAGCAAGGGTTTACCCTTATCGAGTTACTGGTGGTAATTGCCATTATTGCCATCCTCGCTGCCATCCTGTTCCCGGTATTTGCCCGTGCAAGAGAGAAGGCACGGCAAACAACTTGCACAAGTAATCAAAAACAGATTAATACAACTATTCAAATGTATACGCAGGATCATGAAGAAACATTTCCGGTTAGTTCAACTGCATGGGCTGATTTAAAATTGGATGCAGGTGTTGTAAAATGCCCATCTGCAAATCGGTCAATTCCGAATAATTACGTTTATTTGGCGGGGTCATTGTTGGGTGGGCGTGCACTTGGAGATATATCGGACCCAACGATTATTCCTGTTACAATTGATGGCAATGCAAGTTCGAGTGTTATAACTCATGGCGCTTCAATTGCATTAAAAACTGACATTGTTGATAAAGTTGAAACTCGTCATAGCGGGTTTGCCATTACCAGTTATGCTGATGGACATGTAGGTCAGGTAGATAGCAATAATGTTATTTGGACAGTACTTAAAGCTGTCAGCCCGGATGACCCATTTCCTCCTACTCTGGTATCAACTACAAGTCCCAGTACCGGATGGACAGGATATAGTGGAAATGCTAATACAAATAATACTGTGTATGATGCTGTCAAATCAAGCGGAACCCCAATATTATTTGGCGCTATGGATACAAATGCTATTTTTGCTAATGGTGTCACTGCAAACGAAGTTTCTATATCTGCAACAACTTATGAAATATCTGCTGCTGCTAATGCACCATCCTGGTGGAAATTAGGTTCTGGTGGTAGTACATATCAGATTATTGCCGGAGGACGTAACTGGTCAGGACGTTTATTACATTGGGGTGTTAATTATTCTTTTAGACCCGGGTGGCTTGATGATGTTCCATCTCTCATAGGAAACTCTGGAAATCCTGATACCGCCCGAGTTGTCATAATACCCAAAGAGCGTAGTTCACCAAAGAAATTGTCATTTATTTGCGGTTCAAGCAATTCTAACAATCCTTGTGTTGTAAATGTAGTTTGTGATGGCAGGACAATGCCAACCTCCACATTCACTGATATTAATACAAAATTGCATGCAATTCTTACAGTAGTACCATGTAATCCAACTAAGCCTATTACCATTACCATCAGTACTTCATGGTCTGGTCCTTCAATATGGATAGCAGCAGAAAAATAACCTTAAATTAGTAACGCCATCGCCTATACATAACCGTATTTTATAGATGATGGCGTTATTATTTTATAACAGCTATATTTAGATGTATTTCAATGGTGATATTTAAAATATAAGGTTCCTGAAATTTATGTGCCTTCGTAAAGGAAGATTAATGATTACTTCATCAAAAATCAAACGACTTGCAAAATCTCTTGGGGCTGAACTGGTAGGAATAGGCAATATTGAACGGTGGAAAGGTAGTCCAAGGCAAATGGATCCCCTGCAAATTATGCCTGAATGTAAATCAATAATTGTATGTGGTTTTCGTGTAATGCGCGGAAGTCTGCGTGGTATTGAAGAAGGCACTATGTTCAGTAATTATGCAGCTATGGGTTATGGTGGGGTAACTTATATTCGAATGCCTGCGGTAATGTGGGGTTTAGCTGGCGCTATCGAGGATACCGGTTATGAGGCGATGCCTCTTGGGCAAATAGACTGCTGGCGTTCTTATGATGATGCTGGAAAAGTATGGGATAAGTTCAGCAGACCGGTTGCTGAGGGGAAGGCAGCACCTGATGTTTCACCCCACACCCGGGTGGCAGCATATCTGGCTGGTTTAGGCGAGTTCGGGTGGAGTAAAGTATTTCTGAATCCAACATATGGTCCCAGAGTAAGGTATGGATTAGTGCTTACTGAGTTGGAACTTGAACCAGATCCAATTTATAACGGACCAAAGTTATGTAATAACTGTATGGCATGTGCGTCTGAATGTCCCGCAAATGCTATCAGTAAAGATATTAATCGCAAAGAATCAATTACATTTGCAGATGAATCAGTAGTTGAGTGGGGGGAATTTGATGCAATAAGATGCTGTAACTGTTTCAGTGGAGGTGAAATTGCAGAAGATCCTGAAAATGTAAAACCTGAAGATGTTTACAGCAACTGGCTTGGGTTAAAATCCGTAAACGGATCACACGGCCCATTTTATCATAAACCCACACCGGTATATTGGACAGGCCAGGCTATCTGTGGCGGCAAAGGTTGTGTTCGCGCTTGTATGATGAGTTTGGAAGCGCGCGGAGTAATTAAAAATACCTTCAAAGAAAAGTTTCGTCGTCGTAAACCATGGTTAGTAGACTGGTCTGAACCAGCACCTGCTATTGAACATCCTGTAGCTTCGTTTAATAAAAATACAGAAAAACCTGTTGAAGACGTATCTTGATAAATAATGACAAGGGAGAGAAAAATGAATCGTCGTAGCTTTTGGCTAAACATTTTAATGTTATGTTTAGCAACGGGAACTATTTTTGCTCAGGAAGCGAAATATGCATTTCCTGTTGAGGATATTCCTCAATTTAATACTCCAATAATGAGCAAACCCCCGGTTATTGATGGTAATATCAATGCTGATGAATGGAAAGAATCTGTCAAATTGATGGGTGTAGCCTGGACAAGCAGCCTGAATTATCGTGATCGTCCGGTTTCATTTTGGGTGGCATGGGACGCAAAACATCTGTATATAGCGACACGCTCTGACATTCTCCCTGGTCACCGGCTTTACCGCAATCACCGAGAACAATATACCACCGGAGTTGTAAGTGATGATTGTTATGAATATGGCTTATATTTGCATGATAGAAACAAGCTGCCAAATGAAGTCAGTAGTTTTTTAAAGTTCATAATTAACACACTGGGTAGCGGTGAATATATGAAGCTATATCCTTCTATCGGACAAAACATGTATAACTGGCAGCCAAACATGAAGATTGCAAACAGAATATATGATGACAATGGTAAAAAATGGTGGGATTTGGAATTATCAGCGGATTTAAATGATTTGCAAATGCCGGTTGATAATAAAGCTGGCGATAAAATTGGTATGCTATTAACTGCGCCATTAAAAAATCCAGGGTGGCAATGGTTGGATTATCCCTCTGCTACCGGTCATCTTGTTCACTATGGTTTTCCTAAGGCAACACTAACGGATGTTCAGCCATACATGCAAATAGAGGAGTTTTCAGGATTGCATGATGAAAAGCTGCATTTGAAATCAGCAATTTATAATCCGGATGATAAACCAGTAAAAGTGAATGTATCACTCAGTATCATTTATGACAACATTCCAGAAAAGAAAGAACCGCCCAAAACAATTGTAAATGAAAAGCAGTTATTAACAATTCCAGCAAAAGGAAATGTTCGATTTGATATTGATAAGGATTTCCCCGGTTTGGAATATAGTTTTACCAAATGGGGATCTCCTAATAATAGCTCAACTTACAAATTAATTGTCACACCAGTAGAAGGTAATGATTCACCAGCAATTTATACTTTTACCTGTAAATTTGCCGGCACTGATAAAAGCTACCTGAAAGCTGATCCCCGCACTTTAGTATTTGAATATGATATGCGTTATAATCCGGTAAGCAATAAAATCGCCCTTGCCGGTGATACGCTTGATGCAGTAATTCCGGTAGGATCTAAGCCTGCGGCATTAAGTTATATAATTGATAAAGATGGCAAAGTAATTAAAGATGGTAAAATAACCCAATATGTTAACTACAAATATGAAGATATTGTGCAACTGCCAACCCTTGAAGCTGGTAAATATCGTGTAACGATGTCATTAGTGGATGCGGCAGGCAAAGTACTGGTAACACGCAATGATGCAACATTTGACAAAAAAGATGAGGCCAGAGAGTTTTCAGCATGGTGGAATAATAAAATTGGTGATGATAAAAAGTTATTGAAACCTTTTGAAGCATTGAAAGTGAAGAATAATTCATTGTACTGCACACGCCGCGAATATCAGATGAATGGCCTTGGTATGCCAAAACAGATAATAGCTAACGGTGGCAATGTATTTACTAAATCAGCAAATATTATTATTACCATTGGTGGTAAAGAATATAAAGTTCCTGCCAGTGGAAAACCGACATTTACAAGTCTTAAAGATTGGCGGATTGAGTTTAATGGAAAATCAGAAGTTGCAGGTGTAATTTTTACTGTAAAAGGATGGGCTGAACAGGATGGATTGGTTAATATTGACCTGACGTATGCATCTAAAGCAAAGTCAGTGGCAATTGATGCGCTGCGGGTTGAATGGTTTGTAGATGACAGTAAAGGCAATTGGATGTCCTGCATTGGCGGTACTGGCGGCAACTATTCCGCGCGATATATCGGTAAAGTGCCTGATGGAAAAGGACCAATATGGAATACCCTCGACAATATCGGAAAAGCTGGCTCAACAATGATTGTTGGGAATTTTGAATCAAATCTATGGGTCGGGAATGAATATCGCGGTTTCCTGTGGACAGCGGACAGTGATCAGGGATGGGTTCCAAATGATAAAGTTCCTGCACATAGTTTAATTCGTCAAGGTAAAACAATCGTTATATGTAATAATATCATCAAAACGACCACCGGCGAAAAACCATTTATTTTGAATACGCCCAGAACTATTCAGTTGCAATACAACGCCACACCATTCCGCCATTTAGCGAAAGGTTGGCGTCTAACCCAGGTATCAGCGGCTAATGGTTTTTCCGCGCCAAATTATAAAACTAATGAAAAGACAAAGCAGGAATATTTTTCTATTCTAAGTATGCCGTCAACTGATGTTAAAGAATGGCCGGAATATTACGCAAAGTATAAAACTATTGCTGAAGGTATGGCTAAAGAAGGATACACGAATATTGCTCCACGTCTTAAATTGTTCCTAACTAATCAAATTGCATTGCGTGGCTATATGGATAAAACTACAGAACCCGGTTTGTATGGATATTTTGGCGCGGACTGGCTACCTGGCGATGAATCATTGAATAAAAGTTATCAGGATTATATGATGTATCTTATGAATCGTCATATTCGCGAGGGCGGAGTGACACATTACTACTTTGATATATCTTTTTCGCGTGATGCACGCGATTTAATTGCTGGTTTCGGTTATCGTTTACCTGATGGTCAGATTCAGCCTACGAGTATGGATAATACTTTGCGTGAATGGTATAAGCGTACATGGGCCCTTATGCAGGAGAATGATTTGTATCCGGGTGGTGTATCCGGTCATGCTACAAACTCGATTTGCTTGCGGGCATTGCCGTGGACAGATGCAATTCTTGACTCTGAATACCCCATGCCGGATCCAATTACCACATATCCTCCCGACCGCATGATTGCCATGTCGCATCCACAGACATTTGGTGTAAATATCAGCCATCTTGGTTTTATGAATCCTCATTGGGCATCAATGCACGATACCGGTGCTGGTGGCAGTGGATATCCATTTAATTCGACTCCTTTCAGACATTTCGGCATTGCCGCCAGTGATGTTAATTTTATCCCATACTGGCGCAATGGAAATGTCGTAAAAAAGATAGGTAATGGTTTAAAGGCATCTATATGGAAACGATCAAACAGTGCGGTTATTGAGATAATGAATTATGGTCTTGATGAAGCAGGAAAAGAAAAGACTCGTAAATGCGAGTTGACCCTTGATTTGCGTAAATTGGGTGTTCCTGCAGGGATTAAAGCCAGTCAGATTCGCATATCTGAGATGGATATTGATAAAGGTGTGATATCAGAGAAGTATTTAAGTCAATTTAACTGGTACAAGGAAATTCCTGATTCTCCGCATCCTTTAGGATGGAATATGAAAGTTAAACTGCGTTCGTTAGCAATACCAAAACTTAATCTGAAAAGTGGAGAAGTTTCTGGTTTTGATATCTATTATCATGACGCCAGATTTATATTAATTAGCTGGGATAATAAGCCGGTATCCTCTGATACAAAAAGTTTATTTACTGAAAATCAGCTTGATTCTGTTCTTGGCTGGGGTATTGGAAGAGCAAAGTTATTAGATAACGCGGTTGCGGTTCCAAATAAACAAGTAACCATACAATCATGGACACTTCCCGGAACCGCAATGCTGCTGGTAAAAAATAACGGTGATAAATTATCCACAGTGAAAATCAAAGCAGATCTTGATAAACTTGGTGTAAAAGTGCCAAAACTGTGGCAAGCATACACACAATGCATAGGCGGAGATTTAGACGCGATATCAGGTGAGATAACTATAAAAGATCTCAAAGCCGGTGAATCAAAAATTGTATTTATCGATACTTTTGCAGAATAATCCACTTAATCAGGAGCAAAAAAATGAAAAATGAAGTTATTCGATTGTTATATATTATAATTTTTACGGCTATTTCTGTCATTGCTTTTGCAAGTGATGTAACAGATGCAACCGCAAAAATAAAAGCACTTGAAACTGAAATGTCGCAAGCAAGATTAGCTCTTGTAACAGCTCGCAAGGCAGAATTGGCATTGAAAGCTAATGCCCCATTGCCAGTAGATGATTTGCAAATGGTAATACCGCGATTATTGAAAGCACCAGTTATTGATGGAAATATTGATCCTGATGAATGGAAGAACTCAGTTTGTTTAACGCCTGGCACTGGTGCGTCAAATATTGGTCAATTGCTTAAAGCGCGTCCAAGTGCAATTTTTAATTTGGGCTGGGACCCTGAGAATATATACATGGCGGTGAGGATTCCAATGCGCGATGGCGAGATGCCTTCACGATTAAATCGTAAGCCGCAATGGGATTCGATGGCTTGTTGGGAAACGCTGGGTGAGTTTTATATTGATCATGGCGGAAATGGTTCCATAGGATTACCATGTAAGTATCAATTTATTGGTACTGCTACCGGTAATCAGTGGGATCGCGAGGAACAATACACCATTGGGCAGAATATGATTTCCTGGGATGGAAAGTGGGATTTTAAACAAAAACTTTCTGCTGACGGAAAAATCTGGATGGGCGAATTCGCAGTGCCGCGTAAAACGGTTTATTTCCCACAGCCAATAAAAGATGGCACCCGGTGGAAATTGGGTATCGCCGCCAGCCTTATGCATCCATGGCAGTGGTGTGGACTATATGGTTGGCCAATTACTGCAACATTTCGTGACGAAGCACCATCTATTCGTTTAGATGGTATTGAACAGGGACTCACCACGAAACGTGTTACAGGAAATCTTACCATATTAAATACAACATCAAAGCGTATTGAAGCTACTGCGATAGTTCAAATTAGTCAGGAAAAAGATATTCCAGTGAAAAAGGAATATTCTTTATCATTAGCACCTGGTGAAACATTTACGCAACGTTTTGATGAGGATGCCGCAATAGCAAAAGATAACTCCGGTTATGTTTATCTTGTCAAAGTAATCTCGGGTGATATTTCACTTTTCACTTTTAAACGTAGTTTCGCATTCAATGATCCGATGAATATTGAAGGGCTTAAAGTAGAGACGAAAAAAGAGGCATTTCCTTTATCATGTAATTATTATCCATTATCAAATATTGTTAATACAAGCGTTGATATTTATGATTTACTGGATAAAGATAAAATAAAATTTGTTCAGGTATCTGTAAAAGATGCAGAGAATAAAGTCATTACAGAAGAAAAAATAGATAGTTTCCCTTATGGACTTGGTACTGCAAGTATGAAAGTTCCTGCAAATTTAGCACCCGGAAAATATAGTATTACAGCACAAATTCTTGATGTTGATAATAAAGAATTGGCAAATAATAAAAGTTCATTTATCAGAAAAGACCACACTAAAGAATTTCCATGGTTAGATAATAAAGTAGGGTGTGATGATGTTGTTCCCCGTATTTTTCAACCATTATCTTATGATAAAGGTACTATAAAAGCATATAAAAAATCCATCAGATTAAATGGTTCAGCGTTACCTGCATATATTGATGCTGCAGGTATGGAATTGTTATCTGCGCCTATTTATCTTCGCGGGTTGTCAGGCGGTTCAGCTTTTATCATGAAACCAACTGATAAAGAACCACGTAAAGGACAAATATCAAAGACGAATGTTAATTTTAGCGGGTCATCTGTTGGCGGTCCGGTGTCAGCAAATGTGAATTATCGTTTGGACTACGATGGAACAGCGCGGATAGAATTAACTCTTGCGCCAACAGTCAAAGGTAAAACAGCAAAAATTGATGATTTACAATTAGTAATCCCATTTAAAGGTGAATCAGCGACTTACTACATGTCCGTAGGGAATAACATGCGGCAATCCAATCGTGCCGGCAAACTGCCCGGTGCCGGTACAATTGGCACTGTATGGAAATCAACTGATGTACCGGGACAAAGCATGACAACAGGTTCATTTGTTCCAATAGTACATGTAGGAAACCTGAATAGCGGTGTAACATGGTTTGCTGATAGCGACCAGGGATGGTGGCCGTCAGATAAAAAGCCAGCAATAGAAATTATCAGAACTAAAGATAGCAATGTAGAACTGGTTTGTAATCTGGCAAGTGAAGCTGTAGAGTTTTCTTCACCAAGAAAAATAGTATTCGGTCTATGTACCGTACCTGTACGGGCTGTGACCCCTTATCGAACAACAGCACATACTATTGGTTTTGGATATATACAGGAAAGCGGACGCTGGGATCCTAAAAAGACACCCGGTGCGGTATATGCACGCGTATATCCTGACGATCCGTCAAAAATGCGTAAATGGGTTGATGATCTTCATGCAAATGGCAATTTAGAGAAGTGTTATGTTGAAAATACCAGCGCAGATTATTGGAGCCATGAATATGAATATTTTGCGCCTGAATGGAGTAGCCCTTTCACACGGACAGCAGCAGATAATAAATTATATTGGACCGAGAAATTTATCCGTGATTGCGAGATAGACGGGTATTATTTTGATAATGTGTTTACGCGTTTATATACTGATCCGGCAGTAACAAGTGCTTATCTATTGCCTGATGGCCGGGTACAACCTGGATATGATTTATGGACAGCACGTGATTATTTCCGCAGAATGCGTGTTGTATTTGAAAAATATCGAAATCCAACTGCCATGGTAATTCATAATACCGATTTTCAATTTGCTCCTATATGCGCGTATGCAGACCTGGTGATGGGTGGCGAAAATCCAACCCCGATACCAGGTGGTCCGGATTTCATGGACATGTGGCCGCGTGAATGGATGGACGTTATGTATAATCAATATTTATGGGGATATTCTCTCAGTCATCTTTATCATTACGGATGGGATGCATTTAAAGATGATTTAGGCGAATATGATAAAAAGGCCGCCTGGAAAGGACATCGAACAGCAATGGCAACGATGATTAATCATGGAGTAGAATTTTTCTCCGGGATTGAATATCAGGCGTATGCCATGCCAGCGTTTAAAACATTTAAAGCCTTGCCTGGCGAGATGGAGTTCTTGCCATCATGGAAGACTAAAGATTTGATTAAATGTGAAAATCCAAATATAGATGTCGCAGTTTATCGTAAAAATGACGCACTGTTAATTTTAGTGACAAACTATGGGAAAAATAATGTCCAGAATTTACAAGTATCATTTGATTTCCCGAAATTACTGCCAGTTTCCAATGAGTTAATCCGTGGCCGCGATTTATATGATATTGAGGGTATGACAGATACTTTTGGAATTATTGATCCAGGTGGACCGCGTGCTGGTGGTACCATTCATCCGGCAAAAGTAAGAATGGATGTGGCAGGACATGATTGGCGTGGATTTATTCTGCTTAATTCAATACCTGCTCAAGGAATAGGATTTTAAATAAAAGGTGAAGAAAATGAACTATTATCAAATGTATTTTAAATTTTTTGTGATATCAGTAATTCTTTCTGTTACGTTTTCTGTTATAAAATCACAGGAAGTTCTTTCTGAAGATGATATTAAATGGCGTCAAAATACTGGATATAATCCTCAAGTGCATGGCACCGTATCAAACTCTGGTGATGCGGATGTTTTCGCTCGCGTTCCTTATGCGTATTACCCATATACAAACGAGATTGAAGTTGGATTTGATTATGATTCAGCAAAGAAATTATTGCCTTCTGATGATATGCGCAATAAAGCTAATCCAACAAGGCTGAATGTTTCAATACTAACACAAAATGATAGTAAGAAAGTAGCCGATGGTTCAATCGCTTTAGATTTAAAAGGACGCGGGCATGGATTTGTAAAATTACCGGAATTACCTGATGGCGTCTATCAAGTTGAATATGAGTTTGATGGCACAAAGTTATTATCCAGCCGAACATTCAGGCGAACTCATTTCGGATTTGAAAAAAATAATTATGGATTAGAACATAAGGTATATGCTCCTTTTACCCCGGTTGAGGTTAAGGGACAGAAAGTATCAGTTGTTGGTCGTACTTATACAATTAACAGCCTGGGGCTTTTTGACAGTGTTGTTGCTAATGGTAAAGAATTATTAGCTGAACCGATGAAGATTGTCTGCAATGTAGATGGAAAGAATATAGAATGGAAGCCAGTAAATGTTTCAGGCAAAGTTTTATATCCTGATTTAGCAGTATTTTACTGTGAAGCGACATCTATTGCAGGTACATTGAAATCCACAGTTTCTATAGAAGAAGATGGTTTTACAGATATTGTATGGAATCTTATTCCGAATGAAATCCCCGTTACTATACAAACTATGAAAGTTGAAATATCTTTAAAGGATTCAGAAGCACCATTATGCCATTTAGTTGGTATGAACTCTATGCGGCATAATTACGCAGGCAAAGTTCCCCGTGGTGGGAATATTACCTGGTATAACCAATCATGGCGTCCGGCACGATGGGAAGCAGCAGCTGTTCCTGGTGCATTACCGCCCAGTTACCAGGTATGGGAATCTAATAATCAAATGCATTGGGGCAGCCAACGATGGAATTTTGCGCCATACATTTGGCTGGGTGCTGAAGAACGTGGTTTAGCCTGGTGTGGTGATAATACCCAGGGGTATAATACTGATGGAAAAACATCTTTACAGAGATTATTTATAGAATCAGGAAAAGTAGTACTGAAAGTTGAAATAATTCAGGTTTCGATACTTGCAGATAAACCACGGCATATAGAGTTTGGTCTTCAAGCAAGTCCTACCAAGCCAATGCCATCTGATTGGCGCAGTTATGATGTTCCTGGTGGCGGGGGTATGCCAGTTGTAGTATGGGGTGGTTTTAACTGTTCCAGTAAGTATCCGGTAGAAAAGGAATGGGGATTAGTAGACAAAATTGTTGCAGGCAGGGGAAGCGGAAAGGTGGATGATGCATATTTCAAAGGAATAGAAGAAAAATATAAACTTAAAGATGCAACCGCCAATGGTGAACCATGGATAAAATCAGTATTGCAATTTGCCGGCAAAGAAGCTACTAACCCTCACCCTAATGGAACAACAGTTTATTTTGAAGAACATCAAACTAATGGCAATCATCCTGAAATGGTTGAATACATGGACGAATGGGCTGATACCACATGGTCAAGATTCCGATATTTTGAATACAGTGGTTTTCAGGAAGGAAAATTGCAAAAAGGCACCTGGGGACCTGAAGTCCGCAGTGCTAATGCATTGAGTTATCAGGATTTTGCTGTTTATACTGCCAGCCAGTGGATGGAACGAGGTGTTGGCATATATTATGACAATACTTATCCGATGGTAGATTACAATCGGATACATTTTGGTGATAAAGGTATTAATTGGTCTGGCAGCTTATGGGGACATCGCGCATATTATAAACGTGTATGGAAAAGAAGCCGCGAGTTAATGGAAAAGGGGTTAACACCACTTGACCCGCTTTACAGTAAAACTGACCCTACCAGGCGTATGCGGCTAAATATCGTTGGCCATATAACAAATTGTCAGGTGCTCCCTTATACTACATGGTTTGACGCTACTCTTGGTGTTGAGTCACCGGGTCAGTGGATTCCGGATAAAATGCTTACTGATGAACAGAAAGAAAAATCATTAAAAGAATGGTCATTTGTAATGCTGCCTACGCCTAATAAAGATACTCCCGGTACAGCATTACCATATCCGCCGGATTATTTGCGTGCAATGGAAATGGGGAGAATGGGTGGTTTGATACCACATTACCGTCATTTGCTGCGTAGTGAAGATGCTTTTGGTGGAATAGGTATTGGATTTGGAGCGACGGACCAGGGAAAGGATAAAGAAGTTCGAGAGCATCGATATCTTTCTGATACAGCAATGGGGTTAATTCATGAAATTCGTGGTGGTGCATCCGGATATGATCATCCACAGGTGGGTGCACTTAGAAGAACTTTCAGTAGTTTTGGATATGGCAAGACAGATGTTAAAGTATATAATTATTGGGATGAAAAACCTTATGTTTCAGTAAGTAATCCACAGGTAAAATGGTTGGCAATGACACGTGAAGCCAAAATGTTTGGCTTGTTGCTGTTGCAGAGTTATAGTCAGGAAGCAGCAAAAACTTCAATTAAATTTCCTGACGGTACATTTTTTGTTGATGCGCTTACCCGTGAACAATTCACTGTAAATAATAAGGGTGAAGCCGAAATATCATTTTTGGCAGATTATGGCACCAGAATTTTACTAATAGCTAAACGGCAACAGGATATTACTTTAATGCCAATGACACCGCAGACGTTATTTGTTGATGATTTTGAATTAGGTCTTGGCCCACAGGCAACTATTAAAGGTGGTGCTGTAACGACTATTGATGATACTCTGGCTCCGGGGAATCATGTTTTACATTTGCTTCCTGCGCATCCAGCACAAAATATATTTTCTACTCTTACTCCGGTATCTGATAAAGATGGTGATTACACCGCATCATTCAAATTTCGTTTAACAGAAAAACCCAAAAAAGCTGGAAAACAAGGATTAATCAGGGTTGGTTATCGTCATTTAAATAATATGCGATATGGTTTTGAAATCTGCGCTAATATAAGTCCTGACGGGAAGATATCATTCTTTTCAGATGCACCGAGATTATGTTATGACGGTGGTAAATCTCAGCCAATGCAAGTATCACATGATAAACCAGATGACAAAATATTAGGCAATCAAAACCTGGAAGCTACTGATTGGCATGTAATGTTAATTCGTGTAATTGGCAAACGTCATCAATTAGCTATAGATGGGAATATTTGTTTTGAGGGTGAAGATGATACTTGCCTGACTGGCAGCCTTGAATTAGCACCCGGGTGGGGATTGAGTTCTAATTCTCCGGTAACTTCCGTTGATATTGATAAAGTTTGGATTCAAAAAACAACTGAAGATAAACAATTGACAGTTACCAGCAGTTGGGATGACGGGCATAAAAACGATGTGAAATTAGCCGCATTATTGCGAAAATATGATGCTAAAGGAACATTTTTTATCTATCCTGAGAATTATGTGTTATACACAAAAGATCCTGATGCTGGATTAAAAAAAGACCCGTTCCTTATCATACCGCATGAAGAATTTATTAAGACTTATAAAGGATTGGAAATTGGTGCACATGGCTTCCAGCATCCTGATATGCGAAAATTAAAACCTGAAGAACTGGAATACCAACTTACTGAATCTAAGAAGGTACTTGAAGAATGGTTTAAAACAACTGTCTCTGGGATGGCATATCCTGGGGGGGCATATAATGATGACGTTAAGGCTGCGGTAAAAAAAGCCGGATATAAATATGCGCGTACTGTCGAATCAGCCTCAACAATTTCCCCTACAGATGACCCATATGCATTGAAGGTATCTCTGAAGTACAGTGATCCTTCATTCTGGAAGGAAGCAGAACGTGTGAAAGTTGATGGCGGCGTATTTTATTTCTGGGGTCACAGTTATGAAATAAGTAGCGACGACGACTGGCGAGATATTGAAGACAAAATAGCACGTCTCAGTGCTGACCCTTTAGTGAAATGGGTAACTAATGGGGAATTATTTAATGTAGAGAATAAAACTGAGAAATAATTAATCAATTAAAACATGACAGAAAAAAGTTTAATTGATGGAAAAACTATTGTTGGATCAATAAAATTCTCGCGATTACCAGATGGCAGACATGACATTATAGTTGAATACGACCCATCAGTATCTTCGCACTCGGTATTACAGTTAGCTGTTGATGCAGAAGTTTTGAATACTGAAATTAAAGGTGAAGCATTGCGGATTGAATTGCTTGGCAATGGCTATACACCGATATCATTCTTTTCACCAGATAATCCAGTATTGAAATTAAACGGTAATAAATAGCATTTGAATGGAATAATACAAATGGACGTGGTAGAACTCGATGTTTGTTGAATGGCAAAACGATACTGGAAATTTCCTGTCAGTAAAACATTCAATAGATTGTCCGGTAATAAGGACTATATAGAATGAAACAAGAAATTCAATTAATAATAATGTCTGATTTTTGGGGTGTATTTAAAATTATTGTCCCTAAAATTAATTCATTAGTTATGTGGTTATTTTTATTTGTTACAGTATCAAATGCTGCAAGTTACTCACCTTCTTCATCAGTTTTTTGGGAACCCTATACGGCTCAAGTTAACTCGCGCCTGTATCATCTTGACCATATGCGTCATGATACAAACATTATAGAATTGAATAATCTGGATAACGATGATGAAGAAGATATAGATTATTTTTATAATGACGCAAATACGATGGATAGTATTCCAATACAAGTAAAAGGTAATGTGACTTCTACTACTGAAGGTCGATTTTATGATGCAGCAGAGCTTTCAGGTAAAGGAGCACTTGTATTAGATGGTTTGACAATGTCAAAACAGCGTACCATCGAGTTTTGGGTATATTTATCTCAATATCCAACAATTTCAGCGAATCTATTGCATCAACCAAGTGGTTCATTTGATATATTAATAAACAAAGACGGCGGTTTAATTCTGGAATGGGATAAAAAACCATTTACGGCAGTCAGTAATTTACCATTGCGAAAATGGACACATGTGGCATTTAATTGGAATTGGAGATTTACTGATAATGCTGAAAGTGCCAGATTGTATATTAATGGAAAAATGGTAAATGAATATCGAAAATTGGAAACAGATAAAGCATCATATTGCACTTCATTAATGATTGGCAATAATGACGCGCTTGACAATGGAATTATCGGAAAAATAGATGAGATTCGTCATTCATCTACTGCAGTTTCTTATTATTCATATAACTTAGATTGGGTTCGCCCTAAACAACCATTACAGCAATATACTCAACCATATTTCCGTGATTCAGAAGATTTGTTATTACATTTGCCTTTTGACAATTCATTTAATTGTTCTGTTGACGGAAAAACAATAAACGTCGTTGAAACTGAATTAACAAAACGAATAGGAAAAGACGCGGTGCCGGAAATGTATGGTTTTCTTGATGGAGTACTGGGAAACGCTTTACGTTTTGGAGTAAAAGGGGCAAAACTGACATATTCCGGAAATGGGTGGATTTCTTCAAATTCCGGAACTATTGCTTTCTGGGTACGCCCAATGGGATGGGATACTTTTCAAAGCATGGACTTTCGACGAAATTATAATGATATAACCAGAATTCCATTGTTTAAAATATATGGAGAATTATCTGATACAGCAAAACCACGACACCCAATGCGCGGGAATGATCCGTCACTGTTGGCATTTAATTTGTTTTGCATGCCTGACAGTAATAGCGCGTCTCAGGTGGAGTTTCATCCGGGTGAGTGGTCGCATATTACATTATGCTGGCAACAGGATAAATGGCGTTATTACATAAATGGTATTCAGGTTTCTGCTGATGCTGCTTTTCAGGTAGCCACTAATGCCTGGTATGACCGGGATAAACAGATGGATGTTTTTGTCGGTTCGCAACCAACAAAGTTGTTTTTTGATGGGCAATTCGGCAAGAACTCTAATACTGACGGAACCCTGATAGATGATTTTAGAATATACCGACGACCATTAACAACATCAGAAATCGCAAATATTATTGCTATAGCAGATCCGCGACAAAAACTTGTTAAGCTTCCTGAATTATCGGTATCTGTATCAGGTAATGGTGTTATTGGACGCGTTAAGGTAGAATCAACGCCATTAATATCAGATTATAAAAAGGTAGCGGTAATTGAATCGTCTGTAATTAATGAAAAAAATGTAACACTTGGTATGGTACGCACGCCTGCTTTAGTAGATTATTCAACAAATTATGAGATTCAGACAGGTCCATTTGATTTTGGTAAGTATAAGGTTATCACACGAGCTTTGGATACTGATGGAAACGAAGTTGCTAAAACAGAAAATATATTCGTGCGTAATAAACCGAGATGGTGGCAATCAAAAGCCGGTATATCAGACAAAGTGATGCCAGGATGGAAACCTATGACATTTAATAAAAATGTGGTAAGTGTTATAGGACGAGATATAACTTTTGATGGATGTGGTTTCCCTGAGCAAATAATTTCAGCACAGGAGAAAATATTACGTGCTCCAATTAAATTAGAACTTAAAAATGGTGACAAAGTTTTACCTTTAAAATCGGATAATAAGGATATTGAAATTGTTAAAGCTTCTGATATTCGTATTGATACAAAAGGCCGGATGAAAGGCGATGGTATTTCTATTGTTACTGATGCTTATACCGAATATGACGGGATGATTTATTTTACTGTTACCATGAATACCACAGAGAATACCCCCGTTAATTTTGATAGATTAACATTAACTATTCCTTATAACTCAAGATCTGCCGAATTGCTGCATTGGTGGTCTGGAAAACAGGATTTTCGTAATCCAAAAGTGACTGGTGTCAAACGGGTTTCGGATACACCTGGTTTAGTATTGTCATCTACTGATCCTAATGTTTTACGCGATACGCGGCAACGTGGAAGTATGATTCCATATATTATGCTGACAGGAATGAAACAGGGAATGGCCTGGTTTGCAGAAAATGATAAAGGATGGACGTTACAAAATGATATTCCTGCAGTACAGGTTATAAGAAAAAATGATGGTGTAGATTTAGTCATAACAATAATTGCTGAACCATTGTCTCTTAACGTGCCACGATCATTTCAATTTGGATTACAACCCATTCCTGTTAAACCACTTTCTACAAATTGGAGAACAGTTGCTGATGCCGGATACTGTGGTCCCATGATTATAGATTCTTTTTCAGGATGTAATCTTAAAGGCGGCGATGGTACAACATTTAATTTGTTGCCAGAAAATGAAAATTGGGAAAAGGTGCGTAAATTGTTGGTCCCCGCAGATTCGCAGTTGTTGGGTCTTGTTAACAGCAGAAATGAAGCGTTTAAAAAAATGTGGGGTAGAGAACCCAATGATGAAGAAAAGTTTGCTGCTTCACTTTATTGGGATTTGCATTGGGGAGGTGGAGATCCACCGGATAATCGTGAATTTTTGGAAGCATATCCTGATGATTGGTGGTTAAGACCAGAATTTGTTGATTATGCTTCATGGGCTTATGAACAGTGGGTTATTGAGACAAAAGGTGTAGTACAAGGCGTATACATGGATGATATGTGGGGTGTTCCGGAGCCGGGGCCATGTTCGTATAAATTGCCTGATGGTCATTTACAGTTAGGATACCATTTCCTGCAATGTCGACAACGCATAAAACGTATAAGACAGATTCTGATTGATCATGGAATAACTCCTAAATTATCGGCCCATTCAACGCACACAGTTTTTATTACGTATCAAAGTTTTTTTGATTTAATTATTGATGGAGAAGATAAATACTCATCTCACAATAGTCAAACTGATTTTATTGATCATTGGTCGATTGACAGGGTGTTGTTTCATCAACCAGCAAAATGGGGGATAACCACAACTTGGTTAGGTCCATGGGGGAATTCTGAACCTGCGGATAAATATCCGGCATGGGCTTTTCGTCAGATTCGCGCGTTTACCGTGCTTCTGGGTATTACTGATCAGGGAACCCAACCTATCTTAAAAAATGTTTGGCCTTATTTCAAAATGGCTGAATCAAATACAAAATCCCTATCAGTCTGGAATGGTAATAAAATTGCATTATCATTGCCTGAAAATATATATGCTGTCGCATGGATACGGCCTGAGCAGGCATTGTTAATATTAGCAAATGTTGGGAATGAACGTGTAGAAATTAAAACACCACTAAATTTGAAGGAGATGGGATTTAATGGTCAGATAACCATTAGTGAGTTAGATAATGGTTATTTGACATATTTTGATAATGACCCGACTACTAAAGTTTTGACAGACGATCCAGAAGCTGAAAAAGTTGATAATGAAGATGAGGATAATGAAAAGGATGCCTGGAAAAAATTACCAATAGAAAAACGACGTAAAGTTGATCCTGATGGAAAATATGAATGGGATGGAACTCAGTTATCTTGTCCAATAAGACGACATGATTACAGATTATTTTTATTGAAAAATATAGAAAATACCAAGAATTAGAAAATAAATATATTCAGGCAATTGCAAGACCTTGCGACACCCTGATTTATATTCAAAACTTCAATTTGAAACAATAAAAATTAGGTTTTGCGAGAACCTGATATTAATGTTGAAAAAATGACTGAGTTTGCTGTATATTGATTATAATTGCCTTTCATACTATGAAGGAGAAAATATCCCTATTCACTATAATCAGAAACGATAGTGAAGAGGGAAATAAAAAAGTTTTAGAAAACTATTGACAGTTAAGAATTCAGGTGTTACCATAACGTATCGGGAAGAGGATTAATGTCAATTCAACAGGCAAACGTTACAATTAAAGATATTGCCCGCTATTGTGGAGTAAGTGTTTCCACTGTTTCTTGCGCGCTTAGGGGTGACCGTGCAAATGTTAGTGAAGCAGTTATTCAGAAAATAATGCAGGCGGCTGATGAACTTGGTTACGATGCTACACGTTTTCATTCTGCACGCCGATTGCGTCTAAGTCAAAGTGATCAATTTGTACTCAATCATGCAATTTTGGTTTGTTTCCCGTTATCGTATACTATTGACCCATTTTTCTCGCGCATATTAGTAGGAATGGCAGAAGAACTTGAGCGTGAACGCTTTGCTTTAATGCTTTATTCTCCTAATGGTGAAAACACAGATCATTTGAGAAGTTTACAATTCCCTGTTCCGCTTACTCGTGGTGACATTGACGGTGCTGTATTGATGAGTGGTACTGCCCATTTACCGGATATGATAGCAAGGTTACGCAGTGAACCACAATTCGGTGAACGTCCGATTTTATCGTTGTTAGATCCAAATCCTGGTTGTATTTCTGTTTTAGTTGACTACCGGGCTGGAAGTTACGCTGGTATGGCGCATTTATTAGCTTTAGGACATCGCAGAGTCGGGTATTTTCAGACAGGTGACTATATATTAGAACAAAGACTGGATGGTATGCGTCAGGCTTGTGGCGATTTTTGCCCGCAAGAAAACGTTGAGTTTATCAAAATTCCATGGGAAACAGGAGAAAGTTTTCAGGAGAATAATTGGGTAAAGATTATTTCAGAATCGGGATGTACTGCAATATTAGCTTGTAATGACCTTGCCGCTTGCAATTTAGCTGCATATTTGCAACGGGCGGAATACAGCATACCTGATGATATCAGCATAATTGGTTTTGATGATACACATTCATTGCCGGACGCACAAGGGCATAATATGCTCACGACTGTTCATAGTCCTCTTGAAGAAGTTGGACGCCGGGGTGCACAACTGTTATTGCAGCGCATTACCCAGCAAATAGCTTATGACCCGGTCGAAATTGTTCCTACTAATCTTATTCTACGCGGTTCAACAGCACCACCAGCAATATAATTTAATATTTTTTAGAATCATCGTATTTTTTACGTGTAGTAACAATAACGTATCGGGGAAGTATCAAAAACGGTTTTCCGTTTGATTTATATATCTAAAAAGGAGATATATTATGAAGCGTTATCGCACACGAGGGTTTACTCTCATTGAACTATTAGTCGTAATATCGATAATTGCGATATTGGCGGCTATACTATTCCCGGTATTCGCACGTGCACGTGAAAAAGCACGGCAGACTACCTGTACCAGTAATCAAAGGCAAATTGCGGCTACAGTGCAGATGTTTGCCCAGGATCATGATGAATCATTTCCTAACTCTACAGATGCCTGGAGTAAATTGAATCTTGATGCAAAAGTATTGGAATGTCCCAGTAAAGGCGGATCAATACAGCCTAATGGATATGGTTACAATGCACAGTTATCCGGGATGTCAATTGGAGAAATAGCATCACCAACAGATTATATGCTCACAGCAGACTGTATGCCAGATGTTAAAAATCTATTAACTACTTACGGTGATATTGATATTAATGCACATAGCGAAGGATATATAACAAGTTTTATAGACGGTCATGTCACTTATACTAATTTACAGCCTGCTATCTGGCCAGTAATGCAAATCACCAGTTCTGATTATAGTATGGGATCAAATGTTGATACTGCAACACCAGGGGTATGGTACCTAATTGGTTATAATCACATAACTCAACCACCCATGGCTTCAGGCTCGGGACCGATATTAAATACCGATGGTTTTCTTAAAAGCACAGATAAGTTATTTGAATTAAGTCAATCCGGGAGTAATGTTAATACCACAACCAGCGTGGCTAATGGTGCTATTACCGCTAATGACAGGATAGTCTTTCTAACTAAAACAGTAATTACCCAGCGGATAAACTTATTAGTTTCCGGAATGGGCGTTACTGCAACTACCTGGAAATGGGGGACGTTTGGTTTTGTATCCAACTCCTCAGAAGGTAATTCAACTAATCTGGGGTTTCCTTTAGCCGCAGGTTCATACATAGTGTATAAACCAATGCAAACAGCACCGCCGGTTGGAACGACAAATAAATATATTATTCAGAATAATAATACCAATTGTGACCCACAACAGGTATCTGCATATATGGTCACACTTACTCAAAATCCATAATTATAAAAAAGGAGATAATACGATGCTTATTAATCGCAAAGGGTTTACCTTAATCGAATTGCTGGTTGTGATTGCCATTATTGCCATTTTGGCCGCAATTCTATTCCCGGTCTTTGCACGTGCCCGTGAAAAAGCCCGTCAGACTACCTGTACTAATAACCAACGGCAAATCGCTGTTGGCATGACCATGTATTCTCAGGATCATGGAGAATTGATGCCAGCATCAACCAGTGTATGGAATGACATTAATCTTGACCGTGGTATTTTACGCTGTCCAACCCTGGGAACTACCGTTCCTAATGGATATGGTTATAATTCTGCAATCAGTAACCTTTCAATTGGATACATAAAATCGCCATCTGATACACTGTTAACTGCAGATGTATCTTCCAGCGCTGCATTGCCCAATATATTAAGCAGTGGTGCGGATATTGATACCCGTCACAGTAGCGGATACATTGCCAGTGCTGTAGATGGTCATGTAGGATTATATAAAGGATCACCGCAAAGTTGGCCAATTTACCAATTGAATTCTACTGATGCAGACAGTGGGAGTTCATCAAATACTTGTCCATCGGCCTGGAATTTCTCTGATTATAACCATCCTTCACAACTTCAATTTGTTCAGACTGGCAACGCTCCATTACTGGGTGATGGTATAGATAGAACGAAGGATAAGTTGTTCAATCTCACTGTATCAGGCACAAATATTTATACAACAACCAGAGTGCAAAGCGGAACTATAAGATCCACTGATCGCATTGTTTTTCGTATGGTGAATGATTGTCCGACTTCATTACGTACCGTGATAATGGTGATGGCACGTGGAGATACTGTAGGTAAATGGTGGTGGGCGCAAATAGGCTTAGTATCAAGTTCTATAGGTTATCCGGCATCAACCATTAAAGCTGGATCTTATCTGGTATTCAAACCATTGCCAGCACCGACAGGTGGAGTAAATAATGTTTATTTTATCCAAACAAATAACACCGCCTGTGAAATTTCGAATTATAATAAAGTAACTGCTGGCAATAAGCCTTATACAGTAGTATCTTTAGTACAAACGCAGTAATAAACTCGATTATGTGAATATTACAAGATAAACTTATCACCTCGTTATCGTAATAACTGTAATTGAATAATGTAGAAAATTCATGGTAATTGCGGTAACGAGGATTTTTTTAGCTTTATTTTAAAAAAGTAGTAATCTGTGGCACCATTTTTAAATAGGGGTTTTTTATGAGTCGAACTCTATTTGGAGTTATGTTAATATTATGTTTTGTCAGCCGACTTTGGGCGGAAACTGACGAAGAGATGATAAAGCGTGTTGGCCTTGATCCACGAGCCTTTACTCAGGGACAGCTTGATCCAGGAAAATTGCCAGGATTGGCAATGTGGCTAAAGGCAGATACTGGTGTTACACTGGATACTCAGGGTCGGGTTGCAGCCTGGGGAGATCCTGTTCATGGAATATCCGTTACTCAAAAAGAAGATTCAAAAAAACCATTGCTTGCAAAAACAACACAAAACGGTCTGCCGGCGATACGATTTTCAGCACGTCCAGATTGGACTTTAAGTAATAATGAATTTACTCCGGGTGGCAAGAGCTTTTCTGTAATTACAGTAGCGCGAGTAGCTTCTTCCAGCTTTTATGGCTCAATATTAAATTATGGTTTTAATGATAAGAATTATGCTCCACCGTTTCGATTTGGACAATTTGGCTCATCCGGGAAATTAATGTTGGGCAATGATGTGGCAGAACGCTCTGAACCAGTATCAGGAAGAGGATTTTTAATACTACAAGCCGATTATGACACAATTTCTCAACGGTACACTTTATATGAAAACGGTAATATCATCGGTATTGTCAACCACACGCGGGAGTTGCCAGCAACTGGTCCTGTCACCATAGGAGGTATGCTGGGTGACATTGCAGAAATGATGGTTTTTAATACACCATGCAATACTGCAACCAGAACGGCATTAACGCAATACCTGCAAAAAAAATATGGACTTGCTGTAGGTAAGCATATCACCCCGTTAGCTGCCAGTCTTCCATATGCATATTATCCGTCATCAAATGAAATAGAAGTGGCTTTTGATAAAGAAAGTCCTTTATTGCGCGAATATTTTAGTACTGTTCCCCGCCAATCCGATAAACCTGCTGCCGCAGAGTCAGGAGTAGGATATGCATATTTCACCGATTTGCCAGATTCCAAACAATTACCAGATTTTAGTAAATTAACTCCCAAAAAAACTGGAGTTACTGCTGAATTATCACAAGTAACAACTACAGATGGCACCACTTTTGATAGTGACCATAAGAAACCTGCAATAATTTTGTTTAAAGGTTATCTTGATGTACCACAAACAGGAGTTTATACATTTTATTTACGGCAATATGGAGTAGCGCAATTATTTATTAGTGATCGTCTTGTTATTGATCAGCTTTCCGGACACTATGGACCATTGTGGAAAAAGCGTGGTGGTGCAATTGCGCTTTCCGCAGGTAAGCACACAATAGTTTTGGCAGCTAAAATATTCGGTAACATTTCAGAATTGCCGAAAGAAATAGTTACATGGTCAATTGCAGGAAAATCTCCCGCCGCTATTCCTGCTAACCTGTTAAGTCATGTTGTGATAAAAGAATGGAAATTACCGACCTCAATTGTTGACAAAGACATGCTGATGCCAGCAAATCTTGAACAAGTAAAACAAGTTGATGTTCGTATTGTAGGGTTGAAAGACGGCGTAGAAATAAAAAGTTTTACCTTACCATTGGATGCTGGTGGTCGCGGTCAAGCACGTTTTAAATTACCGGAATTGGCTGATGGCGAGTATGCGGTGGATTGGATGGTGGGTGGTAAGTTAGTTCGTTCACCTATAACTTTCATTCGTCGTCATTTTTTATTTGAAAAGAATGAAATTGGGTTAGAACATAAAATATACCCGCCATTTAAGCCTGTTGAAGTTAAAGAGAAAAATGTTGCCGTCGTAGATCGCAATTATACAATTAATTCTCTGGGTATTTTTGATAGTGTAATATCTAAGGGAAAAGAGATGTTGGCTGTTCCTATGGTATTAGTTGCAGAAGATACTGATGGAAAGCGCATAACATGGCAGCATGGTCAGGTTACTGGTAATGTGTTATATCCGGATTTAGCTGAGTTTACCGGTAATGCTGTTTCATCGGTAGGTACTATAAAATCTACCACACGCGTAGAAGAAGATGGTTGTGCGAAAGTAACATTAAAGATAGAACCCGGAAAAGAAGCTGCTGTTGTTCAGAAACTTTATTTGGAAGTGACGTTCCGTGATGAAGATGTACCGTTGTTCCATTATACAGGCAATGACTCTATGCGTCACAATTATGCTGGCAAAACTCCCCGGGGCGGGAAAATATCCTGGTTGTTGGACCAGGGATGGGTGCCATGTATCTGGAAGGCTGAACCAGGTCCAAACGACGGTATAATTTGGGATTCAACTCAGGTTAAGCATTGGACACCGGGTAATCGTGATAATTTTTGCCCATATATCTGGCTTGGTGCAGAGGACCGTGGTTTGGCTTGGTTTGCAGGTACTGATTACGATTATGTAAATGATGGTTTGGAACCAGTACAGGTGCTTTCCCGCGAAGGTGACAAAGTAGTGTTACGCATCTATTTCATACAGCAGCCAACATTGTTTGACAAGACTCGACAATACACATTTGGCTTGCAAGCCAGTCCTACCAAGCCGTTACGTACTGATTGGCGTTCGCATCAGGTGCCGGGAGGCAGCGGTGTTGCAGTGAATGTCTGGGGTGGTTACCTTTGTTCTGATAAATATCCTGATGGCGCTGACTTTACTATTGTCGATAAAGTACAGGAAGCACGTAAAACAGGAAAAGTCGATGAAGCCTGGTTTAAAGAAAAAGATAAAAACCGCGCCTGGTCGGATATGAAGATACAGTTTGATGGGCCCTGGCTACCTGATGTGGTGCGATTTGCCGGCAGAGGTGCAGCCGATTTTCAACTAAAAAATCCTGGCATGTCCTCAGCTACCTATTTTGAAGAACATGTACAGGATACCCGTTATCCTGAATGGCAGGTATTTCAGGATGAATGGTCTGTATTTGAGTTTAATAGATTTCAGCAGGATGATGGGAGTTGGAGCCAGGCGGCACGCAGTTATCGTGACTTCGTATTATATTTTGCAAATGAATGGATGAAACGCGGAGTAAGTATGTATTTCGATAACACCTACCACCGGGTCGTAACCAATCCCTATAATCAGGATTTTATTGGACGAACTACAACTATTTGGGAGCAGCGCGACTACTATAAACGAATCTGGAAAAGATTGACAGCACTTAATATCACCGGTGAGTCACCATACGAACTCGATTTTACCGGACATATAACGAATACTCAAACTATACCATGCAACACCTGGTTTACCTCAACTCTTGATTTAGAACAGGCTTATCGAATGGATAAAACACGACCACCTCGCATAGCAGTACCAGGCGATGCGTCGTGGATGAGTAAAGGCGAAGGATACAGATTGCCGTTTCCGCCGGATTATACACGGGCAATGACAATGGGTCGTACTGTTGGTGTTATACCACATATTATGTTTCCACTGCCAAATTGGGGTGATTATCGTGATCAGGCCTTAATGAAAATGTTATCGGATGCTAATTGGAATACAGATATCGGTATGCAACTGGTACATGAGATTAAACGACCAGGACAATCACCAACCTGGGGTGATGGTGGGCAAGGACGACGTCTGCTTGATTATCTCGCGTGGTTTGGATATGGTTCAACTAAGTTCACCACCAATGGTAAACCTGAAGTTATAATACATAATTATTGGGAAGATAAGCCGTTTGTATCAGTAAATGATAATGATATAAAATGGCTGGCACTATCGCGAAATAATGCTCCTATTGGCATGTTGCTTTTACAGAGTTATAAAGAAGAACCTGCTACCATTAAAGTACGTTTTCCGGGTGGAACTATGATGCGGGACATGTTTACCCATGAAGTTTTGGTGTGTGATGCAAAGGGTGAGATAGCAATTCAAATGCCAGGTGTATATGGTACGCGTTTGTTCCTGATATCGAACGACATAATATTTGATGATTTTGAATGCGGAGTATCCGGTGATTTCAGGCAGAATCGTTCAAATATTGAAAATGTGATTGATGAAAAAGAAAATTATAACCATGTATTACGCATAAAACCCGGGCATCCGGGACACGAAAGACTACTGATGCAAAATCCCGATACGATACCGGGCGATGGAGTTCTTTCATTCCGTTTCCGTCTGCCTGTTTTGCCGGATAAACCCGGTACATCAGGTTTATTAGATGTTAACTATCGATATTCCAAATATTATCCTACAGATTGTGGCTATGATTTGCGACTACAGGTTCAACGTAATACAGACGGAACAATGACATGGATAATTAATACTATTCGTGCTTTGCGTGAAGGTAAGGAAGAAAAGTTTACTGAAATAGGAGCTAATCTTGTTGGTAAGCCTATTCCAACAATTAATGTGGATAATAACTGGCATCGCTTAGTAATTGACACACGTGGTAAATGTCATACTATTCGAATGGATAATACAGTAATTTTTGAAGGTGTCAGCGACGCAAGTATAAAAGGCGGATTTTCTGTCGGTCCAGGTTGGGGATGGGACTTGCCTATTCCATATGTAGAAATTGATGATTTGCGTTTTCAAGGGCAAGTAAATGTTGAGTAAACAATAGACATGTCCGGAAATAAATAATGGCATCTATTGGACTCTTTTTCCGCCATACATCGTTGTTCATTTTACGTTTATCAATTCAGATAAAGTGTAAAATAAACGTCTTGTCTGACGAAAAAATAGTCTCAAAATCTACTCATTCATGATTACCGGACAAGTCTAATATAAAAAGGGGATTACATTCATGTTGATGTTACTTCACAGAATGCGTTTCATGGGGGCATTGCTCCTGGTATTGATCGGTGCCGTGACGGTTATGGCCGCACCGGCGAATCCAACGGATATCCCGTTGTTGCGCTGCCCGAAGTTACGAACGGCGCCGACCATCGACGGCAAGCTATCTCCCGGTGAATGGCAAGGTGCGGCCGGTATCTCCGCTATGGTGAGCGCCTGCCCCGCCGGCGGCGCCACGCCGACCATCGCGCCGCCGATCCAGCAGGTCACCTTCTACATGGCGTATGACGACAAGTACCTGTACCTGGCCATGCATTCTCCGCACAAGGAGGGTACCTACCCGCAGGCGCGTTGCAAAACCAATGATTACCTTTGGGGTGTGTTGAGTGAAGACCACATTGAGTTCCAGATAAACAAGAATACGCGCGCCCAGGCCAATACGCCCGGCTTTGGTTTCTATAAGATGCTGGTGAATCCGCGCGGAGCGATGACCGATCAGTGGCTGAACAACGGTACGGTCGGCTCTGAAGAACTGTGGAGCACTGGTGGCCAAACTAAGTGCACAGTTACCCCCACCTATTGGGATATGGAAATATCCGTTGAACTGGCGCAGATGAAACTCGACAAACTTGACGGCCGGTCGCTGGTGATGTGGCTATGCCGTGCCGACTGGTGCAATGGTGTGTATTTCCTGACCTGGGGTCCGGGATACTGGATGGGTTGGGACACCATGCCGGAAGTCACTTTCGATCCTGCTGCGCCGGCAGTGCAACTCGCAAATATTGGCAATATCATGGATGGTAATCCTGACATCGTGTTCAATCTGGCCGACAGCACCGGCAAGGCGCACGCAATCACCGCCTCGCTGAAGATAGAGAATAAAGCCGGTCAGACAATTTGTGATGAGAAGGCAAGCGCCGAACTGGCCGCTAATGGGAAAGCCATCTTGCGCCTGGCCAAGACCGGCGTGCCGATTGATGAAACCGGCAATACTGTCCTTCTGGAAGTCAAAGAGGGAGAAACTGTTCTTTACTACAACAAGATGCCGTTGGCGCGGTTGACCGAGGCCTATCGCAAGAACATCCTCGACGCCTGGCTCAAGGGTCGCCCGCAATCCGGCGACTGGGATTACGGTTTTGCCTATCGTCCAGGGGATGGCGTGGCGGAGTGCAGTGCCGACCTTGATTTTTTTGGGGTCAGTGAGAAGGTATTGAGTGCTGATCGCTGCGAGGTGGAAATCCTGAACGCCAAAGGCAAGACCATTGCTAAAGACTACTTCGCAATTACCGCCAAGACCGGCTTTGCTCTGCTAAAAACTCCGGCACTCCCGGAAGGTGACTACACGGCGCGCTTTACTCTGTTCGCAGGTAAGAAGAAGATCGAGAAGAAAGAAATTGCTTTCGTGCGTAAAGTATTCCCCTGGGAGAAGGAGCGCCTTGGCATCAGCGACGAAGTCGTGCCGCCCTATGAGCCGATCACGGTCGTTACGAACAAAGCGAGCGGTGCGCCGACATTGAACGTCTGGAACCGCCAGTACACTATTGGTGGCAATGGGTTGCCTGCAAATATTAAGCACGCCTGGCAAGTCAACTTGCTTCGCACCCCAGTCCGGTTCGAAGTGAACGGGGCTGCAGCTCCCACTGATTCAACTGCCAAGCCGGTTCTGGTGGTCAAGGCCGCCGGCTATGAGAGCATCGTCAAGGGCAGCCAAAAATTCGGCGACGTTGTCATCAACACCACCGCCACGATGGAGTATGATGGCTGGTATGACGTCACCATGGATGTATCAGGAGCTAAAGCTCAGGGTGCAGGTAACATGTCTGCCACCATTCACAATCTCGACCTCGTCCTCGACCTGCCCGCCGAGTTCGATACGTTATACGTGCACCGCAACGATGATTCTTCAGTCGGCAGTTACTATGGCAGTATCCCGGCGGGTACTGGCACGGTATGGGCGTCCACCTCGCTGGCGTCCTTCAAGGATAGCCTGATCCCGACCAAGGACTGGAAAAGTTTTGCCCCGGTGATGTTCGTCGGAACTGGATCACGCGGTCTGTGGTTCTATGCCTGGAGTGATAAAGGCTGGCAACTGGCCGACGGCGACGCCGCCTTACGTATCGAGCGCGACGCCAAAACTGGCGCCCCGACGCTGAGGGTGCGGATAATCGCCGGGGACGCTACCATTGACACGCCGCGTAAGATTCGCTTCGCCTTGCTCGCAGCTCCGGTTAAGCCGCTTCCTGAAGACTATCGCAACTGGAAAATGAGTCACGACACCTGCGGTTACCGCTACTACGGCGACTCTGTGGACGGCTATGCCCTGCCCAACGATGAGGCCTACGAGATGGAACGCAAACGCCTGCTCTATGGCCCACAGACCGATTTCGCGCGCGAATGGTTCAGTAAGCGTGGCTGGGGAGTTGCTATGGGACGTGGAGCCGCTTTCAATAATCGTCCGATTGTGCTCTATGGATCCACTCAGCTCACCGGTGCCGGAATGGCCGAGTTCGACACCTTCGGCGGCGAATGGCTTGGTCGTACCAATTGGAAGGGAAATGTTGAGCGTGGTGATGTGGGTAAGCCAAACTACTCGGGTTCGGTGCTCTTCGACACCGACCGTAAGTGTACCGTGGTAGGTACCCAGTTCACCCCGAGTTATATCGACTGCTTCGTTTGGTATCATAAAAAGCTCATCGAAAAAGGGGTAAACGGTACCTGGTTCGACAACAGTTCCATCGGCCTGATCAAGCAATACGACCCGGAGACCGGTAAGATGGACAGCGTCTTCAACCAGCTTTCCCGTCGGGAACAGATGAAGCGGCTGACCACGGTCAATTGGCAACTTATGCGTCGTCCCTGTTGGATCACCAACATGCACGAGGATTTTTCGTTCTCTGACGTCATCTGGTTGGTGGAGAATGACTGGTATATAAACGGCGAGGGTAGGGACATGTTCGAGCACATGTCACTCGACACCTTCCGCGCCATGGCTTGCACAAAGACTATGCAACTGGTGGCCAAGCCCTGGATTAACAATCCTACGCCCAAGGACCACCCTGCTTACGCCCACGTGTTGCGTAGCATCACCACCATGCTGATGGCGCACGATGTCCAGAACTTCCCCTTGCCGGACAATCAGACCCTGCACGACACCCAACTCGGGCGCTGGCTGAATTTCCACGTCAACTTCGAGGACGGCAAGGCCTGTCTGTTCCGCGGCTACTGGGACACGCCGGCGACCCTGGTAGACACCAAGGATCCGGACGTAAAGTGCTCGGTCTATTACAATTCCCGGCGCAAGACTGCCGTGCTCTGGTTCGTGAATGCAGGTAAGGAAGACAAGACGCTGACCGGCGTCACGTTCTCTTCGGACCTGATCGGTCGCAACAACAATTGCCGGGTGGCCTTCGACGCCGAGACCGGCGCGCCGGTGCCATTCGCCGCCGCGAGCGAGTTGAACAAAATCAAGGCCTTCATCCTGAGCGAGCCGTTGGTGATCAAGAAGCACGAGTTCCGGGCGATCGCCATCGGTGCGGAGGAATAAGCCGTGACACAACGTGAACAGTACCGCGCCTTTTGCCGGCGCGAACCCGGCGTTTGCCCGCCAAACATGGACAATGGACCGCTGATGTCCGCCTACGAACGCTGGCTGAGTGAAGGATTGAACCCGACACTCGACCCACGGCGTTTCGACGAGTGGTGCGACGTTTTCGGCCTCGACCGGTATTATTGCTGTGTGAACGTTGGGGTCAGCAAGCCGCCGCTTTTCCTGGAGGAGATTCTGGAGGAGACCGAGACCATCGTCACCAAGCGTCAGACCGACGGCTCGGTAATCCGGGACAACAAGGGTTGGCATAAGAGCATACCGCAAGAGCTCCGCCCTGCCGTGACCTGCCGCGCCGAATGGGAGCGGCTGCGGGATTGGCTGGACGTAGATGGGCCATTGCCGTCGTCGGACGATCCGGCAGTTGTCTCGGTGCTTGAACGCGCACGCACAGCTGAGGTGCCGGTGCGCCTGAGTGCGGGCTCGATCCTGGGCACGCCGCGTAATTGGCTGGGGTTTGAGGCTTTCGCCATGCTGCCATACGACGATCCCGCGTGGTTCGAGGAGATGCTCGAGACCCAATGCCGGTTCGCCGAGGCCCAGATTCGCTACTTCGGTGAGCAAGGCGTGCAGCTGGACTGTGTCCACTTCTGGGAGGATATCTGTTTTAAGAACGGTCCGATTGTCAGTCCGACCATCTTCCGCGAATTCGCCTTGCCGCGCTACCGCCGGATCGTCGAGCTCGCACGGAGTTATAGCTACACCCAGGTCTCCGTCGACTCTGACGGCAACATTGAGGCACTACTGCCACTTTGGCTCGAAGCTGGGGTGAATCTATTCTGGCCACTCGAAGTGCAGGCCGGCATGGACATAAACAGCCTGCAGGAGCGCTACTACGGTCAGACTTGTTGGTTAGGTGGCATTCATAAGCACCGGCTGACCGGCGGAGATGGGGCGATCGCGGCCGAACTCGCGCGTGTGCGACCGGCAATGGAGCGCGGCGGCTACATCCCAACCTTGGACCATTGCTGCCCAAGCGATGTCAGCTTCGAAAACTACTTGACCTATTTAAGGTTGCGGCACGATATCCTGGGGTTGGGACGGGGTGGCCCTGACCACGCTGTGGTTTGTCGATAGAAAGTTTCGCCATGTTAAAATCCAAGAAACACGAGTTCCGCGCTATTGCGGTGGGAGCGGAAGAATAGTGACTCATCGAGACCGCCAGAATCTATTTTTAATAGAGGAGATAACGTTAATGTTAATGTTGCAAAATCCACGCGCCTTATTAATGGCGATGATGGTAATTTTTTTGATGATGGCTCAGTCATCATTTGCTGCTTCGGGTTATATGTTTCCTGAAAATCAGGTACCATGTTTTAATATTCCTAAAATGCAGACACCGCCTAAAATTGACGGTACGATAGATGCTGCTGAATGGAAAGATGCCGTGAGTATTATGGGAATGAGTTACGCCCATACTAATAATTACGGCGGACGCCCACACAGATTCTGGGTTAGCTGGGATGATACCCATATTTATATAGCTGGTCGTGCACATGTATTGAAAGATCATATTCTACAAAAAAGTAAACGTGAAAAGTTCACAACTGGAACGGTATTTGATGATGCATTTGAATTTGGTTTGTCAATGGAAGGCCGAAACCAAGCGTCGGGTGAAGCACCGAGTTTCTTTAAGTTTATCATCAACGCGGTTAAAAGCGGTGAGTATTTGAAGATGTATCCATCTATTGGTCAATACTTGTATAACTGGCGCCCAGAGATAGATATGGAAACCCGTATATCTGATGGAGAATATGAAGGTGTTCCTTGTAAATGGTTTGATATTGAATTATCCCTTGATCAAGCCGATTTGGAGATGCCTGTGCAAAATAAGGCAGGGGATTTGATAAAAATTCTTTTGGCGCATGATGGTAAAAATCCTGGATGGCAATGGCTGCATGTTCCAAGTGCTACTGGTTATTTAGTGCATGATGGTTACCCGCGTGGCCTATTTACTTATGACCAACCATATGTACAGGTGGAGAAACTGGATGGATTATATGATGAAAAAATACAGTTGGTATCGACAATATTTAATCCAGGTAATAAACCTGTTAAAGTAAAATCTGTGTTAACAGTTGCTAATGAGAAATTGCGTGGCAACGCAGATATTACACCAAAAGTGGGAGTCGCAATTGATCAGGATTTTGAAATTCCGGCAAAGGGATTTGTTATATTCATGGCAGACCAGGCATTTCCGGGTTTTATTTATGGTGAAGTTCCGGATAAAAAAGGAAATGTCATGCAAGGTGCTTTTCATTGGCTGGTTACACTTGTCGGACAGCCTGATTCCGCACCGGTATATAAATATAACCTGACATTTAATAAAGATACCGAGAAAAAAATACTGCAATACACGAATAAACCGTCGATATTCAATATGGCGACCAAATATAATCCTGTTTCCCATAAAATATGGATAGAGGCTGATACGTTGGATGCACAGTTGCCAGCAGGAACTACAGCCTCTGGTGCTGCATGGAGTGTGAAACAGGGTGATACTGTTATAGCAAAAGGTAATATTAATAAGTTTATCTACTGGAAATATCAGGATCTGATTCAGTTGCCTATATTGAAAGCAGGCAAGTATGTTGTTGAAGTATCTCTTGTCGATAAAGATGGCAAGGCACTGGTAACCAGAACTGCAGATATTTCGAAAAAGGATGAAGCTAAAGAATATCCGGAATGGTGGGGAAAGAATATTGGTAATCCTGAAAAGGTGCTTAAACCTTTTGAAGCATTAAAAGCTGTAAAAGGTAAAGATAGCAAAACCGCTGTTTCCTGTGTGCGGAGAACTTTTGAATTTGATTCTCTCGGTATGCCGAAACAAATTATTGCAAATGATGGTCCGGTATTGACCGCGCCAGCACGGATTGTTTTGGTTGTAGATAACCACGAATATGTGGTACCAACAAAACCGAGTCTTACTTTTACTGATATAAAAGATTGGCGTTACTCTTTTGAAGGTTCACCTTCGGAGATTGCAGGTGTGAAATTTACCACAAAAGGTATGATGGAACAGGATGGTTTAGTAAGCCTTGAATTAACTTTTGCACCAAATGCCAAGCCTGTTAAAATTCAGGATATGCGAATTGAATGGCCTGTTGATGATTCATGGAATAACCACATGGCAGTAATGGGAGTGGGTGGGAATTATTCTGCACGCTTTATTGATGCAGTACCAGCTGGACAAGGTGAAGTATGGTCAAGCCTGAAACACATCGGGCAGGCTGGCAGCGGCATGACATTGGGTAATTTTTATCAGAATCTTTGGATTGGTACAGAAAAACGTGGATTCTTGTGGTATGGAACCAGCGACGAAGGATGGGTGCCAAATGATCGTATAGGTGCTCATACTATTGTTCGCGATGGTTCAACCACAATTGTACGAAATCAGATAATTGGCACAGTACCAGGTGAAGCGCCATTTGAACTGACAACCGCACGCACCATCAAATTCAGCTACAACGCCTCCCCTTTCAAAACGTTGACCAAGGGGTGGCGCGTTAATCAGCGCAGTGCCGCGAATGGTTTCAGCGGTGGCAAGTATAAAGTCAACTGGGACACAGGTGAAGACTTCTTTTCAATTTTAAGTCCGCCATTTGTTAAACGTGATAGATGGGCAGAATATTATGCTTATTGTAAAACAGAAGCTGAAAATCGTGCTAAGAGTGGTATTTATGATCCTTCACCACGTATGTCTACTTATTTGACTAATCAAATTGCCCTGCGTGGTTATATGCGCAAAACAGTTGAAAACGACATCTATAATTACTTCTCCGCAGATTGGGAAACTGCTGATTCTGGTGAAACTTTAAATGATAGTTATACTGATTATATGATGTGGCTGCAGGACCGGCAGGTGAAAGAAGGTGGTTGCCGGCACTTCTATTATGATATTTCAATGTGCGGTCGTGTCAGCCACGAGATTGTTGCTGGTATGGGATACATCTTGCCGGATGGACGTATTCAACCAAGCGGTACTGACTGGACGCTGCGAAAGTGGTATATGCGTGCTAATGCCATGATGCAGGAAAATGGTTTGTACCCGGCTGGAATATCTGGTCATGCTACTCAGACGATTCCGCTTATTGCACTGCCTTTCAGCGATGCAATCCTCGATAGCGAGTTTCCCATGGAAGACCCAATCGACGTTTATCCGTCGGCGCGTATGATTGCACTTTCAAACCCTGAAACATTCGGATGCAACATCAACCACCTCGGTTTTATGAATCCCGATTGGGCTGGTATGCATGATGCCGGTATGGGTGGAGGCCATGGCAGCATCTTCGACCGTGACGAGTGGCGGCATTGGGGTATTGAACGCAACGATATTACATTTATTCCATATTGGAGAAACCGTCAGCAGGTTCGTAAAATAGGTGATGGTCTAATTTGCTCCATATGGAAACGTCCCGGGTCTGCTATTCTTGGTGTTATGAACTACGGACTGGATAAAAAAGGTTTTGAGAAGTCACGGCCTTTAGAAATGATTGTTGATTTGAAGAGTATTGGTATTCCACAAAATTATAGTCCAGATCAGGTGCGTGTAAGCATGTTTGACTCAAAAGCAGAATATATTGAGTTTGGCAGGTATGTTGATCATTTAAAATGGTTCCAGGATATGCCTGGTGTACCATATCAGTGGGATAAAACAAAAACACAGAAGTATCGACCAGCTGTAGAAGCTAAGCTGGACTTAAACACTGGTGCGATAACTGGTTTTAATATTAATTATCATGATCAATATTATATAGTAATTTATTGGGATGAACAGCAAATTATTGATAAAACCTGGCAGACTGATCTTGCAAAATATCGCACTGCTGCTTTGAATTGGGGTGTTAATACTGCAAAAGAGATTACTACAGATAATTCAGTAAAGACCACTTCGGCAGGGATAACTTTGCGAAGTTGGTACAAAGAAGGCAGTTTAATGTTGTTGATTTCAAATACAAATGCTACCGCAAAAATAGCTGATATTGATATCAATATTGATTCACTAAAATTGAAAGTGAACTCGGATAAACTCTGGAATGATTTTACCAGTATTAGTGGGTTAGATGGTGGTTTAGTAAGAAATGTACCATCAATTACTGATAATAATACCAGCACACTTTTTTATGATGGATATAAAGGAAAAGTAGTCGGTCAATTAAATGCTGGTCAATCTCGACTTATCAGCATAGATAAATATTGATGATGTAAATATATTATTCCGGAGATTTTAGCAACCCCGGAATAATATAATTTTAAAATCAGTAAGGGATTTATATGAATATGAAACATCTTTATATGATAATTATAGTTATATTCGGCACGATTGCAGTATGGTCAGCCGACTGTATATGGTTAGCTGAAAAATCTGGCAAATGGTCAGACCATGCAAATTGGAAAGCAGGAAAAATACCTGGTGCAGAAGATAATGTAATTATAACTGAAGGTGGTGATTCATTTGTAGATGCTGATTTTGCAGGTGTTATTGCCGGGATAGTTATTAAATCAAGCTATACCGGCACTATTACTCAGGAACGGGATTTAGTTGTAAATGGCGATTTGACGATAGATGGCGGTGGAACTCCAGCGTGGACTTTTCTGAAAGCTACTATTGAATCAGAAATAAAAGATGAGCGTTTATTACGTGATATCAGCAACACGCTTCCCACTGACAACGATGAAGATGTAGAAATAATGGCAGAGGATACACCGGCAAAACTAATAGTAAAAGGTACATTGAGTATCGCCAGTGAGCGAGTGTTGCTATGTCCCCGTTCCGCTACGGATGATGATGGACGAGGACGTATGATTATTGTTGGTAAGGATATGGTTATAAATGGAATTATATCTGCGGATGGACAAGGATTTCAAATTGGACCAGGGACGCCAAAACAGCCGGAAGTATTTAATATTAATCAACCGATATCATCAGCCGGAGGTGGTTATGGTGGTCGTGGTGGGTATATCGGTGATGATGATAAAGTTATGAAAGGTGGTAAGACATACGGGTCAATTACTGTGCCAATAAGTCTTGGCAGCGGATCACCGCGTGTTAATTTAAGACAAATTAATGTCCCTGATGTGCGGGGAAATTCACCCATTGAAAACTGGTGTGGCGATATATCAGCAGGAGGTGGAGCTATAACATTGACCGTTGCAGGAAAAATAATTTTGAAAGGAACAATTACTGCTAATGGCAAATCCGGTGATACCGGAGCCAGTGGTGGTTCAATATTTATAACAAGCGGAACCCTTGAAGGCATTGGCATTATTCGTGCTAATGGCAGTAATGGCCCTGGATATGGGTGGGGACGCGGACCAGGCGGCGGCGGTCGAGTTGCAGTAATACTGACAAAGACGGCAGATACAGGTGGTGTTTTGCTCCAGGCGTATGGAGGGACAGGAAGGTTCAGTTCACCTGCTGGCGCTGGAACAGTATATTTGCATCATGATGGAAAAGGGACGCTGATTGTTGATAATGCAGGTAGACAACCGCGTTCAATATTAGAGGCAAATACAGCTATTTCAGATATTGACGAAGGTTTATTTAAATTTAATAAAATTGTAATACGAAATCAGGGTGTATTATGTATTAACCAACAAAATAAAGTTGAAACTGATAATTTGGATATCATTAGAAATGATGGTGCAGTTATTTTTAATGATAATTTTAATTATCCTGAAGTTGCAGTCAAAGGAAAAGAGATATTTGATGATATCAAATTGCCAGACGAAAAAAATGCGCGAAGAATTGAAGTTATCGCATGTGGAAAAGCATCATTGCTAAGCGAGGAAATGCTGGCAAATTGTTTCACTATAGCATATTATCCTTCTTATAACAGATTATTAGTTTCCGGTATACTATCTAAATATCCTCGTCAAGTTGATATTAAAGGGATTTCATCCGCTGTTGTAACTGTTTCGGGAAGACAGAATATTCTATTGTCGGATAGTAAGATCGTTTTTAATGAAAAAGGCATTGGTGCACTTGATTGTAAATTGCCGGTACTGGAAGACGGTGATTATAATGTGCAGATTCGACTTAACGAAAAATTAGTGACTGCACCACTGAAATTTTCACGAAAGCGATTTCCATGGGAAGGAAATACCTTGGGTATTACAGATAAGATATATCCACCTTTTGAACCATTATCAACGAAAGAAAATGATCTGTATCTGTCTCAACGATTATATAAGATGAACAGTTTCGGACTTTTTGATGAAATACAGACAATTAATCGCAATATCCTGGCTGAACCGATAACTTTAAAACTTGAGACATCAAAGGGTATACAGGCATGGAAATTCGGTGAGCATAAGTTTATCGAAAGTAAACCGCAGGTGGCTGTTTATCAGGCAGAAGCAAGTACTGAAGTATTGAAAGTTTTTACGCGAAATACAACAGAGTTTGATGGGTGTTCGAAGATTGAGATGGATCTGCTACCTGGGGAGAAGACGGAAGAAGTAAAAAATCTTTGGCTGGAGATATCTCTGAAAGATAGTGAGGTGCCTCTATTTCATAATTCTGATTTTGAAGGAATGCGGCGCGATTATTCAGGAGCTACTCCGCGTGGCGGTAAGATTGTCTGGGGTCCGTTTCAGAATGCCTGGGTACCACCGGCATGGTCAGTAGAAAAAGGTACAGAAGGTAAGGATAATGTGGTTATCTGGAATGCTGCTGATACGCGTCCATGGAGGAATCCAACAGTGAATTACTTTGTACCATATATATGGCTTGGTGCTCAGGAACGCGGTCTGGCCTGGTTTGCCGCTAATGATAAAGGATGGATTCAGAACTATGCCAAACCAGCTCAGGAAATAATCCGTGACGGTAATAAAGTTGTGCTTCGGATTTATTTAATAAATAAACCTACTACTGTTACATCTCCAAGTCACATTGTATTTGGTATGCAGGCCAGTCCTACCCGTCCGATGTTGAAAAACTGGCGTACCGTTGACTATCAGGGTGATGCTCCATGGGGACCGATGTCTCCATTAGGTGCTCGTTATTGTTCTGATAAATATCCTATTGATAATGATTTTTCTTTGGTAGATAAATGGCTTGCTGAAAAGAAAAAGAAAGAGCCAGACTACAGTTTATTTAAGAAGAAAGCGGATGATTTGTTAGCCAAAGATGTTTGGCCGGCACCATATACCCAAGATGATTGGATGAAAAGATGGAACTTAATGGGTTCGCGTACAGGTATGTCGCTTTATTTTGAAGAACACTGGACTAATCCAATTCATGAAGAATATAACTATTTTAAAGATGAATGGTGCAGTAATTCGATGACTTTCAGTCGTAGTTATCTTGATTTTTGTGCTTATTATGCAAATGAGTTCATGAAACGCGGCTTTAGCCTTTATTTTGACAATACATATCTGAAGACTTCATTCAATATGTTAGTGAATGACGCATATACTACTGATGATGGTAAAGTTCAACCTGCTTGCACAATATGGGAACAAAGGGCGTATTATCGACGAATTTGGAATATTCTAAATGATTTAAACGAGAAAAACCCGGAGTTTAAATTGAAATATATTCAACACATGACTAATGCTCTGATTTTACCAACCAGCACCTGGGCGACTTCAACAATGGATAATGAATGGGCATGGCTTGATAATGCGACAGGACGTAATCCTGCTGTATTTCCACCGGAAGTTCTGCTTACTGAAATGACAGGAAGACAGACTGGCACGCAGGGAAACGCTTTTCATCCTATAGGGGCGTTCGATTATCACGCTACAGGTCCGGTTTTGAAAAAAACACCTATTACGCCAGCATTGGCACGGCGTGAATGGGGAATGAGGATGGTGCATGAAATACGTCGTGACAATCCTGATAATCCTTGTCGTCAGGAACAAATTTTGCGTGATTTTGGATATGGGAAATCAGATGTAAGGATAATGAATTATTGGGAAGAAAAAGTACCGGTTACTGTAAATGATTCTCGTGTTAAATGGTTGGCGATGCAACGTGATAAAAAACCGATAGGTGCCATAGTGTTGCAAAGTTATTCTGAAGAATCAGTAAAGACAAAAATTAAATTCCCTGGTGTTCGATATCTTGTAGATATTGATACCCGTGAAATAGTAGAACTGGATGTAGATGGCAATGGCGAGTTAACTATACCGGAAGATTTTGGCACCCGTGTGATGCTGGCTGGCAATTCAAGAGATGAACTTCCGGTGGCAAGTCAGGTTGGTACTATATTCTCGGATGATTTTGAAATGGGTTTGAATGCAATGTGGGGAGGACTTCCAAAATATTTTACTCTGACAAAAGATACAGTTAATAATGAAAATCATGTTATGACGATCCTGCCTTCACGAGAACCTGGCGGTCCATGTCCGGTTGGAGGTATTCGATCTGACATGTTGGCTAAAGCGAACTCTTTTGAATTGTCATTTCGAATGCGTTTATCAAAACTGCCAGTAACAGCAAATGAGCGTGGGATGATTTTTATTAGTTATGCTAATGGTACCATTGGTGCTGATGATTCAGGTAAAAAAATAGCGGATGAACCAGAAGATGATCCAGATATGATAACTGTACCGCGAAAACCTGCGAAAAAAGTAAATTATGCAATATCAATTGATGTTAATACACTTCAAGGTGAATCTACCTGGGCTATGAATCTTCTGCCTTTTAATCCAATAGAGGAAAAAGGGATAGAATCAGGTGGATTTTGGAAATATAACACCAGATATATTACTGGCGGAAGAACGGGAAATGATGCTATTTTTGGAAACCAGCTTCTTGGAACTCCTGATATAGAATGGCATAAATTTACATTTAAAGTTATTGGTTCTCATCATATCTTGTCTATTGATGACAAGGTTTATCTTGATGCGGAAAGTGATGCTGTTGTAACTCCACAATTAAGGATATCAACAGTTCATGGTGGTCACTTTACTTCACTTGATATCGATGATGTGGCAATAATTTCAATAAAGAATGAATAATATTATAAGTTTTAATAATTAAAAGAAAGGAACATTATGCTTAATAATTCAAAAAACTTGATGGGACTGCGCAGCGGACATGGGTTGACAGCGCGTGAAGTTATTTTTGCAGATAGCCGAACTATATTGCGTGCATGTAATGAACCTGCCGGATTTAACATGATATCGCATAACGCACCTGATTCGCAATATGAATTGTCGATTAATGTATTGCGGAGTGAAAATGGATTAGTGATGACATGGGATATAGATGGCTTGCCTCATTTGTTTGAATGGGTAGAATCTTATCCATTTGGATGTGTGAATTGTGAAAATCGTCCTGCCGATGTATTAAAAAGTCGTGTAGTTGTTGAAGAGGGTGTAATACAATGGCTATTCGCAGGTGTACAAAAAAAAGCTATCTTTACAATTCCTCGAGCTATGTTTATTGAAATGGACAAACGTGATAAATTGGGTGACGCGCTTGAAGTTTCGAATTGGAATTTTACGGGTGATATTGAATCATGGTCGGCCATTCGTGACGAGAAATGGCTATTTCGCGACAGTTCTACTTATTCTGGAATTGCTGGCCGTTCAATAAGTCCGGAACAGCGTTCTTCCAAATTATATTTAGTAATTCGAGCCAACAACGAAATGTCAGTTGATAGTAGCGAAGATTTATTTCGTTTTCAGCTGATACCAGATGAAAAAGGACAAGTTACGTTAGCTATTGGGATTGCCAGTGATATGGAAACTGCTGATAAAAAAGCAACACAAGCCATGAATGAACCAGAAGAAATTTGGCAGCGACAGGTAGCGCGTTATAAGGCAATAGCAGAAGATTTGCCGGATATTAATTTTGGACGTCATAACTCGCTGAAACGCTTTGCCCAGCAGCAACCATTATATATCGAGAGTATGCGTATTACAGATACTCCCGGTGCGTCTCGGGCAAAGAATGAATACGGCGGTGTATGGGGTTGGGATATGACGCGACCTGCTTTCGGAGTATTGTTATCAGGACGCCATGACTGTATAAGAAATTTATTAAATTTCCGCGTTTCACCACTCAATTCGGATGGTTCACTAATTAATCAATATGATAATTCATTAACACGAGATTTACGGGTAAGTGGAAGTGAAGGTGGGGTTGATGGACTTGAATATATGCTTGCTCATGATTATATAGCCTGGTCTGGTGATGACTCTATACTTTCCGGTTTGCGTGATTGGCTGATTGAATCTGCAAAAAGAATCATTGATACTGCTGACCCTATTACTGGTATGTTTTCTGCACCGGCAGCAAGCACAGATTTTCCAGAAGAATTTGGTCGAACCTGGCCCGGCTGGTTGGCTTATTCAACTTCATGGCATTATGGTGGATTAAGAGCCGCAGAAAAACTGTTGCAGTTAATTGATGAGTTTGAATTGGCTAATGGTATTGGTGCTGTTGCAGAACGAATAAGAGTGAATTTTGCACGTATCTTTTGGAATGAATCAGTCGGATTTTGGAATGAAGGTGTGAACCCGAAGGATCCTGATCTTATTTGTGATATACCATTATCTACTGCAATTGCAGGCATGGATAGTCCTTATGGTGAGGATCTATATGGTGAGCGATTAAGCGTAAGTGCCAAGTTTACATCGGAAAATTTCCTTCGCGAAGATGGTATATGGATTACAGCACGAGGAGAAAAGCGAGGTTGGAAGGAGTGGACACGACAAGGACAAAATTGGTATGCCGGCAATGATACTCAGGTAGCAAAATTGTTAAGAGCCACAGGTGATATACGTTCGTTAGAACGCCTGTTCTATATGTATGAACTTAATTTTGGACATTCTCCTTTTGTTTTTGAAGGTAAACCATTGTTGCGGCCATTAAATGGATCCTGTTCATGGTATGCAATGGGATGTGGTGCCTGGTATCGCAATTTAATTGAATGTGCAGCAGGTTTATCGGCTGATTTGGGAGGATTGGTGCTGACACCAGGTGGTCTAAGTGAACCTATATGTATCAAGGGATTAAGCTATCGAGGCGGAACTATCAACTTTACGAGTCATGGACACGGTCTCTGGCCGCGTCAACTGCTGGTGGATGGTCAGCCTCTTGTCGGCTCAACCAAGTTACCTCCGTTATCGGTCGGTGTACATCATATTGAAGTGACGTATGGAATCGGTACGCCGATTCATCCGGTGCTGACGCAAGCCGTCAACGCGGAAGTTCGGGCTACAGTAGTTGGATCGGTGTTGCACGCAACGCTATATGGCACAGGTTATACGCCAATCTCCTTCTTTGCACCGGATACGCCGGTGGTTACTCTGGATGGACAACTGCTTCTGGTCGAATGGGACGCTGCCACTGGGCGTGGGCGCACCCGGTGTATGTTGGAAAAGACATCAGAACTGGTGATCGAGTGCAGATGTATCAATCTTAACTCATCATCGTTACCAGCGTCGCCCACGGCATTGTAAGGAGCTTTGCCATGAAGCAAAAGACCATGTGTAATCAGCCGAAGATCTGGGTGTTAGCCGGTCAGTCGAACATGGCCGGTTGCGGCGCGTTGACCGGCGCGCCGGCACCGGATGAGCGGGTCATGTGCTTAACGGGCGAGGGATGGGTGCAGGCCGCGGAACCTCTGCACGGTACGGGTGTGGGACCGGGGCTTGCGTTTGGTGTGGCACTGGCCGAAGCCACGGGTGACCAGATTGGACTGATTCCATGCGCCATGGGCGGAACGTCACTGGCACAATGGTCGGATCGTGACCCCGGTACGCTGTATGATCGCCTCCTAAGCAACAGCCACCTCGCTGGTAGCGTATTGGCCGGTGTGCTTTGGTATCAGGGTGAAAGCGACTCCCGGTCGCGCGATAGCGCAGCGTCCTACGGCATTCGCTTGGAGCACTGGATTGCCGGACTGCGCGCCGACTTGCAGTGCCCCGACTTGCCGGTGTTGTTAGTGCAGCTTGGCCGATACGCGCTGCCCGTCAGCGAGGAGGAAGCGTGCGGTTGGAACATTGTGCGCGAAACGTTGCGCGTGCTACCGACCCGCATACCACATACCGCCGTAACCAGCGCCGTCGATCTGGGGTTGGCCGACATTATACATCTTGACACCCCGAGTCTTGTGCGCGTGGGACAACGCCTCGCGCGATTGGCGTGCGGGTTGCCAGCGCCAGACCTGAATCGGCTTGAGCAAGTTCCTGTTGACCGAGGTTTGGGTTGTGTGCGCGTGGTGTGTCGCGGCGTCACCAGCCATTGGCCGGTCCGGCAACACATCAGCGGTTTTACCGTCCACTTACCAGACGGTTCACCTCATCCGACTGTGTTCATTATTAACGCCGCCCCGAATCCCATCGACCCGAGCAATATCCATATTCTGCTCAATCAACCGCCCGACGCGACTGTTCGCATCGGTTACGGATTGGGCTCGAACCCCAACTGCAATGCGGTAGACGACGCCGACATGCCCATGCCGGCCTTCGCCCCGCAGGAGATTCTGTCATGAACAATTTAGAACCCTTACCCCATCTCACTGCCAGCCGCGGTCTGACCGCCCGGCAACTTGTTTTTTGCGACGGTCGCACCAGTTTCCGGCTCCAACACGAACCGGAAGGATTTTCGCTGTTGGTACATTACTCGCCGGATTCATGGAAAGGACTCAACCATGTGCTCCGCATGCCGGGTGTTGTCAGCAACAGTCAGGCCGGACTGGGCCAACCCGTTGAACCGAGACCGGCTACACTGGAGGTAGATGGCTCACCGCATCGGATCGATTGGATCGAGGTTTGGCCGTTTAGTTATACCAATCGTGAAGAACGCCCGACCGGTACGATTAACAGCCGCTTCGGTATTGTCCAGGGTGGGTTGCAATGGGTCGTGCAAAACGCGCGCGAGTCAGTCACGCTGACGATTCCGCGTGCGATGTTTGTTGATCACGACGTCTGCAAAGACGGTCGGCAACTCGATCACACCACGTGGGAGTTTCCCGAAGCATTAGCCTCATCTCGCGTGCCGGGTGAGGAGATGGTCTGGCATGCGGTTCGACGTGAATCATGGACGTTCCGCGATAATTCTACCTTTGCTGGCATTGCTGGCAAGGAAGTTGCCCCGGAGCCGCCACGGAGATCAGAGTTGCATTTCTGCGTCGGGGCAAACACACCATTCATTGTGACCGATGATGGGGTTGAATTTAGGTTTACCGCGGTTGCGGCGTCAGATGTTGCATTAGTGATAGGACTGGGCAGTAGCGAGACTGAAGCACGTCAAATGGTGGTGGATTTGACGACTGTCCCGCAAGCACTGGCATGTCGGCAGCAGGGGCGCTTCGCCACTGCGGCGGCGGAGACTCCGCACTTGGACTTTGGTCGGCACATGGCCTTAAAGAAGTTCTTCAGAGTCCAGCCATTGATGCTCGAAGCCATGCGGATTGCTGATAATCCAGGTGCTTTCCGTGGCAACAACGAATACCATTGGGTCTGGGAATGGGACATGGCCCGGCCGGCGTTTGCTATTCTTGCATCGGGTCGGCATGAATTCGTGAAGGAGCTGCTTGATTTCTATGCTCGCACCGGTTACTGCGATGAATACGACAACTCACTAATGCGCGACTGTCGCAGTCATAATCAACTGCCAGCCGGTATGCCGACCCGGCTGGAATATATGCTTGCTCATGATTATTTGGCATGGACAGGTAATATAGATGCCACCCGCGCCTGGAGGAATGTCTTCGTAAAAGGAATCATGGCAATCCTCGAAAGGGTGGATTCAACTGGTATGTTGCAAGTGGCTGCCGCCTCGACAGATTTTCCGGAGGAGTTCGGTCGGACATGGAAAGGCTGGTTGGCCTACCCCACAGCCTGGGACTACGGCGCGTATTGTTCGGCCGAGAAGCTGCTATTGGCCTGGGGCGACACTGAGTTAGCCAGGCGCGTTCGCAACCTGGCGCAGCGGCTCCGGAGCAATTTTCAACACGTTTTCTGGAACAAGCAGATCGGCTTCTGGAACGAAGGCGTGCATCCTATGGATCCCGATTTGATATGCGACATCCCGCTGTCAACCGCGATGGCGGGCATGGACAGCCCCTATGGTGAAGACCTTTATGGTGATAAACTGACAGCGAGTGCCGAATTTTGTGAACGTGAATTTCTGCGCGAGGATGGTATCCATATCATCACCCGCAATGAGAAACGTGGATGGAAGGAATGGACACGACAACCGCACAACTGGTTTTCCGCTAACGACACGCAACTGGCGCGACTGTTCCGCGCGACCGGCAACGTCTCAGCCCTGGAAAAACTCTTTTATTTATATGAGATGAACTATGGATATCAACCGGCGGCATTCGAAGGAAAGCCGTTCCATAAACCACTGAACACATCTGGTTCATGGCATGTTTTTGGGGCGGGTGCCTGGTATCGTAATCTGGTAGAATGTGCCGCCGGTTTATGGGCTGACCTTGGCGGTCTGGGTTTAATTCCCGGTGGTCTCGGTGAACCGATTATGCTGAAAGGATTCCGTTTCCGGGACGCTACAATCCAGTTCAGTGCCGTTGGTCAAGGTCGCTGGCCGCGGCGACTGCTCGTGGACGGTCAGTCACTTATCGGCACCACCAAGTTCCCGGTCTTCACGCCAGGTGCGCATCGTATTGAGGTAGAATACGGCCCGGGCGTACCGGCGCACCCGGTACTGACCCTGGCGGTGGACGCCACAGTGCAGACCGCCGTGGTAGAGGGGCAGACGTTACGCGTCGCACTTAAGGGTCAGGGCTATACGCCCTTGTCCTTCTTCGCGCCGGAGACGCCGGTGGTCACGCTGGATGGACAACTGCTCCCGGTAGAGTGGGACGCGACCACGGGGCGTGGGCGCACCCGGTGTGAACTCAATGGTGACGCGCAACTCATAATTCGATCAGGCCAGCAGCACGCAGAGGTGGTGATGCTATGATGCCAACGGAACTTGGCTACAAGCCAGATTGGTCAGCGGCACGCGCGGCTTGGCAGGATTGGTGGGAGCACAAGGGACTCGCTCTTTGTGTGACTGCCCCGAAAGACAAACCTTGGGAGGTTTGCCATAAACCTGATTCGACTGGTAAGAGCATGGAATTTATGTGGTGGGATCCGGGCTTCTGGACGCAAAGCGGGTTGCATCATATAGCCAATGGATTTTATGGCGGTGCTGCATTTCCGATAATGCCGACTTGGATTTCCGGACCGGTCTGTCTTGGCGTCATGCTTGGTGGTGAAGCGCGCATCGAAAACGGCACGGTCTGGCTGCATCCGGTCATTCATGACCCTGACACGCATCCACCGTTACGCATAGATCGCGATGGAGTATGGTGGCGACGGCATTGGGCGACTATCACTGAGGCGGTGCGTTGTGTTGAAGGACGTGGGGTGGCATGCTATCCAGATATTGAAGGCGCCGCGGATGCCCTCAGTGGTCTGCGCGGCCAGGATTTCTTGACTGACTTTATCGAGCGGCCGGATTGGGTCCATGAGAAATTACACGAAGCCAATGTCGCTTTCCAAGAAATGTATGAGGACTGGTGGCCGATGCTTCGTGATTCCTGGGGTGGCAGTAGTATTGGCATCTTTGGAGTCTGGGCGCCGGGACGTACTGTTAAAATGCAGTGCGACATGTCCTGTATGCTCAGTCCAGCCATGTTTGATGAATTTGTTGTTCCCAGTTTGCGGCAACAGTGCCAGAGACTGGACTATGTTTACTATCACCTCGACGGCACCACGGCGTTGCAACATCTCGATAGCCTATTGGCTATTGAGGCTATTGATGCAATTGAATGGACTCCGCAAGCTGGTCTGCCGCAGGGTGGGGCACCTGAGTGGTACGACCTCTACCGTCGCATTAAAGCCGCTGGTAAAAGTGTCCATGCCTTCGGTGTCGCTTCCGATGAAATTGAACCGCTTATCAAGGCGGTCGGGGCGGATGGAGTATGCATAACGACGACCGCCAATACCGAAACCGAAGCCCGTGCCTTATTGCGCCGATTTGGTTGGAAGGCCTGATGGTTATTATTGAAAAAAGAAGATGATTATAATAACGAGCGCACTGGGTGGGAAATAGTTCCGGGTAAGTATGTCACTTTATTAACGTTTACTCTAATGGAAAAAAAACTTAATAAAAGCAATGAATATTTCAGAATAAGCCTATAAATTAAAGGAAAAGAATATGATTAATGATTCAAAAGCATCATTCAATATTACTGTTCATGGCATTTCTTTTATGAATCAGAAATTGAATATTGGTGTTAAAAACATGGGATTACGTCTTAATGTAGATAATGTAATTCATGATGTTCAATTTCAAGACGCTATTGAAAAAGATGGTGGTCTCGTTGCAACCGGAGTTATTAGTAGTGGGTTGACTGTCCATACAGTAATTATGCCCGTTAATAATCTGGATGCTATTATAGTCACACATAAAATTTGCAATTTATCACCTCGTCCGATATGGATTAATAGTGCTGCAACAGGTCAGTTTGCCGCAGACGCGTCAATTTTGCATGGTAAAGGTGGATGGTTGGGAATGGATTTGCGCTATTGTCATACTGATAATGTGCGGACAGAACGTTATCCACACTGTCAGATGGAATATCCGCTTGTGCGCATGTTGCCGGTGGAAACGGTGCAATTAGGTATGGGACAGGATCAGTCATTTCCTGCGTTATACATAAAAGATGAATGTGGTAAAAATGGTATAGTATTTGCCGCGGCATCGCAAGAATTAAATTACACAGCTTTTGAAATGCGCAAACAGGCAATGGTGAATGAAAGTGTTTTTGATGTATTTGCCATTTTACATGACCCGGGACAAACCGGCGGTTTCCAAATACCGGCAGGCAGTGAAGTCTCTCTGGATGGTATATTCATTCAACTGACTGGTGATGTTGCCGCTGAAGACGCTTATGTTGATTATATTAATTATATAGCGAAAAGATTCAACTTTCGAGGACCGAAAACGCCGCTATTAAGTCAAGCATTTCATTGTACTTGGAATTATGGGATTTTTGCAGATCAGACAGAAAAGTCATTAATGCCGACAGCAAAATTTATTGCAG